>JAFDEF010000026.1 GCA_019310485.1 Deltaproteobacteria bacterium | reverse complement strand
ATCCTTTTTCATTGCGGTGGGCTTGACCTATATGCACGAGTTCCAACACAACCTGGCTCATTAGTCCATACCACTATATCTTGTATGACCCACGGAAAACTGTGAAGGACCAAACAACTTAACCTCTTTGAAATACTCGAGCCTGAGGCTGGCTCATGGAAAGCTGTTGAAAAGGCTCTTGATACTATCAGGGAGAAATTTGGGGATGGTGCAATAAAAAGGGGTAGAACGCTTCCACAAACCCCTAACGAGTAAACCCTGTGGAGTTTTGCACGGGGCATTCCTACGGGGTAAAAGGGATTGCATACAAAAAAGACGCGGCTTCCCAGTTTGCCGTTTATATCCTACGGGACCACCTCTCAAAAAATGTGGAAGATGTCCGGTAGAAAAGATGCACGCACACCCGAGAAGCCGCCTTTAGTGCTACCCGCAACTCCCGTCTCTAAATATTAACCTTCTATGGCCTACCCGGCCTTCAGGTTCATTCCTTCAGTGTTGAAGTTGGGCAGCACGCAAATAAGATTTTAAAAGAGCAAGCTCTGAAATATCTACAAATCTCAACTGTTGTTCTTGGCTTAAATTTAATGCGGAATTCTCATTTGTAAAGGCTTTTGCAGTAAGTTTTTCATATTCCGGGGAACGAGTCCATCAGGGCTTCTATTTCTTTTAAGCCGGGGATGCCCGCCCTCGCACCTATTGCTTTGCACTTGATGGCTGATGCGGCAGAGGCAAAGCGCATACATTTTCTCATCTCCCATCCTTGAAGCATGCCGTATATGTAAGCGCCGTGGTATACATCACCCGCACCCGTGGTATCCACAGCATGGACGGGAAACGCTTTCTGCCAGATAAGGTTGTTACCATCCCAACCCACGCTTCCTCTCTGACCCATTGTTATGACCACAACTCCTGGGCCGAGGTTGTGTAAGGCATGGAGGCCATTTTCAGGCGAAGCATTTTTTCCCACAAGAGGCTGGGGGAATTTCTCTGATGCAATAAGCACGTCAGTGAGTGCAGCCAGCTCCCGGGAGCCCTCTCTCATGGTACCGGCATCCATGACTACCTTGATCCCCAGTTTCTTTGCCTGACGCGCTGCCTCAATGGAGGCTTCAACCATCAGTCCGTCAAGGTGTAGTATCTCAGCATTGCTAAAAGGGGAAATATCAATGTCCCGTGGCTTAAGATGAGGAACGCTTCCGCGATGCCAGAAGATCGTTCTATGCCCGCCACTCTTGCTGATTGCAATAAAGGCGAACTGCGATGTGTAGCCGGGTGTTATTTTCAGAAAACGAAAATCCACATTATTTTCCTTTTTCAGGCCCTCGACTATTTTCACCCCAAAGGGATCATCTGAAACAGAACCCAGAAAAGAAGTCTTAACACCCAGCCGGGCCAGTGTGACCATGGCGGTGGAGGCTGGTCCACCACACTGCTGCTGGATGTCGAGCAACTCCACCTTCTGGTCTTCCTCGGGATAAACAGGCACCCTGCCAAGGTAGTCAACACATGCCTGGCCCAAACCTACTACGCGGCTGTTTTCCGGGGAATGCATCACCTATCCTGACCCATCTGGAAGCTTATCAAGCTCGTCCTCTATCTTCTTGATGTGATCACGTATTTTATCAGTAAGGGGTGTTGAGGGGAATTTCTCCAGCAGAGCCTTGAGTATTTGGTAAGAAGAAAGAAGAAGTTCTTCTTTTTTCGAAGGCTCTCTTGTGTGCTTCGCGAGCAGGTACAGTTTTGCAGCCCTGTTCCTGTCCCTGTTAATAAGTTTTTCTACTGCGAGCGCCCTCAACTTCTTGGTCTCCGGGCCCTGAACCCCGACTTTGGAAAGGGAGTCAAGTTTTGCAATCGCTGCTTCATAGTTTTCTCTTTCAATCAAATCAGAAGCATCCTTGATGATCTGTGCTTTCAAGTCGGTGCTGGCCTGCATTTGCTTCTGAAACTTTTCCTCTGCGAGGTCCACGGATTTTAGGGCGCTGTCAATAAGGCTCTTATCAGAGTCTTCCTGCGCCCTAATCCTTTGCTGAATTAAGAGGAGCTTTGCTCTGTCAAACTGATGGGCTTCAATCAGGGTGTTCACCTCATCCAAAATGTCTTTGAGAGAATTAGGTTTTGTTTTTTCATTACTGTAAGAGATACGCCCTTCCTCTTCGACGGAGGTGGAAGCCGAGATTTCTTTTTCATGCGCTGAAATATTTTCCTTTGCAATTCTTAATGCTTTTTCTTTTTCATTGAAGTAATTGACTAGCCGCTTGTATGACATTCTTGCCCCCTGGTTGTCCCCGGCATCAAGATACCATCTGATAAGATTGCCCTGCAGAGAAAGAAAATCTGGTTTGCCCTGGAGATCCTTCGAGATTTTTTCACCAATTGCTATAGCGTCTTTCACCATCCCTTTACTTGCAAGCGAGCGGGCAAACAGGACGCCAATTTCCGGGGTAAGAGAGTCAGGACCGAATTTTTTTTCCAGTCTGATGGTTAAGTCAATTACCCCCCGGTAATCTCCGGAGAGGTATTTATTGACGATTTCTTTTTGGCTTGCAATAAATTGGTTAACGACATGCGGGTATTCCTTGGTCCCCTTGTTCTTTTCTGAAAAATACCTTTTTTCAACCATGGAGCGGTTTGCAAAAAGAAGTCGTATTACTTTTTCCCTCTCGGCTCGATTTGCGGGTTCCTGAACTGCATCTCTTATTGCCTGATAGTTGGTTAGCAGATCGAGCGCCAGCTCACGATCACTCCCTTCCAGTTCTCCCGATTCAAGCAAGCTTTTAAGATAGCTTATTTTTTCATCAATGGCACTGAGCGGCAGCACTGTCTTGTAATAGAGTTTAGGTCTTGGTTTTACAACCGGCACCTTGGTGAAGGTTCCCGCACATCCGGCAAGAAATACCAATAAGAAGAGGGTGATAAGCATATGAGTTCTAGTTTTCTTCTTCATTATGTACTCCTCCCAAGGGCTCAAATGTTCTCCTAAGAAATAGGGAGACTCCACTGATCTCAGCATAACTTAAGACCTTGGGAAAATGATCTGTAACCTCTTCTCTAGCCTGCCCTAAGGGTAGGCCTGATATTGAGGAGACCGGTACCGGCAGCAATTCTCTGTCCGTAAGAGTTAGATTCGATGGAGATGAAAAAACAAGGTCAGCCATTTCCAGATGGTCTCTATATGTTTTGCTGTTTACAATTGCATTTGCTGTATCAATCCAAAGGGGAAGAGCACCTGATGCCCCATAGATAGCAATCTTCTTGCCTCTCATGGGCCTGTTATCATCATATCCGACATAGGCCGCAACCACGTATCCTTTACGAAAATCCAGGGGAATTGGTTCTCCTGAAGGTGCGGGAATCACCCCGACAAAGCTCGAATTTGTAAAGCGGTTTGCGGTTCCTGTTTTGCCGATCGTCGGAATAGTGATCCCCACTTTTTCTTTCTGTATCTCGGTTGAAAGGCGGACGCTGTTCCTTGCTTTTCTTCCAGTTCCTTGTTCCATGACCAGGCGCAAAATATCGGAAATCTGACCCGAGATCCGTGTTGAAAGTATTTTTTGGGGACTAGGGGTGTATTCCCATACGGTTTTTCCTTCTCGATCTTCAATCTTCGTAATTATGGGAACCATGCTGGAGCTCGTGTTATTGTCCAGCCGATAGACCTTTCCGCTCACAATGCTTTGGTATGTGCGCCCTGCCTCAAGTATACTTATCGAGTTCGCGCCCAGGGGAAAGGAAAGTACCGGGTCTAGGTGAGTCGAAACTCCCAATTCCTCTGAAAGGCGAACCACGTATAGCAGGTTTACCAGTCTTCTAAAATCGCTTATCTTGTAAAGAACCTCCGGATCGTATCTCCTGTAATGGATCAATCTTTCATAAACCTCCTTCACCTGAGCATCGAGCATATCTAAGGCTCCGGAAGGCAATACACCGTCTATCCATATCTTTTGAGCAGCAAGTTTTTCAAGGGTGGAAATCCTTCCTGCAATGGCAATAGGCACTAGCCGGGAATCCCCGGATGAAGGGAAATTTTGTTTGTACACAATTCTTTCAACCAAGGAGGTGTCCTGCTTAACATAGAAGTGAGCAAGCTCTTTTGAGATGATCTCCTCAAGGCGTGGATCTTCTTGCTGGGTGTAAGAATATAGAAGCTCTTTGATTCTCTTGAGCCTTTCTTTCATTTCGAAGTTTTCTGAATTTAGTTCCGTAAAGCTCAGGCGTCTTATTTCATATTCTTCGGGCCTATCAGGACTGAACATTTGTTTGTCAATTCTGTAATGGAGTCGCCCGAGGGTGGGTAGGGCTTCTTCATAGCCTCCAAATATGATGTCTGAAGCCACTTCCTTTTTTGCCTCTTCAAATGCAGCCTCCATAAGCGCCTGGTTGTCAACCACGACTCCATACTTATCCCTTATTCTTTCGGAATAATCGAAGTAAGACTCGCCTTTCTTTTGCGCAACACCGAGAAGCTCCACCACCTTCCGAAATTCACTCATATTCAACCTGTCCGTAAGGTGGTAGAGAAGCCACACAGTAGCCAGGTTCTCGGACTTTGCTCCAGCCCATGCTAAGGAGACCTTCTCCGATTTGGGTTTGTGGTCCGGCTTGGGGACGTAAAAGGTTTTCTCAAACTTGAAAAGATCAGGTTTATTAACCAAGGGATCTAGATTGTTCCATTTTAGTTGAAGTGCAGCGGTAAAAACAATGGGCTTGAATATGGAACCCAACTGTCTTTTGGCATCCACGGCACGATTGAAAAAACGGTCAAAAAACCCGCCCACCATTGCTTTTATCATTCCTGCTTGCATCACTACGATCCCTCCCTCTAAGGTCGGTATCTCTGTAAGCAACAGGTGAGTTTTTCCATTTTCTTTACCATCGCCGACGAATTGGACAGCCACAAGATCGCCTGTATGAAAATGCTTTAGGAACTCCAGGACGTTTCGCCTCTCAAATTTTGCCCATTTTCCGACCCTGCCCTTTATCCATGCATCAGCAAGCGGCAAGAGCCCTTTGTAGTCGATGATGCCACCGCCATTATCCCACGCCACCATTATATATGGATTTCTTATGCTTCTCTCTACATGTGTTACTTGACAGAGAAAGGGAAGGCCGGCTTCCTGCTTTATTAGCCTTTCATTTGCAAGATCCCTGTACCTTTTCTGCAAAAGGGCTTCATCATATCCTGATAACTGCACATCGAGGAGCGGCAAATGGCTCCTGATGCTCCTCAGGGCGCCTTCCTGGATTTCCTTGTTTATCGAAGTGTATATCTTGATCCCGGAGGTTGCGATATTTTCAATACCCTGTTCTTCAAGAATTTTCTTGAAATACTCTGATTCAAGCTGCTCCCGAATATAGTCAAGCATAACGTTCAGGCGATACGAAACCCTGCCTTGTTTGAAAGGCACTTCTCTTTGTCTTGCTGTCAGGTATTGTTCCCTGTTGATGAATTTCATCTTGAGCATGTTGGAAAGCACGTAGTCTTTCCGCATTTTGGCCAGTCTCATGGCCTTTTTTTTCTCAGCTTCTGTTTTTTTGGTAAAGGGGTTGTACCTGTTTGGACTCTTGACCGAGCCTGCGATAAAGGCAGCTTCCACGAGGTCCAGGTCTTTGGCCTTCTTGTCAAAATAGTACTGGGCCGCGATCCTGAGCCCCCGGCCAAAACCTGTTACAAAAAATTGGTTCACATACATTTCAAGGATTTCTTGCTTGGTGTACTTTCTTTCAAGAAGCATGGCCTGAACAAGTTCTTTTATTTTTGCCTTCAAAGACCTTCTCTGACGCTTGAAGATATTTTTTGCTGTTTGCTGCGTAATAGTGCTTCCCCCCTGGATCACTTTCCTGGCCCGGATGTTGGCGACCAAAGCCCTTGCTATGGCTCTCAAATCAAAGCCGTGGTGCTTGAAAAAATTCTTGTCCTCTGTTGCTACCAAAGCCTTTATAAAGACGGGGGGAATGTCTTTGTACTGAATGTATTTTCGGTGAGTCCTCTCAAAAAATACGCCAAGGATACTCTTGCCATCATCGTAGTAAACAGGACTTTCAGAGAAGATTATTCTATTTATAGCACCTTTCTGGATTCTCTCGGATGTTTCTCTGGATACCTGGAAATAAACAAATGTAAACGAGGCGACAGCCAGTAAAAGAACAAAGAGTCCTAAAAAAAGAAGAATTTTTATTTTTCTTATCTTCATATACCACAATACCAACTTCCCGGCGCCTTGGCCCTGATAGCTGAGCACTCATCAGGTAATTTCCTCTGAGCAACGATCAAGCCATAAGCCTCAGCGCTTGCCACTAGCTCAGGCCGAAGCCTTCAAAATCCCAGGTCATGACCTGCATCCTGAGATAAGCTCTCCTGAAAGGAGTTTTTCCCTTATAACCTCTTTTAGATCAATGCCTTTCATTTTCAGGGCCTTGCGTCCGTACTTCATGTTGGCTTCGATCACGCACCAGGTTCCGTCATGGTAAATCAGGTCAAGCCCCACCTCATTAAACCGGCACTTCCTGGCCACCTCCCGGGCAAGATCAACGGTTTGGCGGGGGATATCGCCAAAGTCAACGGTTCCGCCTTGAAAAAGATTAGTCCTGAAATTACCGGGGGCGCTTTTTCGCCAGTACGCAAGTACTGGCTGGTAATTAATCAAAATTACCCTCAGGTCCCGGTCATGAGGTAGGTATTCCTGTATATACGCAACTTTTGTCATGCTCAGGTAATGCTTTAACTGGCCCTCATTGTCGATCTTGAATACTCCTTTTCCCTGCGCGGATGCTCTTGCGAGCTTTGCTATGAATGGAAAGCTGAAATCATTTAGTATTTCCTGGTGGTGAAGATGATAATAGATTCTGGTTCGGGGATGGGGAACTCCCAGCATGTAAAAAAGCGTTGTTTGCTTTATCTTTTCATCCGCATACAGGCAGGTCTCAAGGCTGGGGAAGAAATTTTTACCCATAGTTGCGAGAAACTCGGCATAATTTCGGGTTGGATAGAGAACCATCTTTGAGCCCAGTATCAACTCTCTCTCGCGGGGTGTGTAATCGTGGAAGTTGGGCTTAACTCCGAGGGTGAGTACCTCAGGAACCCCCTTAAGCCTGCTGCCTAAAGCCACAAAATGTTTATTCTCTCTCATTGGCTCATACCTCGACTCCTAGAGCGGGGGGCCAAAAAGCTGCCTTTTCTCTTTTACCCTGAAACCCAGCGCAGGATCTCCTTTGCTTTCTTTTTTACCCCGGCCGCAATCTCATCAAAATCGATGCTGAGAAGCTCTCGCCGCTCCATAACAAGCCGCCCGTTAATAATGGAATGGGTCACGTCACTTGCTTTGGCCGCATAAACCAAGTGTGAATACGGATCATACATGGGCGTTAGATGAGGCCTGTTCGTGTCTACAACAATTACATCTGCCTGTTTTCCCACTTCCAGGGAGCCGATCATGGATTCCATGCCAAGGGCTTTAGCGCCGCCTCTTGTAGCCATGTTCAATACAGTATGAGCCTTCAGTACAGTGGGGTCCATTTTGCTGACTTTTTGCAGCTTAGCTGCTGTATCCATCTCGCCAAATAGGTCCAGGTTGTTGTTGGAAGCGCACCCGTCAGTTCCAAGACCCACGGTTAAACCGCGAGCCAACATGTCTGAGACAGGCGAGATTCCTGAAGCCAGCTTCATATTGCTCTCAGGGTTGTGAACGACTTTCACATCGTGTGCGACCATCCTTTGTATTTCTTGCTCATTCAAATGAACGCAATGAACAGCGACCAGATGTGGTCCAAGAATACCCAGGGATTCAAGGTGTTCAAACGGCCTTTTTCGGTACTTATCCCTTACTTGTTCAATTTCGGTTGCTGTTTCCGCTACATGAACTATTAGGGGCACTTTGAACTCAGCCGCTAGATGATTTGCGGCAACGAGCAGCTCAGGGCTGCAGGTGTAAAGAGAGTGGGGTTCCACTGCTACAGACACAAGGGGATCCTCCTCCCATTTTCTTATGAGTGATTCAGTGTACCTAAATCCATTTTTTATTTCTCCGTAGTTGGGGGAGGGGAAATCGTAGAGCACCTCTCCCACCAGGCACCTCATCCCTGCCTCCCTCGCTGCCCTGGCCACTGCGTGTTCAAAAAGATACATGTCACAAAATGTAGTTGTTCCCGACATAATCATTTCCGCACACGCAAGGCTGGTTCCCAGGTAGACAAAATCTTCATCCATTTTCTTTTCAACGGGAAAGATATACTTATTTAACCATTCCATGAGGGGAAGATCATCGGCCAGACCCCTGAAAAGGGTCATGGCAGCATGGGTATGAGAATTAATAAGCCCTGGTAGTATTAACCCTTCCTCAGCATCAATTACTTTCTTGGCTCGGGGTTTTTCAAGAGGATCTTTTCCGATCAAGCAAATCCTGTCCTCTTTTATTCCAACAAAACCGCTCTTTATCACTGACTGTTCATTGTCCATGGTCAAAATGGTGCCGTTTTCCACAAGCAAATCAACCTGTTCCATTAAAGACTCCAATGCTGAGTGTTGTCCCTCTATTTCAGTAGGTTATGGTAATTGGTTCAATAATTACTTTAATAATTTCAGCTAACGAAACTAAGAACCTGGCAGTGCGTTGGCTATTTTTTCCCATAAAATGGCCAGTTTCGGCCCTGCTTTTTCTGCATTCCTGATAACTTCTTCGATTGATGTTTTTTTCATGCAGTCAGGGAGGTTGACATTGGTAATAGCTACAATAACCACAATCTTCAAACCACAATGAACCCCCACTATCACCTCAGGCACTGTTGACATCCCAACAGCATCAGCTCCGATCATCCTCAGAAAACGAGTCTCAGCAGGTGTTTCTAGGCTTGGGCCAAGAATGCCCACGTACACTCCCTCTCGAAGGTGAATTCCTGATTCCAGTGCCTTTTCCCTGGCAAGGCTTACAAGGCTCCGATCGTATACTTCAGACATATCCGGGAATCGGGGTCCAAATTCTTCGAGGTTAGGACCAATCAGTGGATTTTTCCCGGTAAGGTTAATATGATCAGTAACAATCATAATGTCTCCTGCCTCAAACTGGGGGTTCAAGCCTCCGGCAGCGCTCGATATAAAAAGGGTTTCAATGCCCAGTTTCGACATTACCCTAACAGGGAAGCCGACTTGCTCAGGGGCGTAGCCCTCGTAAATATGAAATCTTCCTTCCATGGCAACAGCTTTCCTGCCGGCAAGTTTCCCAAATACCAGGGTACCTCTATGGCCCTCAGCCGTTGGGCGGGGAAAATGAGGTATGTCACTGTAAGGAATTCTTTTTTCAACATCTATCTTGTGGGTGATATCGCCAAGGCCTGTTCCCGTGATAAGCCCGATTACAGGTGGTTCACTTATCCTAGAGATTAAGAAATGTGAGGTTTCTTCAATAAGCTTGAACATAGTCCATCTCCCTCTGCACAGGGTTTTTCAAAATTGTTAGCACAAAAAATCTGCAATTCAAAGAAGGAACTCCTATGTGGGCCAAAACTCTCCTGTTCTTCTTATCGGCTTTTGCCGAGTTCGGTCCTCCTTTATTTCAAGGCTGGATCGAGTCCTGCGAAGTCCATGTTGCCAGGGCCACATAGCCTTCAAAATAATAGCTTTGATGGAGGATATTTATGCCCATGTGAGGTTTTCCCGCGTGCGAAAGTTGAATATTGATATCGGGCACACGTATAGAAGACAAGAATTCTTTTCTTGCCTCCGGCAATGAAACTGCACAAAGCGGCAGAGAAATTTTGAATCCCCAAATCTGTCGCAGGCTCGATTCTTTTTCAATAGTCCCCACTTTTACATTTTCCCCGTTGATTCTTACACGGGCATGCCACAAACGAATCACTATCCTGGGATAAGGACGAGGCCCTTCACTCCTTGCCCATGAACTATCCTGGGGTCTGTTTTGATAGTAATAAGAAACACAGGGCAGGCTGGAATCTAATCGTTGCCGCACTCCTACTAATCTAAGAAGACGCAGTATCTCCTTTGCGCTAATTTTGGGGGTGTGCTAAAGTAAGTTGAAAATTAGGAGTGGCTCCAAATAGAATAAGAAAACCATAAGAGAAAGAAACAGAAAGGAGCCACCCATAAAGAAATTAGTACGAATCGGATCAAAAAGAAAGGCAAAACTGATGCCCTGCTTGAGATTGAACCTCTTCTCCGGCGGATAAAAGGGTATCGGCATCTTCCCACACCACGCCAGGCTTTAAAGGAGCGTTTAAAGCTAATGACTGAAAATGGGATTGACTCACAATTACTTAATCTGTTTTTTCTCTTTGTTCTCTTCTTCAAGTATCCCTCTCTTCATAAAGTCTTTGTACACGTAGCCCAGCTTCAGTTTATGCAAGGTATCTTTGGTAGGGATGCCCTCGCTGTTCCACCCCTTGAACTTGTAATACTCATCTAGTAACTTGGCTTCGTACTCCGGGAATCTCTTTTTCCAATGGTCCTCAGGAGGACGTTCGTCTTTTCTCCTTAAACCTCTTCTTATGTTGACCGCCCTTACTAAGTTTCGATTCCTGGTGGCTATTTGCCACAGACGCTCTTCATCAAGCCCCATTCCGGTTGCATACGATATAAAAAGAGGCAGATTGTGTATATGGTAAGGGGGTTTATAACCAAAGGATGATAAACCGGAGCACAGCCCGAGAGAGTCATCAATGCAGTGCATGATTTCCTGCCAGTCAACTAGCTCACAAATTAAATCAATAGATGGGTAGTAGGGGAAAGATGTCCCGGGATCCCCCCATTCCAAAATAAATTGCTTGAATCTTTCCTCCTTGCCGGTAGGCACTTGGATCCAATCCTTTACAAATTCCTCTCTCACCTCCTTGGGAAGAGGTGCCTGGGGGATCTGTCCTTCTATCTGGGTAATATTCGCCTTCTCGCCTGTAGACCACATGAGGTAGTAGATTGGGTTAAGCTTTCCCAGCTTAATAGGTATCTGTTCATGTTTCTTTATAGTATTATGATCATATGCCTCTGCTCCTTTACCAATCTGGCGCGCTGCCCAATAAACACCATTGGCAAGAATATCTCCTATTCCTTCCCTTCTGACAATCCTATCAAGCAACCAGAAAAACTTTCCTTCTATATCCGAAGGCATTCCTTCCATATCCTTATCGGTTAAAATGCCGGCTTCATAGAGTTCAAGAGCAAAGGCCATGACCTGGGGAGTTGTATATCCGTCTACCCCATAGTGTTGGGCATGCGAAGCTATCTTTAAACCAAAGTCGAGGTTGTCCACCCTGGCAGCAAATACATAAGTGAGTTTCGAGAAACATTTCATTACATAGGTCGGAAAGCCCGGTAACTCAATTATTGCTGAACATTTTACAGGACAGTTGTAGCAGCTAATTAACCTCCTGCGTGCGTTTTCCAGAGTCTCAGTCCATTGCTTTTCGATTTCTTTGTTCCAAAAGTCTCTTCTACGATACCTAGCGTTTCCCCAGGCAAAACTGGTCGTATGCCACTGTTCATCATGCACAGCCATTTCACGCGGTGCTCCGATCCAGGCATGAATAGGCATTACTCCCGGAAGTGGATTGCTTAATCGGTGTTGTATGGATTTACGCACTTCTCCGCACAGCTCGATAAATTCAGCAGGCTGGGCGATGCTGATGTCCTTTGTCCCTCGAACAGCTATAGCCTTTAAGCCTTTGTCTCCCATAATGGCACCCATTCCCAAGCGGCTGGCACTGCTTTTATCTCCCTCAATTGAGGCAAAATAGACTCTATTTTCACCGGCAAGGCCGATAGAGAGCACCTGGGCTTTGGGTTCGTTTAGCTCCTGGCGAATGAGTTCTGCGGTTTCGTAAGTGCTTTTACCTTTTAGGTGAGAGGCATCCCTTACCTCCACGCTATCATTATTTATCCACAGGTAGACCAGAGTGGGGGATTTGCCGCGAATTATCACCCTGTCATAGCCTGCATATTTCAGCTCTGGGGCCCAAAAACCCCCCAGCATTGAAAACCCCATAAACAAGGTCTGAGGAGAAATTGAAGAGATGATAGTTCGATTAGCGCCCAGGGCAGGTGTAGCAACCAGAAGGCCGGAGTTGAATATCAGCAAATTATCCGGGGAAAAAGGCTCCACTTCTGGAGGCACCCGGTCCCATAATATTTTTGCATTCGCACCCAGCCCCCCGAGATGAAGCTCAGTTAGTTCTGGATCACTCTCAACCCTTTCAACGGTTCCCTTAGATAGATCGATTTCCAGAGAATGTCCTGTCTCTGCATACCTCATTATTTACCCCGTAGGAATGGCCCGTGCGGGAGCACGGGGATGGTAAATAAAGTTTTTTCCGCTTTTTCGCACGGGGTTCAATGCCCCGTGCGAAATTCCACAGGGTTTACTTGCTCCGCTGTTTCATCCGCGCCCTCTCATGAAAGTTCTAAAATCCATGTGCTTATTTTCACGCCATGCCTTAGTCATTATTAGTCACTTTGTCAACACATCCAAGAAATTCCTCACCCCCGTGAAAAGCATACTAAAGTCAGTGAGGGTGAAGCCTCACGGGCAAGCCCTTGGCAGCACTTAGTTTCCCCGAATTGCTTCAGAGTCGGCGGAATTTGGTGTGGGACCACATCCCGCCCGCCCTTAACCGCATTCATCCACTGCTAAAGCCGTGGCCTTCTGCGGGCGTGGCAAAAACCACTATATATATTAGGACAGAAAAAAATGGAAAACAATTGTGCAGACTGGGCTCACTCTTTTATTCTTGACCTCAGGGATTCTGCTAATATATGAGAGGCCAAGGACTGTTATTGATCTCGGGTATTCTTAGAGGAAAGCATGTCTGCACTCATAGAAGACCTTCTGAATCCTGCTTCTCTTCCCGATGAAACAAGTACTGTTTCACTAATTCAGACCCATATATCTATGGTGTTTATTGCAGATAGGTTTGTTTACAAGGTCAAGAAGCCGGTGAATTTTGGGTTCCTTGACTTTTTGACCCTGGAAAAAAGGGCATACTATTGCCAGCAGGAAGTAACTTTGAACAGAAGGCTCGCTAAAGATATATACATCGGGGTTTTGCCTATTCGATTCAACGGAAAGCGACATACTATGCGGGGCAGGGAAGGGGAGATAGTGGAGTATGCTGTCAAAATGAGACGCATCCCTGAAGAAAAGCTGATGAAAGCTGTTTTCATGAGGGGCGAGCTAACTGTAAGTGACCTAAAAAGGATAGCCGGGGTGCTTTCCAGATTTCATTTGAACGCCTTAAGAACTCCTGAAATTGAAAGCTTTGGTAAACCGGAAAGATTCAAGATTAACACGGATGAAAATTTTGAGCAGGTGAGTAAATACGTTGGAATTACAATCGGCAAAGCTGATTTTTCGGCTCTGAAAAAATGGACAGAGAACTTTTATGAATCCCGGGAAGCCCTTTTCCGGGAGAGGATAAGGGAAGGAAGAATAAGGGATTGTCACGGTGATCTTCACATGGAACATGTTTGTCTCACTCCGGACCTAGAAATCATTGACTGCATTGAATTCAACGACAGGTTTCGATACAGTGATACCATTGCCGACATCGCCTTTCTCCTTATGGATCTGGATTTTCACGGGGGTCAAGACTTTTCTAGGCTCTTGTGGCAGGAATACAGCAAGCGTACAAAAGAACAGGATAACTCACTGCCGCTGCTTACCTTTTACAAGGTATACAGGGCTTTTGTCCGTGGGAAAGTGAATAGCTTTCAAGTTGATGACAAAGGGATAAGTGAGGAAGAAAGAG
Source organism: Deltaproteobacteria bacterium (assembly GCA_019310485.1). GTDB lineage: Bacteria > Desulfobacterota > DSM-4660 > Desulfatiglandales > HGW-15 > JAFDEF01. Next base: position 23,546 of record JAFDEF010000026.1, on the reverse strand, counting down.
GTCGTGCAATTGAGACAGCAAGAAAATACTTTAGCCTTGCACGCTCTTACATAGAATGATTTTGGTGTTGAAAACACGTTCTTTAAAATTAATGATTTATATTAGCGAGAATTAGCTTTTAAGGGCTTTAAATTAGGAATATTTTGTGATAACCAAATTTACTGATTTCGTGGAAAACGAGCTTCAGCCAGACACTTTGATAATCACCTGCGGGCTTCCTGCAACAGGTAAGACGACGGCAGCGGATTTTATCGCAAAATCGAAGGGTTACAAGCTGTTGCACACAGACCTGATTCGCCTTAACGTTCTCAAGGGCGAAGATGTTTTTGATCAAGAAGTGGCCTCAGATATGGGAAAAAGAAAGCATGTTTATGATGAAATGTTTTCGCGGGCAGATGAAATTGCAAGCAGAGAAAAGAGTATTCTGCTTGACGGAACATTTATCACCCAAGCTCTGAGGAGAAAAGCTGCGGTCATCGCAGACAAACGCCACAAAACCTTTGCCGTGCTTGAAACGCGTTGTCCACAAGAGGTGGCACTCAGAAGAATTTTCGAAAGGTCCAGAAAAAGCGATTATGAATCCAATGCTGTCACTGAGGAGGCCTACTTTAACAACAAGGAAAAATTTGAGCCAGTTGATCTGGAAGATATAAGGGGAGCACTTCCTGCGTTGCAAACAATGTACGTCCTGGTTGACACCACTTCAGACAACATCTTTGACTGGGTTGTTACCAAAGAACAGGCATTGCCCTAAATATTCCTGGCGCTCTCGGCTACTGCGATGCATGAGAATTCTATTTTCGTATCGTTTTAGCTCTTTTCCATGCCCTTGGGGATCATGGCTCACTTTCTGGAGTGACTGCCGGTAAGGCTTCGTGTTAAATTCTGGGGGAGGAGCGCTGCATGATATGTGTGATTCCCTCTATGTCACTTAACTGTTATGAATAGACAAATAAAATTCCTTGAAAAGAGAATCAAAGCCGGAAGAGGGCTTACCCCTTCTGATCTCGTGCTCAAGGGCGGAAAAGTGATAAACGTTTTTTCCGGTGAAACTATTGAATGCGATGTCGCTGTCCAGGGGAGTTTTATCGTAGGCCTTGGCGCGGACTACAAAGGCAAAGAGGTGGTGGATGTCTCGGGGAAATGGGTTGTTCCAGGGCTGATAGATGCTCACATGCACCTTGAAAGCACTATGCTTCTTCCTGCAAACCTTGCCCGCGCTCTTCTCCCTCACGGCACCACAACTATTGTATCGGACCCCCATGAGATAGCAAATGTGGCCGGTTTGAATGGTATTCGATTCTTGCTGAAGGAGAGTGAGTTTATTCCCCTGGATATTTATTTCATGGCTCCCTCGTGTGTGCCTGCAACGACACTTGAAACATCCGGGGCAAAGATCGGAATATCTGAACTCAGGATGCTCAAAAAAGAACCCCGGGTTTTGGGTCTTGCAGAAATGATGAACTATCCTGGTGTTCTTGCAGGAGAGGAGGATGTGCTAAAAAAGCTCAGCCTGTTTGCTGATTCGGTTATTGACGGGCACGCGCCTCTCTTAAAGGGATATGACCTCCAGGGCTATATTTCTGCAGGTATGCGATCCGACCATGAGACAAGTGGACAAAACGAGGCAATGGAAAAATTGAGGAGCGGGATGATGATCATGATCCGAGAAGGCACTTCTGCGAGAAACATGGATGAACTTCTGCCCCTGGTAAGTAAATCTAACGAAGGCAGGTTTTGCTTTGTTTCAGATGATCTCCATCCCCACGACATTCATCAAAGGGGCCACTTAGACTATTTGCTAAGAAGGGCAATAGAGTACGGCTTGGATGCCGCGACAGCCGTCAAATTGGCCAGCCTCAACCCCGCTCGCTACTTTGGCCTTAAATACAAAGGCGCAGTTGCACCAGGGTATCAGGCCGACCTTGTAGTTTTGAATGATCTTGAGCTGTTTTCCGTTGAAAAAGTGTATAAGGAGGGGCGTTTGGTTGCGGAAAATGGAGTTGCACTAGATTTCGCTGTAAAAATAAAAGCTCTCGCCGAGTCCCTTCGCCCGATAAGATTAGCTTCAATCAAACCCGATAGGTTTCAGATCCGGAGGCAGGGTCAAAAAGCCCGGGTAATTCAGCTTGTACCCGGCCAGATACATACCCGGCTCCTTCAAGCTGATGTAAAAACTGACAATGGTCTGGTGCAATCCGACAGTGAAGCTGATATCTTGAAAGTGGCGGTACTGGAAAGACACCATGGCAGCGGCCGAATTGGCCTCGGACTCGTAAGGGGTTTTGGCTTAAAGAAAGGGGCACTGGCTTCCTCTGTAGCTCATGATTCACATAATATCGTTTGTGTGGGAGTAGAGGATGAAGATATGTTTTGCGCGATCAAGGAGCTCAAGAGAATCGGGGGAGGCATGGTTGCCGCTTCACAGGGGCGAGTCCTTGCTAGTGTTCCCCTAGGCGTTGCGGGGCTTATTTCCACAGAACCACTGGAGGATTTGGTCCCAAAGCTGGAAAAACTTAACCGGGCAGCTATTTCTCTTGGCTGCTCAATCGCGGATCCGTTTATGTATCTTTCTTTCCTGGCTTTGCCTGTGATTCCCGAGGTGAGAATCACGGATCGTGGTTTGGTGGATGTGGGAAAATTCGCCCTTGTGTCCCTGTTTTTCGATGAGGGGTGAAGACAGTGAAGTCATGTTTTTGCACAACCCAGGCTTTTAATGCTAAAATAAAATCTCTGACCGCAGATTTTTTGCTTTCCTGCTGGCAGTCGGCTCTTTTAGGATAGATGCACAATGTCCATTCATTCCGTTGGGATAATTTATAAATATAATTTTCCACCGGCCAGAAAAGAAGCTGAAGCGCTTCAAAAGTGGTTGAAGGATAGAGGTGTAACTGCAGTTTCGGAGGAAATGAGTAAGAAGGGGAGCCCGGGTGCATCTCTTGAAACATTTCAGAGCATACCCGCGGATATAGAGTTGCTTATTGTGCTTGGAGGAGATGGAACCCTGCTCGGAGCTGCTCGCAAGGTGGCAAAAAGAGGAATCCCCATTTTGGGGGTCAACGTGGGAGGCTTGGGATTCTTGACTGAAATTCCCGTTAAGAGGCTTTATCCTGCTATTGAAAAAATGCTCGAGGCCAGTCTTGAAGTAGAGGCCAGGCTTATGCTTGAGACAAGGGTACTTCGCAGCGGAGAAGAAGCATGCCGAGTTTTGGTCCTGAACGACGTAGTGATCAATAAGGGCGCGCTTGCCAGGATCATTGATCTTGATGTCTATATTAACGAAGAATTCCTGACCACTTTCAGGGCTGATGGACTAATAGTCTCAACTCCTACGGGGTCTACGGCATATAATTTGTCTGCAGGAGGCCCGGTTCTTTACCCGACCATGACAAGCTTCATCCTAACGCCAATTTGTCCTTTCACCTTGACGAATAGACCGATAATACTCCCGGATTCACACCGGGTGAGTATAAAGCTACCCAAAGAAACAGCAGGGGAAAAGGTAAGCCTCACCTTTGACGGCCAGGTGGGCTTTGACCTATTGCAAGGGGATGAAATCATCATCCGAACTTCTGAGAGGAAAATAAAGCTCGTCAAATCTCCTGACCAGACATATTTTGAAATATTGAGAGAAAAACTCATGTGGGGTGGCGCCACATACTCGAATAAGAATGGAAACAACAAGGCAAATCCTTAGAGTTGATCCGCGTGAAATCGCCTACCTCCGAATGACGATCGAGTCTTACGACGGGATGGCGGTTGTGAGGACACTTGATCCGCAGGAGGCATTGATTGAGATTCAAGTTGCTCCAGGATGCGAGAATCTCATATCAGCATTGGTGACAGAGTTGAAGGAGAAAGAAACCATAGATATTAACCCTGAGCCTGTGCCGGGCACAAAGGAGAATAGGGGAGCATACTCTCTTGGGCGTTACTACCACATAGTCACTATGGGCTGTCAGATGAACGAGTATGACTCAGACTACATGGCTCAGTGCCTGCAACATCTTCAGCTACTCCCCACAAAAGACCCTAAACAGGCTGACATTATCCTTATCAACACCTGCACGGTCAGAGAGAAAGCTGAGCAAAAGGCTTACAGCCTTCTTGGCCGGATGCTCGGCTTGAAGAAAAAAAGGCCAGGCAAAATTGTGGGGGTAACGGGATGTGTCGCACAACAGCAGGGAAAGGATCTACTGCGCAGGTTTCCAGAGCTTGACCTGGTTCTGGGTCCAAGAGAAATTGCAAAAATCCAGGAAGGCGTTCGCCAGGCTGCATTAAAAAGAAAAAAGTTCGTCGCCACCAGCATAGGACCTGAGCCACCGTGTGCTCCCGCTCGGCGAGGATATTTTGAAGGCCATGTCAAGGGTTATGTCTCGATTATGGAAGGGTGCAATAATTTTTGCACTTATTGTGTAGTTCCTTACGTGAGAGGGAGAGAAACAAGCAGGGCGCCTGGGCAAATCGTAAAGGAGGTAGAGAATCTCCTTTCCCAGGGTGTGAAGGAAGTAACCCTACTAGGCCAAAACGTAAATTCTTATTTTTACGAACAGGACAATGGCTATACCTTTGCGCGCCTTTTGAAAACGCTCGATACACTGGATGGAATCAAGAGAATCCGTTTCACCACTTCCCATCCGAAGGATCTCTCGAATGATCTCATTGCTTGCTTCGGGAGTCTGAAACATCTTTGCCCCCACATACACCTTCCGTTTCAGGCGGGGTCAAACAAGGTTCTCAAGGCAATGCACAGGGGATATACCAGAGAAAAGTACCTTGAACTTATCCGGAAATTGAGAAGTGTGAAACCCGGTATTGCCATTACAAGCGACGTAATGGTAGGATTTCCGGGAGAGACTGATCAGGATTTTGAAGAAACGCTTGATCTGGTAAAAACAGTAAAATTCGACAGTCTCTTCTCCTTCAGGTATTCTGATAGAAAAGGGACAGCGGCTGAAAAGCTGCCAGAAAAGATACCGGAACCTGTGAAAGCCAGCAGGCTATCCAAACTCCAAAACATTCAAAAGGCTATCACGCTCAAGAAAAACAGGGCCCTTGTGGGCGCTATTACGCCCATACTCGTTGAAGGGGTGAGCAAGAGGAAGGGCGGCCAGCTGACCGGTAGGACAGATACCAATAAGATAGTTAATTTCTGCGGTGATCCCAAAATGATAGGCCACTTGGTTAAAGTTTTAATTAAGGAGGCTTTCACCAACTCCCTCCGCGGAGAAGCAGTGAAATGCTGAACGGAAAACAAAGCACGCCAATAAGAATGGATCCAACAGAAAACATAGACCTAAAACCCGAATCAGCCCTTATTTTATACCAGGATAAGAGTGGAAATAAGGAAGTTTCAGATATTTTCAGGACCATGGGCTTCATAGTGACGACCATCCCTGACCGCTCCAAAACCTGGGATCTCCTGAGGCAAAAAGAGTTTTCTTTTCTCGTCATAGAAGTTAATCTGAGCACCGGACATGATATTCAATTCATAGAAAACCTCAACGCAACCTTCCACGACCTGAGCATTATAGCCATAACTAACTCCTCCAGTAAATACAGCTACTTAGACCTTGTCAATGCGGGAGTGAGCGATTTTATCAAAAAGCCCCCTGAAAGATCCGAGATGGAAGCCAAAATTCAGAGGATCATTAATGATAGAGCCGTAAGAGAGCACTTGAGTAAGCTTTCAATAACCGACTCGCTCACCGGCCTCTACAACCAGCGCCGATTCTACAAACGCCTCCAGGATGAAGCTCTTCGTTCCAGAAGGCAAAACACGTCACTTTCCTTGCTCCTCATGGATATCGATAATTTCAAATCCTATAATGACACTTATGGGCATCTGGCCGGCGACAGGGCACTTAAGAAAGTTGGGCAGATTATTTCAGAAAATATTCGCCTAGGGGTGGATTCCGGATACAGGTATGGGGGAGATGAGTTTGCAATTATCCTTATTGATGCCGGAGCAGAGATTGCAAAGGAAATAGGAGCAAGAATCCAGGAATCCCTTAGAAAGCATGCGGGCCTTACGGCGAGCATGGGATTTGTGAAATATTCCCACGAAAGGAGCGTGAGAGAACTGGTTGCCGAGGCTGACCGGGAGCTTTACAGGGCAAAGGAAAGGAGCAAAGGGAAGTTCGGATAAGATATATTATGTCAACTTTTTCATTATACAACCAGAGACCAACCATTTAGCTCTCTCTCCGTGTTCCAGCCCCCTCCCACTTCCATTTCCCTGCAGATTCCGGATTTGCACGCGCTTCTTTTATGCACAGGCCTTAAATATTTTGTTGACAAGCCAACTCCTGACCTATATGAAGTACGTCATTTGAAAATTTGTGCCCCTTTTCTCTTTGGAGGTCTACTTTTCATGAGCAGCGTTGTTAAAAAGCGTCGGAAAAAGATAAGAAAGCATAAATACAGAAAGCAGAGAAAGAAGATGAGGCATAAGAATAAATAGGCGAACCGTAGAAATTTCCTAGAAAAAATGACAAGGCAGTTCTGTTAATCGAGAACTGCCTTCTTTTTAGTAAAATTTAGTCCTTGCCTGACAGCTTCTTTTTTGTGTGAAGAACGAATTTTGAAGGAATCGGCTGGTATATCAATCACTTGTTATACTCGTACCAGCCAGCTCCTGTTTTTCTTCCAAGACGGTTTGCCCGGATCATTGTTTTAAGGAGATTCGGAGAAACCCACTTGGATTCCTTATTTAATTCCTTGTAAAAATATTCGGTTACAAAGTATGCAACATCCACGCCTGTCAGATCCATTAACTCAAAAGGCCCCATCGGGTAATTGAGCCCATTTTTGACTGCCGTATCAACATCTTCTATGCTGGCTATGCCCTCTTCAACAATCCGGATCGCTTCCAGCATGTGAGGTATCATAATCCTGTTCACAATAAAGCCGGGGGAATCCTTCTTAACCTCCACAGTAACTTTGCCCATCTTCTTGGCAAGATCTGTTGCGGTGGAGATGGTTTCATCGCTCGTGGAGTAGCCGCGAATAATCTCAACCAGCCTCATCAGTGGAACAGGATTAAAGAAATGCATGCCGCAAATCTTTTCTGATCTCTTTGTTGCAGCCGCTATTTCAGTAATGGACATGGAGGAAGTATTTGAGGCGATCACGACCTCTGGTTTGCACAGAGAATCCAATTCTTTAAAAACCTGCTTCTTGAGTTCCATGTCCTCAATAACTGCTTCAACAACAAAATCGGAGTCTTTGAGCTCGGACATATCGGTTGTTCCTTTTATCCTGCCCAGGATAGCCTCTTTCTCGTCTGAAGCGATCTTTCCCTTTTCAACGCTTTTTGAGAGAAACCTGTCAATACTTTTCATGCCTCTGTCGACAAAGGCATCCTCTATGTCCCTCATCACAACCTGGCAGCCAATCTGGGCTGCCACCTGGGCAATGCCGCTGCCCATGGTACCTGCGCCGACAACTCCCACCTTGCGAATTTCCATACCTTCAAACCTCCTTTTCTCTTCTTTTTCGCTACACTGATTCCACCCTGCTCACCTCGGGAATATTTTGCTTCAAAATCCTTTCTATGCCCATCTTAAGGGTCATCTGGGACATGGGACATCCGCCACAGGCTCCCACCAGTTTGACCTTGACAACACCGTCTTCATCCACGTCAACGAGCTGGACATCCCCACCGTCTGCCTGGAGTGAAGGTCTAACCTTATCCAGTGCACTCTCCACTTTTTCCTTTAGCATTAAACTCCCTCCATTCTATCTAGTTTTGTTCCAATCTGGCATAGACCCGGGGTATTTCGGTAATCCCCTCCCGGATAGACACACCCTACACAATAACGTAACCAATATTAAAATCAAGTTTTTTATCTGTTTTCCCAAAAGCCCACGGCCCAGCCCCTTCTGCGGTCCGTGCCATGAAGTGTTCGAGAATATCCTCGCAGTCAAGTGTCCAAAGTACCCGGGCAAGGTCATTTTTCAACCCTGCATCTATCTACCTACTTCCAGGTGTCACAGACCTTTTGATTAATCCCCAGGCGCACCAAAGAATTGAAGGACTCTTTTATCAAGGTACTCAGACAGGCCCTTTGAAGTGCCCGGGGACCAGCCCATGCTTTTTTTCCATACTTCGTCGCTTTCCATGCAAAGATAAAGACCTAGGTCTTTGTACCACTGCTCGAGCTTTTCACGCATAAACCCATACATTTCCATGCGAATCGGCTTGAAATACCGCATCTTGCCATCAAGTCCGATTACGAATTCGCCGTCAAAGATGCAGGTACGTGGATGCCGTTTTCTAACGATCGGCTTGAGCGATGGCATAAACCTGAAACTCCCCAGGCTTACCCATATGATGCGCCGGGGGTCCAGGTACTTGTCCAAAAGCTCCAGGGTCTTCACATATTCTTTTCTCCACGAAGGGTGCTCAATAAGGGGATCAAAATGAAGGCCCACCACAAAGCCTTCCTGCTGGCACTGTCTTGCAGCTTCCAGCCGCTTTCTCAGGCTTGGGGCGCCACGTTCTTCCCTCGCAGCAATAGATGGACTGTTCAAAGACCAGGAAATTATTATTCCCTCCCTGGTTGGGGTATTAAGCAGGCCTCGAATTTGGTCGGTTTTTGTTTTGAACTCCAATACCGCATTTTTCCTTTTAGAAATGAAGGACACAAGGACTTCACTCCAACCAGTGAGAGGATCCAGGGCAAGGCTATCCGTGAATTCACCTGTTCCTATCCGGAAAATGTTCTCCTCCTGGGTATCAATAATATGAGCTATTACATTAAGTTTAGCCTCTAAGTTTACAAAAATACGCATGTAATTCTCAATGAAATATGCCTGAAGGATGCAGTATGAACAGTCAAGAGGGCAGTTTGTTCCGATGTTCAGAATCTGGTAGCCACAACAGATGTATTCCTTTGTGCCGGGGCACGGCTTTAGAAACTCTCCCTTGAATGAAATGAGTTCAAGTGTTTGCTTGCCGACTTCAGGAAGCGTTTCTTTCCACTCCCTTTCACTCCCCATTTCAGAATGCTCAAAAACAACAGGAATGCCCCCTCCCCTTTCCCGAATTCTGGATGCCATGGGATAATCCTTTGCCTCTTTTTGGACGAGCATTCTCTCGATTTTAATATCCATCCTTCACTCTTTCTCTACCCACGCATCATCCAGGTTCGCAAGTTGCTTTATGTTCAACAAGGCCTCCATTTTCCTCTTTAAGGATTTGCCGTCCCTGAACCTCACTTCAAGACAATACCCTGGGGCCTCAAAATAGGCGGGCGCCTTTAAAATTGCCCCCTCCGGCAAGTTGAGGTTGGCGACTTTTTCACGGAAAATCCGCTCGGCACGGGTTAGCCTTGGATATCTTAATTCATGAAGGGCTTGCAAAGTGCGTTTGGCTGTCTGGGGCCGGTTTTCTATGGGATCTTCCAGATAGCGCGACAACTCCTCTTTAGCAAGGAACTCAAATACACTTATTCCATCTTTCAACGCTAGATCAACTAATATCTCAAGGAATTGTCGCTGCTGATTAAAATTAAACTTTAACTCAGAAATCCACTTGAAAACCTGGCTTTGGGACAAAGAGTCCATGTCCTCCAGAGCCCTGACTGATTGAAAAGAAAGCTGCCCCCTGGCAAATGCCTCTTTGATTTCAAGGGCAAGATCCGGTACACGGAGGTAAACTTCCAGTGTCGGCTCGTGAGAGGGAAGGCCCAGCAGGGGCATATATTCTTCCAGGATTTCTTTTCTCGGTACTAATGGGTCCAGCCTGCATAAAATCATTCCTTTTTCCACATCATTGAATGTCCTTGTAGCCAGATTGTCATAAAGATTGAACACAAGGTATTCAAGCGGAGAGGTCACGGAATTAGAAATATCCTTGCACAAAACTTTCTCCCAGCCAAGGGCCTTGACAGCAAGGACTCTGCGGTAGCCGGAGACCACCTCAAAGCCTTGACCTTGTTTTTTTCCGATTACATAAGGAGGATTAAGGAGACCGATCTTCTTGATTGAGTCGGCCAAGACCCCGAGATCAAAAGCAAAACTCATGCAAAAAGGTCCAGGATCATCAGCAATGTTTGCTGAATCGATCCAGACCGAACGGTTTTCCCTGATCATCATTGTTTCCCCAGCTTCTATTACCAAGAAATTGGGCAATCCGAAAACATGAACTTCAATTGGTGCCCTGGGTTCTCTTGAGAACATGCAACCCAGTCAATTTCTATTCCGTTTTTTGGCATTCCCCGCGCTTCTGCCTTTGCTCCCTGCACTTTTTCTGTAATCAACTCCATTTCTTTAGCGTTTAGAGTATCTCCGGGACAACGGCCCAGGCTACAGCCCAATTGCCATCTTCTTTCTCCACACAAACGACTCCTCCTTGCTTGAAGCGGATGAAGGGTGTTGACTCATTGCCTGTAACCAGCACTGATACCAGTTTTGCAAGGTGAGGGAGATGCCCTACAACCATCGTGTCTCTAGTGGTGGAATTAAGAAAGCCGGCAATATCATTAACATCACCTAGTGGAGCAAGAGATTCTCTTTGTTGCGGTTTTACCTTGGGATTCACTTCTGAAATTAAGATCTCAGCAGTTTCCCTTGCGCGGGTTTTTCCACTGTGGTAGAGCTCTTCCACTTCTATCCCGAGCTTCTTGAGAAACTTACCCATTTTTTCCACTTCTGCTTTTCCCTCTGAAGAGAGGGGTCGTTCAGGATTTTCTTCCTTTGAAAGAGGTTTTCCATGTTGAACCAGATAAGCTTTCATGCCCTGCCCTCCTTGCCATCTAAATTTATAGTTATAGTGTCTATTTTGATACTTCTACGTGTACTCCTCTGCTTCAGGAAGACGCTCCATAGCTCTGAAACGTGCAATATTAACAGCTACCCTTGAGCGCCCCCGTTATGCTGGTGCCCCGTAACCGGGTTTTTTCCTCAAAGCCTTCCGGTATTCCATTATACCCAGATATCAAAAAAGATCGACATGATTCAAACAAATCTGTGAATCCCCCCTCTTGCAGGAGATATTTCCTTGACACCTACAATTTCACTATGGCATTTACATAATCCGGTAGACTTCCGGGTGCGATTCTTTTGATTTGATTTTTTTGCCGAATATTCTTTGGCTTTAAACTATTCCACATGAGTCTTAAACAGGGACTTAAGCTGCAAGGAGTTGATAGAGAGATGAAAGAGAATGTGCCGGTAGGATCGGTTATGGTCGTCGGTGCGGGCATTGCGGGCATACAGGCTTCGCTGGACCTTGCTGACTCAGGGTACCTTGTTCACCTGGTGGAAAAGAACTCTGCCATAGGTGGTGTCATGGCCCAACTTGACAAGACCTTCCCTACCAATGACTGCTCCATGTGCATTATTTCGCCGAAACTTGTCGAATGTGGAAGGCACTTGAATATAGATCTACACACCATGACGGATATCGTGGAGGTTTCCGGAGAGCCTGGAAACTTCAAAGTTGAAGTGCTCGAGCGGCCGCGATACGTTGATATTACAAAATGTACTGCTTGCGATGAATGCGCAAAAGCCTGTCCTATTGAAGTTCCCAATGCCTTTGACCATAACTTGAGAAATCGCAAGGCGGCTTACAAACTCTACCCGCAGGCGATGCCCAGCGCATACGCTATCGAAAAGAGGGGTACCGCACCCTGCAAGGCAACGTGCCCTGCTCATGTAAGTGTTCAAGGCTATATTGCCTTGATTAACAAGGGCAAGTACCGCGAAGCGCTTGAACTTTTCAAAGAGGCCCACCCTTTTCCTGCAATCTGTGGCCGCGTTTGCCACCATCCCTGTGAAGGGATTTGCACCAGGGGTGATGTTGATGAGCCTGTTGCCATAGAGTATCTCCATAGGTTCCTTGCTGATCTTGATTTGAGAAGCGACACACGCTACGTCCCTGAAACAAAGGAGCAGAGCAGGGAAAAAGTTGCCATAATAGGTGCGGGCCCTGCCGGCCTCACAGCGGCGTACTACCTTTCAAAAGAGGGATTCAGGGCAACGGTATTTGAAAAACTCCCTGTACCTGGAGGGATGATGGCTGTGGGGATTCCGGAATACAGGCTTCCCCGGGATGTGCTGGCCGCAGAAATAAATGTTATCCAGGAAATGGGAGTGGAGATCAGAACAGGAGTCTCGTTTGGTGAAGACATCAACCTGGAAAGCCTGAAAACTGAAGGATACAAGGCTGTTTTCCTTGCCACCGGCCTCCATCTCAGCCGCAGGTTAAACGTCGAGGGCGAGGATCTTCCCGGCGTACTGAAAGGCGTTGATTTCTTAAAAGATGTGGCCCTGGGCAAGCCGATAAGCTTGAAGAAAAAGGTGACGGTTATCGGCGGAGGAAACGTGGCAATCGATGTTGCCATGACTGCTTTGAGAAAAGGAGCTCAAGAAGTTACTCTCGTCTGCTTGGAAAAAAGGGAAGAGATGCCGGCCTGGGACTACGAAATTGAGGAGGCCCTGCAGGAGGGGGTGAAGATTGTTAACAGTCTGGGCCCAAATCGCTTCCTGGAAAAAGGGGGGGAACTATCAGGCATTGAATTCAAACGCTGTACTGCCGTATTTGATGAGAAAGGCAATTTCAATCCTCAGTATGACGAAGCCGACCTAACTACCTTTGAAACAGAGTCTGCAATCATCGCAATAGGCCAGGCAGGAGATCTGTCTTTTGCACAAAAAGAAGGAATCCCTCTCACCCAAAGAGGTGGTCTCCAAGCTGACCCTTTAACCCTTCAGACTCCTCTTGAATGGGTTTTTGCTGGGGGCGATGCACTTTACGGCCCAAAATCGGTTGTGGAGGCTGTTGCGTGCGGTAAAGAGGCAGCGGAAAGCATTAAGAGATACCTTGAAGAAGTGGATCTCAAGCAAGGAAGGGAGCAGGAGTGGTCATTTGAAAAACCCGACACGGAGGGCACCCCTGTTCTGCCCAGGGTTTCGTTAAAGACTTTGCCGCCTCAAGAACGCAAGGGAACTTTTAAAGAGATATCAATTGGCTTTACCGAGGAAGAAGCGAAGAAAGAAGCAGAAAGGTGCCTGAAATGCGGGATTTGCTCTGAATGTTACCAGTGTGTTTCAGCCTGTCTTGCAGGTGCGGTTGACCACTCCATGAAACCAAAGGAGAGGACAATCGAGGTAGGAGCAATCATACTTGCCCCCGGTTTTACGCCATTTGATCCTTCCAGCTACGAAACATACAGCTATGCAAAGCACCCAAATGTTTTGACGAGCATGGAGTTCGAGAGAATTCTCTCTGCCTCAGGGCCATTTGAAGGCCATCTCGTAAGGCCTTCCGACCACAAGGAACCCCGCAAAATTGCGTGGCTCCAGTGTGTTGGATCAAGAGATATTAACCTTTGCGATCATAGTTACTGCTCAGCTGTTTGCTGCATGTATGCTATCAAAGAGGCGGTTATTGCAAAGGAGCATAGTAAAGAGCCCCTGGATACAGCAATATTTTATATGGACATGAGAACATATGGAAAGGATTTTGAAAAGTACTACAACCGCGCAGAAGAAGAAAGTGGGGTCCGATTTATTCGCTCCAGGGTTCACTCAATTGACCCCGTTGATGGGGATAACCTTTTGGTGCGATATGCCTTGGAAAACGGCGAGATCAAGGACGAAGTTTTTGACATGGTGGTTCTCTCGGTTGGCCTGGCCCCTGTTCAGGGCGTGACTGATCTGGCTGAGAAACTGGGGGTTGACCTGAACAAGCACCAATATGTGAAGACAACAAGTTTCAAGCCGATCAACACAAGCAAGGAAGGAATTTACGTGTGCGGTGTGTTTCAAGCCCCGAAGGATATACCCCACTCTGTGATGGAAGCATCCGCATCGGCTGCCGCTGCTACGGAAATCTTGTCTGAGGCAAGGGGAACGCTTACTCGCACAAAAGAGTTGCCCCCTGAACTCGACGTTTCCGGAGAGGAGCCTCGAATCGGTGTTTTTGTATGCAACTGCGGCATCAACATTGGGGGCATCGCTGATGTTCCTGCGGTTAGGGAATATGCCAAGTCACTCCCACATGTGGTTCATGCAGAAGACAATCTGTTTACCTGTTCGCAGGACACACAGGATAAAATGAAGGAGGTAATCAAGGAAAAGGGCATCAACAGGGTTGTAGTGGCTTCTTGCTCAACAAGAACACATGAGCCGCTCTTCCAGGAAACTATACGAGATGCGGGCCTCAATAAGTACCTTTTTGAAATGGCAAACATAAGGGACCAGGACACGTGGGTACACATGAACGATCCTGAGAAAGCCACTGAAAAGGCAAAAGACCTCGTTCGCATGGCAGTGGCAAAGGCGGCTTTTATAGAGCCATTGCAGCAAGTGACTCTTGAAGTTAAGAAAGCGGTGCTGGTTGTTGGCGGTGGCGTCGCTGGCATGGAAGCTGCTTTAAGCGTTGCTGAACAAGGTTATCAGGCCTTTCTGACTGAAAAAACTGCCCAACTGGGGGGTGTGGCCAGGAAGCTTCATACAACCTGGCAAGGAGAAAATATCGGTGCCTATGTTGATCGGTTAGTGGAAAGGCTGGAAAAGCATCCTCAAATAAAGATTTTTACTGAAATGGAAGTGACTGACACTACGGGCATAATAGGAAATTTTACAAGCACTCTGTCGCCTGTTAACGGGAAAGGTTCGCCGGTAGCAGTTGAACACGGCGCAACAATTCTGGCCACAGGAGGCGTAGAATATGAGCCTTCAGAATACCTTTATGGAAAACACCCGGGCGTCTTAACCCACCTCGACCTGGATCAAGCAATTATGCAAGATGATGAAAAGATAAAGAATGCTCAAACAGCAGTCTTTATCCAGTGCGTGGGTTCCCGCATTCCGGAAAGGCCTTATTGCAGCAAAGTTTGCTGCACCCACAGCCTTGAAAGTGCCATAACTCTGAAAGAAATTAATCCGGACATGAACATCTACATCCTCAACAGGGACATTCGTTCCTACGGCTTCAAGGAAGACCTCTACCGCGAGGCAAGGGAAAAAGGAGTCATTTTTATACGTTACACACTGGAGGATTTACCACAAGTAACAGCAAGTGACGAAGGGGGTCTTTCCGTAACTGTGATGGACCGCATTCTGGGAAGACCGATCCGCTTGTCTCCTGACTTGCTTGTACTTGCTGCCGCTATTTTGCCGGGCGAAAATAAAGACTTATTCGATCTATTCAAAGTACAGACCAACAGCGACGGCTTTCTTCTGGAAGCCCACATGAAGCTTAGACCTGTCGATCTAGCATCCGAAGGGATTTTCATGGCAGGTCTCGCCCACTATCCAAAACCGATAGATGAGACGATCACGCAGGCCAAAGCAGCTGTGGCAAGGGCAATGACAATACTTTCCAAGGAGACAATACTTGTCGGCGGAGTTGTTGCCGAAGCTGACCCTGACCGTTGTGCCGCCTGCTTAACCTGTGTGAGGACGTGTCCCTATGGAGCGCCCCATATCGGCGAGGAGGGTTATGCTATTATAGATCCTGCCGTGTGCCGGGGGTGTGGAGCGTGCGTTGCGGAGTGTCCGGGCAGAGCCATAACATTAAAGCATTTTACCGATGAACAAATCCTTGCAAAAACCGATGCTCTTTTCAAGGCATCCGCTTCATAGAAAAAAGGGACGGGATTTTGCTTCACTTTGTTAGCAATGCAATGCCATAACTAGTTCAAGACAGGCACTGATATGAACTTGAAAATCTATCGCTAAAAGGAGTACCAATGCCTGATTTCGAACCCCAAATTCTTGCTTACTGCTGCCAGCACTGAGCGTATTCTGCTGCGGACCTGGCAGGTTCCATGAGGTTATCTTACCCAAGCAATGTAAAAGTAATACAGGTTCCGTGTTCCGGAAGAGTAGACATCATCCACCTTCTAAAAGCTATTGAAGACGGTGCAGACGGAGTGTATGTGGCTGGATGCCTGGAGGGGGAGTGTCATTTTCTGACCGGAAATTTTAAGGCCAAAAAAAGGGTTCAATACGTTAAAAAAGTGCTGGAAGAACTGGGGATAGAGCCTGAAAGAGTGGAAATGTTCAACCTTTCTGCAGGGGAAGGTCCCAGGTTTGCAGAAATTGCCACCGAGATGACAGAAAGAATTAGAGAGCTTGGCCCCAGCCCCGTGAAACCCCAAAATGCTGCTTGAAGAGGTGAAGCCCCATGATTGTTGCCAATCGAAAGCCACTTGCAGAGATACGAGAAATGGTCGAGAACTGCGACAAAATTCTTATTCTAGGATGCAAAGGCTGCGTGACAGTGTGCAATGTCGGAGGCGCAAGGGAGGTTAGCATCCTTGCGTCAATTTTGCGGATTGCCAGAAAAAAGGAGGGCCGCCTCCTACACGTGGATGAAATGACCATAGAGCGACAGTGCGACCCGGAGTACATTGAACAGGTGAAAGACCGGGTGGGACAATACGACGCGGTGGTCTCCATGGCGTGCGGAGTCGGCCCCCAGTTCTTGAGTGAAGCCTATCCAGCGCAGCGTTTTTTCCCTGCAGTTAATACCACCTTCTTTGGAGGTGCGATACAACACGGTGTATGGGCTGAGAGATGTGCCGGCTGCGGAACCTGCATTATCCATTATTTTGACGGCATGTGTCCCATTGCGCGCTGTTCAAAGAGCCTTCTTCATGGACCGTGCGGAGGCTCGGCAAACGGGAAGTGCGAGATTTCTAAAGAAGTAGACTGCATATGGGATAAAATCGTGAGAAAAAAAATGGAGGAAGGACATCTCAAAGACCTTCTTGATCCAAAACCTCCCAAAGACTGGCGAACTGCCAGGGACGGAGGTCCTCGAAAGAGCGTAAGGGAGGAACTTGTGCAATGAGCGAATTGAAGTCAGGCAGCAATCTCGAAAAGGTCTTGAAGGCCGGCCACTTTGCCTTTACAGGCGAGTGTGGACCGCCCAAAGGAGCTAACGTGGAGCACCTGAGGGAAAAGCTGTCCCACCTGAAAGGAAAAGTTGATGCTGTAAATATCACAGATAACCAAACTGCGGTTGTGAGGATGTCAAGTTGGGCTGCCTGTGCTATCTTGATCCAGGAAGGGCTTGAGCCAAATTTTCAAATGGTGTGCAGGGATAGAAACCGCCTTGCCATTCAGAGTGACATACTGGGAGCGTATGCTCTGGGTGTACGCAACATGCTCTGCCTCTCAGGTGACCACCAAACTTTTGGAAATCATCCTCAGGCAAAAAACGTATACGACATAGACTCCATGCAACTCATATCCTTGGTGAAAAAGATGCGGGACGAGCAAAAATTCATGAACGATGAAGAGATCGACGTGGCGCCCAAACTATTTATCGGGGCAGCGTCGAACCCTTTTGCAGAGCCGTTTGAATTCAGGGTATACAGGCTGGCAATGAAGATCGATTCGGGAGCCGATTTTATCCAGACTCAGTGCATTTACAACATGCAGAGATTCAGAGGGTTCATGAAAAGAGCCGTTGATATGGGCCTGCATGAAAGGTGCTATATCCTCGCAGGCATCACTCCCATGAAAAGTGTAGGTATGGCGCAGTACATGGCCAAAGCAGTTCCCGGTATGGACGTGCCTGAATCCCTCATAAAAAGGCTGAGAGGGGCTGGTAAAGGCAAAGTTGCGGAAGAAGGGATCAAATTTGCAGTTGAGCAGATCCAGGAGCTAAAAGAGATGGAGGGTGTTGCCGGTGTTCACCTTATGGCCATCGAGTGGGAGCATAGGGTCCCTGAGATTGCCGAAAGAGCCGGGATGCTCCCTAGACCAAAAGTTTGATCCTTGAAAAAGTAGCTGACTTTTTCCTGCCCTTATTTTAGAATACTATTGTTGCTTGTCGAACTGCATTCCGATTCGCGCGAAATCTCAATCGCTTTCTGACCTGGACCTGAATCTGCCGTTATTCCTCAATAAGTTTCGCTTTGTTTTTACTTAAACAAGCAGGAAGTTTTTGAAAATATATCCTACCATATCAGTCATGATCTTAGCAGTGGATAAAGCGTGCTGACATGATTTTTATCACACGGACCGGCAAATCGTATGACACAGAAAAAGACCTCTCAGCCCCCGAAAGACACATTCTCCAGAAGTTGTTTATCTGGAAGTCCATGGCGAAGAGCGTTCAGCAATTTCGAGAAAAAAAAGAAGAAGCATTTAGAAGAGGCTGGAACAATTCGGGTCCGGTTTCTGAAAGCAAAGTAATGAAATTCATAATAGTGGATCTCGAGGAAAAACTGCGTCAGCGACTAAAAAAGATAGAGAAAAACCGATAGATGAAAGTGGCGATACCTCGAATCACACTCGGATGAATTTAAGCGTTTCTGACATCGAAAACGCAGGCTTATGAAACAAGGAGGAGATCTTCTTACCTTGGACCTCTATAAAGACCTGCTAGGAGGCCTTGCCTGAATGACCGCCGAGCCTTTCGCTGCGAAAAAGTGGAGCCAAGAAGCTCAGCCCCCTCTCCGGGCAGCCATTGCAGGTGGCGGCAACTCTTGCCACGAGCTCTTGACTCTGCTTGAAAAGGCTCAATTTCATGCGCCAGTAATAAAAATTCTGGGCGTGTTTGACCAAGACCCCGATGCGCCGGGTCTTCAGTATGCAAAACAAAAGAATCTTTTCACGACTACCAATATTGAAGAATTGCTCGGTCTTGAAAATCTTGACCTCATCATTGAGTTAAGTGAGTCGGCCACTCTGAAAGATAAGATATGGAGGAAGCTACCCACAGGGGTATCTCTTATTGACAGCAAGGGAGTGAGCCTTCTTCGAAACATTCTTAGAACCCAAACAAGCACTGGTCCCCTACCCGATCAAATTCACCCTCAAGTAAACAAGGATGAAGAGCATACGCAAGTTATACTCGATTCCCTCCCCTATCGGATAATGGTCGTGGGCCTGGATATGAAAGTCCACAGAGTAAACAAAACATTTCTCAGAGAATACGGCCACAGCTATGAAGATGTCCTCGGAAAGCCCTGCTATGAGGTAAGGTACGGGCTTGACAGGCCATGTAGTGAATTCGGAAGGGAATGTTCCTTGATTGACCACCTGGAAATAATCAAGAAAAAAGGGCTTGTGAGCACCTACCAGGAATACAAAGATAAGAACGGAGAAACGCGCTTTGACGTTATCACTATCGCTCCCATCTTTAACGAAGACGGTGAGGTTGTCCAAATACTGGAAGCTTCACGTGACGATACCGAGAGAATTCGTCTTCAACGTGAGGCTCAAAAGTCCAATACTTTTTTTGAAAAAGTAATACAGAGCACGGTAGATGGAATCGTGGTTGTAGATACCAAAGGTAATGTGCTGATTTTCAACGAAGGAATGGAACACCTTACTGGTTATTCCGCGAGAGAGATTATTGATCGAGGTCACCTTAGCAGTTTCTACGACATAGAGGTGGCTAAAGAAAATATGCGCAAAATGCGTAGCGATGAATACGGTCCCCCCGGCAAACTAAACCCCACCAGCATGACCATCACAACCAAGGACGGGGAAGAAGTCCCAGTAACACTTTCTGCGTCAATCATTACCATAGACGGGAAGGAGATCGGAAGTGTTGGAGTTTTTACTGACATGAGAGAAGTCCTCAAGATGAGGAAGGAACTAGAAGATGCAAACATACAACTTATACAGTCTCAAAAGATAGCTTCAATCGGAAGAATGGCAGCCGGTGTTGCACATGAAATCAACAATCCCCTTTCAGCGATCTTGCTTTACGCTGAGCTACTCAAGGAAAATCTCAAAAGCAACGCCCAACATGCAAAGGACATTCAGGAAATCATAGATCAGACATTAAGATGCAAGAAGATTGTTTCCGAACTCTTGGAATTTAGCCGTAAATCTGCAGGAAAGGCTTCTTCCTTTTCTCTCGAGGACTTGATTAACAAGTGTCTCGGGCTCTTGATAAACAAAGAGTATTTCCAAGATATTCAAGTCATAAAAAACATAGAACCGGAAATGCCGAATATTCTCGGTGAGATGAGTCAGCTTCAGCAAGTTTTCACCAACCTTTTTATTAATGCTGCAGATGCAATGGAAGGAAAAGGGAAACTTGAAATAGGGGCTCGTTATGACCGAAGTCGGTCTATGTTCATCATCAAAGTTTCCGACACTGGACCTGGTATTCCAAAGGAACACTGGGATAAGGTATTTGATGTGTTTTTCACAACCAAGCCAGTTGGGAAAGGAACCGGACTGGGCCTCAGTGTTTCGCAGAATATCGTTAAGATTCACGGCGGGAACCTCTCCTTTACATGCCCGCCAGAAGGAGGAACCGTATTTAAAGTTGAGCTTCCGCTTAAGCCTTTTGCAGAATCCTCCGGACAAGATTTTATTATTGGAGAAGAACCTGTTTTCATTGGATTGGATGAACGATGAAGGACGAGATAACCGTTCTTGTTGTCGATGATGAGCGCCCTATCAGAGAGGGATGCGAGCGTGTCCTTGGAAGCAAGGGATATAAGGTGCTTGCTGCTGAAAACGGCAAGACAGCAATGCAAACCCTTGCCTCGGAAAGTGTTGATGTCTTACTGCTGGATCTGAAAATGCCCGTCATGAGCGGCGAAGAGGTTCTTGAGGAGGTTCAGAAGCAATACTCTCACATCCCGGTGATTATCATCACGGGTCATGGAACCGTGGACACAGCCGTAGAATGCATGAAAAAGGGAGCATATGATTTTATCACAAAGCCGTTTCAGGTTGACCAATTCCTCCTTACCGTGCGAAGAGCTGCAGAAAAGAGAAGGCTTGAAGAAAAAGCCAGGTTGTTTGGAGAAGAGAAGGCTCGAAACCTCTACGATCTCAACCTGGAGAAAAGTCGCTTGAAAACCATTATAAACTGTATGGCTAATGGAGTGATGGTAATCAACCGCAATATGGAAGTAGTATTGCACAACCCTGCGCTAATGCGTCTGACGGAAACTCCACGAAAGGTGGAAAGTCCCTTCCCAATTGCTGAAATCCTGCCCCAGGAGGAGCTCATCTCCACCTTGAAACAAATACTGGAAGGCAGCCCATCCAGGAATGAAGCCACTATTCAAGAAATCGTTCACGGCAACAACACTTTAAGGGCAGTTTCTGCACCCCTCATGGGCCCGGGGAAAGGCATTGTGGGTGCTGTCTCTCTTCTTGAAAACATCACCGAGTACAAGAAACTTGATCAGATGAAATCCGATTTTGTTAACATGGTTGCCCACGAACTCCGTAGCCCTCTGGTTTCGATCCGCCAGATAAACCACGTTTTGCTGGAAGGCATGGCAGGTCCCTTAGAGGAAAAGCAGCGTGATTTTGTAGCTAGAGGAACA
Source organism: Deltaproteobacteria bacterium (assembly GCA_019310485.1). Classification (GTDB taxonomy): domain Bacteria; phylum Desulfobacterota; class DSM-4660; order Desulfatiglandales; family HGW-15; genus JAFDEF01. Next base: position 2,274 of record JAFDEF010000026.1, on the reverse strand, counting down.
AGAAAGATTGACACTCTCCTGGAACTTATCAACGATCTCCTGGATGTCTCAAAGCTCGAAGCAGGAAAATATGTACAACATCATGTGCCCATCGATCTACGAAAAATAATTGAAGATAGTGTTTCCCTGGTTAAACAGCATGCCCTTGAACAGGGGATTAGCCTGGAGTTTTCTTTTGACGATTTGCCGATGATTAAGGCAGACCCGAAAAGCATTGAAGAAGTCTTGAACAACCTCATCAGCAACGCAATTAACTACTCCCCTGAAGGTGGCAAGGTCAGCATCACCGCAAGGGGATTGGGCGAGTACGTGGAGCTGAAGGTGCAGGATACCGGGGTGGGCATACCCCCTGAAGAATTGCCGAGAATTTTCGACAAGTTTTACCGCATCAAGCATCCGAAAACGCGAAAGGTTATTGGTACTGGACTGGGTCTTTCAATAGTGAAAGGAGCTGTCGAAGCTCATCGCGGAACAATTGAGGTGGAAAGCACTGTTGACAAAGGTACAACGTTTAGGGTTCTTCTGCCGGCAATCCAGTCCCAAGGGTAAACCGGCGCTTCTAGAGTCACGAGACTGCCTTCGCCCGCGAGCAGCACGCAGTTATCCGCTTTACGCGGGCTTATTCACAGGACTGGTTACGGGTTTTCTGGGAGAGTGCACTTTTTTCTGTTCATAATTCCGGAGGCTAAAGAACATGGGCTTGCAGGAAAGATTGAGATCTGGGAAATTTGTAGTTCTTGGGGAATTCGAACCACCTAAAGGAGCAGACTTTTCTCCTCTTCTAAGGAATGCAGATCTAATTAGGGGAAGAATCGATGCTATCGTGGTCCCGGAAATGTCAAATGCTGTGTTGAAGGCCAGTTCACTTGGCGGATGTGCCTTTTTTCAGAGAGAGGGTATAGAGAGTGTTTTTCAACTGTGCCCGAGGGACAGAAACCGATTAGCGCTTCAATCTGACATTCTCTCGGCCGCAGCACTTGGAATTAAGAACATCATGGTTGTTCCGGGACAGGACATTACACACGGGGATCATCCTCGGGCTAGAGCCGTATATGATCTGGACCTCCTCGGGATACTTGAAGCCATTAACAAGCTTAAGAACGGTAGAGACCTGGCTGGTGTGGAATTGCGAGGGTCAGTAGATTTCTGCGTTGGCACAAGCATTGATACAGGTGCCCCCGGGGGGCTTCTAACTATAGAGATGGAAGCCCTGAAAAAGAAAATAGAGCTTGGCGCAGAATTCATTGTGACCAATCCCGTATTTGACCTTCATCGCCTCCAGGAATTTACAAAGCGGGTAGACACAGGGAATATTGCCCTTATTCCCACTGTCTTGCTGCTCAAATCTGCCGGGATGGCCCGTTACATAGACCATAATATCAGGGGAATTTCTGTTCCAAAAGAAATGATAAGGAGGATTCAAAAAGCACCTGACAAGGTGAAGGAATGTACCACGATCGCAGCAGAGCTTATTCAGGGTATTAAAGAGATGGGGCTGGCAGGAGTCCTGGTATCCACTGTGGGCTGGGAAGATAAACTCCCGCAGGTGCTTGACTTGGCGAAAATTTGAAAACTGAGAGGTGGAACTCAATGAGCGCTTTGAAACATACTGCGCCTCGCGGCTCAGTTATGGTAGTAGGGGGAGGGATAGCCGGTATGCAGGCATGTCTGGATCTTGCTGATTCCGGCTATTTTGTTCACCTGGTGGAGAAATCTCCGTCCATTGGCGGTGCGATGTCTCAGCTAGACAAGACATTCCCCACCAATGACTGTGCCATGTGAATACTTTCCCCCAAACTGGTCGAGGTCGGCCGGCACCTAAACGTTGAACTGCATACTCTGTCTGAGGTATTGGCACTCAGAGGGGAAGAGGGGCACTTTCAGGTGGAGGTGCTCAAACGTCCCCGCTATGTGGAGCTTGAAAAATGTATCGCCTGCGGAATTTGCGCAGAGAAATGCCCCAGGAAAGTGGACAGCGAGTTTAACAAAGGTCTTGTGAAGAGAAAGGCTATCTATGTTCAATACCCCCAGGCAGTGCCTCTTAAGTACCTTATCGACGGTGATAATTGCATATATTTCCAGAAAGGCAAGTGTCGTGCATGCGAAAAATTTTGCCCGGCTGATGCCATAAACTTTGAAGACAAAGAGAAAAAGATCACTTTGGAGGTGGGCTCCATTATACTGGCACCCGGCTTTGAGCCCTTTGATCCTTCCAGGTATGAAACTTACAACTACGCAAAGCACCCCAATGTTATAACAAGCATGGAATTTGAG
>JAFDEF010000099.1 GCA_019310485.1 Deltaproteobacteria bacterium | reverse complement strand
CCGTATCTCGCATTGGCATCCTCCTTCGAAAGAATTGGCCAATGCGATACTACAACACAGGAGTAAAATTAACCACAATATATAGATTCACCCACGGAAAACTGTGAAGGACCAGTTGTTTTTCCCCTTCCTCTATTGAGCTCAGCCTTGAAACCCCCAATCCTATGAGCCTAAATTTTTCAGAAAGGTCGGATTCTTTAAGCAGTCTTACTCCGGATCTGTAAAGGAGTTCAGTAGAATTTGTAGGTCGGGGAAGGCCCAAGCTTTTGACACTTAGAGAAAAATCGCTCCTCTTCAATTTCAAAGTCACAGTGCTCCCTTTCAGCCCATTGCTTCTTAGCTTTCTTCCAACAATTTCCGCCTGCGAGAGAAGCTCCCTTTTTAGTACCTCAAAGTTGTTCGTGTCTTTTTCAAGCGTTTCCTCGCTGCTGAGAGATTTGGCTTCGGTGTAGGGTAAAACAGGAGATGAGTCAATACCCTTCGAAAAATCCAAGAGTTTGAGACCAAAGGTTCCGATCTCTTTAAGAAGCTCCTTTTCTCCCAATTTTCTGATATCACCCAGCTTTCTAACCCCCAGAGAAGCGAGCCTTTGGCACGTCTTTCTCCCCACTCCCGGCACTTTTTCTATGTCAATTTCGCGGACAATGCTATGCAGCTTGTCCGGAGGAATGATCGTGAGACCATCCGGTTTTTGCGTATCTGATGCAATCTTGGCAAGAAGTTTGTTGGGTGCTATGCCTATTGAGCATGTTAAAGATGTTGCTTTCTTGATTTCCTCTTTAATTTTAGTAGCAATGCTTTTTGGGGAACCATACAGTCTCGCTACGCCGGAAACATCCAGGTAAGCTTCATCAATAGAGACCTGCTCTACCAGTGGAGAAAATGAATTCAGGATCTCCATAATCAGACTGGAAACTTCCTTGTAACGCTCCATTCTAACCGGCAGAAAAACACCTTGCGGACACCTTCTTTTCGCTTCAAAAATAGGCATGGCCGAGTGAATACCAAATTTTCTGGCTTCGTAACTTGCTGTTGAAACCACCCCTCTCCTGGAGGTGCCCCCCACTATCACTGGCAAACCCCTTAGCTCAGGCCTACCCCTTTGTTCGACTGAAGCGTAAAACGCATCCATGTCAATGTGCAAAACAACCCGTTCCATTTTCAATAACCAGATATTGCTTCAGGAGCATTCCCTGTTTTTTTCGGCCCCACGGCAAAAACCTTTTTTGAGAGCAGGCGTTTCTTCATAAGCTCAAACCCTTTCTCCATTAGCGGCTCAAGGTTAACAATGTCTGCAGTGTTATAGTGAAGCAAAAGATCTAACGATGAGTGGTCACCCCACTGGTACGCACGCCAGAGTTTTACGGCATCAAACCCGTCCATGCCTTCTATATCGGAAGCACGTTTTAAGCCGAATTCTTTTTCAATCTTTTTTAGGCTTCCCCTGTATCCCAGCTTTCTTAACAAAAATCTGAGGTCAATATGCGCTTTAGGAAGGGAGATGCCTGGAAAGTAACGGCGAATAAAAGGAAGGTCAAAACTCGCACCGTTAAATGTGACAAGGAGTTCATATTCGGGAATAGCAACCTCAAACTCTTGGAGGTTAATTCCATTGACAAAGCTCCTAACGCTTTTTCCGTCATAAATGCCTATAACCGTAATATCGTCTACCCCCATGTATCCCCCGCTTGTTTCTATATCCAGGTAAGCAGCCTTGTGCTTGAAGGTACTGAAAAGGCGCCACATATCTGAGGAGGAAAATCTCCTGTGAAAAAAACCAATATCATCCAGATGCTTGAACGATTCTTCCAGTTCTTTTCGAATAAATGTGTCACGCTTTTGGCTGAACAAAGGTTCTTGAGCCTCGAGAAATTGTTCCCAGGAGTAAATCCCCTTTCTCCAGATATACTGTTCGGTTTTCTCGCCAATACCCTGGATGTGAATAAATGTGTGCTTGAGCAAAAGAGTCCCCTCAGCAATTAATGTTCAACTTTAATTGATGGCCTTATTGCTTTGTATTTTCTATAATAATTGAGATAAAATAACATATAGAAACAGACAAAAAGAACTTGTCCGCCTCTTATCACTTTCTCTGGCAGATCAGGATAGATCAGCGTATCAAGAACTCTGGCTACAAACGACCCGGGAAATACAGAGGACGGCTCACAGAGCGAAAGCAGGAAGTTTTCTAAATAGGTTAATGGGCAATACCAGCCTGAAATATTCAAAAATAAGGAAAAAAGTAAGCCCCCGACGTGAAGAAAAGCAATCTTTGAGCCTTTGTACGCAAAAACAACTCCCAGTATGATGAATAGGATCCAAACAACGTGAATTCCCATAACCAGTTGTGCCAATACAAAATAGAGCATAAAGTTTCAACGCCCCGCGTTTGTGCCCGGTGGGTCAATATTATCAGTATATCACGCTTTTGACAAAACCAAGGCAGCCTTTGATTTCTGCAGGCTTCAGTTCAAGAGTCACCGTCCTGCAATATCCGATTTTTCTGAGGCCAGAAAAGATGCGCCTAAAATCCACGCTGCCCTTGCCCGGTGGCAGATGAATATCGTCGTGGTAGGAGCTACCACCCCAGTTGTCATGCATATGGACGTGTTTGATTCTTTCAGGGTATTTTTCCATGAAGCTGTAGCTTGTGTTCACATCTGAAAGCAGCTGGGCATGACCAAGATCCAGCGTCATGCCCAGCATTGCCATTTCCCTGAAGACCGGTTCCAGATCCGAAGCCCGTTCGCTGAGGTTCTCAATGCACACCGTGACCTGCTCGCTGGCAGCCAATTCTAGGATTCTACTAAGCAAGCCAATTTTAAAGTGAATAGCTTCCCTGTTGACGAACCGCTGATCCAGCCACAGATGAAGGGTTAAAAGAGACATTTTCAGGTAATTCATTACTTTTATGATTGCCTTGATTCTGGGAAAATAGTTCTTCTCGAGACTCTCGATGTCATTTGGGTCCCCTTCCCTGGGTCCATGACAAAGGTATCTCATTCCAAGCGCATCTTGTAGTCCTTTGAACGCTTGTATAAGGCGTGTAATTTCCTCAGGATCTGTGACTGGGATTTCGGCAAACTCAAGCCCAAGTGTATGTAGCAGTTCAATGTCTTGTGGGCTTCTGGCTGTTCCTCCCAGAGAAATATGGCATTCCTCTCCCCGCATTGATTTAAGGTACTATTACTATTAGTGTCATGTCAATCGTCTAGTGTCGGATACAGTTTGGCCAGTTTTATCCTTGCATCCTCAGTTGTGAACTGCCAATTGACCTTGGCACCCTTGTTGTTTCTAGATTCTTGCC
>JAFDEF010000098.1 GCA_019310485.1 Deltaproteobacteria bacterium | reverse complement strand
AGCCATCAATTTGGTGGGGTGAGTTTAAAGGAAATTGGCGCTCACTTTTCGATGAGGGGCTCGGCGGTGAGCCAATCAAGTCGCAGGTTCAAGGTACGGATCTCTGAGGATAAAAAACTTCAGAAGATTGTTGAAAAGATCAGGAGACATATTGGGGATGTTAAATGTTGAGACCTGACACCTTCTACCCGCAATTATAGTTAACTGCACGGTAAATTTTTTTAATGAAACAAGAGAAACAACGACTGAAAAAGCTTTGTTCCTTCTTCGCGGAGGCAAGCCCGCGGTTTGGTTTAGTGCTGGTTTACTTGTTTGGGTCCCAAGTAGGAGGACACCTTGGCCCCCTAAGTGATTATGACTTCGGCATCTTGTTTTCGCGGAAACCTGCGAATAAGAAGAAATATCTCCTGGCCCATTTACTGGCCGAGGTACTCGGCACCGGACAAGTGGATCTTGTGGCTCTTAATCAGGCACCTATAGAACTGCAGTATCACATCATTGCCACCGGATGCCTCCTATACGAGGCAAACCCGGCGGAACGGGTAGAATTTGAAGCGCAAATCCTAAGCCGTTACTTTGATTACCTTCCAATCCTGCGCGGTCAGCGGCAAGAGATCTTGGGAGAGAAAGAGGAGAATCGTGAAGCCGGAATTCAGCGGTATCGAAAGGCGCTTACAAAGACTCAGAGAGTGCTTGCTCAAACTCGAACCACTTAAAGAGAAGGAGAAGAGCGAGTTTGTTAGGGACCCGTACCTCAGAGATATCGTTGAGAGGAACTTGGAGGTGGCGGCCCAGGCGTGTATTGATATCGCCAACCGAATCATTTCCATTGAGCATTTGGAAAAGCCTCGAGATTACTATGAAGCCATCCTTAGACTTGGAGAAGCTGACGTTCTCCCTGCAGATTTTGCCCGGCATCTTGCTCCGGTGGCTGGATTTCGCAATGTCCTAATCCACGAGTATCTGGAGATTGATTGGGAGGAGGTATATCAGAACCTTCAAGGACTCAAAGATCTGTACTCTTTCTTGGATTACGTCCGTGAATGGATGAAATCCAAGAACACATAATAGCTGGGGTTCTAAGTCTTCACCCTTGAGTCCTTGTCTTCCAACCTGAACCATGAATCCTGACAAACCCAACCTCTTCAAAGATAAGAGCTATCAGTTTGCTCTCAAAGTAGTGTCGTTAAGAAACCGTGTCATCCGTGAAACTTGCCCGCCCGTGCCTTGCCTGGCAGGCGGGTCCGTGCCAAAAAAATCCCTGAATTACCAATCAGACGATACTAACGCCCCTAACGTTCCAAGCGTTCCGAATGCTCCTAAGGCGAATTTTTCAAAATGAAAGATTTGACCCCCCTAGCCCACTAAAGGTGAGCCACATTGGAGAGCAGTAGAATCGTCACTTACAAGATGGAAATGAAGAAAAGAGATGAACTCCTCGGCCGAGTGGAAAAACACCTGCTCAGCCGTAAGGAGATTCTCTTTGCCTATGCCCATGGCTCCTTCTTACGAGGGAAGCATTTTAGGGACCTGGACATTGGGGTCTTTCTTGACCAGGAGCATTTCAAGGGAGTCCCGGAAGACTATGCCGAGTGTTTCAGGTCCCTTGGGGAAGGACATCTTATTGATCGAGGTCTAGCCGATCGATTAGCGCAGATGGCGCAATTCAGAGGCAGGCTTGTCCACCTGTATAAGACATTGATTACGGGCAGGTATATGCCATTATTCAGCATGACATAAAGGATCTGAAGGACTTCTCAAACCAGGTACTACGACTGCTGTAGAGTGGACAGCTTAGATATAATCAGATATAAAAAGATTTTGGGCATTTACCCCGCACCAAAACAACCAAACAGACCATAGCCAGTTTGCTTTAACCTTTCTCGCCTTTCTCGCATTGAACATTTCTCGCTTCCGTTTTAGACCAAACCGACCGGTAGGCCAAAACAGCCTTGACTAAAATAAACTATAGTATAAAATAGCCAAATGCGCTATATCATTGCCAATGTTATTGATGACCTAAAAAAGAAAATGGTTTTTGTCGGGGGCCCGCGTCAGGTAGGAAAAACCACGCTTGCCAGGGCCATACTTGATAACCACTTCCAAGCAGGACGATATTTCAACTGGGATTTTGATGAGGACCGATGGGCCATATTAAAGAGGCATTGGCGCAAAGATCACGAGCTTTTGGTGTTTGACGAGTTACACAAATTCCCCAAATGGAAACAATGGATAAAAGGTATATATGACGTATTAGGTGACAAGCACTCCATCCTAATTACCGGGTCTGCCAGGTTAGATGTTTACCGTAGAGGGGGAGACTCGCTTTTGGGTCGTTACCATTATTGGAGGCTACATCCGTTTACGCTTGATGAGCTTCCTAATGGTCTGGGCCAAGAAGATGCATTTGAGAGGCTTATGATACTCGGTGGGTTTCCCGAGCCCTTTTTGAATTTTGATGAAAGGGAAGCCAGGCGTTGGCGTAGGGAACGATATGATCGCGTCATAAGAGAAGACATAAGGGATCTAGAGGCCATACGCGACCTGCAGACCTTACGCTTATTCGTAGATATCTTACGCCAACGTGTAGGGAGCAGTATTGTAATCTCCAATATTGCCCAGGATCTTCAAGTCGCCCACAAGACCGTAAAGATGTGGCTCCAGATACTTGAGAGGATGTACCTTGTGTTTATTGTAAAGCCATACACCAAGTCGAGCCCCCGATCTGTGCTCAAACCCCCCAAAGTATACTTTTTTGACAATGGTGATGTCATGGGAGACCAGGGGGCACGTTTTGAGAACTTGGTGGCTTCCTCTCTCCTGAAGCGCTTGCATTTTTTGGAAGACAGAGATGGATATCGGTATGACCTTTGTTACATACGGGACAAAGATGGGAGGGAGGTGGACTTTGCTATAATAAAGGAGGGACTGGTTGAAGAGCTCATTGAGGCAAAATATTCAGAGACCAATATTTCAAGAGGGTTGCGGTATTATGCCGCGAGACTAAAGCCAGTTAATGCGTTCCAGATTGTTGGTAACTTGGAAAATTCATACGATGAAGGCGACATTAGAGTCTTGAGCCCTTTTGAATACTTTCAGAATCCACCATGGGAAATGGGAAAGGTGTCAGGTCTCAACAATTGACAGTCTGGTTTGAGGATGGTAGTAAAAGTGCTTACGAAGAAAAAAACCAGAAAGGGCAGCGAGAATGGGGAGACCGTTACGAATCCAGTACCCAGGAGCCTTGTACCATGTCACCTCAAGAGGCAATGAACGGAAAGCGATATTTTCGAGCAAGCGAGATCGGGAGCAGTTCCT
>JAFDEF010000097.1 GCA_019310485.1 Deltaproteobacteria bacterium | reverse complement strand
CCATACTACTTCCTCCCGTCCCAGGCTATTATACCGGTATCCCACTTTTATGAGAGAGAAATCTTACAGAGATAAAATCAAGAGTTACTGGGAAGAGAAGCTAGGGTAGGACACTATCTTTCAATCCCCCTCCTGGCCATAACCCCTTTATCATAATAATGCTTTATATTTTTCATCTCTGTAACCAGGTCTGCCTTCCTCAAAATTTTATTATGAGCGTATCTGCCGGTGATGATCAATTCCACATCCTCCGTTTTCGAGTCAATAAGTTCAAGCAATTCCTCGACAGGGAATAACCCGTAATGGACAGCAACATTTGCCTCGTCAAGTATAACAACGCTGTATTCACCTGACGCGAGCACCTCTTTTACTGTTTCAAGCCCATCGCGAGCAGCCCGGACATCTTCCGGTTCTGGATGCTTACGAATTAGGCAATCGCTGCCAAGCTGCTTTAATGTGATAACGTCAGAAAACCGCGCGATGGAATCCAGTTCACTATAGTGTTGCCCTTTCAAAAACTGTCCAATAAACACTTTAAGTCCAGCCCCTGCTGCCCGCAGTGCGAGGCCAAAGGCCGCAGTGGTTTTACCCTTTCCATCGCCGGTATAAACCTGTACATATCCTTTCATGAGCACCTCCTTTGTAAATTTTCACAAGAAGCCGCAAGCCCCTTTTCCTCAATAAGGAGGAGGGATGAAGCAGAATGCAAATGATGTTTAGATATAGTTATACTTCTGCTTGTCACCTCGCACTAGTATTTTAAGGAATGCGGCTCTCTATGAAACCATCAAGCTTCAGCCATGGAGACCTCCTCTCAATAGGGGTTTTGCTTATAAAAAGCCGTACAAAGTAGGGAGGAAAGCGGGCAAACCAAACCTTCCCTGACTTTTTTCATGAAAAATCAACACTGGACACCCCTTGCGGAAGCACGGGGTTCTTTACTATCTATACTACGGCCCTTTTTCGAGTGAGATTCCCATGGCCAACATGCTAAAATGGCAGTGAATTTCAAAGGTAGCAAGAAAACCCTACAGGATGTTTCCTTTCTTCATGGCCCCAAAGCGATGCAGCAGGGCCGGTTGAGGAAATGTTAAAAATTTTTACTTGACTTCGATTTTTTTCCCTGCTAGGAAGATATCAAATTATGGTACAGAATACTACTTTTTGATACTCGTGTCAAACCTCCAAAGAGCTGCTTTTTATCTTGTGGGGCTGTAGAGGGCGAAATTTGGATCAAGTGTTTTTTCAAGTTGGTTCAAGGGAAATAGCTTGGATTTTCACCGTGCAGAAAGTGAACCCATAGGGCACTAGTGATTAACAAATTAATGAGCCCAGTAAGGGAGGGTGTAAGGGTGCAGCATTACTATAATACAGGCTATGAGCTGGAGTTTCAAAACAGGACGCTACCGTATATTGTTGAGGCAAGGGCTAGTGAGCTAGGAGATAAGACTTTTTTCATGTACCAAGATCAGGAGGTAAGTTATAGGGAGCTGGATGAGAACGTCAATCGTGTTGCGAACACCTTACTCGAAATGGGCGTTAAGAAGGGAGATAAGATCTGCTTCATGATGAAGAATTCGATTGAATTCATTTATTCCTGGTTTGCCCTCGGAAAGATCGGGGCCCTTATGGTGCCCATGAACCCTGCCTTAAAAGGGAAACTTCTCGAGTATATCATCAACAATTCGGAAGCAACTATTGCATTTGTGGATAACGACCTCTTGGAGCGGTTTAGGTTTGTAGAGGACGGCATCAAAAGGGTTGGCAGGATTGTCAGCGTGAAAGAAAATGCGGATTACAACGAGAAAGTCATGTTCAAAAATGCCCAATTGGTGCAATTTGAAGAGCTGATGCTGGGATCTACTGCTTCTCCACGCCTCAAAGTCGATCCGCAGAATCCGATGTCGATACTCTATACTTCGGGAACCACGGGTCCATCCAAAGGGGCGGTCCTGAGCCACCATTACTACTACTACAACGCGATATCTGCGATCCACTGGATGCGGCATTGTAGCGACGATATTTTGTACTCCTGTCTTCCTTTCTTTCATGCTAACGCTTCCATTACCTCCATATATACAGCCCTTATGGCCGGGGCAACGTTCAGCATGGGAAAGAGGTTCAGCCTGACCACGTTCATGGATGAGATTGCCAGGTACAAGGCGACGCACACCAATGTGATGGGGTCGATTCTGGTTCTCCTCATGAAGCAGAAGCCCAAACCGGATGATGCTAACAATACTCTCAAGGTGGTCAACTCCGTCCCACTTATCCCTGAATCCCTGGAGTTCGAAAAGCGCTTTGGCGTGAAACTAATAGGTATGTATGGTGCCACGGAAACCTGTATATGTATTGTCTCTCCCTTTGATGAGGAAACCAGACCCGAGTCCTGCGGAAAGGCATTGCCACAGTACGATTGTCGTATCTTTGACGATAATGACATGGAATGCCCGGCAGGTGAAAAAGGGGAAATTGTGGTGCGGGGAAGATTGCCCTTCATCCAGATGGAAGGCTATTACAATATGCCAGAAGAAACGTTGGCCTCCTTCCGGAACCTGTGGTATCACACGGGGGACTATGGGATCAAAGACAAGGAGGGGTATTTCTATTTTGTAGACCGAAAGAAGGATGCTATTAGGAGAAGGGGTGAAAATATTTCCTCCTATGAAGTAGAAGACGTCGTGAACTCCCATCCGGCGGTTCTGGAGTCGGCAGCAGTTGCCATCAAGGACAAGGAGATGACTGAGGATGAGGTTAAGATTTGCGTTATACTCAAGAAGGGCTGGAAACTCAGCCACGAAGGACTTATAAGTTACTGCAAGGATCGGATGGCTTATTATATGGTTCCGCGGTATGTGGAGTTCATGGATGATTTTCCAAAAACACCCAACCAGAAGATTGAGAAGTACAAGCTGAGGGACCGGGGCTTGACCAAAGATACATGGGATAGGGAAAAGGCTGGTGTACGGGTGGACAGGTAAAGGTAAGGGGGGATAGCGAGTTTTCAAAGTGAAACTCTATTTCATGGGGTTCCTAATTTGGATTAAGTCCTTGATAGGTTTTGGTTAATATGAATTGCAGATTTTATGGGTGTACTGGGAGTTAGGTGTGATGATCAGGAAGGTTGTTTGCATGCAGTGCCATAATGCGTGCAGACTTGCTGTTACAATTGAGGCTGACCGTCTCGTTTCAGTTGATCCGGATAAAGAGTTTCCGGGCACAAGATCATCATATTCAATTACAAAAGGATGCCCAAGACGGAGAAACGTAATCGAGTATTTTTATCACCCTGCAAGGCTTAACTACCCCTTGAAACGATCAGGAGCGCGCGGGGAAAACAAG
>JAFDEF010000025.1 GCA_019310485.1 Deltaproteobacteria bacterium | reverse complement strand
AGGGGCGGAGCTTGACTGTGCGATTTTCTATATGGACATGCGCACTCACGGGAAGGATTTTGAGAAATACTATGATGATGCCAGAGAAAAGCACGGCATCAGATTTATTCGCTCTCGTGTACACTCAGTGGAGGAGGTTCCGGGAAGCGATGATTTAAGGATCCGGTACGTGACAGAGACAGGAAACCTCGAATCCGAGCTTTTTGAAATGGTTGTTCTCTCTGTTGGTCTTGAATCCCCCAGGGAGTCCATTGAGCTTGGCCGCAAGCTTGGCATCCAGCTCGATGCCTCCGCGTTTTGTGAGACTGATTCTTTTCGCCCTGTTTCCACGTCAAGAAAAGGCATTTATGTGTGTGGTGCGTTTCAGGGGCCAAAAGACATTCCCCAATCCGTCATTGAGGCCAGTTCGGCTGCAGCTCAGGCCGGAGCCATTTTGAGCAAGGCAAGAAACACCCTCACCAGGCATAAAGAGGCGCCACAAGAAAAGGATGTGCGGGGGGAAAGACCCCGTATCGGCGTATTCGTGTGCCATTGCGGAATCAATATTGGAGGAGTAGTGGATGTCCCGGCAGTGAGAGATTATGCAGCCTCACTCCCATATGTGGAATATGCCACAGACAACCTCTACACATGTTCGCAGGATACCCAGGAGACCATAGCCCAAGTAATCAAAGAGAAAAACCTTAACAGAATCGTTGTGGCTGCCTGTACACCACAAACCCACGAACCCCTTTTCCAGGAAACAATCGCTGGTGCCGGCATCAACAAGTACCTTTTTGAAATGACCAATATCCGCAACCAAGACTCCTGGGTTCATCAAGGTAGCCCCCAGGAGGCAACGGAAAAAGCTAAGGACCTGGTTCGGATGGCTGTGGCCAAAGTGGCCCTTATGGAACCTTTGCCCGAGAGTGAGCTCCAGATTAACCAGAGAGCCCTTGTCGTTGGAGGCGGAGTATCAGGCATGGTTGCCGCCAAGGCGCTGAGCGAACTGGGGTACCCCGTAACCCTGCTGGAAAAAGGGCCTTCTCTTGGAGGTCAAGCCCTAAAGCTTTACAAGACATGGAAGGGAGAAGATATTCAGAAAAACATTGCAAACTTGATTCAATCTATCGAAGCAGACAGGAACATTGAGGTTAATCTGAATGCCGAGCTTTCAGATGTGCAGGGTTTTGTAGGTAATTTCAAATCCACTTTCAAATCCGGAAAAATGCAGGGGGAGGTCGAGCACGGTATTGCTGTTTTGGCCACAGGGTGCTCAGAGTACAGACCGAAGGAATACCTTTACGGAGAAGATCCCCGCGTTCTCACGCACCTCGAGCTGGATCAAAGGTTTATAAGCAACGATTCAACCTTGAAGAATACCAAAACAGCCGTATTCATTCAGTGTGTGGGTTCGAGAGAACCTCAGAGACCATATTGTTCCAGGGTATGCTGTACCCATTCGATTGAAAGTGCCCTTCACCTCAAAGAAATCAATCCTGATATGGATGTGTACATCCTGTACCGTGATATACGGACTTACGGAGAAAGAGAGCTTCTTTACAGGAAGGCACGCGAGGCGGGCATTTTCTTTGTCAGGTTCTCCCTGGAGCAAAAGCCTAATGTTGCCTTGGAAAAAGACGGGCTTGAAATCCAGGTTCAGGATATCATTTTGCAGCGCCCAATACTTATAAAGGCCGATCTATTGATCCTTGCAGCAGCCATTGTTCCGCACAAGGATGAAAAACTGGCCCAGCTTTTCAAGGTTCCAATGAACAGTGACGGATTCTTTGTGGAAGCGCACCCAAAGCTTGCTCCCTCCGAATTTGCCACTGACGGGGTTTTCCTTTGCGGCATGGCGCATTACCCCAAACCCATAGATGAATCTATTTCACAGGCACAGGCTGCAGCTTCAAGAGCCGTAACCCTACTGGCGCAGCAGAAGATTACCGTAAGCGGTATGGTGGCATATTCAAACCCCATGATTTGCAGCGCTTGTGGGGTATGCATGGATATTTGTCCCTATTCAGCCCCGTCATGGATCAAAGAAGGCCCCTTTGCCGGAAAGGTGGAAATCAACCCCGCGCTTTGCAAAGGATGCGGCCTGTGCGTTGCTTCGTGCCGTTCAGGGGCACTCAACCTGAGAGGATTTGAAGAGGGACAGATTATGGCGATGATCAACGAACTTTAGATCATTTTTCCGGGAAATGTATTTTCCGAATCAAGAACAAGTTCGAGGAGAACAAGCAGGAGTTAGTGATGAACGAGTGGCATCCAAAGATTACGGCCTTTCTGTGTAACTGGTGCAGCTACGGTGCTGCTGACCTGGCAGGAGTAAGCAGACTCCAATATCCCCCTGATATCAGGATTATTCGGGTACCGTGCTCTGCAAGGGTAAGTCCCAAGTTTATACTCGCTGCGTTCAGACACGGCTCCGACGGTGTCTGGGTTTCGGGGTGACACCCCGGAGACTGCCATTACCTGGAAGGTAATTATTACGCAAGGCGTAAATTCGCTCTTTTGAAAAACCTCCTGGAACACACAGGTCTGGAGCCGGGCAGGCTCCATTTTTCTTGGATATCCTCTGCCGAAGCGACCAAGTTTGTGGAAGTCGCCAATGAGGTTATTCGCTCTGTCAGGGAAGCAGGGCCGGCTTCCTATTTCATAAAAAAGAGAGCCGAGGTGGCATAGGAATGCTAGAGTACACACCCAAAATCAGAGAAATTGCTAGGGGCTTGCTTGAGAAAGGGACGGTAGATGTTTTTATCGGCTACAGGAAAGGTTCCGTACCCATGATGAATGAGCCCGTACTTGTGACCGATCCAGCCCAGACTGACGTCCTGCACTGGGATAGTCACTGTGGTCTGAATCTGTGCAACTATCTCACCAAGAGAACGGATAGAATCGGTATTGTCGCCAATGGTTGCAACTCGAGGAATATTGTCACGCATATTATCGAAAACCAGGTAAAACGCGAGCAGCTCTACATTGTTGGTATCCCGTGCACTGGAATGATCGATCACCGCGCGGTGAAGCGGGCCGTTAACGGCAAAGAGATAAAGGAGGTTCAGGAAAACAAGGATACCTTCTTGGTAATAGGCAAGGATTTTGAAGAAAAATTCGCAAAGAAAGATTTCCTTCAGGACAATTGCTCTGTGTGCCGTCACCGAAACCCCGTGGAATACGATGAGATGGTGGCCGAGCCTGTGGAGGAACAGGAAGCGGAGGATGTTTTTGCGGATGTAAAGACAATTGAAAAAATGAGTCCCAGCGAAAAGCAGGATTTCTTTACACAACTGATTTCTTCCTGCATTCGCTGCTATGCGTGCCGAAATGTGTGTCCTCTTTGTTACTGCCCCACATGTTTTGTTGATGAATCGCAACCACAATGGGTTGGAAAAAGCATTGACCCGGTTGATACCATGACCTTTCACCTCCTGAGGGCATTCCATTGCGCAGGCAGATGTACTGACTGTGGGGCCTGCGAAAGGGTCTGTCCGGTGGCTATTCCAGTAAGACAATTTACGAAGAAGTTAAACAAGGACACCCTCGAACTCTTCCAATGGGAGGCGGGTCTGACCCTGGAGCAAAGGCCTGCACTGGATGTATACCGTGTTGACGATTACAATGACTTTATTCTCTGAGAACTAAAGGTAGGGCTTATGAAAGGCAGATTATTCACCAAGAAAGAGTGGGACAAGGCGTTAAGGGAGCTCAGCAAATCTCAGAAGATCTTTGTGCCTGCCAAAGAGAAAGATTTTCATAATTTTACCGTTCTGGACAACAATATGGAGCCTGACTTTGACTTTCAAAATACACGATTGTCTCCAAAATCTATAGTTTTTCCGCAGTCAGAACGAATGTTCGAATACACCCTTGATGAAACCAGCCCTGATGCTCATATCCTCAAGGAAGCCCCCAAGGATTTTCCCCCCCAGGCCGTAGTGGGAATCAGGCCATGTGACGCCCATGCTTTTCAGATCGTGAACGTCAATTTTGATAACCCGGAATACAAGGACCCCTGGTGGGTACGACGCTACAGGGCAACCACGTTTGTGGGCCTTGGATGCAACGAGCCCTGTTCTACCTGTTTTTGCACCTCAGTGGGCGGGGGCCCTTTCAGCGAAAAGGGCCTTGATATACTGCTTCATGACCTGGGAGATCGGTTTCTTGCAAAGGCCATAACGGAGAAAGGTATAGAATTCCTCGACAAGATCGGATCAGGAAAGGAAGCCAGCGAACAGACTTTGAAGAAGGCTGCCCTTGAAGCTGAAGCTGCCCTGGGGAAAATTTCCTCATCAGTCCCTACTGACAGGTTAAAGGAAAAGACGGAAATCGAGCTGTTTGATGCACCTTTCTGGGAAAAAATCGCATTCCCGTGCATTAATTGTGGAACCTGCACCTATCTCTGTCCGACATGCTGGTGCTTTGACATACAGGACGAGGTTTTTAGGAAGGAAGGAGATAGGATAAGAAACTGGGATTCATGCATGTTTCCCCTTTTTACCCTGCATGGGTCCGGCCATAATCCGCGCGAGAAAAAGGTTCAAAGGGTTCGCCAGAGATTCATGCACAAGCTAAAATACTACGTGGACAAATACGGCAACGGCGTAGCATGTGTGGGGTGCGGTCGGTGCGTGCAGTTTTGCCCTGTAAACATTGACATAAGGGAAGTTTTTGAATTGATGAATGGCTACTGAAAAAGGCTTTGCTATTTCCCAATTTATCGTTTCGCCAAAAAAACCTAATATTCTGAAAAACAGGAGGCGCTTCTTTGGAAAATCCCTATCTTCCTTATCCTGTTCGGATAGAAAAAATCATTACTGAAACAGAGGACAGGAATCTGAAGACATTCACGTTTTCCTTTATAAACCCTGAACATGAAAAAAAATTCTCTTACCTTCCTGGGCAGTTTGCGGAACTCTCTATTGCGGGCAAGGGAGAGATTCCTATAGGTATAGCTTCCTCCCCTACTGAGAAGGGCTACCTGACATTTACGGTCAATAAAGTGGGCCTGGTAACCAGTCACCTGCATAACATGAAGGAAGGTGAAACCATGGGTATTCGGGGGCCACTGGGGAACTTCTACCCATGGGAACAAATGCAGGGGAAGAACATCGTTATCATCGGCGGTGGTTTTGCTTTTACCACACTGCGCTCAAGCATTATTTACATGCTTCACCCCGAAAACCGCAACAAATATGAAGATATAACCGTGGTTTACGGAGCTAGAACCCCTGGAATGCTTCTTTACAAGCAGGAACTCGAAGAGTGGGAAAAAAGAGACGACATAAATATGCACATCACGGTGGACGCCACGCAGGACCCCACCTGGAAATACAACATAGGTTTTGTGCCTACCATAACTGAACAGAAAATCAAGACCGCGGATAATGCAATTGCCATCGTCTGCGGACCACCCATTATGATCAAATTCACCCAGCCTGTGCTGGAAAAGATAGGGTTTCCCCCGGAGAGGATTATTCTCTCTCTTGAAATGCGCATGAAATGTGGTATTGGCCTGTGTGGCCGCTGTAACATTGGAGACAAATACGTGTGCAAAGATGGGCCTGTATTTTCTCTTGCCCAGCTTCGGGACATGCCTCCTGAATACTAATGGAATGGGTTCTCACGGAGGCTTGGCCGCAGATTATGCCCTGATTGCTGATAAGAGGCAATTGGAGCGATCATGAATCAGGAAAGTGTTATTATCAGGTGCACCAAGTGCGGTGCAAAAAATAGGGTCCCAACAAACAGGCTGCAAGACAGGCCGGTCTGTGGAAAATGCAAAGCCCCACTGATTTACTATGATCGGCCTGTGCACGTCACGGATGGAACATTCCAGGAGGAAGTTCTTTCATTTCCAGGCGCTGTACTTGTGGACTGCTGGGCACCCTGGTGCGGGCCGTGCCGTATGGTGGCTCCAATCCTTGACCACCTTGCATCCCAATATGCCGGACGTCTCAAGGTGGCCAAATTGAATGTGGATGAAAATTCCCTCACAGCTTCGAAGTACGGCATACAGAGTATCCCGACAATGCTCCTCTTTAAAAATGGAAACCAGGTCGATAGACTTGTGGGGGCTCTGCCCAGAGAGGAAATAGAAAGGCACCTCCTGCAGGTTCTCTGAAATGCTGGCAGTTCCCTGCAAGAGGACACGCTGTACTCAGTTTCAAATTGGCCGGTTTTTGTCCCGTCTTTTCTTTCTTGCATGATGACCCGTGCTGTGGTACTAAGATTTTGCTTTCATGCTTCACTCCAGGGTGATAGCATGAATCGGTGAAAAATCCGGGCACTTGAACTCAGACACCACGGGTAAGGTCCGCAAGAGCGCAGGGTGGGCTGTCCATCGTCACTGGCTAAAAAAACCTGGGTTAAGCTGCCGGGAAACTCGTTTGAACGAAGGCGAGTAACATATTGAGCAAAAACTTGGCACCACAGGAGTCTGAGAAGACCAAGAAGCTCACATTTCCTGACCACGACCTGTTCAGGATGCTTTGTGGTGAGCATAATATACACCTTCACACAATCGAGAAAAAAATCGGCCTTTCAGTTGCGGTCAGAGGCAACCGGCTCACCCTTCAGGGTGGAGACTGGGAGGTAGAACTGGCTGAAAAGGTTCTCGAGCAACTCTATGGACTCCTTGAGGAACACTACCCCCTGTATGAGAACGATGTAGAGTACGCTGTAAGAATCCTGAGCAATGATATTTCTGCAAATCTTAAGAAAATATTCCTTGATAAGATCTACATAACTTCCAGTAAGCGCGTTATCACCCCGAAAAGTATCAACCAAAAAGCTTATATTGACAGTATAAGAAGATTTGACATTGTATTCAGCATTGGTCCTGCAGGGACAGGGAAAACTTATCTGGCAATGGCAATGGCCATCGCCTCTCTCGTAAAGAAGGAAGTTAAGCGCGTTGTGCTCACAAGACCTGCAGTTGAAGCCGGCGAACATTTGGGGTTTCTGCCGGGAGATCTGTATGAGAAAGTGAACCCCTATCTGAGGCCGCTATACGACGCACTACACGATATGATGGACTTTGAAGATGCTTCTCGCCTTGTTCAAAGAGGCGTCATAGAGGTTGCCCCTCTGGCCTTCATGAGGGGCAGAACACTTAACGATTCTTTCGTTATCCTGGATGAAGCCCAGAATGCAACAACAGAGCAGATGAAAATGTTTCTAACGCGGCTTGGATTCAGCTCAAAGGCTGTAATCACAGGCGACGTCACCCAGGTTGACCTCCCTCAGGGCAAGATATCGGGGCTTATTGAGGCAAGGAATATTCTGCAAGGGATCAAAGGAATCAAATTCGTTTACTTTTCCAGAGAAGATGTTGTAAGACATCCCTTGGTTCAAGAAATCATTGATGCCTATGAGAGGACCGAGGCCAGCAAAAAGTCCAAGTAGTTACATGGGAAAATATTATTTTAAATAATTGAGGGAAGCCAGGTCATCCTGGCCCAATTTGATTTTGATTTTCTACAAAAACGCCATGAATGTTTCAAGTAAGACAAAAGTGAAACCCCTGCCAAAAGGCAAGTCATCTGGAACTTTTAAAAACAAGGATCTAGCCCTCAAAAGGAAGCTTGCTTCCCTGTTTCATAAGTGGATGGGGATTGATCGTCTGAGGTGGATAATCCTCGCTGCCCTCAGCCTTTTTGTGGCGGTTCTGCTTTTCCCGAATATACTGACCAGGCCACCCGTCTACAATCTGGGAGACATTGCAGAGAGAGACATTAAGGCATCCCACGATTTTCTCATTGAAAACACTGCATTAACTGAGAAAAACAGGGAAAATGCTGCCAGGAAAGTCTTGGGCGTCTATGACTTTGATAACATCGCCCTAAACCTTGTCCCTGCAATAAGGAAAAGTTTTAGTATGGGCAGGGAGTACTTGAAAACGATATCTGCCAATTCCACTGATCAAGAAGTACGTGCTGACCTGTCTTCAACAGAGGTCGTCAAGAACCGATTTTTTGCGACCCTTGAAATTCCTCCCAATGAAAGGCTTTTCGCTAAGCTCCTAAAATCAGGGTTTCCGGCAGAAGTTGAAGATGCAACCATCGGACTTGTAGGCAAGATCTCACGCCTTGGGATTGTGGGTAATATGTCAATTCTGAAAAAACAATTTGAGAAGGGGGGAATTATTCTTCATGACATAAATTCAAGAAAAGAAACAAGGGTGACCAACCCTGAGCGCTTCTTTGACCTTAAAGGAGCGAGGGATTTTATCAAACGCCAGAAAAAAGACCTCGAACAAAACCTTCAGAACCCAAAGCTTTCCAGCATAGTGATAGATCTGGCTCAATCCCTGATCAGGCCAAACCTCACATTTAATCAAAGAGAGACAGAGTTACGCAAAGAAGTTGCCCAAGAATCTGTGAAGCCGGTCTATTTCAAAATCAAGAAAGGTGAAATGCTGGTACGGGAAGGTGAAAGAATCGGCCTGCAACATCTACTGCGTCTCTCAGGGGAAATAAAGTCCCAGAAGCCCATTGAAAGAATCGGTCGCGTACCTGCGATGGCTTTGCTTATAGGGCTTTTCATTCTGGTCATTCAACTGGTTGGCATTAGAAGTACTCCTTTGTTTCTGAAAGATGGAAGGAATTTTGTCTTTAACACACTTACACTTTTCACTATTTTCGTGTTCTTCTGGGCATATGGTTTTGTAGCCGAAGAGGTTGCCAGAGGGTTTACTCACTTGTCCTCCAAGGCACTCCTTTTTGCCATGCCGGTTGCCTCCGGCGCGATGTTGATATCCGTTTTTCAGGGAACACTCATGGGCGTGACATTTTCCCTGGTCATCTCAGTTCTTGCATCTCTTGTTGCAGGAGGAAGAGTTGAATTTTTTATTTTCTTTTTCACTACAAGTGTAGTGGCAGCCTACGGAGTGCGGAGTTGCCGGGAACGAGGTGTTTTTATCAAAACAGGCTTGGTTGTTGGACTCATAGGCATGATCCTGGCACCGGCTGTTAAAATGGTTAACGGCTCAATCTACTCAGTTGAATCTGTTGTGGCATCTGCTTCCGGATTCACCGGGGGCCTTCTCTGCGGCGTTATTGTGACAGGCATACTGCCATTGATCGAAATGGCCTTTGGTTTTACCACCGACATAAAGTTGCTGGAGCTTGGAAACCTGGACCAGCCTCTACTTAGAGAACTAATGGTGCAGGCACCCGGAACCTACCACCATAGCGTCATAATCAGCAACATGGTTGAGGCAACGGCCAAGGCTGTACATGCCAACCCTCTGCTCGCAAAGGTAAGCGCCTATTATCATGACATAGGAAAGATGAAAAAACCGCTGTACTTTATAGAAAACCAAATGGGGACTGAGAACAAACACGAAAAACTTGCTCCTTCCATGAGTAGCCTTATTTTGATTTCCCATGTAAAGGATGGCGTGGAACTCGCCGCAAAGTACAAGCTCGGAAGAGAAATCAGCGATATCATTCAACAACACCACGGCACGAGCTTGATCTCCTATTTTTATCAAAAAGCAAAGGACCGCATGGTGCCCAAAGGAGGGAAACCTGTGGAAATAAACCAAGAAGACTTTCGATACCCCGGCCCTAAACCTCAAACAAAGGAAGCGGGACTGGTAATGTTGGCTGATATGGTGGAGGCAGCTTCAAGAACGCTCAGTGATCCCACCCCTGCCCGCATTCAGGGTCTTGTGCAGAAGATTATTAATAAGGCTTTTTCAGACGGGCAACTGGATGAGTGTGAGTTGACTCTGAAAGATTTACATGAAATCGCCAAGGGTTTCAACAAAACGTTGAGCGGAATTTTCCACCACCGCATAGAATATCCTGAAGCTGCGCAGAAGACTTCAAAAAAGGCGAAGAATGAAAATACAGGTTCTTTTGGAACAGAAGATTCCGGGCCTGAAAAGCCGGAAGATAGTGCAGAAGTTAACAAAAGTCTTAAAAGACTTGGGCTGTAAAGATTGCGAACTCAGTGTTCTTCTAACAGGAGACAGACATATTGCCGAACTGAACCAGCGCTATCTGAAAAGGAAAGGACCTACTAACGTGCTCGCTTTCCCAATGTCGGGAGGGCCACCTCCCCTTGTAGAAACAAACCTTCTCGGAGATGTTGTTGTTTCCGTGGAAAGGGCCGTGGACGAATCAAATGAATCCGGGGAATCCCTGGAGGAAACCCTTTTTCGCCTTCTTATTCACGGAATTCTGCACCTTCTTGGCTACGATCACGAAAAGTCTCCAGAGGATGCGACGCTGATGTTCAAGGAAGAAGAAAGGCTTTTGGCCCTTATCAAGGAGATGTAACAGGGATTTCACTTTATATTCTTGGTAACATTTTTGCCTTCTAAAAAGATGCAATAGGGTTATGGGAAAAAGCCAGAATGATATGATGTTTTTCAAATTCATGAACGTCTTGTGAATGTCTTGCATGGAGGGAGATAAAATGGCACGCCTAGCAGTTAATGTGGACCATGTGGCTACTGTTCGAGAGGCACGCGGCATAAATGAGCCTGATCCAGTTCTGGCAGCCGGGATTGCTGAGCTGGCCGGAGCTGATGGAATTATCTGCCATCTCAGAGAGGATAGAAGGCACATAAAGGATAGAGATCTTGCCCTGCTTCGCCAGACAGTTAAGACCAAGTTGAACATGGAAATGGCGGCAGTGTCCGAAATGCTTAACATTGCTGCAAGTACCAAGCCTGACCTGGTCACCCTTGTGCCTGAAAGGCGAGAAGAGCTTACAACAGAGGGCGGGCTGGATGTGAGGGCCAACCCTGAGCACTACAAGAAAGCAGTTGACCAATTAAAGCAGGAGGGTATTCAGGTGAGCTTTTTTGTTGACCCGGACCCCACCCAGATAGAAGCAGCCCATGAGGCAGGCGCAGATATCGTGGAAATTCATACGGGTCATTACTCGGAGGCTCACTCCGAGAGCGAGGCCCGCGAGCTATTTGAGCGTATCGGAGTAGCAGTGAATAAAGCTTCTGCTCTTAGATTGGGCATAAGCGCGGGTCACGGCCTTAACTACGTTAACATAAAAAGATTCAAGTCCCTTCCCCTGATCGAAGAATACAGCATTGGCCACAGTATCGTTGCACGAGCCGTGATCGTGGGTTTTGAAAAAGCAGTAAGAGAAATGCTTGAACTTGTGAGAGATTTTTAGGCCCATGATTTATGGTATAGGTATTGACCTTGTTAACATAGGCCGTATGCAGGCAGTGCTGAGAAGGTGGGGAAAGCGTTTTACCGGGAGGGTCTTTACCTCAACCGAAATTGAAACATGCAGCAAAAGGCCCCATCCAGCCTCATCTTATGCTCTTCATTTTGCCGCCAAGGAAGCTTTTTCCAAGGCCCTCGGCCTCGGAATGCGAAAAGGTGTGAGGTGGTCTGATATAGAAGTTTTTCATCTAAAAGGAGGAAAGCCCGAACTGAGGGTCAAGGGCAGGTCTTCTGAAATCTGCCAGGAGAAAAACATTAAACGCTTTCATCTCAGCCTCTCTGACGAGGGGCAGTTTGGGGTGGCTGTCGTGGTGTTGGAGAAGAACATTGAGGTTGGTTAAGGCTTCAGAAATACAAGAAATGGACAGAGTTACCATCCAGGAACTGGGAATCCCCGGCGCTGTTCTCATGGAAAATGCTGGAAGGGGTGCTACCAAGTTGTTCCTGGATCATTTTAAACCCCTTGTCGGCTCCCATGTCCTTTTTCTTTGTGGCCGTGGTAATAACGGGGGAGATGGCTATGTCATTGCCAGGTATCTTAATGAGCTGGGGTTTAAGACAACAGTCATTGTTCTCTCAAAATTTGAAAAGCTCTCGGGTGATGCTCTAACCAACTTTGAAGTACTTACCCGTATGGGGCTGGATATCCTTGAAGTCCCTGACTCTGCAGCATGGGCAGAGCATCGCCGGCTAATCTCTGGTTGCGACTATATAGTTGACGGCATTTTTGGAACCGGCTTAAACGCTCCTGTCAAAGGTTTCTACGAACAGGTTATCCAAGATGCCAATTCCGCCAAAAAACCAATTATGTCAATAGATATTCCCTCGGGACTGAATGCAGACACAGGGCAGGTCATGGGCGTGGCAATAAAGGCAGAGTTGACGGTTACATTCGGCTTTCCAAAACTGGGGGAGTTCGTTTTTCCAGGGGCGCACTTTGTAGGACGACTCATGAGAGTTGATATCGGGATTCCGAGCAAAGTAGCTGATACCGTACCCGGCAAAATCAGTATAGTCGAACCAAGTGAATTCAGCTCCCTGTTCAATGTAGAAAAACCGGATGTGCACAAAGGCAGGCGCGGGCATCTCTTGGTGCTTGCCGGATCAACCGGAAAGACAGGCGCTGCCACCATGACCGCTCTTGGGGCTCTCCGAGCCGGGGCGGGACTTGTTACCGTTGGCATCCCCGGTAGCCTGAATCCCATACTTGAAAATAAGCTAACCGAGGCCATGACCTTCCCCCTGCCTGAAACAGGAGACGGTACGCTCTCAATGGATGCCGAAAAGCATATCTACCAGCTTATGGAAGGGAAAACCGCCCTGGCTATTGGTCCCGGGCTTTCCACACGCGAGGAAACAAAGGCGCTTGTAAGGCGGATTATAGCTCAATGTCCGCTCCCTGTCATAATTGATGCTGATGGCCTGAATGCCCTTCCAGGCGAGCTGGAAGCTCTTGGCCACAAAGAAACAAGAGCCATTCTCACCCCTCACCCCGGAGAAATGGCGCGCCTAATTTCTTCAACACCTGCTGAGGTTCAAAAGAACCGCGTGGAAATTGCTGCCGAGTTTGCCCAAGCCCATGCCTGTATTCTGGTCCTCAAAGGTGCCAGAACAGTGATCGCAGAGCCAGGGGGAGAGGTACACCTTAATCCAACGGGTAATCCGGCTCTGGCCAGTGGAGGCTCTGGTGATGTTTTAACTGGCCTGATTGCGGGTTTTGTTGCCAGGGGATGGCCGCTATCCAAGGCGGCAATTGCGGGAGTGTATGTCCACGGCCTGGCTGCAGACGCGCTTGCCGAGGATATGGGGCAGTCAGGTGTACTGGCCAGCGAGTTGCTTGACACCGTCCCTCTGCTAACCGCCTGCCTGGCACAGGGGGAATGGCCTTTAGAGGCTCCACCCCCTCATGCTGATTTCTACAACTCCCTATAGTATAGAATACAATTTTTCTTTCCGGTGCCGTTACGAAGCCTTGAGATCTTGCAGCAACAGAGAGCCGTTGAATTAATTCAAAGCCTTGCAGTGGGCTGAGATCCGGGTCATAAAATAGAGCTAAATGATAAAAGAATTCAAGATAATAACAAATTCCGGGAAAGAGACGATTCGCCTGGGCCAGAGCCTCGGCTCTCTTTTGACCGCAGGTGACGTTGTTGGGCTTGTTGGAGAGCTGGGGAGCGGCAAGACATGGCTTACCAAAGGAATTGCCCTTGGTCTTGGAGTTGACCCGGCAACTGTTGTCACAAGCCCCTCATTTGCCCTTGTAAATGAGTACGAAGGCAGGGTCACTCTCTACCATATTGATGTCTATCGGCTTGGAAATGTTGCTGAATTTATTTCAGCAGGTCTGGAAGAGTATCTATACGCAGGAGGGGTCGTTGTTTTGGAGTGGGCGGACCGCTGGCCTGAAATCCTTCCCGAAAACAGCATAAGAGTCGAACTCAGCATCCCAAACGAAAATGAGCGCCTCATCAAGTTCGCAGCAATTCATCCCAGGGCCGTGCAGATCATTGAGTCCCTCCGGGCTTGAACAGGTCCGCTTATTCCACGAGCTTTACAGCTTCGTTGTTGCTAAAGCTTTAGACCATTTTTTGGTAAAAATGTCTTATTTGCTTGTCTCTTTTTCCCGGATTTAGTATATGATTCAAAATCGCAGCACTCCCGAAAAAACAGCCGCAAAAGGCGTCTGTGCTGCAAATCTCGCTACGTGTAGAGGGCGGAATGGCACTTATTGTACAAAAGTACGGTGGCACATCAGTCGCAGATATTGAGAAAATCAGAAACGTTGCCAAAAGGGTACTGGACTATTACAAAAAGGGGCACAAGGTGGTTGTTGTTTTGTCGGCCATGGCAGGTCAAACAGACAACCTAATTCGGCTCGCTCAGGAAATGACCCCACAGCCGGACCCAAGAGAGCTGGATGTTCTTCTAGCCACAGGAGAGCAGGTGAGTGTTGCCCTCTTTGCATTGGCCGTAAAGTCCATGGGATACAATGCGTGTTCTCTGCTCGGCTTTCAGGTCGCCATCCATACTGACCATCTTTACGGCAAAGCTCATATTCACGAAGTTGATACGGAACGTATCTTGAAGGAGCTCGAAAAAAACAAGATTGTTGCTATTGCCGGGTTTCAGGGCATGGATGAGAAAGGAAATATCACTACACTGGGCCGCGGAGGATCTGATACGACGGCAGTAGCCCTGGCTGCAGCCCTCAATGCTGAAGTGTGCGAGATATTTACTGACGTAAACGGGGTTTACACTACTGACCCAAACGTATGTCCCAAGGCCAGAAAACTGGAGGTAATCTCATATGATGAAATGCTGGAAATGGCCAGTATGGGCGCTAAGGTCCTCCAAATCAGGGCAGTAGAATTCGCCAAGAAATTTGGCGTTCCTATCCAAGTAAGGTCAACATTTACATCAGAAAGGGGAACAATGGTTGTAGCAGAAACAAAAGATATGGAAAAAGTGGTTGTCTCTGGGGTTGCTTATAACAAGAACGAGGCAAGGATAACCATCAAGAAAGTCCCTGACAAGCCTGGAATTGCAGCCAAACTCCTTGAGCCAATGTTTAAAGCTGAAATCGTTGTCGATATGATTGTTCAGAATACGAGTGAGGATGGAATCACTGATCTCACTTTCACTGTTCCAAAAGCGGATTTCTACGAAAGCATGAAAAGGGTCAGTGATGTGGCCAAGGAAATAGGGGCAGAGAAAGTTCTCGGGGACGAGAACATTGCCAAGGTCTCCATAATTGGCGTTGGCATGAGAAATCATGCTGGAATTGCCCAGAAAATGTTCCAGGCCCTGGCTAACGAAAACATTAACATTATGATGATTAGTACTTCTGAAATAAAGATATCGTGCGTGATTGAAGAGAAATACACTGAACTTGCTGTCAGGGTTCTCCATGATGCATTTGGTCTTGAGAATGACCCCCAAGAGGACCGGTAATCAATGGAAAGGTGTTCTGCTTCTTTTTCTTATCCTAGTAGCATTTCATTTTTTAAAGCTTTCTTCAGGGCACCCAAAGTCTTTCGCATTCGCCCGTAGGGCAGGCTTTCTCATTGAGGTGGGTGGTGATGTAAGGCACCCGGGAGTCTACGCCTTTGGCAGACAACCCGATATTGCCGCACTTATCGAGGCAGCAGGGAGGCCGGATAGCTGGACCGGCTCCCCGATGGCGACTGATCGCCGAAGACTTATCTCTGGTTCAAAGGTCACCATCATAAGCCTCGGGGAGAGATCCAAAGTTTCTTTTGGCCGAATGTCCGCCTTTTTCAAAATCACACTGGGCATCCCAATTTCGCTCAACAGGGAGACTCAAGAAGGCTTCACAGCCATTCCGGGAATTGGAGCAGCTCTTGCCCATGCAATTGTTGAGGAAAGATCCAGGCGGAAAAGATTTAGAGATATCCGTGAGTTAACTGAAGTACAGGGAATTGGGCCCAAACTTTACAAAAAGATACGCCCTT
Source organism: Deltaproteobacteria bacterium (assembly GCA_019310485.1). Classification (GTDB taxonomy): domain Bacteria; phylum Desulfobacterota; class DSM-4660; order Desulfatiglandales; family HGW-15; genus JAFDEF01. Next base: position 25,236 of record JAFDEF010000025.1, on the reverse strand, counting down.
ACCTGGTGCTGTGAATTTTACTGGGTACAGGTTGAAAAACAAAATCACCTATGAGAGTAGCTAGAAAATCAATTCCGGATTGGCTGCCTGGCATAGCTTTGTTGGCCTTTTTCCTGCTTATTACACTTACCGGCGTACTGGATTTCACAGATCCTGTTGAAATGAAAACTTTCGATCTCAGAGCCAGAATAGCAGCTTCAGGAGAAAGAAATCCCGACATAGAACTGGTTGCTATTTCCGATGACGATTTATCAGAACTCGGCCGTTTCCCCTGGCCAAGGGATGTCATTGCACAGGCTGTTGAGCGCCTTTCACTTGCGGGGGCCAAGGTCATAGCATTGGACATCTTGTTCCCCGAACCTGAAGAAAGTGAGGGGCTAAAGACAATCAAAGACTTGAAGCGCACTTATCAAGGTATGGGCCTCCCCAGGGAGGGCAAGGGACTTGTTTTTTACAAAAGCCTTACTCGAGCAGTTGCTGAGTTGGATAATGATGCCAAGCTCTGCGGTGCTATTAAGGAAGCCGGCAATGTGGTCTTGCCTGTTTACTTTGATACTCTGAGTGCCAGTCGAGACAGTAGAGTTCCTGAATTCATGCTGAGAAATTCTTTCAAGAATGTTTTGGTTGGTGATGAAGAATGGGCTTCAAGATCTGTTATCAGGCTGAACAGGGTAAAGCCCATCCTGCCTTCTTTTGCCAGTGCTGCTGCGGCCATAGGGCACATAAATCTCTTTCCCGACACCGACGGATCGGTGAGAAGCCAGGTACATGCCATAGGGTACCTGAGAGACATCTACTTTCCCTCTTTTGCCCTTTCCATTGTCAGGGCTTTTTATGGATTGAAAGACCAAGATATAAGACTGACTCTCGGACATGGAACACGGTTGCGTCTGAGCTCTTCATCCACTATCGAAGTTCCAGTAGTAGACCCCCAGATGAGAACCCTTATCAACTGGAACAAGGGCCCCGGCATTTCATTTCACCAGACGCGCTTTTCTAAAGTATACAAGAACGAAATTCAAACCAGTCTTTTTAGGGACAAAATCGTGATTATCGGCCCCACTGCACCTGGGATTGGAAATCGGTTCGTTACCCCAATCTCCGGTAACTTGCCGGGAATAGAAATCGTGGCTAATGGGGTGGCCAACATATTGCAGCAAAAGTTCTATTCGCGGCCTCCCTGGATTGGGTTTGCAGAACTGGGAGTTCTTGTGCTGTTTGGTCTCTTTATTGCTTTTGCCATGCCGCGAATGAAGGCAGGCACGGGTGCCCTGACAACACTGTTACTCTTCTCCTCTTACGGTGTTGCCGGAACGTTGCTCTTTTTCCTAGGCAGCGTCTGGCTAAAAGTGACGCCCTCCCTGCTTCTTTTGGTTGTAGGTTATGTGCTTGTAATGTCAAAAAAGTTTCTGATAACGGAAAAAGTCAAGGATCAAGTGGAAGCTGACTCAGCGGAAACAAACAAAATGCTTGGGCTCTCCTTCCAGCAACAGGGGATGCTTGATCTTGCCCTTGAAAAATTCCGGAAAATTCCTGTAGAACAAGAAGGCATTAAGGATCTTTTGTATAACCTGGGTCTCGACTTTGAAAGGAAAAGGCAGTTCTCCAAGGCGTTAGCTACTTACGGGCTTATCATTCAAGATGGAACCAATTTCAAGGATCTTGACGAGAGAATCCCCAAGCTTCGACAGGCCGAGGCATCAATGATCTTTGGCACTTCCGGTGCTCCACACCCAGGTGACATTGGAGCCACACTTGCAACAACAGGCACCAAGCCTACACTGGGCAGGTATGAGATAATTGGTGAACTGGGGCGAGGCGCGATGGGTGTTGTATATAGGGGAAAGGATCCCAAAATTCATCGCACAGTTGCGATAAAAACCATAAGGCTCTCTGATTTTGACGAAGATGCGCTAGAGGAAATCAAGCAGAGATTTTTCAGGGAGGCAGAATCCGCGGGCCTCCTCGCCCACCCAAATATACTGACGATCTATGACTGCGGAGAGGAGCAAGATCTTGCCTACATAGCGATGGAGTACCTGGATGGAGAAGATCTTGAACGATATACGAGCAAAGGCAACCTCCTTCCTCTGAGGGAAACTCTTTCTGTTGTGGCGCAGGTTGCCGATGCCCTTGACTATGCCCACTCGAAAGGTATCGTCCACCGGGATATCAAGCCTGCCAACATAATGCGGCTGAAGGAAAATGGAGAGGTAAAGGTGACGGATTTTGGCATTGCCAGGATAACGGCCTCCTCCAAGACAAAGACCGGCGTTGTTCTTGGGACCCCCTCTTACATGTCACCCGAGCAGGTCGGCGCAAAAAAAGTCGACGGCCGCTCCGACATTTTCTCACTGGGTATCGTGCTCTTCGAGCTTCTCACTGGACAAAGGCCATTTACAGCGGAAGACATGCCCTCGCTCATGTACCAGATAGCAAAAGAACCGCATCCCCCGGCCCGCAGCCTCAACGGTAAGGTCCCGAGAGTTGTGGAAAAAATTATCGACAAGGCACTGGAAAAAGATATACAAAAACGATATCAAAAAGCCGGGCACATGGCTGCACACTTGAAAAAGGTGATTGCCAAGATTGATGAGATCAAGGGCAAAAAAAGAAAGGACTCTGGTGACTGAATTGTTTTCGTTTCTATTTAAAGCGCGTGACTCTAGGAGTCATACTTTAAGAACGTGCAGATCAGTCGAAGAATATTTTTGGGCAGTTAACATCGGATTTCTTCCGTGAAGATTCGAGCATTTGGAAAAACTGATATCGGGCTAAAAAGAAAAATTAATCAGGATATGTATCTTATAGCGCCTGAACTTGATTTGTATGCTATTGCTGACGGCATGGGTGGGCACAAGGCAGGGGAAGTGGCCAGCCGGCTGGCAGTGAATACTATGGCCAGTTATTGGCGCAAGCTCAAAGAGGGAAAGCCACCTTCTTTTCTTTTTTCAACCAGGAAAGACCTTTCTAATACTGCCAATCATCTGGTGAATTCCATTATGATGAGCAATGCCATTATCCACGAAGCCCAAAAAAAGCCACAATATCATAGAATGGGCTCGACGGTTTCCGCCCTAATCCAAGAAAATGATACACTTTGGGTAGCAAATGTGGGAGACAGCCCAATCTACCTCTTTGACAATGGACGGCTGGTTCAGATCTCAGAAGAACATTCTGTGGAGGCAGAACAAAGAAGCATGGGAATGACAAACCCGGATGGCACCACTAACCCCTTCTTGAAAAACGTGCTAACAAGGGTACTGGGACTAACCAGCAAAGTAAATGTCTACATTAATTCCATAAGACCAGAGCCTGGAGACATGATACTGATGTGCTCGGACGGACTTACTAATTGTGTCCCTCTGGATTCTATCGCGGCAGTCTTAAGTGATTCTTCCGTGCCGGCTGAACAAAAGGTCAACATGCTGGTTGAACAAGCAATTAAAGGAGGTGGAGGGGACAATATTACCGTTGTGCTCCTGGAAGTATTAAAGGAGGGGAAATGGCACAAGCTTAGAAGGCGAATTATGTCTCGATGAATATCCTTGGAATTGATACCTCCTGTGATGATACATCAGCCGCCGTCGTGGGCAACGGCAGGCAGGTGCTTTCCAGCATTGTTAATTCTCAAGTCAGTATTCACCATCCTTATGGGGGGGTAGTACCGGAGCTAGCCTCCAGGGAACACGTTGGAAGTATTTCATCCGTGGTTGACAGGGCTCTCCAGCAGGCCACCCTTAGCATTGATGACCTTGACGCTATTGCCGTCACTATTGGTCCCGGACTTGTAGGAGCGCTCCTTGTCGGACTTTACTATGCAAAGGGCATCTGCTTTTCCAAGAGGATCCCCCTTATAGGGGTAAATCATCTCGAGGGACACATTCTGTCCGTCTTTCTTGAAAAAGAAGTACCCACCTTCCCTTTCGTGGTCTTAACTGTATCAGGAGGACATACATCTTTGTTTCACGTGAAGGACTTCGGCAATTACGAGCTTCTCGGCCAAACACTTGATGATGCTGCGGGCGAGGCTTTTGATAAGGTTGCCAAAATACTCGGGCTGGGCTATCCGGGCGGACCGATAATCGAAGAACTGGCCCGCTCAGGAAGCGAGGACAAAGTTCATTTTCCGCGTGCCTACCTGGAACAAGGTTCACTTGATTTCAGCTTCAGCGGGCTGAAAACGTCGGTTGCGCTTTTTGTGAAAGAGTGGCGCCAAAGCAATAAGCAGCATGCCACCATAAAAGTTGCAGATATTGCAGCATCGTTTCAATCAGCCGTCTTTGACGTTCTTGTTCAAAAGATTGTAGAAGCGAGCACCAGGTTGGGTGTTTCGTGCGCGGCTCTTGTGGGCGGTGTGGCCTGTAACAGAGCATTGAGAGAGTGTGTGAAACAGGCGACCCTGGAGAAAGGAATTCGACTCTACTGCCCTCGTCCGCAGTATTGCACCGACAATGCTGCTATGATAGCGGTGGCGGGATTCCATCGGCTTCTCAATGGCGAAAAAGCGGATCTTTCAATAGATGTCCGGTCGAAGTTTCCGGTGGAAAATATGGTTGGCGCGAAAAGGAGCCGATGATCCGAGGAGGTCCCCCTTTTCATCCACCCTTGCTTTCGTCTGATTTCCTGCTATTCTAACGGTGGACTTATCTAGCAAGGTGTCCCAAAAGCGGCAGAGGCATAGCTTTTGAAACTGATCAGGCAGCTAAAATACCTATACATCAGGTTTATTCGGCTCAGGGGCGATCCTCGCGAGCTTGCCCTAGGTACAGCCCTAGGCGTTTTTGCTGGCATGATGCCCATAGTTCCCTTTCAAACAGCCCTTGCAGTTACGCTCGCGGTACTCTTTAAGGGCAGCAAGATAACAGCAGCGCTGGGAACATGGGTTAGCAACCCTCTAAACTGGTATTTTCTCTATTACTATTCCTATAGAACCGGAGTCTGGATCCTACCTGGAAAAGGACAGGGTTTTGCCTCTGTTACCAATGCAATAAGTCAAAAAGAAAGTGCGTTTCATATCCTGGGTAACATACTGGAGGCAGGAGGAACTATCGCTGCAGCATTCCTTGTCGGCGGATTTTTGCTGGGCATCGTAGCTTCAGTGCCCTCCTACTTTCTGAGCTTAAAGCTCTTCAGATCCATTGTCGAGTGGCGCAAGAAAAGGAGAACTTACTAGGTTGAGCGGCCCAAGATTTCCAGCGCAGAAATATACTCTAAAACCAAAGAAAAAGCTTGGGCAGCATTTCTTGAAGGAAACAAAGATCATTGACCAAATACTTGCCTGCGCAAACTTTGAAAGGTCTTCCCATGTCCTTGAAATCGGCCCAGGTCTTGGAGCCCTCACGCTTCCCCTTGCCAAGCGCGTTCAACACGTTTTTGCAGTTGAAAAGGACCAAGACCTTGCCCGAGCAATGAAGAAAAAAATTGAGGCGGCTGGCATTGATAACGTGACCATCATTGCAGAGGATATTCTCAAGTTCAGCTTCAATGAGCTCGAGACTGAAAAGAACCTGTATGTCATTGGCAATTTGCCCTATAATATTTCATCGCCTTTCCTGGAAAAGCTTATCCAGAACCGCCATCACGTTATACGTGCCGTCCTGACCTTCCAGCTCGAGTTTGCCAAGAGGCTTGTTGCCGGCCCGGGCAGCCGCGAATACGGCGCCCTTAGCGTTCTCGTGCGCTACCATGCTTTGGTTTCCCCACTTATTGAGATCCCGAAGGAGGCCTTCTTTCCCCGTCCGAAAGTTGGATCAATGGTAGTTGAGCTTGATTTCACAAAACCCTACCCTGTAAAAGGGGGCACCGAGCAAAACTTTCGAAGGATTGTGAGGGCAGCATTTTCCAGCAGGCGAAAAATCCTTGCAAATTCTCTCAAAGGATCGTTTCCTTCGCTCAGCCCCGACTACATTGTTAAGTGCCTGGTTGATTGCCGCATAAATCCCCGCGACAGAGCAGAAAGGCTCGACATTGATGATTTCCTGCGGTTGAGCACCGTGCTCACTGATCCCGTTCTTGACAAACGAGAGCCTCAGTGCTAATGGGAACCTTCATATTGGGACCTGCGTTTCAATTCAAGATAGCATGACTGTCAGTCCATGTGCCGGAGATTTGGACAAGAACATGCACCACTTCATAGTCATTGAGGGGCCCCTGGGGGTGGGGAAAACCAGCCTTGCGAAGATGCTTGCCAAAAGAATAAAGGCTCACAGCTTGCTTGAAGACGTGGAAGAGAACCCCTATTTGATCAACTTTTATCAAGATCCCAAGAAATACGCATTTCAAACCCAGATATTCTTTCTACTCAGACGCTACAAGCAGGCGCTTGAAATGGGGCAGCTCGATCTGTTTAAAACTGCTACAATTTCTGATTATCTTTTTGATAAAGACAGGATTTTCGCTCGAACGAATTTGGATGATAAAGAATTCTGGCTTTACGAACAGCTATTTCAAATCCTTAAGAAAAGGATACGCCCGCCGGACCTTGTTTTATTTCTACAGGCAAGAACGGAGGTGCTTGCGCAAAGGATTAAGAAAAGAAATAGAAAGTTTGAAAAATCAATTAGTTACAAATACCTGGACAAGATAAACCAGGCTTTCAACGAATTTTTCTTTCACTATACAGAGTCACCGTTACTCGTAGTGAATGCTTCGGAAATAGATTTTGTAAACGTTCCGGAAGACTTTGAAGACCTGGTACAACACATTATGCAGATGAAATCCGGAACTCAGTACTATGTTCCCCTGAGCGCAAAAATGCAGAAAAAATAGGAACGCAAACCAGAGCCTTATCGTTGGCTCATGCAGCTGGAATACCATTGTCTGAAGGGAGTTGATTTTAAAGGACACGAGATGGAAGTTTTCCGCACCGTAGCCGAGGTCCAGGAAAAATGCGAACAAATCCGGTTCTCCGGGAAAAGCCTGGCCTTTGTCCCCACAATGGGATTTTTCCACCAGGGTCACCTTGAGCTAATGAAAGCGGCCAGGAAAATTGCCGACAAGGTGATTATCAGCATCTTTGTCAATCCAACCCAGTTTGGTCCAACAGAAGATTTCGAAACATACCCACGCGATACGGAGGGAGATCTGGTTAAGGCGCGAGAGGTTGGAGTAGATATCGCCTTTGTACCCTCGGTGGAAGAAATATACCCCGAAGGTTTTCAAACCATGGTCAAGGTGCAAGGGGTAACTCAGCACCTTTGCGGGCTTTCCAGGCCAGGCCACTTTGATGGAGTTACTACCGTTGTTGCCAAGCTTTTCAACATTACCAAGCCCCACGTTGCTGTTTTCGGGCAAAAAGACTATCAGCAATTAACGGTTATCACCCGCATGGTAAAGGATCTCAATTTCGACATAAAGATCGTCGGGGTGCCAACTGTGAGAGAGCCCGATGGCCTGGCAATGAGTTCACGTAACAGCTATCTTACCCCGCAACAGAGAAAATCAGCCCTTTGTCTGAAAAAATCCCTTGACCTTGCCACTGAGATGGTCAGCCGGGGGAAAAGAAAGGCCGACGAAATAAAAAGAGCAGTACAAGAACTGATCCTGAACCATCCTTTTACTAAGATCGACTACGTGAGTGTATGCGATCCTGTAACCCTTGAAAATGTTGACGTTTTGAGGGGCAATACTCTTCTGGCTCTTGCCGTGAGGGTGGGCAAAACCAGGCTGATAGACAACTGCATACTTTCCCCTTCTGGTCCTGAGTAAAAACCTCCGAGTCGATACACCGATGCACAACCGAGTGGGCTATGCCAAAAAAGAGTAGACATTTTTTGAAAAGAGGTGTACCACTACATGCCCAAAAATACAGTTTTGGTCTTCTCCGGATCTGGAAGAGGGGAATCAGCGTTGAAAGGAGAGCTAAATGAAGAGCGAAAACTTTTTATTTACATCTGAGTCTGTCACCGAGGGCCATCCTGACAAGATTGCGGATCAAATATCAGATCATGTGCTGGATGAAATTCTGGCCCAAGATAAAAATGCCCGCGTTGCTTGCGAAACTCTGGTTACTACAGGGATGGCCATGATAGCAGGCGAAATTACAACGAGCGCTTACGTACACCTGCCCGATATCGTGCGTGAAACGATAAAAGACATAGGCTACAGAAATTCATCTATGGGATTTGATTGGGAAACCTGTGCCGTTCTCAGTACCATTGACAAGCAATCCCCTGACATTGCTATAGGAGTGAATGGAAAAGGCCTTTTCAAGGAGCAAGGTGCTGGAGACCAGGGTCTTATGTTTGGTTATGCATGCAAGGACACCCCCACCTATATGCCAATGCCGATCTACTTGGCCCACGGCCTTACCCAGCGGCTCGCCCATGTGCGTAAATCAGGCAAATTGCCCTGGCTAAGACCAGACGGGAAATCGCAAGTGACCGTGCAATACGTGGAAGGGAAACCTGTAAGGGTGCACACGGTGGTCATAGCGGCCCAGCACAACCCTGAGGTCGATTATGAGACCCTTTGCGAAGCCATAATCGAGGAAGTAATAAAAAAGGTTATTCCACATCATATGCTGGACAAGAACACGCAGTATTTTATCAACACCACAGGGCGTTTCGTGGTGGGAGGCCCTTTGGGTGATTGTGGTCTGACCGGCCGAAAAATCATCATGGACACCTACGGCGGATTCGGTTATCACGGTGGGGGAGCCTTTTCAGGGAAAGATCCTTCCAAAGTGGACCGGAGCTCCTCCTATATGTGCAGGTACGTGGTAAAGAATATAGTGGCTGCCGGTCTTGCAGAAAAGTGCGAAATTCAGGTTGCTTACACCATAGGGAAGGCCGAACCTGTCTCCCTTATGGTGGGGGCTTACGGCACGGGTGTTGTCCCCAGTTCAGAGCTAACCAGAATCGTCAAGAAAGAATTCGATTTTCGGCCTGCTGCCATTATTGAAAGGCTGGATCTTTTGAGGCCGATATACAGGAAGACATGCAACTATGGGCACTTTGGACGGGAGTTGCCTGAGTTCACGTGGGAAAAACTGGACATGGTTGAGACACTGAAAAGAGCGGTCAAGTGACACGAGCCCCCCTGAAGCTGACATAAGGCCTGAATGTGGAACTAAGCCAGAAGATGAGGTATTTATATGAACTACGATATTAAGGATATTACTCTTGCGGGAAAGGGAAGACTGAGGATTGAATGGGCGGCCATGAGTATGCCTGTTCTAAAGATGGTCGAGGAGCGTTTCAAGAAGGAAAAGCCCCTGAAGGGATTGAGACTTTCAGCTTGCTTGCATGTCACAACGGAAACCGCGACATTGCTGAAAACACTCAAGGCAGGTGGTGCTGACGTGGTGGCTTGCGCTTCCAACCCGCTCTCTACACAGGATGACGTGGCAGCTTCTCTTGTGGCAGACGAGGAGATACCCGTTTTTGCTATAAAAGGGGAGAATAACGAAACCTACTATGATCACATTCTCTCGGCCCTGAAACACAGGCCAAACCTGACCATGGATGATGGTGCGGATCTCGTTAGCTCCCTGCACTTTATTGCGCTTAAAAGATGGGATGATTTGCACGAAGGAATCAGGAAATGGGCATCAGGCATGCCAGAAAAAGACAGAGGTGCCCTGCTTTCAGGGGTAATGGGCGGCTCGGAGGAAACAACCACGGGGGTAATCCGCCTCAGAAGCATGGAAAAAGATGGCGTACTGCAGTTCCCTATTATCTCCGTGAATGACGCCAACACGAAACACCTCTTTGACAATCGCTATGGCACGGGACAGAGCACAGTGGACGGCATTATCAGAGCCACGAACAGGCTGCTGGCAGGAAGCACCTTTGTGGTAAGCGGTTATGGATGGTGCGGAAGAGGTGTGGCCACAAGAGCAAAGGGACACGGTGCTCATGTGATAGTATGTGAAGTAGATCCTCTGAGGGCCCTGGAAGCAGTGATGGACGGCTATGCTGTCATGCCGATTGCCAAAGCAGCCCCTCTCGGTGATTTCTTTTGCACCCTGACTGGCGACATTAACGTCATCAGAAAGGAACATTTCCTGACCATGAAAGAAGGAGCCATTATCTGCAATTCCGGCCACTTTGACGTTGAGCTTGACTTGCAGGGTCTCAAGGCAATATCAACCTCCGAGAGGACTGTGAGGGAGTTCGTACAGGAATTTACTCTGAGTAACGGGCGCAGGCTCTACCTTCTGGGGGAAGGCAGGCTGGTGAATCTTGCCGCCGCAGAGGGTCACCCCTCCAGTGTCATGGATATGAGTTTTGCCAACCAGGCCCTCTGCGCAGAATATGTGGCCAAAGAATACAGGAGCCTTGAAAAGAAGGTCTACCCTGTACCCTCACACATTGATAAAGAGATCGCGAGGCTGAAGCTTGCCTCAATGAATGTTGAAATAGACACCCTTTCCCCAGAGCAAGAAAAGTACCTTTCATCCTGGGAGATGGGAACGTAGTTCTCTTGTTGGCGAAAATCTGTTCGATCCTAATCAAGTACCCTTCCCCCAGGAGCTATCCGGCTTGCTTCAGCACAACCTATCTCCTAATGCTTCTTAGTCAATAGAAAATGGTAAGTGCCCTGTGGTATGGCTTTTTTCCGAACTCCGGTTTTTGTGCCATGTTCCACAGAATCCAGTCGATCTCGTATGCCTTAAGATCTCTTCCCATGGCCGCAAGTTCCCTTCTGATTAACTCCACGGCCCAAATGGTACTGGCCCTGATTTCAACTTCTTCAACGCTTCCGGCTTCAAGTACCACTTGCTTGTCTACTTTTTCACCCAACCCAGGAGCATAGACCAGCACGCCCGCATGCCTCAGGATCTGGGGCAATTTGTAGTCTGCAAAGGCTGTGACCTGATCCATATCCTTGAAGTATCCCCACGACTTGCCCTCAAACGCTCCACAAAGATCTGCAGCAAGAATTTGGGCTCTCTTGTAAAAAAAGACTTTCCGACCCCCGTACTCTGCGACATCTTTAAACGAGATGAGGTTTTCAGCAAGGAGCGAAACCAGTCTGCAAGCGGAGTTGAACCTCTATCTTTGAGGAAAAAACCTTTTGGGCCAGTTTTTTCAGTGCATTGACTTGAATGCTCACATGCATTGCTTTTTGAGCAACGCTTTTCGCACTCTCAAGTACTTGCATACTCCCCCTCTAGCACATAGTGAAACGCTTCCCCTACTGCCGCAATACAAAGTGTCTTTGCTCCTTACACAGAACATACCCACATCACGGGACCTGCCTGCGACATTCTTAATTGCATCATTTAGTTTTTCTGTTAAACTATGCGTGAATTCTTGCACGTATCGCGGGAAAGATTTTACCATTCCGCTCGGAATAAGCCTATGACTATTCGCAAGCTTCTGATTTTTGTTCCCCTGGCTCTTACCCTTATACTGCTTCAATCCTATCTGTGGGTGCCTACTTACGAAGAGCAAACAAGAGGAAACCCAAACCGCCTCAAGGAGTTCATTACAGCCTCCATTGGCGATGCTGCCATCTTAAACCCAATCCTCTCTGCAGACAGCGCCAGCAGCACGATTGAGTCCATGGTTTTTGAAGGTCTTATTGATCGCGATGAAAACCTCCGCTTCAGGGGCCGTCTTGCTACCTCATGGGAGATTTCCGAACAGGCTTTCTTTTATATTAACGAAGAAGCATCCATACCCGGCCTTGGAAAAGCTACTCCCGGGCAAGTCGTCGCGTATTTGAAAAAAGCTAGAGATGGAAAACTTACCGTTGACTCCGAAACCCTAGCCAGCCTTCAAAATATTAAGGCAATATCGATCATTGGGCCAAGGGAATTTGAGGTTACAGAGCGGCAAAAGAAGGCAGGGACCTTAAAAGCACAAGAAATAAAACTCCATGTTTTTGCACCGGCCAGGATAAAACTCACCTTGAAGCATGTTGACCAGGACCTCTTCAAGTATCTCGCCAGAGTTTTGGGTGAGAATTACTTTGCCTCTTTTAATCCCGAGCGCTACGTGAGGGAGGAATCCGGGAAAGAGACGGACCTGCGTACCTATGCCCGTAAGATTCTCCCCCCAGTCGAGCACAATCCTGTTATTGTGTTTCACCTCAGACCCAATGTTATTTTTCATGATGGGCAACCCTTTGATGCCGGAGATGTTAAATTCACGTATGAGTCAATAATCGATCCCAGGAATCTCTCTCCCAGAATTTCAGACTATGAGCCTGTGAAACGAGTCGAGGTCATTGATCCTCTGACCGTTCGCATTGTATACAAGCGACTCTATTCGCCGGCCCTTGCAACATGGTCTATCGGCATACTTCCCAGACATTTGTTAAACCGCGAGGCATTGAGAAAAGAGGCCATCCGCCGAGGCATGGATCCTGCAAAATTCACAATGCGCCAGAGTAATTTCAACCGCCACCCCATCGGCTGTGGCCCTTTTGTTTTCAGGGAGTGGAAATCCGATCAGTATATTGTGCTCGACCACTTTAGGAATTACTGGGAAGGCCCCCCCAATTATGAGAGGTATGTTTACCGGATAATTCCGGATCTGCTCACCCAAGAAATGGAGTTTTATGCCGGCACGGTGGACACATACAATGTTCAGCCACATCAAGTTCAACGCCTCCAAAGCGATCCCAGGTACCAAAGCTTCTCCGGGCTTTCATTCGGGTATACCTATATCGGCTATAACATGAGGAGGGCCCCATTCAATGATCGTCGCGTGAGGCTTGCCCTGAGTATGGCGATCGACGTGGATAAAATCATCAAATACGTACTCCACGGCCAGGGAGAGCGGATCACGGGTCCATTCGTTAAACAGACGGATTATTACAACCACGATATCAAACCTGTTCCCTATAACCCCGGCGCTGCCTTGAAACTCCTCGAAACCTTGGGCTGGAAGCGAAACGCGGAAGGATGGCTCGAAAAGAATGGAAAGAGGTTTCAATTTACGCTCATCACAAACAGCGGAAATGAACTCAGAAAAGCGGTAATGGCAATAGTACAGAATGAGTGGCGACAGATCGGGATTGATGTCCGAACGGATCTCGTCGAGTGGTCTGTGTTTATCAAAGAGCGTGTTGACAAAGCTGACTTCGATGCCTTAATCCTGGGATGGTCAATGGGGATCGAGCCCGATCTTTACCAGATATGGCATTCCAGTCAGACCCATCCCTATCAGCTTAACTTCGTGGGGTTCAAGAACGCCGAAGCTGACCACCTGATTGTCAAGATCAGGCAAGAATACTCTCACAACCGACAGGTAGAATATTGCCACAGGCTTCACAAGATAATTGCTTTTGAACAACCCTACACCTTCCTTTATGTAAACAAGTGGACAGCGGTTCTGGACAAACGAATTGTTATTAAAGAAGTGGACGCGAAGGGGCATGTGACTTACAAGAAAATTAAGCCGACAAAAACCGGTGACTACACGTTTTATTTCAATAAGTGGGTCAAGCTTCCCAGGGTACCCACCTTTTCTTTGGAATAGTAAACCCTGTGGAATTTCGCACGGGGCATTGAACCCCGTGCGAAAAAGCGGAAAAAAACTTTATTTACCATCCCCGTGCTCCCGCACGGGGCATTCCTACGGGGTAAACTCCAGTGGGGGTCCACTTTCCAGGACTCTGTTGGAGAGCCGGTTTCGTTGGAAGCTACTGGAAAGCGCTTATAAGTAATAGAGAGGAGTGAAAATGCTTTCGTTTATAGGTAGAAGCGTCATACAAAAATTGGTTACCCTTTTCCTGGTATCCATAGTTTCTTTTCTGATAATCCACATAGCACCCGGAGAACCAAGCCAGGTAAATCCCCTTAACCCAAAATTTACTCCTGAGATTGTTGAGCGGTTCCGCAAAGCATTCCATCTGGACAAGCCTCTTCATGTCCAGTATTTCTATTTTTACAAGGACCTCCTTACCGGCAAAACAACCTCCTGGAAAGACAACCAATCAGTGCTGAAAAAGATCTGGGAGCGCTTTCTAAACAGTCTTCCCCTTTTCATTGTCGGCACCCTGATTACCTGGACCATTTCTTTTCCTATTGGAATCAGGGCAGCCATCGCAAGAGGCGGGATCTACGACCGCTCAACCACATTCCTTGCTTATCTTTTAATTTCCATTCCCGGCTTCTTTTTCGCCTATATTCTCATTATCTTTGTGGTCACACGTTTCCATGTACCTGTAATAGGCATGGAGACGTTCGGGCTGAGGGAAGCAACAACAATTCACATGATCATGGACAGGATATGGCACCTACTACTGCCTTCGGTGCTCGGTGCCACAGGAGGTGTGGCCATTCTCTCAAGGTACGTGAGAAGCCAGATGCTGGAGGTAGAAAGCCAGGATTATGTGCGAACAGCCAAGGCCAAGGGCCTCCCCCCAGAACAGGTTCACTACAAGCACGCTCTTCGTAACGCCCTTCTCCCATTCGTCACCATGTTTGGGCTTATTTTGCCCGGGCTGATCGGAGGCTCAGTAATCATAGAGTCTATATTCTCGTGGCCCGGCATGGGAAGGATGGCTTATGAAGCTATTCTGGCGCGAGACTACCCGGTGATACTGACTGTTAATTTCATATCCGCAGTTCTCGTACTTGCGGGCACCTTTTTATCGGATCTCCTTTACCTGATGGTAGATCCTAGAATAAGGCTTTGAGAAGGATTTCGCGAAAAGCTATGAATACAGACAAGAAAGAGTTTGCAGCTTTTCCCGAGGAAGAAGCTCTGGTGCCGAGCCGCTCTCGAGCACAAGAATTCTTCAGGCTCCTTAACAAAAACAGGCTGGCTTTTGCTGGCCTGGCCATTTTTATTCTTTTTTTTCTCACTGCCGTTGCAGGATTGGTGCTGACCTCAGGCACGAAACCCGTGCTTGACCCAGCCCTGGTCCGGTTGCCGGAGAAGCTGCGACCCCCTCTTTCCAGGCCAAATCTCCAGGTCCTGCGCCCCGAACAAATTCCCCGTCTTGGAATCTACCTGCTGGGAACCGATGATCTTGGCCGGGACGTATTTGCCAGGATGCTTCAGGGAGCCTGGGTGTCCCTTACGGTAGGCTTTGTGGCAGTAGGTATCTCCGTTGTTGTAGGCATATTCATGGGCGGTATTGCAGGATACTTTGGTCAAGAGCAAATCAGAGCAGATAGAATACTTGTCCTTATTCTCTTGTTTCTAGGCATTGGTCTTGCCTTCCTTGCCCACCCCTCACTAGGGATTTTACTTTTTGCTTTGGGAATCTGCTTATGGATCCTTTGTGGCAGGGCAAAATTAAGGTTAGAAGGGAGCCCATGGGCAAGATTTCTTTTTGCAGAAACAATATCGGTTGACACACTGATAATGAGGCTTGTCGACATAATGCTCTGCTTCCCCAGCTTTTTTCTAATTCTGACCGTAGTGGCGCTTCTGCCTGCAAGCATCTATAACATCATGATTGTTATCGGGCTGACAAGCTGGATGGGAACAACGCGTTTTGTAAGAGCCGAGTTCCTTTCGCTGAGGGAGCAGGATTTCGTTACTGCAGCCAAGGCTCTTGGTGTAAGCAAGTGGCGGATCATATTTCGCCACATGATCCCGAACGCCATGGCACCTGTCCTGGTTTCAGCAACCATAGGGATAGCTACAGCTATTCTAACAGAGGCCGGGTTGAGCTTTCTGGGTTTTGGCGTGCCGCCCCCCCATGCAACATGGGGAAACATCCTTTCAGATGGAAAGCGTTTTATTTTTGATGCGCCGTGGCTAACATTTGAACCTGGCCTTGCTATCTTGATTGTCGTGCTGTCCTTTAACCTCTTCGGCGAGGGTCTGAGGGATATATTGAACCCCAAACTGCGTGAGAGATATTGATGCAAGGTGTCTTGGATAAAAGCATCCTGCTTTCCGTTCAGGAGTTAACAGTGAACTTTCGAGCCGAGGCAATAGTGGCTCGAGCCCTCGAAGGAGTCAGCTACGAGGTACGGCAAGGAGAAACTGTTTGTCTTGTAGGGGAGTCGGGATGCGGAAAGACAGTATCTGCACTTGCGATTCTTGGTCTTATTCCCCAGCCGCCTGGAGAAATCCCTGGAGGGAGGATCCTTTTCATGGGGCAAAATATCCTTGAGCTGAGCGAAGAAGAACTCCAGAATCTCAGGGGAAACCATATCGCCATGGTCTTTCAAGAACCGATGACTTCTCTAAATCCCGTGTTTACGGTGGGAGAGCAGATTGGTGAAGCAATAACAGCCCACCAAAAGGTAGAAGGAGATGAGCTCAGAGAAAGATGCATCCGACTGCTGAAAGACGTAGGCATCCCCTCCCCCGCGGAAAGGCTCAAAGACTATCCCCACCAACTGAGTGGGGGCCAGAGGCAAAGGGTGATGATAGCAATGGCACTGGCATGTAGCCCTCAACTGGTGATTGCCGATGAACCCACAACAGCGCTGGATGTGACAATTCAGAAACAAATCCTGGATCTATTCAAGACCCTCAAGTCAAAAAAGGGGATGTCGTTGCTCTATATTACCCATGACCTCAACGTGGTCGCGAATATCGCTGACCGTGTTTATGTCATGTACGCGGGTATTATCACAGAACAGGGAAAGAAAAGAGATATTTTCCAAAATCCTTGCCACCCCTATACAAGAGGCCTCATAGCATCGCTGCCGGCCCGCTCGAAAAGGGGTGAGGCTCTTCACAGCATCCCGGGCACCGTTCCCGACCCAGCCTACAAGCCACGGGGATGTCCATTCCATCCCCGGTGCACTTATGCCGTGAAAAAGTGCTCTGAAGAATTTCCCGAGATGCTTGACTGTGGCGACGGCCACCTGAGCCGCTGCCCGGTCGTGCTTTCTAGTGAAAGAAAGACAAATACGATACGAACCCATGAGGGCCCCCATTACTCGGATCTTTAAAAGGCGATTGAGATTTGACGATGACCACTAACAACATCATGTTGAGAAGCACGGGCCTTAAGAAATACTTCCCCGTGAGGAGGGGATTCCTTCAGCGAGTCGTAGGCTGGATCAAGGCTGTTGACGGCGTCGATTTTGATATCGAGCAAGCCAAGACCCTCGGGCTTGTTGGAGAGAGCGGGTGCGGCAAGTCAACCGTAGGGCGACTCATACTGAAGTTACTTGAACCAGACGAAGGAAAGATCATATACAAGAGCAAAGACATTACCCATCTTTCCCAAAATGAACTGACGCCTTTCCGCAAAGAAATGCAGATCATCTTTCAGGATCCATTCGGATCCCTCAATCCTCGCATGACTGCAGGGCAAAGTGTTGAAGAAGGGCTTCGGGCAGTAGGGATGAAAGGGCGCAGAGAAAGGAAAGAGCGTGTAAGAGAACTTCTCCAAATGGTCGGCATACCAGCTTCTGCAGCAGATCGTTTTCCTCACGAATTCAGCGGCGGCCAGCGACAACGCATAGGGATTGCAAGAGCGCTAAGTGTCGAACCAAGCCTCATTGTGTGTGACGAGCCTGTCTCAGCGCTTGATGTATCGATCCAGGCACAAATCATAAACTTGCTCAAAGAACTTCAGGCTCGCCTCGGGCTTGGCTACCTTTTCATCTCCCATGACCTTAACGTGGTCGGATACATGAGCGACATGGTTGCTGTCATGTACCTTGGTCATATTATGGAGTACGCTCCAACCGATGAGCTCTTTGACCATCCCCTCCACCCCTATACCTTTGCCCTTCTCTCTGCAGTCCCCGCGGCAAACGGCACACCTCTAAAGCAAGGGCTTGAGCTAAGGGGAGAAGTTCCAAGCGCTTTCAATCCTCCCCCGGGTTGTAAGTTCCAGGCTAGATGTCCCCTGGCAGAGGATCGGTGCCGAAGGACGGAAATCCCCTTTTATGAAATAAACCAAAACCATCTAGTAAGATGCTGGAAAGTGGTTTAGTTTTTCACTTGACTTTTTGGCGTTATTTGACCAAATTTATAGAAGCGCTGGGGGATCGTTCAGTGGCAGGACGACGGGTTCTGGCCCCGTTAACCAAGGTTCGAATCCTTGTCCCCCAGCCAATTTGATTTCTTGGTCCCATCGTCTAGCGGTCTAGGATACCGGCCTCTCACGCCGGAGACACGGGTTCGATTCCCGTTGGGACTGCCACTGTAATATCAGCATGTTATCCCGATTCTCCATCCTTCACATCCTTCCTTGGGGTACCGCTTTCGGGTACTGAGCGCTTAGAAAGCAGCTCAAAAGTCTCTTTCAGGCCCTCGTTAAGGAGCCTGATATACCTCTCCGTTGTGGAGATGTTCTTGTGTCTCAGGATGCGCTGTATCCTCTTAGCGCTGACCTTGTGCTCGTCGGCCAGAACGGATGCCACATACCGCCACATAGCGTGAAACCCGAATGGCTCGACCCCTGCCCTTCTGCATAGGTCCTTTATCCAACGGTTGGCCCTTTGTTCTCCGGTCCAGTTGTTTCCGTTTGCGTCAGGACAGCAGTAGTATGGGAACACATACGGGCTCGTCTTATCTCTCCACCACAAGGCCCTTCTGCCAAGGACTGTCCAGGGCCTTCGGTCAACATGGAGCCCAGGCTCGTTCCAGTAAGGGTAAAACCCTATTCCGCCCCAGGTGTACCTGAGAGCCATGAGAAATTGCTCCACCACGTCCAGTGGCTTAGATGTCCGTGCATCAAAGATCACAATGTCGAACGCGTCACCGCATCTGTGGCGGCTGTTTTTCGAGTGGCCGGTCAGGGCGAAATCGGCGTTCACCCGGATCCTTATCGGCCTGCGCTTCCCCTCTCTGTCGCGCATGGCATCCAGGAGCAGAAGGGCGTCCCTGTCGATCTTCTCAGGATGATCGAACTCGTCCGGACTGAAGTGCCTGATGTCCCTGAAAAGCTCTCTCAGCTCCATGGGCAAATTATTTCGGCTATCCAGGAGGAAAAACAATAGGGTTGCTGAGATATAGCGTTATATCTCAATAAATTCTGGATTGGCGCTCTTTTTAAGTGAAAAATGAGGAAAAAAAGGAGGGCTGAAATGGCAGAGACAGCTAAAAAGCCTTTTGGGGGAGCCAAGGTCATCTATGTCGCCCGGTTTGAGAAAGAATCCAAGCAGTCTGAGCCTGAAATGGGCGACGTTGTCGAGCGGCCCATGACCCAGGACAGGGGCGACCTCATCAACTACTATTCCCAGATCACGGACTACAACTCATACCATGCCCGATGTCTCCGGGTGAAATCGGATTGCACCGTCAACCTGGGCCTGGAGATCCTGGACGAGCCGAAGGAGGACAGCATCCGTGACCGGCTCGCCGTGGTGAACGACATGGGCCAGTCGTTCCAGGAGGTCATCTCCAGGGTGTCCCTGGACTTTGAGACGACCGGGAACGGTTATCTCGAAATCGTCCGGGACAGGGCGGGCAGGATCCAGGAGCTCTACCATGCCCCGGCCATCCTCATGAAACGCAGGAAGAGAGGGGAAAAATTTCCCTTCATATACAAGGGCCTCGCTGAGGCGGTGGACTTCTACGCTTACAGGCCCGGAGAAAAGCCAGGGGATCCGGACCACGGGGAGATTCTCCACTTCTGCAACTACACCGACAAGTCCCGCTATTATGGCCTCCCGGACTGGAGGGGGGCAGTGCCCGACATCGAGGTTGATTACTATGCTGTTCTCTACAACCAGAAATTCTTCATAAACTCAGGCGTCCCGGACCTTGCCATCGTGGTCGAGGGCGGCGAGTTCGATGAAGAGACCGAAAAGAAAGTCGTCGATTTTTTCCAGTCGAACTTCAAGGGCCTGAACAACGCCCATCGGACCCTTTACCTCCCTGTCAACGACCAGGACATAAAAGTCAGGTTTGAGAAATTGGCTCTCGACATCAAAGACCGGGACGGATCCTTCGACAAGCTCCGCGCCAGGTGCCGGGACAACATCGTCTCAGCTCACGGGGTCCCTCCCCGGCTTGTGGGGATCGTGGTGTCCGGCCAGCTCGGGGGCGGAGGCGAGATCCATGGCCAGCTCAAGGTCTTCCAGGAGGTCACAATCAACCCCAGGCAGACATTGTTCGAGACCAAGCTGCGGCCCGTCCTGAAGGAAATGGGGATCGAGGCGGACTTCAAGTTCCAGGAGCTGGACGCGAAGATCCAGGAGAAAGACTCGGAATACTACCCTGCGCTGGTCGGCGCAGGCATCCTGGACACCAACGAGGCCAGGGAAGACCTGGGTTACGGCGCTCGTCAGGAAGAGCCGGAACCCGGGACTCCTCCAGAGGAGGCCCTCGTCGACACCCTTGAGAAGATTTACAAGGAGCTGTGACAATGCCTGTGATCAAAGAAAAGGCCCCGCTCATCAAATGGCTGAAGTTCACGCGGGTGAGATATGGCATCACGTGGGAGGAAGTGGAGAAGGCCCTGGGCTGGGATCAGGATTCTATCTCCGGGATCGACCTTTCGTCTTTCACATATCTTGAGCTCACGTCCATCAAGTACAAGCTTATCAAGCTGATCCACGAGAAAAAGGGCGTTGACCTGGGGAGGGTTGATCTGTGACCGCTAAGAAGCTCGATGTCAACGAGGTGGTGCTCAAGATCGGGCACAAGGTCGAGGACCTGGCCACCGACCAGGACAGGATCCCTTTCCGCTCAGGGGATCTCCGCAAATCCATCCAAACGACCCTGGTGGGGAAAGGCGTGGCCACAGTCGGCTCAAACCTCCCGTATGCCCGGGCAGTCCATGACGGCAGGCCGGCGATAACCATAGTCCCAAACGTCAGGAAGAACCCGCCTTATGGATACCGCCGCCACAAGAACCCGAAGAAAGCGGCATTGAAGTTCAAGGTAGGCGGACAGACGATGTTCCGGAAGAAGGTGAGGCAGGGACCGAGGAAAGGAAAACCTTTTCTTAGAGAGGCGGTGGAGGAGCTACAAAAGCAAGGCTATGACTGGCTTCTGGAGGACCTTGCCAGGAAGTACGGGAAAGAGCTCATCAAAGACTTGCCGGAGAAAATCCACCTCGACATGGACTTCTAACGTCGTCAATCACCGGCGGCAAGAGGCAGAGCGAGGAAGGAGTAGCGTTTTTTGCCGCCTGAGTGCATTTGCCTTGCTATGCCTTGGCTTGATGAATATTACTTTTCTTCCCATATCCTATGTTGCTTTTGGTATGTTACGAATCTTTTTGCCCATTCTTTGAAGTGCTCCATAGACAAATTCCCTTTTACATAGTTGCAGTGCTTGCAGCATGGAACGCAGTTTTCTTTGGTATACCCAACAGATGAATCAAGCCTGTCAATACCATTTGGACCCTCCACACCGCAATAATAACAATTCATTGAAGATAACTCATTGAATTCATCTTCAGATATTGCATTTTTCTCCTTAAATTTTTCCTCATGCCTTTTTAGGTAATCTCTGTATTTGGGGGGATTTTTATAATCAAGATAATGTTCCATTTATAAGCCTTTCTTCTGTTTTGCGATAAACGGCATAAGGTTCTCTTTATTAAGATGACGAGATTAGTTCTCCCATGTGTAACTTAGGGGTCAATTCTACCCGCGATATATCCCTCCCGGAAGTATGGAAAGAATCTCGTCAAAGACATACCAAGGTCTGTTTATATTGACGTCTCCTTCTATGTCGCTAGAGATTCATCCGTGGTGGGGCTCCGCCACTCGGAAAAACAGTTAATATTTCTGTTTTGTGATACAAGGGGATTTTTGTGATTGACGTGCCCCGCTATTGCGTTTTAATATGATTAACAGAAGCGCCGCGAAGATGACAAGGCGGTAAAATAGAAAATGCCCCCGTAGCTGAGTGGATACAGCAATGCCTTCACGAAGCATGGATCCCAGGTTCGAATCCTGGCGGGGGCATCCTTTTAATAAGATACTATGATAAAGTATATAAGTAAACTTTTTTGTCAAGAATTTTTTACATCTCTCTAATTCATTCTGGCATCAGCTCAAAGAACCAAAGGATACAGCCGTGGAATTCACGTTTGTTTACGATGGACCTCTTAAGACGAATCGCTCCGCGTCCATTGAAGATAAGCAAGCTATCCGCCGGGTTTTTCATTCACAATTACGCCTGTTGTGGCAGCAACGTCCCCTGAAGGATCTTGCAGGATGGCTACAAGATGATGTGCCAAAGCATCGATACTCTGCAATTCGCAAGATTGGTCCATTTGCTTTCGCTCCTCTCGTGACTGAGGCTCTCTGTCTTACCGCGGAGCTTAACATTTTCTTCTTGCGCCCTGAACCGCCTGGCGCCTTAATCACTCAAGGTGGAGACATTGATAACAGGTTGAAAACGCTCTTCGATGCGCTTCGGATGCCCAAACGGCCCTCTGAGATTCCATCGAATGACGGCCCACTGAAAGACGAAATGCCATTCTTTTGTCTACTTGAAGATGATAATCTAATTACTAAGATTGCCGTGAAAACAGATCGACTTCTGAAAGGGAGCATGGGCGATAACAATGTTCATCTCTTGATAGGTGTTACAACAAAGAGAATCGTAGGCACGGCTGCCAATTTAGGTCTCGGATGACTCACGAGAATAAGGGTTGAGATCCGTATTAAAGCAGACGGTCAGACGGATGGCTTTTAGAGGATCTTGCCAGGAAATACGGGAAGGAGCTGGTCAAGGACCTGCCGAAAAAAATCCACCTGGATATGGCTTTTTGAGCATAACGACGCTAATCAGCCGCGCGGTTTTTTGCGTCGGCTGAATTAGCCTTGTTGGGCTACTTACTTTGTATATCGATACTATCAAACCGTTGTTTTCAACCCATAAAACGAGCCACTGCTTCAGGGTACTTGGCACCATAATCTTGAAGACATTCCTCCCAATACCCAGCAGCTATTTCCTCTTCAGGAACATCCAAATTGCGCGGCATCCCAAGACGATCTGCATGAAGCCTGTATGCATTAAGGAAGTTTATCTCTTGAGTAGTCACAGGATAGCCGACGCGTTTTGAATAATAGCTCATGATCATCCCCTCAAGAAAAAAGAGCACAACTATATAGGTGGCTATGAAACCACCTAACCATGCAACGGCAAATATCCAACCGCGCAAAATCCAAGCTAATGCAATCCCTATTAAGGTAAACACACCGTAGCCTATTCCCCAGCTAAAAAGAACACCGACAGACGGAAGACCAGGAATAATAAAAAGTCCAAATGCCATTAAGATTTTACCAAGAATAGAGCCTATAACAATGCCAAGAGGGACATACCATATATTGGGACCTAAAATTAGACCAACCATGCCGCCAATGAAACCAAGAAATGGACGTATGCATTCTAATCCTTCACATGTCTTTAGAACCTTAAATGCATCCGTGTTTGGATCCTTCCTCCATAGACGGGCAAGTAGGGCGAACCCATATGGAATGTCAAGCCTCACTTTTAAACCTTTAGGGGTTTTAAACATGAAATAGCCTCCGTTCTACCCTGGCAATAAAAAATAAGGTAGCGAATGCCCCCCATAGCTGTCTGGAAATGTGTTGAATTACCAGACTAATTTGGTGCAGATAGGCATTATCTTTATGACAACCCATATTTGTTCTTAAAAAAATCGTAGGCCTCATTAATTTCTTTCATCTGCTGCTCAGCAAATTCTCTTAGTTTCGGTCCAAGGTGAGCTACCCTGTCTGGATGATATTGCATCACTAATTCTCTGTAACGGTTCTTGATGTCATAGATGGTTTTGCTAGGTTGTAGTCCTAATATTGCCTCAAAATATCTTTCGTCTTTATATTTTTTATTTTCTGTACGGCCTTTTGATTGATGTTGGTTCTGCTCATCCCTTTTTTTTCGCTCCTCTTTGGTACGATTATGTGCATTTTGCCCGCGAGCTTTTGTTTGCTGACCGTATTTATCGTTAGATTTTCTACCGAACCATTGGTCTAAATAACGCTGAATACTATAATGATACAGAGCCATTCAGTATTCCCTTTTGCTTTAAGTAGAGAGCATTGATTGCATGACTTGGCGTCCTTAATCCTGCACGAACTTTGTTTTGGGTAATGAGTCCCGCACATCCGAATTTCCTATTTGCCCTATGTCCCCTTTGAGAATGGGCAATGTCGCCCCCATTAGTTTGGTTCGGCCTTCATCGCTTGGATCTACTCCGGAGCTAAAAAAGCTACGGCTGAGCCCATAGTAAAGAACATGCTGTTGTGCTGAGGGCCAGGCAGGATGATTGAGCAATACAACCAGAACAAGTGCAGGTTCTGACCACGCTTTGATACCGGTCACATGCTCCACGTAGTAGGTCCCAGGCATTACCAACTCATAATGGGAGGAGAGGATGAATCGGGAGTCTACCCCAACTTGCTCAGGGTCGATTGGTTCGGCCTTGGTTAACTTCTTAATCGATCGCCACATGCGCGAGTCTTCGTTCATTTGTACATCCTCGAAATCGTCTCGGGTAGCCCAATGGCCGAGCTGAGCGGAATTGTGACGGCCAGAGGTTGCCTCCTGATGCAAGCTATGGAGGGAGCAATTTCCGCTCAGGCGCCTTGCCCGCGCCCTTGGTCTTATCATAGGCGGCGCGAACCCTCCGCATAACCGGCTAGCAATGGAGCGTAGCGGAATTGCCAGTCCGAGTTAATGCGGTTGTTGTGTGCCATTTAGTCTTGCTGCCTCTCTGCGATTAACTTCACGGTGTTTTGAGCAAAAGACTCGAATATATGCGCTATGATAGGAATCTTCTTTGAAGGATCCTTTTTTGTGCCTTTTGTACCAAGCCCCATGTCAATTCCCATATTTTTTTCGACGTCAAGTGCCATAAACTCAAAATAGTGTGGGAATCCCACTTCGGTGCTTCCAAAAGCTATATTCATAAAACAAGCAAGGCGGTTTATGAAATCGAGTTTTGTTGCATTCTTTTTCAGAGAGCTATTCGCCTTACTCTGAAGCCTCAAATAATCAGCAACCCACATCGCTGACACTCCCCTCCAGGAAGCCCCTGTTTCCTGTGTTCGCTCTAATGTGTATTCATAATAACTATCGAATAGTTCAGTATTTATTCCACATACATGCAATAGAGATTTTTTAATTTCCCGCTGAATTTTTGGGTCAGAAATCTTACCTTCAGCGTGAGCAGCGACACCCGTCATAGCAACTGTCATTAGACCATCCCAAACTTCCGCAAGCTCTGAGTCAACGATGGGCCCATAGTCCGGAAAACGGTTTACCATTGGCATGAGGGCAACTTTAGCGAGGGTGTTTGTTTCCCACACTAGCCTGGATTCCCACGGAAAACTATCCAACTAACAGGAAGACACCCCGTTTTCCGCTTTAGGGAGCTTTCCAGAACGTATTTTGTTAGTGATAGATTAAACTTATAAATCAT
>JAFDEF010000024.1 GCA_019310485.1 Deltaproteobacteria bacterium | reverse complement strand
GGAGGCCACTTCTGGGAACCCCATCAAATGAAGTGGCCCTGAGCAAAACGCTATTCAATTGTCAAAGAGCAAATCCCCTAAAGGGAAACCACCGCGTAGCGGTTTAGTTCAACTTCTCATTTTCTAAGTTCTGAAGGCTTTCTTGACCTCCTCCTTCAAAACCTTGCCCATCGTATTTTTTGGAAGCTCATCAAGGAAGATAACCTCTTTGGGGCATTTCCAGCTAAGAAGATGCTTTTTGCAAAAATCGCGGATGTCCTCCGGCTTCAGACCCGAGCCCGGCCTGGCTACAACAGCCGCTGCAACCTTTTCACCCCATTTCTCATCAGGGACGCCAACGACCGATGACTCAGCTACATCATCAAGCTGATTAATAACGTTTTCGATCTCCTTCGGCGATATGTTTTCCCCCCCCGATATGATTATGTGCTTGATACGATCGGTCAGATAATAATATCTGTCATTGTCCACTTTTCCAAGATCACCTGTTCTGAACCAGCCGTTCACAAATGCTTTTTCAGTCTCCCGGGGTTTCTTCCAGTATCCGGGAGTTATCCCAGGGCCTTTAAGCCATATCTCCCCAACCTGCCCCTGCACCACATCCTCAAATGTCTCGGGATTCACAATCCTTACAGAAAGCCCCGGCAGAGGCAGCCCGATTGATCCCGGCTTTCGCACGCCCCTTATAGGATTGGAGAAATTCATTCCAGTCTCGGACATACCCTCCCGTTCAACAGGTTCCTTGCCAAAAGCCGTCTTTATTCTCTGAAAATCTTTGGGCAGCAAAGGGGCGGAGCCGGAAGTCCAAAGCCTCATGTGGCTGAAATCCAGATTTTTTTCTCCCAGGTAATCCAGCAGTCTTGCGTACATGGATGGAACAGCCATGAAAACGGTACACGCCTCTTCCCCTTCTTTTTTTGAAAGTAATTCTATCACAGCTCTTGGTGAAAACTGATCGAGCATAAGTACACTTGCGCCCGCCATCAGGCTCGTATGAAGGGCAAAGCACAAGCCGTGTACATGAAAAAGGGGCAGAGCATGACAGAGTACATCTGAACTGGTGATTTCCCATATTTGCATGATATTGTTCGCATCGTGGACAAGATTTCTCTGGGTAAGGATAGCTCCCTTTGGTTTCCCGGTGGTACCAGATGTGTAAATAATCAGCGCAGGATCATCCGGACTGATTTCCATCCGCACTGCTTTATCAGAAGCAGACCTGAAAAAATCAATCTCGTGGTAAGGCTTCCGGGTATCAAAGACCACCAATGGCAGTTTATCATCTATTTCTTTTATCATTGGCCCCTGATCAGTTCCGGCAAGGACCAGTCTTGGATTCGTATCGCTGATAAAGTATGTCATCTCCGGTTTCTTAAAACCGGGGTTTAAGGGAACACAGATGGCTCCAATCTTTTGAAGGGCCAGATGGGCAACTACAAAGGGCAAAGATTTGGGTAAGAAAAGTATTACCCTGTCTCCCTTATTAACTCCAATGTCACGCAATTTGTTTGCCATCCTGTTTGAGTCACTATCCAGTTCATGGTACGAGATTTTAGTCTCTACTTTTCCCTCCCGAAAAAAAGTTATCGCTTTTTTTGTTGAGAAGTTTTGAAAGCTTTGCACAAAGCAATCCTTTAGCACTTCACTAATCATCTCTCCCTCCATCAAGTGGGTCTACCCTATCATTTTGTTTGGGAGCCAAAGGGCGAGTTGCGGCCATATGCACACGCAGGCAATAACAATACCTTCAATAATCACAAAAGGGATAACTCCAAGCAAAACATGAGACATGGGAACGTCAGGGGCGATGTTTTTTACAATATACAGATTTAGCCCCACGGGTGGCGTCACGAGGCCGATCTCAAGATTGACGGTCATAATGACCGCGAACCATATAGGATCAAACCCCAATCCCTTAATGATAGGTAGAAGCAAAGGCGCTACCATTAGGATGACTGCTGCAGGGGGAATAAAACAACCCAGAACCAATAAAAGGATATTGATGAGCACAATGATCCCCCATTTGCCAATAGGGATTTTCAGAATTAGCTCCCCAAGGGCCTGTGTTGCATAAAGGTCAGAGGAAACGTACGCAAATAGTAAGGCGCCAGCCATAATCATCAAAATCATGCTGCTTTCATTTAAAGCCTTAACAAAGATGCGCCAGAGCGGACGGGGCCTGTAAATCTTGTAAATAGTCATGACAAAAAAAAGGGAGAGAACAGAGCCCAAGCCCCCGGCTTCACTTGGAGTGGCCCACCCTCCATATAGTGATCCCATTATTCCGATGATAATTAGGACAAACGGGAGGACCTTGAGAAGAGATGCAAACCGTTCTTTCCAAGTGAACCTTTCTATCAACCCGCGGTCTTCAATGTAATACATTGCCCCAGGCTTGGCAGGTACCAACTTACGGTAATAGAAAATGGCACCCACCCAGATGCAACTCAGGATAATTTCGAGGATTCCGGGAAGAACCCCGGCAATAAAACATTTGCCAATGGACGTTTCGGTGGCGACGCCGTAAAGGATCATGGTCACGCTGGGTGGAATTAGAATACCAAAAGTTCCTGCATGAGCAATTAGTCCGGTGCTTAGCGCAGGAGAGTAGCCCCGCCTCCTCATTTCCGGAATCCCGATACCTCCGATAGCTGCTGCAGTCGCCGGGCTGGAGCCGCATAAAGCAGCAAAAATACCGCAACCAATCATGTTGGCTATGCCAAGACCTCCAGGAATCTTATAGAGCCATTTATGAAGGGTTTCGTACAAATCTTTGCTTGCATTGGACTCAGCTATAGGGGCACTGAGAAAAATGAATAGGGGAATTGCAAGCAGGGCAAAATTATCCATGCTGCCGTGAAGCACATATGGCACAGTCATTAGCAAGTGCGGCGAAAAAATAAGAATGAATATAAGGGATATGCCGACCAGTCCCGCCCATATAGGAATGCCTGAGATTAAGAGTGCAAAGGCACTTCCGAACAAAAGGAGAGCCACCACATATTCACTCATATCAGTCTATCCTTTCCGGAATGCGTCACTTTTGTTGGTCTCGGTCCCAGGAAGCTTTATGTGCTTTAACTCAAACCGTTCTTTCTTCTCACTTAAAGCACCTTTTCTCAGAATTGAAATTTTTTCAAAGATTTGCACAATATACTGAAGAAAAAGCGCCGTCATACCGAGCGGAAGAAAAAGATATGGAATCCAAAGAGGTGGGCCCCATAAGGATTCAGAATGTTCGTTTTTTACGACAGCCTCCCACCACATTGGCCACGCATACCAAGCAAGTAGAGCGCAGAGAAGACAGGATATTATCGAAACAACGATAAAGGTTAGCTGCCTTGTTCTGGGAGAAAGGTGAATAACTACCAAATCCACATTTAGATGACCTTCGTTCTTCTGCACAAACGCGGCTCCAGTGAAGACTACAAAAATTAGTAAAAACACAGATGCTTCTATTTGCCAAATTGTGGAAACACCAAACACTTTCCTGACAATAACCCCTTCGGTAACTATGAAAGCGGCTGCAACAAGTGATAACGCTGCTATCCAGCCGGTAAGATATGTCAGAACATTAATAATCTTGGCAGCTATGCTGAAAAACCATTTCATAACCTAGCCCCCCTCGTTTTAAGAATACCCACTGGCAAAATTTCCGGCTCGTTCGTTTTCTCCCATACTGATCTTGCAAGGCGCTTTGCTAAGCCCATTCCAGGTATGGCATAAGAATTCCTCCGTAAGTTGGTACTACCCTCCCTTAGCAAAGCTATCAAACAAAGTTTGGGACGGCTCACTCTTACCTCCGACAGCAAGCTTGTAAGTGGAGCCGCCCTACCAGAGATAGAAAGATTCCATTATACGGGGCTCTTGCCAGGGATCTGCAATCGAGTTTAACAACCTCACTTCATAGCAGCGAGAGCCAGGTCTAGAAGCTCCTGGCCACCATCTACTATCTGGGCAAAGTTCTTCCAGGCTGTTTTCTTGGCAAATTCCAGCCATTGGCCAAATTCCGGTTTGGTCATATAATGAATCTGCACACCAGCCTTGGTGTAAGCATCTATGAGTTTGTCCACTAATGTTTTGAAGTTGGCGGGTATCCATTTCTCATGCATGTATTCCGCCACTTCCAGAAAGATTTTTTGTTGCTCTGGGGTGAGCCTGTTCCAGGTTTTCATGGAGATGCATAGATTTTCAGCCATGTACCAGATGGAATAATCTCTTGGCACATTGATGTATTTGAGCACTTCATAAAGTCTGTAAGAGACAAACGAGGCAGAAGATGTCATCATGGTGTCCAGAACGCCTGTTGAGAGCGCATGGTAGGTTTCTGAAGAAGGCATACTGGTGATGGAAGCCCCGGCCTGGCGCATCATGTATTCGAACTTTTTTCCTGCTGCCCTGAGTTTTGTTCCTTTCACATCTGCCGGAACTCGTATTTGCCTTATTTTGCTTCCAATTCCTCCATTAAACCAAGCCCATATCAAGTTCTTGACGCCATTTTGTTCCATTATGACTTCAACTTTCTTGCCGATTGGTTTGTGCCTCCAGCTAAGCCCCTCTTCAAGATTGCTCACTGAACACGGCATCAGGGTTATAGAGAGTTGAGGCACCTTGCCGGATGCATAATCCAGCGGAAAAACCGACATGTCCAGCGCCCCTTTGCGCATTGCATCCCATTGTTCTTTTGGCTTGAAAAGTGATTTGGCTGGATAGTATCTAAATTTGATCTGACCATTTGTCTTTTTTGTCACCATGTCACCAAAGACTCGAGCCATTTTGTCGCGGACATCGCCTGCGGCGAATTGGTGCGAAACCTTGAGCACCATTGGCCGGGCCTGTGCCTGATTGCCAATAGGTGTGAATATGAATGTCAGAGACAAAACAACGGCCAAAATTCCCATTATTCGGATAGTTTTCTTCATTCCTTTCTCCTTTCCACGTTAAGGTTAGCACATTCGGGCGTTTTGCTACGCCGCCAAGGAGTTGCCCTCCATGCGTTTACCTGCATAAAGTTCCATTAGTGCATCACACTGGTTCGTAAGGTGTTTTTTCATGGAACTTTCTGCAAGTTCAGCGTCCCTATTGCGAAATGCCTCAAGTATGTCTCTATGCTCTTGCATGGACCGTTCGAAGCGATCCTTATGGTAGAGCTGCCTGTGACGGTAAAGGAGGATTTTTTGTCTCAGGCCATTGATTACTTCATTAAGTGCCTTGTTGCCTGAGACTTCTTGAACGAATTCGTGAAGAAGGCTATTGGTGTCAAGGTAGGCTTCGTGATCCCGGTCTTTGAAATGGGATTCCAGCTTCAGGTGTAAAGTTTGGATTTTTTTGAAATCCTTTTCAGTCATTTTTTGGGTGGCGAGCCTTGCACACATTCCTTCCAGCACACTCATGACTTCAAACATATCTCTGATTTCCTCAATTGGTGGCTGGCTGACATAGGCTCCCTTGTGCGGAATGAGATCAACAAGACCTTCTGAATGGAGTATTCTTAGCGATTCCCTTACAGGCGTTCTGCTCACACCCATTGTTTCGCACAAAAGCTTTTCATCAATTTTTTGCCCTCGGAGCAGGTCACCTTTGCGAATCATTTTCCTGATCCGCTCGGCTACTTCTTGGTGTAGAGTTTTAATCTCGATCCTGGGCATTGAAGGCTTCGTTGAATTGAAAATTGTATACATAATACATAATAATTTATTCCTATCAAGGAAAAAATACTAAAAAGTTGCTGCTATTAAAGTCTGGGTCCGGAATAAATGGTTTATTAAGCAGATTCATACGGTTTGAGCTGTTGAACAGACGCAATTTGAAGTATTTTTTCCCGGGTCACCGGAGTTTGTTGAAAAAAAAGGTGTTTCATTATATGAAGATAAAATTGTTGAGAATGCTAAACTTGTGAGCCGGCATCTCAAATGAGAAAAACGAAAAATCTGGCAATGAATAAATAAACTTGGGCTTATGGAGTCTATGCTATGAAAGGGCCAGCAAGGTTAGTTCGATCAGACAGCCTGGAAGGGCTCGAGAACCACGGGCCGATCTATGAATGGGCGGAAGACAATGCTTATCTCTTGATTGATAAAGTTGGTTTTGAAGGTAAGTTCGGCGCTCTTCTTTGCTACTACAACCCGCCGGTCCACCAGGTGGGAAATCCCGGGTTGGATGCTTATCTTGAGGGGCTGGCAGAAGTAAGAAAGACAAAGAATGGACTTGAATTTTTGCTCCTTTACGGTGCAAATGATCCGGTACATGCAGGCGGAGACCTAAAAGAAAGCTTGGCAAAACTGGATAAGACCCTGGAGATGAAGAAGGAAAAAGAAAGCCGGGGTGCAAGCCCTGAAGAGATTGATAAGCTCTTTGAGTGGGCCGACGGGAGGCTCAGGAAAGGCATTTCTCTGCACACTAATATCAGGAACATAGCCCGCTACATGAGAGTTGTAGCAGTTTGCGGAGGCGGGACTCGATTTGGCGGCTCAGCGGAGATCCCATTGATGGCCGATTTCCTTGTCGGAGATTCCCGGAGCGCGATGTGTTTTAGCGAGGCCATGATCGGGCTGATTCCGGGCTGGTCAGGGGTGGCAAGGGCACTGGTGAAAGCAGGTTTTGTTAATACGCTTTACATGACTATGACAGCAAGGGTAGTCAAGGCTGCTCAACTAAAAAAGATTGGTATTTACAACTTGGTTGTGGAAGTGCCTTTTCCTTTCCCAAAGCGACAAAGAACTGATGATCCTGAAGCGGACAAAAAAAATTACCTTGATTCCTTAGAAGCCCATAATGAGAGAACCGGCATGCTTTTGCTTCCAAAAGGGCTCGAAATGGCTACATGCCCGGAGGAAGAGATTCCCCGGGTTCGTGAGGAAGAAAGGGTTACTCTGGCAACAAAGGATGCAATCCTGGAGGAGGTCGAGAAAAGAAAAAACCCTGAAACTTATGCTTCGCTTTGGGGGAAACCGCTCAGGGAAGTAAAAGAGGAAATAGCCAATCTGGGCAGGCCCCTGGCACCTCAGTCTGTGGAGGCACTCTCTGAGCTGATGGGGAGCTATGACCCTTCTGCGTTTGATGAAGCTTCATTCGTTCAAAAAGAGATGGAGGCTGATGCCAGGCTTTACAGAGATCCCAGATTTCGTGCAGGCCTTGTTGCTACACTTGAGCAAAGAGTTGCAGATTATCGATTATAGAGGGGGTTTGAGGATGAGACCATACTTTGAAAGGATGAACCCTATTGGGAGGCCGCTTACTGAAAAAGAAAAGGCGCAGGCAGAGGCAAACGCCCGTGAGATTCAAAGTGTTGATAACGAGATCGCGCTTGCCGCAGAAGAAAGGAAGCAAAAAGGCATTCCAGCTGAAAAGCTCCACAAAAGGGGAGAGAAGACAGGGTGGGAAAGGATTGACCATCTGGTGGATCAAGGGACTTTTTTGCCCCTTGATACACTTTATGACCCGGAATTCAATCAGGAGGGAACCACAGGGGTTGTCACCGGCCTAGCTCAAATATCCGGAAAATTTGCAGTAATTATTGCCTCGGACAACAAGGTACTCGCTGGCGCATGGATCCCGGGCCAGCGGGAGCATGTTTTCAGGGCCCAGGATATTGCCGAGCGCCTGAATATCCCCCTTGTCTGGATCCTTAACTGTAGTGGTGTAAAGCTGACAGAGCAGGAGAAAGTGTATGCCGGCAGGCGATCAGGGGGGCGGACGTTTTTTAGGCATTCCGAGCTGGCTGAGAAAGGTATTCCGGTGATAGTGGGCATGTATGGGACAAATCCGGCTGGTGGGGGTTACCATGCAATAAGCCCTGCCATCATCTTTGCCCACGAAAAGTCCAACATGGCTGTGGGTGGCGGCGGAATCGTTAGCGGCATGTCCCCTAAAGGTTATTTCGATCTGGAGGGCGCGGAGGCTCTTATTGAGGCCACCAAGAAATTCAAGCAGGCGCCTCCGGGGGGAGTCAGAATCCACTACGACAAGACGGGGTTCATGAGGCAAGTATTTGACACCGAAGAAGGCGTTCTTAATGCCTTGAGAACGTGCATGGCTGGCATGCCTGCTTACGAACGATCAACTTTCAGGGTTGCAGAGCCTGCCAGTCCTGTTTATTCGCCAGAGGAACTCAATTACATTGTCTCATTCAACCAAAAAAGGGTTTACAGCATTGAGCAGGTGCTGGCAAGGCTTTTTGATGGTAGCGAGCACATGGAATACAGACCAGGCTACGGGCCGGAAGTTTATTGCGGACTTGCAAAAATCGACGGGTTTCCTGTGGGGGTAATCGCTAACCGGCAGGGCTTCCTGGGCAAGGATTACCCCAAATATGCGAAAGGCCATTACACTGGCATTGGAGGCAAGCTCTATCGAGAGGGTCTAATAAAAATGAACGAGATGGTGATGTTCTGCGGGAGAGATAAAATTCCGATGATCTGGCTGCAGGACACAACCGGGATAGATGTTGGTGACATCGCTGAACAGGCAGAATTACTTGGGCTGGGCCAATCACTTATCTACTCGATTGAAAGCTCGCACCTGCCTATGCTTTGCGTGGTCCTCAGAAAAGGAACTGCGGCTGCTCATTACATAATGGGAGGCCCGCAGGCAACGAGAAACAACGCCTTCACTCTGGGCGTTGCAACGACAGAGATCTACGTGATGCACGGTGAGACCGCTGCCGCTGCCGCTTTTGCAAGACGTCTTGTCAAAGAAAAGGAAGGAGGAAGGCCACTTGAGCCTGTCATTGACAAGATGAACGCTCTTGCAAAACAATACCATGATCAATCAAGGCCCCTTTACTGCGCAAAAGCCGGCCTGGTAGATGAGGTTGTGCCCATGGCAAGACTGAGGGACTATTTCGTTGCTTTTGCAAGGGCTTGTTTTCAAAACCCCGGGAGCATTTGCCCCCATCACCAAATGATGCTCCCGAGATCCATAAAAGGTTGAGAAGGAGGGATCCCATGAGTGAACACGATCTGTTTAAAGTCCACCCAAGGATGCCCAGGAAAGTGAGGCTGGCCGACATAACGGTTCGCGACGGGTTCCAGCACGAAGAAGCCTGGATTCCCACTGAGGCCAAAGTGTACTATCTCCAAGAGCTTGCTCTGGCAGGGGTTAGGCGTCTTGAAGCTACAAATCTTGGCAACCCCCGGATCATGCCTCAATTCAAAGATGCAGAAGAAGTGCTGAAGGGAATAAGGAGGGACGAATATTTTGCCAAAAGGCTTGGGCGGAAAGGGCTCAAGCCGGAGGATATCGAATGGACTGCAATAACGATAAGGGAGCCGGCTGTTGATCGAGCAATCAGGTTAAAAGAGCAAGGAATCGGCCCGGACCGCGTTTTGATGATGGTCTCAACTGATGAACAACACCATTTTGCAAACAGCGCTACAACCCTTCCTGAGTACTGGAAAGAGGCGGAAAGATGCATTCAAAAATGCAAAGATGCAGGAATAAAGATGTGCGGCACTGTGAGCACCATCTGGGGGAGCCCCATAGCAGGCCCCACAAGACTTGAAGATGCCGTGGAGTTTACAAAGAGGTGGTTGAGCATCGGTGCGGATGATATTGAGCACGCTGATCATGACGGCTCTGCGCCCCCCGATCAGGTTTACAGGTACTATTCCATGATACTGGACGAACTGCCCAATCCTGATCTCCATGTAGCTCATTTCCATGTGACACGAGGATGGGGTCTGGCCAACGTGCTGGCAGCTCTTCAGGCAGGTATCGAAATTTTCGAGGGGACCCTTGGGGGCTTGGGCGGGCAGCCTGCTAATTTCTTGGATAGAATCCCTGTTCCAGGAACCGGAGCATACTATTACAAGGATCCGAACGTGGTAGGTCTGGTGACGTTTGAAGATATGTGCGTTATGCTTGACGAAATGGGGATAGACATTGGAGGTATTAATATTGACAGGATTCTGGAGCTTGGCACCCTCATGGAACGAACCATTGGAAGAAGACTGCGTTCAGAAGCGATTTTGAACGGGAGGATTCCTAAAGAACCTAGGGAAGAATTCAAGAGGGCCAAACTACCTGAAAGAAAGAAAAAGCTGGGCGAAAGAGATGGCCAGATTCTGCCAGAAGGGTGGCCGGAAAAGGCCAAGGTGCCGCCAGGCGTGCTGAAAAGAAAAAAGTAGGCTTCGACCAGTGCTCTTTTACCCCGTAGGAATGCCCCCTGGGAAATTCCACAGGGTTTACTGGCGCAGGGGGATTCTAGCGTAGAATTCTTTTTGGATCTGTTCGGATATCGAGAAAACTTCTCTTTCGTTTATGCCGGTTTGAATCCCCCTTTGGTGGAAGAAATGAATGAGTTCTTCAGTGGGCTGGTTTCCCGGCGCGCCTGTCACGCAACCCCCTGTTCCGCCAAGAGAGGAATCAAAGCGTCTAATCCCAACACCGTAAGCTACATCGCTATTCATGATGGCGCTTTCACCCGAGACGTGGTGGGGGTGATATCCAAGTTTGCCAACGTCTCTTCCTTTTCTTTTGTTTATAATTTCTTCCAGAGTCCTTGCGGTCTCCTCTGCATCCGATACACCCTGGAGATCTGAAAGCGTTACG
Source organism: Deltaproteobacteria bacterium (assembly GCA_019310485.1). Lineage (GTDB taxonomy): Bacteria > Desulfobacterota > DSM-4660 > Desulfatiglandales > HGW-15 > JAFDEF01. Next base: position 30,391 of record JAFDEF010000024.1, on the reverse strand, counting down.
GTTTTTGCCCCCCGATCGACATAAAAATCAATAAAATGGTTTAGTTCATCAATAGTTGCTTTGCTTACAGGGCCTTTAGGACATTCTCTATATCCAAATGCCGCGGATATATATCCTGAGATCTTGGCCTTCCTGCTCACAGCGTCTTTCATGATAACTTCATACTCTTGAAGTGTTTCCTGAATTGATCTACCCAAATTTGCCCTGTTATGGGTTTCGAGAGCGGAAAAGAAAAGCCCTATTGTGTGATCATAGCCATCTGGACCAAGGCCAATATCCAGAAAGGTCTCATAACCGCTTTTGTTTGGTACTAGGGTAATGAAATCTACACCCGAAAGGCGGCCAAGAGCCCTTGCTATACCCATAATTGCCTCTTTGTTCATTGCTGGAGCTATTCTGGGGTGAACGCAGGAGAGGATCTCAATTCGCGTAAAACCCGCTTCAATAAGCCTTGAAGCTACCTCTATTCTCGCTTGAGGGGTAAAGATATGGAGATATTCAACTGGAATATTTTGACCGTATTCCCTCAAAGTTACATCAGTTATCGTGACTCTATCAATCGGCTCTTTTGCCTCTTTATTCTTTTCCAAATTTACGGTGAGGCTAGTCTTTCACGCTTGCCCCAAGCTCTTTTAGAGTTTTCTTGAGGGAAGCAAGATCTTCAAGGTTCAATTTGGGGATTGAAGGATCAATATCTTTGATCATGTTGCTTAACACCTTTTTCGGGCCAACTTCTATGAACAGATCTGCGCCATTGTCAATCATCTTTTCAATACAGCTAAGCCAATCAACCCGCGTGTAAATCTGGTCATAAAGTTCATCTTTTATGTGGTTTGGGTCCACAATAGCGGCCGATGTAACGTTCGCTATTACAGGCCTGAGCGCAATGGAAACATGGCTCTTGTAAAGCTCCTTCTTGAACCTATCCGCGGCAGGTTTCATAAGCGGGGTGTGGAAAGGTCCCTCAACCCTAAGATGGGTAGCGATCATCCCCTCTTTTTTCAGTTTCTTGGATAATTCTTCCAGGTTCTTTTTGAACCCGCCTACCACCAGCTGGTTTCTTGAGTTAATCAGTGTCACATAGACCTTGCCTTCTTTACAAAGAGAATCTATTTTACCGTAGTCCAATCCTCTGCCTCTATCAACCACAGCCATCAAACCGGCATGAGGGTAATCATGACTGAAATCGGTTATGAATGTCGCCCTTTTTTGCACCAGATCCACACAGGTTTCAAAATCCAGGGCCCCTGAGACCAGCAATGCGGTATACTCACCAAGGCTATGGCCTGCAAGGAAAGAAATGTTCGGAAAAACGTTGTATGACCTACACATCTCCTCGAATACCTTGTAGCAAGCATAGCTGGTAACAAGGACGGCTGGCTGGGTATAAATGGTTTTGTCAAGGTCAGCCCGGTGGATGATTTTTTTTCGCAACACCGGTTTTTTGAAACATTTCCCTGCAACGTCATAGCCCAGCACTTCGCTGGCCTTATCGTAGACCTCTCGTGCTGATTTGAATTCATCATATAATTCTTTTCCCATGCCGGGATACTGAGAACCCTGGCCGGGAAAAATCAAAGCAATTTTCTTATATTTCATGTTCTAACTCCTGGGTAAAATAGAAGGGCTAGCTTTGTTCAAGCCCGTTATTGAAAAGCGTAAAGCCTTGCTGCACAGTTGACTCATTCATCAATGTGCTTGGCTTCGTCAATAAGCATAATGGGAATATCATCTCTTATCTCGTAGAGTAGCTTACACTTATCGCAGATAAGACCGTCTCCAGTGTCGTTCAAATGAATGTCTCCCTTGCATTTTGGACATGCCAGAATTTCAAGCAGCTCTTTGCTGATAGCCATGGCTTTTCACCTCTATTGAAGATTTACGCTTCAGATTTTTCCCCAAGACCTCTGCTGGAGCACCTGCTGTACAGCTTCAAAGATCTTCTCGGGTGTAATTTTTTTCATGCATGTTAGATGAGTGCAGCGCTTCTTGAAACATGGGCTGCAATCAAGCTCCTCGCGAACCACCTTGTGGCCCATGCCATACGGGCCGGTTCGCCACGGGGCCGTTGGACCGAAGAGAGCCACGGTCGGTGTCCCCATGGCTGCTGCAATATGCATTGGACCGGTGTCTGTCGAAACAACCAGCCGGCACCTTGAAAAAAGGTATGCAAGCTCTTTCAAGCTTGTTTTGCCGGCCAGGTTAATTGGGCCTTCTACCATATTTTGAACTATTTTATCAATAATTGGGCGATCATGTCCACTTCCCGTGAAAACAACCTTTAAGGAGAGCTCTTTTTGGATTCTACCTGCAAGGGAGGCAAAGCGCTCCGGTTCCCAGAGTTTCGTTTTCCATCTGGCCATGGGGTTTATGGCCACGAAGTTATTGTCAGTAATAGAGTTTTCATAAAGCAGCCGGTCAATTCTTGTCCTGTCAGAATCAGAGAGCGGTATTTTTCCGTTCCATGAATCCACTTTGCACTTGAGGTAGTCTGCTGCTTTGAGAGACCTCTCGATGGCATGTCTGTTCAGGTCAACCGGATACGGGCGCTCTGTGAGGAAGAGAACACTTCCCTCCTTTCCGCCTGTAAAGCCGATTTTTCTGTGTCCCCTTGAAAGACCGGTTAGCAGGCCGCTCTTGAAAAGGCCCTGGAGGTCAATCACAAGGTCATACTCCTGGAGTCGGAGTTCGTGAATGAAGTCAAGGATGCCTTTTACGGCAGGCACCAGTCCTTTCGGCTTGAGAAAATTTCTAAGCCAGGATTTCCTATATGAGACAATAACCCTGTCGATCCCTTTGTGCCCGGTGATAATCTGGCTTGCCTCTTCTTCCACAAGCCAATCGATACGGGCAGTGGGAAAATTTTTTCTCAAAACCTCAAGGAGAGGCAGGGTGTGAACAACGTCACCAATGGCGCTCAGTTTGATGATCAGGATACTGCCTGGCTTTCTTATTTCAAGTGCTTCTTGCTTCATCTAGAATCCAATTGACTGCATCTAGTAAGTTTTCGGCAACGTAAAGTGGCTTTCTGGGTTTTGTGGGGAGCGTATATTCAATTTCCCCAAGTCCGTAGCCTGTTTTGACCAGGATACCTCTCACTCCCGCGCGCTCTGCAAGTTCCATATCCGAGTAAAGGTCACCGACAACATAGGAATTTGAAAGGTCAATGTCAAAACTCTTGCAGGCCTGATCAATAAGACCAGTTCCGGGTTTTCTGCAATCGCACTTGCGAGTGTACTCTGGGATAACCCCGTCTGGATGGTGTGGGCAGAAAAAGATAGCATCAAGGAAGCTTCCGTTTTGTTCCAGCAATTGCTTCATGAGGGCATGGACTTCATGGACGAGCTCAATAGGATAAAAGCCTCTGGCCACCCCTGACTGGTTTGAAACTACGATCGCAAGAAAATTATTCTGGTTAAGCAGCCTTATAGCATCTTCCACACCGGGAATAATTTTGAAACGGCTGATGTGGTTAATATAACCTCTTTGCTCATTAATTGTACCATCTCGGTCAATAAATACTGCTGGCTTTTTCACTTGATTTCCTCTTTACTAGGGATTGCATTTCCGTCCAGACATGTTCCGGCTCAATGGCAAGAAGGCAGGGATAACCGATTGAACAATCTGGCTTTAGGCATGGAGAACACGGCATCTCGTGGCGGATAACTCTTGTTTTCTTGCCCCTCGGCCCGGTTATCCGGGGATCGGTGGAGCCGAAAATCGCGATAGTGGGGACATCCAGGGAAGCTGCCACGTGCATGAGCCCTGAGTCATTGCAGACAAAAAGATCACACTTTTTGATGAGTGCTATGACTTCGCCAAGGCTCGTTTCGCCACACAGGTTAAGCGGTCTTTGCTTCATGTAACGACAAAGGAGTTCACAGATTTTTTGCTCACCTTTGCTTCCAACAATGACCACTCTAGCACCCCATCTCTGTGAGGCCCAATCTGCAATCCTTGCGAAGCGCTCAACGGGCCATCGCTTTGCGGGTCCATAAGTTGCACCCGGGCCTAGGCCCAGCAGGAACTCACCTTCCCTTATGCCGGAGGATAAAAGAAGGGAGGCAATTTTGTTCAGATCTGTGTCGTCTACGTATATAAGAGGGTCTTTGCTCGGCGCTTCCCATCCCATGGATCTGAGTATGTGAAGATAATACTCCACCTGGTGCTGCCTTAAAATGGCTCCATCCCTGTCCACACCATGAGACAAGAGAAAGCCCCTTCCGTCAGTTTTGTAACCGATCCTGTACTTTACGCCGCCAAGACGGGCCAGAAAGGCCGCTTCAAAAGCATTTTGAAACAGGATCGCAAGATCAAATTTGAGGCTCCTTATAAGGCTTGCAGCTCTCCTGATTTCAAGAAAATGCCCCCAGTAACCATTCCCTTTGTCAAAGGGCAACACCTGATCCACAACGGGGTGAGCCTCATAAAGAGGAATAACCCATGGTCTTGCAAGAACGGCAATGGAGCTGGAGCGGAAGTTTTCTCTAACCATCTCCACTGCAGGCATGCTCATAACAACGTCGCCCACCCAGTTCGGCGCCCGAATCAGGATACGTTTGATTCTCGACTTGTCTAAGGATACTTGGGGACTGGTGTTCATCTTGCTTGCTTTTCTTTCGTCACGACGGCAAAGTAATGATCTAAGACGGGTTTTATCCTCAAGAGAGTCTAGGCCCCGAATAGAAAGTCTCAGGCAAAGGGCTGTAAGGACGGGTCTTCCAGCGCCTGTGAAACCAGAACCACTGTTCAGGATATCTCCTGACGTATGATTCAATTATGCTCGTGAAGAGTGCTGTGTTCTCCTCCACATCCCTTATCTTGTCGCCTGTTATGGTAAGGTCGACCTCCTTTTCAAACACTATACGGTAGCGCCCGCCTTTTTGCCTCAGAGAAAAAACTGGCACAACAGGTGTTCCCATCTTCAATGCCATGAGGGCCAGACCTTTGTTGGTGCAGGCTCTCCTACCAAGAAAGCTCACAAAAGCCCCTTCATACCAGTCCACGTTTTGGTCAAGGAGAATGCCCACAATCTTTTTTTCTCGAATAACCTTGATAACCTTTCTCATTGCATGCTGCTTGTACACAACCTCTGTGCCGAACCTGGATCTGAGGCCAAGCATCAGCTTTTCAAGTGGTGGGAAATCAATGGGTCTTGCTACAACGGCGCCGTCTCCGAACCGAAGCGCCATAGCAGCTGACATAAGTTCCCAGTTTCCAAAATGCCCTGTTAGAACAAAAACACCCTTTCCTTTTCTTATTGCCCTGACAAGGTTCTCTTCTTGGTCAAGAACCACATACCTGTCCAAGTTTCTTGAATTAAGTCTCAGAATGTGGGGAACCTCAAATACCATCTGCCCAAAGTGAGCGTATACTTTACGAAGCAACTTTTTTTGATCATTTCTGTCGATGGTTCCATCAAAGCTTCTCTGGATATTTTCAAAAGCAACGGCATTTCTTTCCATTGGGATAAAGGAAACCCCCAATCCAAGCATTTTGCCAAGTGCCTGGCTTAAGCGAAAAGGAATGAAAGACATCAGAACCACAATGGCACGGAGGAATGCGTATATCATTTTCAGACCGACAATTGCGCTCCAGCCTTGCCCTTGATCAAGCTGGTGAATTCATCAAACCCGGACAGGAACCGGAATGCTATAGCAAGATATCCCAACCCATGAAACCGAGCTCCAAGGGACTCTATTCTAACCCAGTCTTTCTCCGTGGTGAGAAGAAAGTCTGCTCTTTTTTTATCCTTCGCTGAGAGCAGCTCCTCAATCTCCCTGCGGCTGAAAGCATGGTGATCATTGAAAGACCTGAACCCAGCTATCTGGACACCGAGCTGTAGGAGAGTTTCCTTGAATGCCTCTGGCCTCGCAATCCCGGCAAAGGCGAAGGCGCGCTTTCCATTCAGCAACTTGGGGTCATACTCCTTTTTCTCGGCAGGGAAGAAAGCTTTTTTCGGAACGTGCTCGCTTTCGAAAAGCGGTTTCCCCGGGAATTCTCTCGCCAGGAGTTCCCTTGTTTCGCTTTTACTATCAGAACGCCGGTTTCCAATTCGGGTAATTATGAACACATCCGCCCTTTTAAGGTGGGCAATGGGCTCCCTCAAAGGTCCCCATGGCAAAAGGTGCCCATTGCCAAAGGGACTCGAAGCATCCAGTAGAACAACATCCATATGCCTTTCAAGTGCCACATGCTGAAAGGCGTCGTCAAGAATGAAAAAATTCGCTCCGTACCTGTTGTGTGCCCAAAGGCCTGCCAGGTAACGGTTTTTGGAGACGACCACAGGGACGCCCTCCACTCTCTTTGCAATTAGCACAGCTTCATCTCCAGCTTCTCTTGGGGAGGCGTTTATAGCATTTCCATCAGATACCTCAAGCACTTTTTCCTTGCTCTCGCGTCCATAGCCTCTTAACAGAACAGCCACTTTATATCCTTGCCTTTTCGCCCATTCAGCTAGCATGCAGGCAGCAGGCGTTTTCCCTGTTCCACCAGCCGTGATATTCCCAATACTTACAACAAAGCCGGGAAGGGCCTTGCTCCTGATTTTGCTGCGGATTGCCATGTTGACTCTTACGCCAAGACCGTAAGCAAAAGAAAAAGGAGCAAGTGACATCGCCCCAAGAGAAATCCCCCTTGTCTCATGAATCCTTGGCCAGTCAATCAACATGATCTTCCTTTCTTCGCCTGCCTGTAAAGGGCCAGCGCAGCACCAAGGCTTCTTTCATAGAGCATGCAGTGGACTCTTCTTCCCGGATGAAATACATGATTGGGGCTAATGGCAATGTTAGCATCCGTATGCGCAAAGTTTCTTGGGTATTCCTTGCTCGTTTTCCCCTTGAATTCCAGCACCTAAAGGACTATCCTCATTTACTAATGGATAATTTTCACAAAGCGACGTTACTTTAACAAGCTTAGAGCTATTCCTTCATCATGACCACCGTAAAAGGGGCAGGCTCCCTACTAAAAATATAACAGATTTCTAACAGATATGGAACACTACGGAAGCCATTGTATCTGCTACAAATAGCGTGCTGAGCTTACAAAATCATTCAGCCAGCGTATTCGAGAATGGCGCGCAGTTAATCGTCCAACTTGTGCCTGGCGGGTTGTCTTTGAGCCCGCGCACGTCTCGCTTGTTATTCAGGCGGTCGGCTTAGACCGCAGCTTGAATTCCTAATTGTGACTCAGGACAAAGAAGGAGGTTGTGTGGGGCGCAGAGAATTGTGGCGTGAAAAATTGGCTGACAGCAAGGGCTTGCCCAGGGTTGAAGCAATTACAGAAAAGATGAGCAAGAGATGGGGGAGTGGTACAGTCGTGATACCTGCTCCAGTTGAAGTCGATGAAATAATGAAAAGAGTTCCTAGGGGAAAGCTAATAACTATAAATGAAATAAGGGGGCTTTTGGCTGAAAAACATGGAGCAACAATCGGATGTCCTCTAACCACCGGAATATTTGCTAGAGTTGCTGCTGAAGCTGCAATGGAAGAAGCGGCAGAAGGTAAGAAAAGGATAACCCCTTTTTGGCGCATTTTGAGATCAGGTGGTGAATTGAACCCGAAATATCCGGGAGGGGTGGAAGCTCAAAAGAGGCATTTGGAACTGGAAGGACACAAGGTAATTCAAAAGAGCAAGAAATCCTTTGTTGAGAACTATAAGGCATCGCTGTGGCAACCTGGACTCAGCCATTGAGTTTCTCCAAGTACTTCTTATTGGAATCGGGCACAGTGATGACGGGTGCTCTCCGTCTAATTAGAGTGGAGAAAAGCAGTCCGTAAGTGCTAACGAGGAAGAGATACTGACTCAAATGGAGTTGGGAAATATTGAAATTTTCACATAAGCGTCGTTTCCTCCTATGCCTGTTATTGTCATATTTCCTGGTATTTACATTTACCCCGTAGGAATGCCCCGTGCGGGAGCACGGGGATGGTAAATAAAGTTTTTTTCCGCTCTTTCGCACGGGGTTCAATGCCCCGTGCGAAATTCCACAGGGTTTACTTTTTTGTCGTGCCAGTCTGGGTGAAACTTGCCCCCTGCTAAGGGGTTACAGGATAAAAGCCGAATGGCTTGAGCTAATCAGCGAGTTCCCTGATCGTTTTATCATTGGCAGCGACCAATTTTACTTGTCCCCGAGAATACACGGACAAATAGGCCCTCGGAGCGTAGAACCCACCGACAGATTTTTTTCTCTGCTTCCTGAACAGCTTGCTCGTAAGATTGGTTATGAAAATGTCAAACACGTGTTTAATCCGCCAGAGGCGGACAAGCCCGCCAGAGGCGGACAAGGGTTTGATTCCCCGCCCCTTGGGGCGTTAAGATGGTTTCCGATTGATACCCCCCTCCTTGCGGCGGGGAAGTTCATTCTCACGGACTGAAAGACAAACCCTTAGAGGATAAGACAGAGATCCGAGCTAACCCAGAGTTTTGTGTTTACATCAACTCGGTACAGGTGTTATTGAGGGTATGGTACTGTCCGGATCAAATTCGAAAAAGTCTCTTTGAGCAAGGGGAGTGTTCTTGACGTACCCGTGGTTGATAGTGGCATTCGTGGCCGGAGTTGTTGTTGCGTGGGTCCTATTGCAACGTGGCCGAGCCGCGCTACAGAAAGAGGCAGAAAGGCTTAAGGTTGATCTTGCCCAGTGTCAGATCTCGCTACAAGCAGAGAAGGAGAAACTGGCATGGGTGGAGGATGCGAAAAGACAACTTGGTGATACTTTCAAGGCGCTTGCAAGCGATGAACTGGGAATAAAGGCTGAAAACCTTAAGAAGACAGCAAGGGAGGAACTTGGGACTCTAGTGGAGCCGCTCAAGGAGGAACTGAGCAAACTTGATATGTATGTCAGAGAGCTGGAGGGCAAACGCGAAGGGGCGTACTCCAAGCTGGGTACCCAGCTCGAGCTTCTCCAGGGTATGCAGGATTCCCTTAAAGAGCAAACAACCGTTCTGGCTCAGGCACTTAAATCCCCTACTGTGCGCGGCCGGTGGGGGGAGGTGCAGCTTCGGAGGGTCGTAGAGCTTGCCGGGCTCGCGGATCATGTGGATTTTGATGAACAGGCTTCAACCGAGTCAGGCCGCCCTGACATGATCGTGAGGTTGCCCCAGGGAGGGGTATTGCCAGTTGATGCAAAGGTGCCACTCGGCGCGTTTCTCGACGCAATGGAAGCGGAGGACGATCAGTCGCGGAAAAGCAGCCTGGTGTTACATGCCAAGGCACTCCGGGCTCGAGTTAGAGATTTGAGCCAGAAAGCATACTGGGAACAGTTCGAGACAGCCCCCGAGTTTGTGGTGATGTTCGTTCCGGTCGAGGCCTCTCTGGGAGCTGCTTTTCAACAAGACCCTGAACTGTTTGAGTATGCAATTGAAAACAGAGTCCTCGTGAGCTCCCCTGTTGTGTTGTTTGCGCTGCTTAAGGCAATAGCCTATGGGTGGCAACAGCAACGGATCGCGGAGAATGCCTCGCTGATCGCTGAGCAGGGGAAAACGCTTTATGATCGGGTTGCCAAGTTTGTCGACCACTTGGCAGGCATGGGTGCATCTCTTGAGACCTGTGTCAGGAAGTATAACGAGGCAATTGGCTCGCTTGAACAACGTCTTCTACCCGCAGCCAGACGGTTCAAGGAAATGGGTGTGGCAGTCAAGGAGATTAGATCACCAGGTCATATGGAAGTAAGCCCACGCCCACCGTCAGTACCGAACGAGAAAGATGAAGCCTCGGACTGAGTGATCACCTTCCCTTTTACGCCCGTGAATTTGGTATGGGGCTTACGAAAGTTCGGTTCTGGCACTATTTTTGGGGAACTGGGTTGGGCATTATTGTAAAAAGGAGATAGTTTATGATTGGCGGTAAAGACTACGTTGCTTTCCTGGGTCCTTACCAGTTAAAGGTGGAAGAGGGGTTTAAGGAGATAGAGGAACAGAAAATTATAGCTAGAATCTGGTCGCATGATTACACGGTATGGAAGCCTGATCCTGAGGAAATTACCAATCGCCTTGGGTGGCTCCACAGCCCTAAAACAATGCTAGAGGAAGTTCCGAGAATCCGGAACTTTGTTAATGACGTGCAAAAGGAAAATTACAGGAACGTCTTGCTCATGGGTATGGGCGGGTCAAGCCTGGCACCCGAAGTTTATCGCTCTATTTTTGGGGTAAAGGAGGGCTACCTTGATCTAGCGGTTCTGGATAGCACAGACCCCGGTGCAGTCCTGGACAAGAAGGAGCTAGCTGGCAAGGAAAAGACTCTTTTTCTCGTGTCTACAAAATCAGGAGGCACGGCTGAAACTCTCTCTTTTATGAAATATTTTTATAACTTTGTGGCTGCGAGAGACGGGCTGAAGAATGCAGGCAAGAGCTTTTTGGCAATCACTGATCCAGGAAGTAATCTTGAGTCAATTGCCAAAGCGCTCGGGTTCAGGGAAGTCTTCCTCAACGACCCAAACATTGGGGGCAGATACTCTGCGCTCTCGTTTTTCGGAATGGTTCCTGCTGGGCTGATCGGCATGGAGCTGGAAACCCTTCTGGAAAATGCAGGCAAAGTGGCTTCCAGTTTAGAAAAATCTTCTAAGCTGGGGCGCAAAGACATGGCTGCATGGCTGGGTGTCGCCATGGGTAAGCTCGCGAGCATGGGCAGAGACAAACTTACACTGGTAATTTCTCCCTCGGTTTCAGCATTTGGTGCATGGCTGGAACAACTGATAGCTGAAAGTACAGGTAAAGAAGGGAAGGGTATCCTGCCGGTCTACGGTGAAACTCTGGCTCCCCCGAGCGCATATGCCAAGGATAGGTTCTTTGTTTACCTGCGACTGGACGGAGACGGTGCTCATGATCAAGGAATTAGGGCTATTGCTGAAGCTGGAATGCCTGTTGTACAGATTAAGATATTAGACCCATATGAGCTTGGAAGTCAGATCTTCATATGGGAAATAGCTACTGCCATTGCAGGAAAAGTTCTAGGTATTAACCCCTTTGACCAGCCTAACGTAGAATCTTCCAAAGCACTGACGCGCGAATTGATAGCCAGATTTCGGAAAGAGGGTAAACTCCCTGAACCGGAGATAACATTCAGGTCGGATAATATCTCCGTATATACCGATACCAAGACAGAAAACCTTGCTCAGGCCCTTTCCTCTTTCATGAATAAGGCTAATCCGGGAAAGGGCGAAGCACTGGGGCGCAGCTATGTTGCGATACAAGCTTATCTAAAGCCAAGTGAGGAAAATTACTCTCTTTTAAGAAAGCTGCGAACAAAGCTTCAGCTTGCTTATCGCATGGCAACCACTCTCGGGTTCGGGCCCCGCTTCCTGCACTCTATGGGACAGCTTTATAAGGGTGATGCTGGGCACGGACTTTTTATTCAGATTACCGGTGATATGCCCGTTGACCTGCCCATTCCCGATGAACCGGGGAAAGAAGAATCATCTATTAGCTTCGGGGTGTTGAAAATGGCGCAGGCCCTTGGCGATCGGCAGGCTCTTATCGACAGGGGGCGGAAGGTAATCAGGTTCCATCTGGAAACTGACACCGTGGCAGGATTGAAAAAGTTGATAGAGGCCGTTGGCTAAGTCCCTTGATTCACAAGTCCTGGGGCGTCTTATTCACTCCCCATTCGGCCCGGGCTAAAGGCCGAGGGCAGGACAATAATGAAGATAGCGAATCATAACAGCTTTGTACTGGCAGGAGATATTGGAGGGACAAAAACAAGCTTAGGGATTTTTGCTTGTGGGAATAGAAGACCCAGACAAGTACTTGTTGAAAGTTGGCCCAGCAGGGATGCCCCAAACCTTGAGTGGATCGTGGAGCGCTTTTTACAAAAGCATAGCTATGCTTTAAAAAGTGCCTGCTTTGGCATTGCAGGGCCCGTCGTAAGAGGAAAATGTAAAACGACTAATTTGCCTTGGGAGGTTTCTGGACATCGGCTCAAAGAGCGCTTTGGATTCAACCAAGTAAAGCTGATTAATGACTTGGCTGCTACAGCAAGGGCTGTTCCATTGTTGCATCACCGAGAAGTGGCTTCAATAAACAGACGCCGGTCAAGGGAAGAAGGCAACATGGCCATCCTGGCCCCCGGAACAGGTCTTGGAGAGGCTATAGTGGTCAGTTACGGAGAAAGCCATATCCCGATTCCCTCTGAAGGCGGCCACATTGATTTTTCACCTGCAAACGAGCAGGAGGTAAAGCTATGGGTCTACCTCCGGAGGCGCTTCGGGCATGTAAGTTTTGAGAGAATTGTATCAGGTCCGGGCCTTGTTAACATTTATTCCTGGCTGCGGGCTACCAAATATCGGAGTGAGCCCCAGTGGCTTAGAAATGCGTTCAAGAAGGGAGATCATGCCAGAGTAATTGCCGAGACCGCACTGGCCAAAAAAAACCGTGCTTGTGAGCAGGCCCTCAGAATTTTTGTGTCCATCCTGGGAAGAGCGGCTGGTAACCTTGCTCTGACTGTGATGGCAACAGGCGGTGTATTCCTTGCAGGCGGGATACCACCTAAAATCCTGCCAGCGTTGCGCGAACAGCATTTCTTAAAATCTTTCACGGATAAAGGGCGGTTTGAGGAGCTCCTAAGAAAAATTCCTGTAAGGGTAATTCTAAATCAGAAGGCAGCTTTGCTCGGTGCTGCAAGATGCGCGTGCGAGAGATGATTTCGTAGCGTTTTCCCCTTCAGCCTTCTACCCGCCACGAGACCCGCGGGTAAACCTTCAGGCTATCGGCCTGAGTAGTTACAAACAAGCTAGGATATTGTTGAAGGAAATTCTTTGTCTTTTGAGGAGAACATGAGCCCGGGTCAAAGTGTACAAGGGGATCGCTTGATTGTTTTTGGTCGGTATCCAGTGCCAGGAAAAACCAAGACCCGCCTGATTCCTGTTCTTGGGAAGGCAGGCGCAGCAGAACTTCAGCGTGAAATTGCTGAAAAAGTCCTTTGAAAGGCCCTGGCTTTTGCTTCGGAATCTGGGGCAGAAATAGAGTTTTGCTTTGAGGGCGGAGACGAGAAGAAAATGAAGCAATGGCTGGGCCAGGGAATCCTTTATACCAATCAGGGTGCGGGCAATCTGGGATACCGCATGGAAAAAGCATTCTTGCGAGCGTTTAATAGCGGCTTTCGCCGCGTCGTGTTGTTCGGTAGCGACATCCCCGGTCTCACAAGAGATCATTTTTCAAAAGCCTTTACCCCGTAGGAATGCCCCGTGCGAAATTCCACAGGGTTTACTTTGTGCGCAGGATTTTAGCGCACGGCAGGGTTGCGCTTGTCGCCAAGGAGGTTCTTAGTGTGGTGGAATTTTTCCCGAGGCTTCTCCCAAGACAGCTAGATGAGGCAGGTGCTGTGCGGCTCCAGAGAATTATGGAAGGAATGGGTTTCTCTTTCAGGCTTGGAGCCAGGACCCGGGAAGTGACCGGAGGTGAGGGGGTTAGAGGGGTGAGACTTGAAAGCGGAGAGACTTTAAGTGCGGGAATGGTCATAATCTCCGCAGGTGTGCGATCAAATCTTGAAATGGCTGAGGCCATGCGCCTTGATCATGACAGAGGCATCAAGGTTGAGGAGCGCATGATGACATCAAGGCTTGAGATATACGCAGCAGGAGACGTGGCCGAGTTTAAAGGGATGACCTATGGTATTTGGCCTGCTGCCATGGAGCAGGGCTGGGTGGCCGGAGCCAACATGGGAGGCGGCGATCTTCGCTACGAGGGAACCACCATGGCTAAGACGCTTAAAGTTGCTGGAATTGATCTGGCCTCTGCAGGAAATATAGATGCTGAAGACAAACTGGAATCAAGGGTGGTCACAGACGAGAACTCATACAAAAAGATAGTGATAGAAAACGATCGCATCGCTGGCTGCATAATGCTGGGGGATACAAAAGATTTCAGCAGAATCACAAAAATGATGTCTGAAAAGCAAGACGTCTCCCAAATAAAGGACCAGGTTCTATCCGGATGATTCGTGAGCAAAAATACTGCTTTGCTCTAAGTGTCATAGGTACCTGGCAAAGGAAAGCAGGTTTTTGTTTACTCGAAGCTGAAAGGAAGGCTGAGTGAGTTCGCTCCCTCTGCCTTGAAAAGGAATATAGACGAGAAGGAAGCTTCTGGGCTTAAAGTCAATTTCGGGCAGCCTAGGCAAGAGAACCTTCTGTGGCTTCATAAAACTGGCTAGAATAATTTTGAGGTTGTCCACTGCTTCTCGTACCGGCAGGGTTACCGGATATATCTCCCCTTCAGGAAGCTCTGGAATTACCTCGTCTCTTGGCTGAAAAAGGGTAAGATTCCGGGAAAAACGGAGCATATCCTGAGGCCTGATTTTGAAAGCAGGGCTCCAGAACCAAAAGGGCTCTTTTTCCCATCCTTCTTGTATAACCTTGGGAAGGTTGGAAACTCGGATCAGGTCTGCATAGGAATCGATGTCCATGCCTGTTACCTGTGTTCTTATTCGATAAAAGGGCAGGTAGGTGGCATTGTTGGCACTCAGAGGAAGGGAGCCGAATTTCATTCTGGTGAAGCCTTTTTTCCCTGCTAGCCAAACTGAGTCACAATTCTTGCAGTTTAGTGCAAGCGAGTCCCGGGCTCCCTCCAAATCCCAGCCACAGTTGGGGCAGAGGGCTGGGACAAATTTGATTTTCCACTTGGTGCGATCAGAAGGCATGTTTTCTATGTCAAAGTCTTGCGGCAGCACGGGAGAGACAGGCCTTTTCAGGATGGCATCGTATATTCTTCCATCAACGTAGAAAGGTGAAAAGATCAGGCTCATAGTTTCACCCAGAAAATTTCGGGCAAAAACAGGCTCGGGCAATGAAGAGCTAAACCTTTTTTCAACAAGGTGAAGCGCCTCATGATAAGGGAGGCTTGGTTTTAGAAAGCGCGCTCTGTCTTCTTGAGATGCAAATCGGAGCTTCAGGGTCTGACTCCGTAGACCCAGGGAGACCGGGAAATAGGAAGACAAGATTCCCTGGTGGCTGATGTCCACAATTCTTTGTCTTATTCCGCCCGATGTGCACGAGAAAAAACAGCCCTTGAATCGCCAGTAGGGTAGGAATATCAGAGACTTGCCCCCGGGAGAGCTGTGCGGAAACATGTAGCGGAAGAAATCAGGGCTTAGAAGGTAAGATTTGACCCGGCAATACTGGCAAGTGAAAAGATGGTCAGTCTCTTCCAGTATGGCAGGGGCGCCACACTGGGGACACTGGTGTTCGATTAAGAAACTAGAGCTTTTCACCGCACTGATTGCAATAGACCGAGTCGCTTAGATTTTCGCTCCCGCAATGGGGGCAGAGCTTGGGCTTTGGCTTGTCCTCTGCGGCATGCCCGCAGCGAGGGCAGAACTTGGCATTCGGGGGCAGATTTTTGCCGCAATTGAGGCATTTCTTGAATACCAGTTGCTGATGCCCGCAGTGGGGGCAAAACTTTGCCGTGGCAGGCATCGGGTTGTGGCATTCCCCGCACAGGACTGTCTCAGGCGGGGAAGATTGTGGAGCCCCGGGTTTTGTGGCGCCGAAATACTGCGCGAACATGGCGGGCATCATGATCCCCATGCCCATGCCCATTCCGGAAGCAGCCCCCCCTTCGGATTCTGAAGCTTTCTCCATAGCCATTGCCGCTTTCATCTGCATGAGTTTGTTCATGTCGCCGAATACACCCATACGCGAGCGATCGTCAATGGCCTTTTGAACTTCAGGTGGAGGGGTGATCGCATTGACATAGAGGTGGCTCAAGCCCAGTCCAAAGCGGCTGAAATCATCCTGGAGCCGCTTGGCAAGACCGTCTGAAAGCTCATCATATTTGGCCGGAAGGTTAAGAATGGAATCAATAGTTTCCCCCATGTAGTCGTTGAACCTTGAAACAATAACCCGGTTCAGGTACTCTTCAATCTCCTGTGTGGAGTATATACCCTGCGTTCCGACCAGGCTGTTGATAAACAGAAGCGGCTGCATTACCTGGATATTAAAGACACCAAAAGCACGCAACCTGATAAGGCCGAGCTCAGAATCCTTGAAGGCGACAGGATCCCTGGTTCCCCACTTGAGGTTGGTGAAAACCTTCAAATTCAAAATATAGACTTCGGCTCTCAGGGGACTTGAAAGACCCCACGGAATGGCGGCAATTTTAGTCAGGATGGGAATATTAGCTGTCTTAAGAGTGTGTCTGCCGGGGCCAAAAGCTTCTACCGCCTTTCCCTGGTAGAAAAACACTGCAGCCTGACTTTCCCTTACGGTTAGTTGCGCACCGTATTTAATCTCCCCTGAGCCTTTTTCAGGGATCCGGTGCACAAGCTCTTTGCCTGACTCATCAAACCATTCGATGACTTCCAGAAAAACAACATTATTTTTGCCCATAAGATTTTTCTCCTGTTGAATAGAACCCGGCAGCCCGAAATACAGGGCCACAAAAATATTGCGGGTTCTCCAGATAAGCTCCATTAATTTTAAATTATAATAATATAGAAAAATGAAATTTAAGTCAATTAGAAATGCAACACATTAGCGGTCGGAGTCAACGCTGCTGATCATGTCTTGATAAGTAATCAGGGACTCTCAATTTGGGTTGATTTGGCAAAATTAATTGTTTATTTTCAAAACAATCATTACCCTCTAGCTAGGAGACGCAGTCAGAAAGGATACTATTGGTTGTGAGTATAAGTGAAAAGATAAAGAATCATCTTATGCCTCAAGCATCTAGTTTGAAGGTAAAGGATGTGCGGATTGGCCTTGGTTATACTGCCGTTATGCTCGCCAATGGTCAAACAGGCGTTGCCTTCACCTTTCATGACGGCATGAAAAAGGGATGCACCATTTTCTCCGGTCGTCATCCGCTGGCCGGATGCAATGCTTCGGACCTTCTGGCGTATCTTGGTTCAAAGGATAGAGTGGAAATGGCGGTAGCTTTGGCCACCGCAAATGCTATTGCCAATAAAATGAACGCCGGTTTTGTAGGGGGAGACACGTTGGAACACGTCCCTATTAATCCGGGCGATCGAGTGGGAATGGTGGGATATTTCGGGCCGGTTCTTCCAAGGCTTAAGAAAAAAACATCATCAATCCTTGTTTTTGAACAAATAAAAAAGGTAGGCGGGGATATTTTTCCAGAAGAAGACGCTTACCTGATGTTACCTGAATGCGATGTGGCCTTGATCACATCTACCTCGATACTGAATCATACAATTGATCGCCTTCTTGAGAGCGTCAAGGGGTGCCGTGAAGTTGTGCTCCTTGGCGCTTCTACACCTCTTTTGCCGGAGATCTTTGAAAATACTGCTGTTACTTTTCTCTCAGGTATCATTGTGACCAGGCCGGAGGAGATACTGCGCATTGTGAGCGAGGGGGCGGGCATGCGGCACTTTAAGAACAACGTGAAGAAAGTTAACGCTCGGGTAAAGAGGGCTATCGGCCAGGGCTGAACTTGAGCAGGCGGGTTTGACAAGTGATGAAACAGGAAGAGTTGAAAAACAGTATTGTTGAGATAATCGGTGAGTCTAATTTTGAGTGGCTCGCAAAGCGATTTTCAAGGGAGACAAAATTAGAAGACGTGCCTGACGAGATTGTAGAGCGAATCAGCTCGGTTAATATAACCCTGAGAGACTATGCGGGAGACAGCAATGCTGTTACCGCAATTGCGCTTATCACGTTTTCATACATGATGGCAGGGAAGGTGCAAGAGGCGAAACATGGACCCAACGATATTGCCCTGGTGAAGGTCCTGTTCAAGAATGAGCGTTCCAGGAGAAAAGGAGAGCCTATTTCCAGGCACAGAGCATGGGGTTTACCCCTTTTTGAATTGATCACCGGTGAGGTGGGTGAGAAGATAAGGTCACTAAAACTGATGGCAAATCGAGGTTAAAAGAGTCTTTTGACAAAGGTAGATGCGTTTGGTAGGGTGTGCTCGGGTGCTTTCCTTGGTGAGTACCTAATGAATGGCTGAAGTGGCGTGAAATCCTTTTACATATCTTTTTCATAAGAGTTGTTTATAAATGGCCCAGCTGGCTTTTATTAGCGATAGAAACCGCGAAAGGTACCTTAAAATCGTAAGACCCATTGCAAAGTTCCTTGGCAGGGCTGGCGTCCACCCTAATATCCTTTCGATGACAGGACTGGTTTTGAGCGCTGCGGCAGGGCTTTTTTTCAGCCAGGGCTCGTTTTTCTGGGCTGCCTGGATTGTTGTGCTTGCAGGCATATGCGATACTCTGGATGGCCAGATAGCGAGAGAAAACAATAAGCGTAGCAACTTTGGTGCTTTTTTTGACAGCACCCTGGATCGGTATGGAGACATGTTTTTTTTCATCGGTCTCGCCTATTTTTTTTCCGGGGGCAAAACCTTCTTTCTTTTCCAAGTCGTGGAGACGAAAACAGGACCGAGTCCTTGGACAGTTCTGGTTATAATTCTGGCCATAGCCGGCTCATTTATGGTCAGCTATACGAGGGCGCGGGCAGAAGGCCTTGGTGTTGAGTGCAAGGAAGGGGTTATGCAAAGGCCTGAGCGTATAACCCTGCTTGTGATAGGATCTTTGCTGGGCACTGTTCCTGTCGTAGGTATTTTGCTCTTAAAACTTACCCTTATTGTGCTGGCCGTAACTTCAAACTTGACCGCCATTTACAGGATATTTTTCATCCGAAATAGCCTCCAGACTGAGAACCCCGCAAAATGAAAGACGAGCTCGTATGCCCACACTGCGGAAAGGTGATGACAAGGTATCGCAATCCTTTCCCTACAGTAGATATTATTATAGAAATCCAGGGCGGAATTGTGCTTATCAAGCGGAAGAACCCTCCATTCGGCTGGGCGCTCCCCGGAGGGTTCGTGGACTACGGTGAAAGCCTGGAGCACGCTGCGCTCAGAGAAGCCAAAGAGGAAACCTCACTGGATGTGGAGATTGTTTCCCAGCTTGGTGCTTACTCGGACCCGGACAGAGATCCCAGGTTTCACACGATTTCGTTTGTGTTCGTGGCAAAAGCCAGCGGGCAACCGCGAGCAGCAGACGATGCAGCGGAGATCGGGGTTTTTGGCAGGGCGTCCATTCCGAGAGATCTAGCTTTCGACCACGCAAGAATCCTTGAGGATTACTTCAAAACATGCCCTCCAAGAAGTTAAAGTTAGTGGCCCGTATAGCCATTTTGTTTGTGCTTTTCATAGTCTCCCTTGCTGTTCTTGCAAACTACCTCATTCAAAGGCCTTCTGTTCAGAAGGCATTTCTAAAAAAAATCTCGGATCTCAGCGGGTTCGATATCAAGGCTAACCGCCTTGGTCTGGATTTTCGACACGGTGTGGGGATTGTTGCCGATCAACTTGAGGCAATATCGAGGAAGAAAGAGGCAAAAATTAGAGCATCCAGGGTACGCATTGTCTTACGGCCGAGCCAAATCATACGAGGGCGATTTGAGCCCACGCGGATATATGTGACTAGCCCGGACCTCGATCTCGCAATTGGTAGGAAAGGTGTTTTTCCCAAGGGCGGAGGTGCGCTTCGATCCGGGTTATTGGCGCTGTTTTGGTATCCCGGTCTTCGGGTTTTTTCCGTGCAAGAGGGTCGGGTGAAGGTAAAAGAATTGCCCTATTTGCTTGACCGCCTCAATATTAGCATTCGATCTCGGGGTGAGCAGAGCGGAGGGCTTTTGCTCAACTCGATCGGAGAGATCAGCCATAGGAGCGAAAAAGCTCTTTTCCGCTTAAGGAGCAGCATTGTCCTGGAACCTGAAAAACACAGTTTTTCCTTAAAAGAAGCATTGCTCGACCTGGAGGATTTTCCAATAAGGTGGGTTCAATGGCCAAAGAGCCTGGAGCCGATAAAAGGGAATTTAAAAGCGACTATTAAGGTCAGGGGAAGTAAAAGAGGAGCTCTAAGGGCAGAGGGGGAGATAAAAACAAACGCACTGCGTTTCCAGATCCTTTCTTCTTCACGCAAGAAAACCATTTCGCTCCCCTTTATGGCGCTCAGTTTTCAATCCCTGCTTGGAGCAGGGGAAATAAGTGTCCCCTCCATGACCCTGCAGGCTCCAGGTTTGTTCCTTTCAGGCTGCCTAAGCCTTGACCTAAGGGAGAATAGAAATCCGCATCTGTCTTTCAACGCAAGAAGCAATTTCATGGAACTCAGCATATTTAAGAAATATTCACCAACAATTTTTTTCCCTGAATGGTTGGAAAAAAGACTTTTCCCACTTCTTAAATCAGGGGAAGTCCGCATGGAGGAGCTCTCCTTACAGGGAAGTCTCCGCCAACTTCAGAACCTTGGATCAGCTGAGAATCAGGGGCTTTTTGCTGTGAAATTTGAGTGCAGGAACTTCGGCATAGGAGGTCCGGGTATCAAAGAACCATTCAAGAAGGTATCTGCTAGCGTGAGTTGGGAGAAAGGGGTTTTCAGGATTTCTGATCTCAAAGCCGGTTTTGGCAGCTCCTTGATAAAAGATGGAGGCCTTGAGGTAAAGGACATCAGTGCTGAGAAACCCACTTTCAATGCCGCACTTAACGGGGCTTTCGAGATAGGTGACCTCCTGGATCAAGCAAAGTCGAAGCTAATGCCCCTTGCCCTGCGCACTCGCATTAAGGCAGCGTGGAACATTTCAGGCCATCTTGATTGCAAAGCCGGCTTTTCCTACAAGAAAGGTTGGAAGTTGCCCCTTATTACACAAGGCGCATTCAATTTTCTAAACTTATCAATCAACGAGAAAAAACTTCTCTTGCCTTTAATTCTTAGAAACATTGAGGTCCAAATCAGGCAAGGGATTTCTCCATCGTTTAGAGGTAGCGGCGCATGGGGAAATACTACTTTCAAGGCATCAGGTTCTTTTACTGCAACAAGATCCGGATTTAGCTTCAAAAAAGCGGAAATCTCAGCATCGCTGGATGCAAACCAGATAATGTCTTCATTTTATCCCCGGCTTCCATGGAGCTTTGGGGCACGAACGCCCTGCCTGGTTTCCGTCACCCGAGAAAATACAAAGTGGTATTTGAGAGGCAAGATTGGTCTTGATTCTCTGGCCCTGAAAGCTCCTTACTTTTCAATAAAACCAACCGGCAAAGAAAATAGCGTTTCTTTTGAAGCAGCCTTAGTACCCCATGAAGAGCTCAAAGTTGAAAAAGCCTTGCTTGCGTTTAATAAATCCTTCCTAGAAATCTCAGGGCGCTATAGCTTCCGTTCTCCAAAAAAGAGCACTGTAGTGCTCAGCGCGCCACGCGTTGACATTAAGGACATTGGCCTTGGTTTCAGCAAAGGAATCTTATTGAAGCGAGGAATCATCAAAGGACACCTTGAGGCCGGCTTCTATGGAGGGAGGCTCCAGAGGTTTGAGGGGGTCGCAGAAGGCAAAGATCTCGGCTTTGCACTTATGCCCATTTCCTCCCCTGTAAGAGATTGCAATTTTTCTTTAAAGTTCTCAGACAAGAAAATCTCAATTAAGTCCCTAAAAATGAGGATTGGCAGAAGCATCGCACGAATCAGTGGTGAACTCGAGCGTAAGGAGACTCTAAGCGGGCGCATTCTGGTGTCCTTCCCCTTTTTTGATGAAAGAGACTTTTCTCTTCAGAAAAGCTCTGTACCCGAAAACCAAAAATCGTCCCGCATGCAAGCCCTTGCGGGCATGCTTAATCAGGCGGATATATTTGTTGAGCTAGGGATTTTAACGGGTGAATGGAAAAAACTGGCATTTGGTCCTGTGAAGGTAGATGCAAACATTAAGAAAGGGGATATCTTCATCCAGAAATCAAAGATTAGAGTTGATCGCTGCCTTCTTAATATAACAGGTCATATAAAAAGCAAGCCCGAGAGAGAAATAGCATTTCTTGGTGATGTTAAGGTGTCAGGCCAGCCTATTGAGAGGCTCTTTCAGGGGTTTGAAATTCAAGACAAGTACCTGACCGGAAACCTCTTGATGGAGGCTCTTGTTTACTCCAAAGGCAAGGACAGGGGAGAGTTGCTCTCAGCTTTGGCTGGTGCGGCGAATGTGGAGTTGACGCATGGTGTCATACGGAAATCCAACGTGCTGATACGAATTCTTGATTTGTTGAGTCTTCAAAAGCTCTTCAGGAAAGCACCTCCCGATATTACCACTCAGGGCTTTCTCTTTGATTCCATCAAGGGCCACATCACCATTGAAAACGGAGTGCTGCGAACAGAGAAAATGGTCATGAAGAGCCCTGTTTTTAACGCTGTGGGCACGGGAAAACTAGACCTCGTGCATGGCATGGTTGACCTTGATTTGGGTATTCATCCCTTGGGTACCGTGGATGCCCTTGTCAGCAAGGTACCACTGGTTGGCTACATCCTGACAGGTGAGGGGAAATCTCTGCTAACATACTACTTTGAAGTGAAGGGCCCAATGAAGAATCCGGATGTCCAGTACATACCTTTCAAGAACCTTGGAAAAGGAGTGGCCGGAGTCTTGAAACGCCTGTTTCTGTATCCTGTAAGGATTTTTGATGATATTGGAAAAGTGATCAAGAATATCCCAGCCCAGGAAGCTCCCATGACTCAAGAAAACCGTTGATGTGTTAGTTTGAAGCAGTATTTTTTCGAAACCGGCTCAGGAATTCCCTCAGCCCTGGCCGAACATATATGCTACCCAGATCAAAACGGCTCAGAGCTGCTCCAAGGGCTTCAACCTTTTCCTTGGTGGAGGCTTTGGAATTGATGATAAAGAAGTGACGGTCTTTCACACGGCACAATCCCCCGGTTGAAAGGGAGCCTTCTCCTGTAAAACGCTCATAGCGCACTTCGATAGAAAGCTTGTCGGCCAGGTCCTCAAGTTGCTCAAGGATAGCCTTCTCGTGATAGTCCGAAGCCTTTTGTGTTTTCTTGGTACCCATTTCAGCTCCCTAGCTAGTTTCCCTCCATAAATGGCTATTCTTCGAATTGGAAACTAGCTGGTGCCCAAAATTCATTTGTGGATGGGGACTACTCAACCCGACGCCCGCAGTATGGACAGTAGGCAAAATCCGAATCAAGGGGTACAGCGCAGTGAGGGCATATTTTCTGTCTCCCGGGCCCCCTGGATATCTCCTCACCGAACTCGCTGAAAGCGCGCCCACAGCTTTGGCACTCCAGGTAGGGTGTTCCTTTCTTGACCCTCAAAAGAGGGAGAAAAAAAATCGAAATATAGTGATCTATCCTTACCATTCGAGCCTCAGCCATCCCGCAAGATGGGCATACCCTTGGTTGAGTATCCATGATCACCCTTTTAGGCTGAATGCCGCCGATGAAGAAAAACATGGCCAACCCCCTGTGACATAATCATGAATAGGAAATCATCGGCTCCTTGCTCTACTGCTTTTGACGGCAGAGACAGGGATGATTTAGGCAAGTATGGCTGATTTATTTATAATCCTGCATGTCTCCGACATCAAGCCAAAAAGCTTGGGGCTGCTTTTGTATTGGGTAAAAATATGATAATAAAAAATAAATTTTTCGGACATTGCTCGCAAACCTTGGAGTTATGTTTTGAGAGGGCCAACTTGAGATACCCTCAGCGGAGAAAGGGAGGTGAGGAAAGTGGGAAGAACAGGAATCGTCAGGCACAAAAAATACATGGAGCACTCAATGGGGGCATACCACCCTGAATCCCCGGAGAGGCTAAGGGCAATATATGCAATGCTGGATGAACCTGAAATGGCTGATCTGTTCGTTCAGGTTCCTGTAAGGGAGGCAACAAGGGAAGAACTACTTGCAATTCATTCCAGCGACTATATAGAAAGGATAAAATCCACATCAGGGGTGGAGTATACTTATCTTGATCCAGACACTCAGACGTGCGCGGCCTCTTATGAAGCTGCTCTTCTGGCGGCAGGTGGATTGTGTGAGGCAATCTCAATGGTATTGTCAGGGAAGCTGGACAATGCTTTTGCCCTGGTAAGACCACCAGGGCACCATGCCGAGAGGAGCGAGGCCAAGGGCTTTTGCCTGTTTAATAATGTAGCGGTTGGTGCCAGATTTTCTCAGAGCAATTTCAAAGTGGAGCGCATCCTTATTGTGGACTGGGACCTTCATCATGGAAACGGCACTCAACATTCTTTTGAAAGTGATCCGTCTGTTTTGTATTTTTCCACTCACCAATACCCCTACTACCCTGGAAGCGGCGCATTTAACGAAGTGGGAATTGGAGAAGGCAGGGGGTTGACGATAAATGTGCCGCTGAGCACCGGCTACGGTGACGGGGAGTTTGTAGGTATTTATGAGAAAATCCTAAAACCCATTGCTCTCGAATTCAAACCGGAGATAGTACTTGTGTCGGCCGGTTTTGATATCTATAAGGGCGACCCGCTTGGAGGCATGAGGGTGAGCACAGGTGGGTTTGCGGCATTGACCCGTGTTGTGATGGACATTGCAGATACATGCTGCCAGGGGAAGGTTGTACTGACCCTCGAAGGGGGTTACGATGTAGAGGGGGAAAGGGATTCAGTGAAGGAGGTTCTCAAAGAGCTGGCAGGTGCATCACAGACAAACAGTGAGGGCTTTTTATCCAGAGCAGACCATGGAAAGCTACAGTATACCATTGGACAAGTAAAATCTTATCATAGAGAGTTCTGGAAGAATCTCTAAAAACCTATCCGGGTTACTTTATGAGCAGGCGTGGCCGCTTCGGCAAGTATGGCGAAGTAAAAAGGCTCGAGCGTATCCGGCGCTCAGGCTCCAAAAGCTTACTACCAAAGGGCTGGCATACAAAGACGTGGTTGCACGGATTGATGCCGGGAAGAGCACCTCGAGCGAAGGGCCGGATCAGGATTCGCCCTGCGCGCAGCTCTGATGAGGAATTTATTAAAGAACTCAGCGCAAAGGTTTTCAGCGCCTACGGTCCGTATGGAGAGATCATTTCTCAATGGTTCAAAAGCGTAATGCCCACCACGCTTGTCGCACTGATGGAGGGTGAGCGTGTGGGCTTTGTAATGACAGGTTTGCTCTCAAGCGATCGTTTTGCTGAAGTCGTATGTGAGCTGCTGGCCATAGCCGTGAAGCCTGAAAAACAGATGCATGGAATCGGAAAAATGCTTTTGAAGGAAGCAGAAAAAAAAGCTGCAAGGCTAGGGGAGAAAAAGATTTTTCTTCACACAGCAGTAGGAAACACTGCTGCTCAGAAACTTTTCAGTAACAGTGGATACTATTGTGAAGCGATAAAGAAAAATTTTTATCCCTCAGGTCAGGATGCGCTAATGATGTCAAAGAGCTTAAAGCCAGCCCCGCAAGGCAGTTAGCGGGGGAAGTTAGGGAACCCGGAGGGATGCCGCGACCGCCATGGGCTTTTAGGACTTGAATAAAATTTGCTTTTAGATATAATAACCGAGCTATTATGGCTTTAGAGAGGAGCTTATGGCACAAATAGACGCCTTTTTCAAACTCATGAACGAACAGGGAGCCTCTGATCTTCATCTTGTGGCCGGACAACAGCCTGTGCTTCGTATTGGTGGGGAACTGGAAAGGGTGAAATACCCCCCGCTTGAAAATGATCCACTAAAAGCGATGCTTTATGAGATAGCCCCTGAGCATAAAGTCAAGGAATTTGAGGAGACCGGGGATGTAGACTTTGCATACGAGATCCCGGGTCTTGCCCGGTATAGAGCCAACTTTTTTCAACAGAAGTACGGCATTGGAGCCGTATTCAGAGAAATTCCCTCCAGGATCATGACTTGTGAGGAGCTCCTTTTGCCAAAGGTGGTTAAGAGACTTGCGACATTGCCCAGGGGCCTTGTTTTGGTGACAGGGCCAACGGGAAGTGGTAAGTCAACGACCCTGGCTGCAATTATCCATGAAGCCAACCTGACCCGGAAAGAACATATACTAACGATTGAGGATCCCATTGAATTTGTTCACAAGAGCGAGAAAGCCATTATCAACCATCGAGAAGTTGGCCTTCACACCAGATCTTTTGCCGCAGCACTGAGGGGGGCTCTCAGGGAGGACCCGGATATTATCATGGTAGGTGAGATGCGCGATCTTGAAACAATTTCCCTGGCTATCGAGGCATCTGCAACTGGCCATTTGGTGTTTGCTACCTTACATACTACCAGCGCGGCCAAAACCGTGGACCGGGTTATTGAAGTTTTTCCTGTTAGTCAGCAAGAGCAGATAAGGAATACCCTCGCAGACGGACTGAGAGCCGTGCTTGCGCAAACTCTTTTCAAAAGAAGAGATAAGAGAGGCCGGGTTGCTGCTCTTGAAATCATGATTGCCAACCCTGCTGTCCGAAACCTCATAAGGGAAGGAAAAACTTATCAGATACCTTCGATGATCCAAACGGGCAAGAAGTACGGGATGCAATCTATGGATGACGCCATCATGGACCTGCTCACCAAGAAAATAATAAGCGCGGATGACGCTTATCTGAGAGCGTTTGAAAAGTCCAAGTTCTTGCCCTTTTTGAAACATCCGCCGTCTGATTTTACAGAGGTATAGGTTGGATACCCTCTGTTAGGGTTGTGAAAAAGGAGGCGAATTCATGAGAAGGCAAGAGATAGACCACATTCTCACAGCCATGCTTGAGTCGCATGACAACGTCTCTGATCTCAATATAACCGTTGAAAAGCCTTTCCAGGTTGAATCGGCAGGCGAGCTAAAGCCCGTATCGTTGAATCCCCCGATCGATAGGATCACTCCGTTTCAATCAGAAATACTTGCACTCAATTTGATAAACGGGGATCGGCGCTTGACCAAAATGCTGCTCACTCACGGCTCATGCGACACTTCCTACCAGCTCGCAGGCAAGGCCCGTTTCAGGGTGAACATTTTCTCCCAGAGGGGGTACTACTCCACTGTCATGAGGCAACTTGCCACAAGGGTTCCCACAATTGAGGAAATGGGATTACCCAAGGCCTTTCACATGATGAGCGAGGAAAGGAACGGTATTATACTTATTACAGGAGCTACAGGAAGTGGGAAGTCAACTTCTCTGGCAGCCATCTTGAATGAGGTCAATGAGAAAAAATCCGTACACGTGGTAACACTGGAAGATCCGGTCGAATATGTGCATGCCCAGAAAAAATCAACTTTTAACCAGCGAGAACTTGGTGTTGATTTTGATACTTTTGCAAACGGATTACGGGCGGCTCTCAGGCAGGCTCCCAAGATTATCCTTGTCGGTGAGATGAGGGACAGGGAAACTGTAGAAATTGGCCTTTCCGCTGCTGAAACAGGCCATTTGGTTTTGACTACTCTTCACACTGTGGATGCCGGCCAGACCATAAACAGGATCGTGGGCATGTTTGAAAGAGACGAGGAAAGACAAATCCGAATCCGCCTTTCAGATAGCATCAGGTGGATTGCTTGCCAGAGGCTGCTTCCCAAGGTTGGAGGAGGACGTGTTGCTGCTTTTGAAATCCTCAGGGCGAATCTACGGGCAAAAGATGCCATTCTTCACGGTGAGTCTGAGGGCAAAACATTCTATGAGATTATTGAACAAAGCCGTCCCTTTGGCATGATGACCTTTGACCAGTGCATATCGGAACTCTATGAAAAAGGACTTATAACAGAGCAAACAGCCATGAGCTTTGCATCCCGCAAAGCGGTGGTTGGCCGTGCGATTGATGCGATCAAGGCTTCCAGAGGCGAGAAGACGACAACGATAGAAGGTCTAAGGCTAGATACTGAATACGGCAAAAAACACAGCAGATAACCTTTTCTCGGAGTCCGCAAAATGGATTTTACATGTGAGCTGTGCGGAGCAAAGCTGAGTATCCCGGATGAAAGACTGCCGAAAGGGAAAACGGTAAAGACCACGTGTCCGAGTTGCAAGGGTAAAATAACTCTTGATCTTCAAGGAGGGGAAGAACAGCGGGAGAGTGTTGATACAGCGCAGTTTCGGCTCCGATTCATTGACCGCAAATCTAAAGAAAAGGCACAGGAAAACTCTTACACTTATGAAGATTATGCCAGTGATGAGACGCTCGCTTTTTACGAGGAAGGCGTTAAGCTGGCATTAATAATGGCAGACAGTGCGGAGCATTCCAAGCAAATAAACAAGGCGTTGAAGGAACTTGGTTATGAACCCATTTCTACTCCGAATACGAGAGATGCTATAGGCAAACTCCGCTTTCATCATTTTGACTTGATTGTCCTGGTTGATGGTTTTAGCGGGCAACCGGTTGAAAATAGCCAAATTATCAATTTTCTGAATCGCCTTCCAATGTCTGTTCGAAGGAGAATTTTTCTTGCGCTTGTTTCCGAAAAATTCAAGACCATGGACAACATGATGGCGTTTGCCAGAAGTGCAAATGTTGTAATTAATTTGAAGGACATTGACAAATTGCACCTGGTTTTGAAAAAAGCGATCGCGGAAAATGAAAAGTTTTACAAGGTATTCATGGACGCCCTTGTCGAAACAGGCAGGGGATAGAGAATGCGGAAACCGTCAAGGAGGTAAAACGACGCTTTATCTGTGACAGCCCTGCCTATTCTAGTCCCCTTGGCTCGATTTCAGAATCCAGTATACTTGCCCCGGGGACAGACTTCAGCAAGTCGTCCCAGACAATTCTCAGATTCTTTATACGCCCTTCTGGCCCTATAGCCCAAACACAGCCTCCTGCCCCGGCCCCTGAGAATCTCGCCCCACATCCAATGTGTTCAGCCAGGCCAATTAACCTGTCTGCAATCGGGCTCAGGGCATCAGGTGTTATTTTCCTGCGCACAGCCATCTCGGCTTTTAACAGGTCGGCGGCTTGCTTCCAGTTCTTTTCATGGACGGCATGAGCAAAACCCGTAACCAGCTCATTGGCTTCCAGCCAACCTCGCCTCGTTCTTCCGGATAAAAAGTCGGTAACCCAGGAACGGTTTGTGCGCAAAGAGACATGGCTTTTGCCCGTGTATGCAAGAAGGAAGTGCTTTGACATTTCTTTTTGGCCTCTAATGTCGAGGAGGGTTTCCTTTGTATAGGGAGACCCAGGATTTCCGTAATGCCATATCCAGAGGTTCACGCCTCCGAAAGTAGCTGCAGCTTGGTCTTGCATGCCGCAATTGCCGAGGCTGATACCGTCTTCAAGATGGTAGCCAAGATGAAGGATTTGTTTTGGGGTAAATCGTTTTCCTGTACCTGAGGCAGCTCTCAGTTTTGAGAGCGCTGAAATGAGTGATACCAGTGCCGCACTTGATCCGCCAAGTCCTGCTTTGGGCGGTGCAGCCGATTCTATCTTAACTTGAAGACCATGGAAGCCGAAATAGGAGATAGCAGCAAAATAGAGCCCAAAGGGGGAGCTAAATGGAAGCTCTGAGATCCGGTACATTTCATCTCGTGAAAAACCCTGCGACGATATCTTTACCCAGCCTTCTCTGTATGAAGTGATAGCTAGCCTCACCCTCAGATTCAATGCTGCATTGACAGTAACGGGCCTGAGTTTCTGCATAGGCAGTGCCATCGCTTTTATATCCCAGGTTCCTCCTGCATCAATACGACAAGGGGCAGAAGTTTTTATGGGGCTGTGTTCCAGAATTTTTTTCACCGACAGAAGCATAGGGAAGGGTTAACAATCATAGAGGTGGGGTCCACCTGTTTGTGGATCCATCATAAGACCAGGTACCTACAAGTGCCTTTCTGGCTGTAAATTGCGGATTTTCAGCCCACATCAACATTTGATGGTGTGCTTCGTTTAGCTTCTTGAATTTTTCTTCATCACCGCCCACATCAGGATGATAGATTTTTGCCAGTCTTTTGTAAGAATACCTTATTTTTTGAACATGCCCATCAGATAACAACTCCTCGATCTTGAGTCTCAAAAACTTGAGAGCCTCTTTTTCGCTTTTAGAAAACCTGGGTTTTATTTTTCTGTCGGGCTTAATGGATTCGGCTGGGATTTCCGTGGTGTGATTCTTTTTAAGAAGAAAAAGGGAAGCATAGCTTTTCGAGTTTTTTTCATCAATGATTCTATACCATTCTTCTGCCGACTTAAGTACGAGACTTTTGAGATCTTCAGCAGGTTTCTTACCAGATGTTCTCCTGTACTGAAATCTTGAGATTTCTTTTGACCAAACAGGAAGTACGTCTAGCATTACATATTCATCATTAAACGAAAAGGCAGCATATCTGGCGTTGAAGACCTTTAGCAAACCCTTTGAAAGAGAAAGAACCCATAGCACATGTTCTCTGCACTCTCTTGAGCAGTACCGTCTTCCCGCTTTCAGGCTATTTGCACCGCATGCAAGGCACTTTCTTTTTTTTCGGCCTGCCTTTCTTGAATGTATGAGATCTCCCGTCATTATTTCAAGTTCCGGACTTTTATTTCGCATTCAAGCTGTTTCCTCAAGTCTTGGGTTGTGGGCCTGCGTGAACTGCACGTAAATATATCCTGAAATTGACCAGGAATCAAGCGCAGGTGAAGAAAAAAACTTATGGCCTACTTGATAAGGTTCAGGACATCGATGACCCAAAAGGGTCAAGACATCGATAACCTTAAGGGTCGAAAAGTTCAAGACATCGATGACCCTACTCACCATACTCATAATCTGATA
>JAFDEF010000064.1 GCA_019310485.1 Deltaproteobacteria bacterium | reverse complement strand
GCCTTCAGTTCCTTCAGAAATCTCCTGCGGAAGGCGGCAATGGTGTCATGATCAGGATGGGTGTTGACGGCAACATAACGAAATGCCACTGAATCGTAAGTGGCCCGTTCGATCTTGCGGCTGGAGAAAACCCCGGTTGCATAGGCATAGAAGAGCAAGGCCACCATCATGCTCGGCGGATATGCATCCGAGCCCCTGCCTGCGTAGGAGTTTCGGATCGGAGAAATGTCAAGCCGTGAGACGATATCAACCACAAATCGGGCTAAGTGGTCTTCAGGCACCCAGTCATCTACGGATGGCGGCATGAGAAACAAACTGTGCCGATCAATGTCTTTGAACCGTGGCCCCATGTATTTTCAACCCCTTACGATTTTCGGTGCTTTCAAGCTAACTAATTGATAATAATAGTAACATTATGATACCTCAAACGGAGAATCAAGACAAAAATCACCTTCGAAGTCATCTTTTTAAGAAACATTTTTGACCGGCAACCTATGTTTAGGACTTGCCACTCCTCACGCTGTGTGGTGCAGCAAGTCCGACAGACTGCTAGGGGGATTAAAAAGGAGGTTTCATGCTCTGAAACAGTTTCGATGTAAGTTTCATTTTGCGGGTTCTTGTTTACACCTTCGTGGACCTGCTTTGAGGGGGCTTTGAGAAGGCCGGGGCTTGCGGTTGAAGTTTCCCTCTCCTCTATCTATCAAGGTGTCACAAAAAATGGGCTCTCCAGTAATATTTCTTGTTTGCAACAAAAGGTCTATAATTGTTTTGCTGCCATATATCCTTCTCTGACAGCATCCGCTATTTTCCGCACCTCTTTTGCATCGCCTACCACGTAATGGGCTCTATCACCTATTGCAAATGGGATACTTGGTTTACCCC
Organism: Deltaproteobacteria bacterium; assembly: GCA_019310485.1. GTDB lineage: Bacteria > Desulfobacterota > DSM-4660 > Desulfatiglandales > HGW-15 > JAFDEF01. The sequence continues at coordinate 12,598 of JAFDEF010000064.1, read as the reverse complement.
CGGTTGCGACAACAATACCGTCACATTTAAGGATCTCCATGTGACCGTTACCAGTATTTTCAAGGACCACCTCGCCTTTCTTTATCTCCACCAGCTTGCTCTTTGTCATCACTTTTGCTCCTTTTTCTCTGAGCTCATTTACAAGATAGTTCCTTGTTAGTGTTTCAACTCCGGGGAGAATCTCATTAAGCATTTCAACTATCGTGATTTCATTATTGCCTGCAAGAAAATTTGCAGTTTCGCAACCAACGAACCCGCCACCAGCCACAACGATAATTTTGTTTTCGAACTTAACGGTACCGCGCAGAACCTCATCGTAGACATAAACAATGCCTTCAACAATAGGAAACGGGACAAAAGGTTTTGCCCCTGTTGCCATTATGACACCATCGGGATCAATTGCCATAATGCTTTCCTTTGCGTACTCTCCATGATGGGCTGTTATGTTACCACAGCCCTGTAGAGCATTTCTGTAGTACTCCATCAGCCACCTTATTTTTTCCTTGCCCGGGGGAACCGATGCAATGTTGAGCTGGCCGCCAAATTCCTTGCAGAAAAGATGAACTTCATGGCCTCGCTCTGCTGCTATTCTTGTCGCCTCAAGACCCGCGGGTCCACAACCTACCACTGCAACAATTTTCTTATGTTTTGCTTTCATGATGTCTTCTTCGTTGCCGACATTGGGGTTAACACCACACCGTATGGCAGCATCCTCATCATGTCTTGCCTTTATGCACTCGCTGCAGCCAATACATTTCCTGATAAGATGCTCTTTTCCTTCTTTGACTTTATTTGTCCAATCCGGATCTGCTATGAGTGTTCGGCCCAAGGCAACGATATCCGCCTGTTTCTCGAGTATACTCAGTGCCGTTTCAGGGTTTCGTATAACCCCCACGGCGGCTACGGGCACGGGTAGAGGTCGTATCGCCTCCGCCAGATAAGCTCGCCAGCCCTCTGGATAAGCCATAGGTTCAAGCCTTTTCTCCTTTGGGCCAAGTCCAAAATCCGCCTGGATCATGTTGTAGGCGCCGGATGAAAGAGATAAGGCAAGAGCTTTGCCCTCTGTTATGCCGATTCCTCCCTGGCTGAGATCTTCAACAGCCAGCCTTATTGTAACAGGTAAATCCCATCCACATCTTTCTGCTATCCTTTTCCTCACTTTGACAGCAAATTCTATTGGTTTGCCCCATCTATCATCACGGTGATTTGTCAGAGGTGATAAAAACTGGTTCACAAGCAAGCCATGCGCCCCCTGTACTTCAACCATATCGAATCCAGCATCTTTTGCAATTTCTGCAGCTTTTGCATACTTTTCTGAAATAGCGAGTATTTCCTTTTCGGACAGGGAATCAACCCCTCTATCTTTATAGCCGGGGTGAGCAAGTTCTAGTGAAGCCAGTGCACCCTGTTTGTGAATTTCCTTTGTTAATATCTCCCAGTCGCTAAGAAAATCATATGAGTCAATTCTTGGCTCAAATGCTCCCTTCTTCCCACCGGGATAGTCAATACAAACATTCTCGACAATTATAAGGGCAGCCCCACCGTTTGCCCTTCTTGCATAGTGTTTAATGAACTTATCGGTAAGATGACCGTCTGCACTTGCGAAGTTCGTGGAAACCGGAGGGAATATTATTCTGTTTTTCAGTTCCACATTTCCAATTTTTATGGGCTCAAACAGCTTTTTGTATTTCATATCTTGGCCTCACCACCTGCTTCAGTTTTCTTTCAATTGCCTTAATATCGCCTTCGACCTTTGCGTGATAATAAAGTATCGGGTTTCTAAATTTTGACACCTTGCAATGCTCACGGAGTGGGAAAGAAACTATCATGCCGGGAAGTGGGCCCGAGGATCATTTGCCTATACCGGGGGAGTATAAGCCCCCAGCGAAATAAGCTTTTGCGAGCCGACAGGGCGTTTTTCAAACCGCTTACCTGAACCCCGATTTCTCCGGGTGCTTTTCTTTACGAGCTTGCGAATCTTTTTGATTTGAGCCTCAGCAGCCTTTTCCCCCTCGCGAATCAACTCCTTGTATTTTAGAAAATCCGTCCAGTCAGCCTGCCTGACGGAAGGCTGGATTAAGAGGTCGGCGCCTTCTGTGGAATGCCTGCTCAGGTGGTAGCTCATTATATCCACCGCGCGGTTGACCGTGTCAATGCCGTCCCAGATAAGGGGAGGGTGGCACAGGCAGAAGCTCACGTCCACACCGATCACTATGTCGGCGCCCATCTCTCCGGCCGACTTTACGGGCACGGGTTCAAGGATTGCGCCGTCAGCAACCAGCATTCCATTCCATGGAACAGGGGCCATAAACCCGGGCACGGCACAGCTCGCTCTTACCGCACATATGAGCTTTCCCTCGGTCAGGAACACTTTTTTGCCTGAAAGAAGATCAACGCCTATAGGGGCATAAGGGATCCTGGTTTCGCTTACTTTAATATCCGGGAGGATGACTTGCAGTATGCGGCGCATTTCTTTATGCGAAAGAAGCGATTTCTTAAACACTGTGAGACTCAACAAGAATTCTTTTTCTGCAATGTGCGCCAACCGGTGAATAAAGTCCGATTTCTGTGAATCCTCCTCCCAGTGTAATTTTTCGAGCAGCTTGAGGCTTTTTCTTTCCTTGGAATCACGGCTGAAGAACGCTGAAGCCCTTTTTTCCAGAGCACCGGCGTGAGGCGTGACTGCGTATGCAGCTCCTATTATTGCTCCCATACTTGTTCCTACAATCAAGTCAATAGGGACACCTTCGCGCTCTAAGACTTTGAGTACCCCAATATGAGCCAATCCCCGGGCTCCACCCCCGCCAAGGGCCAGCCCAATTTTTGGTCTTTTGCTCATTTCCTGCTCCTATGTTGTACTTTACACAATTCGTGGAACCTTTGTGTCTCCCGTTAATTTTGATCAGCAACAATCATGCCAAACAGCGTACAATTCGCCATATCATTTCATAAATAAAACAATTAGCTTGCTTCCATATCCTGCAATCAAAAAAAGATTCTCGTCATGTAGGTTTCAAGGCATGGAACAGTTTCAGTTTTCGTTTCATTTGCGCAAAAACACCTTTCCTTTTCCTCGCTCAAAAATATTCCTTTGCTTCCAGCATCTGCCCGATCATCTGTTTTCCTGACCCTGAGCTTGGGCCGCTGAGTAGAAACCTCCTTTGCTAAAATGAAAAAGTGTCTTCAGGAACGTGACCACACACAAGAAAAGCAGGAGCCAGTAAAGGGCGAACCCGATCCAGCCAAGAGATGCGAGATTGTAAACCTTTTCAAGCATATAGGAGGACCCCACGTAAGCCCCAAGAGGGAATATAAATGCCCACCAGGACATTGCATAAGGGAGACTTACACGTTTGATGTAGTGGATGGTCATAATTATGGAAATGATGAGCCACCAGATACCAAAAGCCCAGAAGATCAGACTGAACAGGTTGATGGAAACCGTCGGAACCTGGATCATGCGAACGGAAGTCCTGGTCATTACAAGAAGGGCCATTACCCCGGCGCCGATGGGGCCGAGGTTTATCCATATATTTGGGAGCAACTGCGGGGGAAGCGGACCATGTAACATGAAGCGATATAAGGCAATAGCTGAGAGGAAAATGTAGAAGAGGAAAAAGCCCGAAGCCCAGCAAAAATAATTAAATACCAGGATGGATCCCTGCCACGAGGCCGGCCACCTGTGAAGAACCTGCCCCCCGATTAGTGGGAGGATAATTAAGGCAACCGGAGGAATAAACCAGCTCGGGTTGACATGTTCCATCCTCAAGTTGCTCTGGGAAAACGTTATGTAAGGAAGGAGGAACGCAAAGAGAAGGGTGATCAGGGACCCTATCACCCAGAAAATATTTGCCAGCCCCAAGACAAAGGAGGCCGAGAGATAGGGTTTTCCAATTTGTAAAAAGTTTCCAGCTAGCACAATGAACGCAATGGGCATTGTGGGATAGAACTGTGAATTCACGGGGTGGCTAAGATCACTTACGGCATTTTGCGAGTACCTAATCCAGCGCATTATCCAGAAAAATAAGAGCACGAGAAACAATGCCGAGTTAAACAACCACAGGGAGAGGGCCACATACCTCAGGGCCGGAAGAGTGTGGGAATAAAATTGGCTGGTTGTGGCAAGGATTCCTGTACCCATAACAGATGCAAACCAGGCAGGTGAAAAATTTCTTGTGAAGCTTCGTTCCGACACTTTACAAGTTATCTCCTTTCTCTTCTAAATTTGAAGTATCTGGCCCTTCTACATACTACTGAATAAAAAGCAATACCCTTTTCCATCTGCCATAGCGCTTATCTCCCAACCCAGCAGATGGGTTCTGCCTGGAAACTTGTTCACGCCAACGACAGGAAGGGATAATCTCTGTAAGAGCAACCCTTAACCAAAAAGCATCAGTTAAGTATCTAACTGGAATTGGCTCATATACTGTTCCAGTTTCTCTTTGTTTTGAGCATCCATAGAGGGGCAGTCATCAGGGCCTTTAACCCCTTCTGCAACCTTTGCGGCAAAAACAGTGCAGGTTGGAAACCCGCACTCTTTGCAGTTTGTTTTTGGCAATAGTTTCAGGATTTCAAGAATCTTGGGTTTTGGTGCCCCCTCATAGCAGGGCTCGATTTCGTCCCTTTTTTCCCATGCTTCGTTGATTTCCCTTTTAAGCCATTCCAGGATCTTGTCAGCCTCATGTTCGTCTCTAAGTGTATTGATTGCAATTTTCCGAGAATGAACAGTAATGATCTTTCCCTGTGTCCTGAAGGTAACGGCCGGTGGATCCCTAAAATATTCAAACCCTCCGAGCGTGGCATTGAGGTAGGGCAAGACTTCGCTTATGTCCTGATCCAGGTGAGCTATACAGTGCACGGATTGAAAACTGGGATTGCATTCAGGCCGGAAAATTTCCTTTTTATATGACTTGAGTAACATTTTTCAGTATCCTCCAAGATTTCCACCATACTTCCCCTTTAGAGTCTCAGCTTTAAAGTTGGAATTCGGATGCAGGATTTCCATAAGGCTTGTCATTAGCTATCCTCAAGGGAAAAATGGGTTCAGTTTTTTTGAAAGATAAAGGAAGACCAGCATAACTGGAACCTGGATGACCGGATCAAAAGCGGGAACCAGTACAGCTAGTCCTCCCCAGGGGACCATTGCAATTGCGATGGTTATGGCCAGATTTTTCGCTGTCACCGAGTAAGAAAGGGCAACGGCCTCCCCGTAATTGAACCCTCCCACTTTTGCCCATAGAAGCGCTATTGCCCAAAGCACAAAATAGTAAGTCCCCATGGAGCTTGCCACCAAAAGTATATATTCGGGATGAGCAATTATTTTCCTTGCCACATCGGCCATTGCAATAAATACTATAGCGTACATACCCAAGGAGGATATCCCAGGCATGGAAGGCTTTATTGTTATGAATTTTTCTTTGCCCATTTTCTTTATAAGCATTCTTCTTATTATGTAACCAGCTACTATAGGTATTATCACAATTATTGTGAGATTCTTGAATATTATGTAAATTGGAACATTGACCCAGGTGTGAGTAAGGAGCCACATCCAGACCGGGATAAATCCAACAGCAAGAAGAAGACTCAGTGCTACAACTGCCGTAGCCACCTCTATGCTCCCACCGGCAAAGCCTGTCCACGCAATCACCATACTTGAACAGGGTGTTACCATGTTAAGCAAGTAACCGACTGGAAGAAGAACGGGCTGATGGTGGTAAAAGATTGTGGCAAATGATTTACCCAGTGGAGGGGTGATGATGAAGTTCAGGATAATCGCAGACACAACCAGCTTTAGATCCACAAAGACTTTTACCACTGCAGACATATCCGCGGATACCATCATTGGAATTAACATCCAGAAGACAGTAACATACGTATAGCTTTTTAAGGTCTTCGGTACATTGGGGTACCGGTCTCCAACCAAAACGGCAGCAACAATAGTGGCAACAACAAAGTACGGCAGGTTTTTTTGCAAAGTTTTGCTAAAAGTTGCGAGAGTGATTGTATCCTCCGGATGTCAATCACATAATGGCATCAGTGGAAATAGTTTGACTAAATGGGCAGATGGAGCCATGCGAACACGCCTATCATCTTGAGACCCATGTAAAACATCACGCCAATAAAGATGTATTTAAGCTGCTTGGCAGGCAGGCGATGAGCCGCTTTTGCGCCCACGATTGCCATGGGGACGCTGCAACCAGCCAGAATAATCCACTGCAGCCAGTTGAGATACCCTGTGGAATACGGCGGCAGCCCCTGCACTCCAAGACCGTTTGTGAAAAAGGAGATAGATCCTCCAATAGCCGTGAAAATCATAAGCGCGGTTGAAGTTCCCACTGCATTGTGCATTTTGAATTTTAGGAAAAAAACCATGATGGGAACCATCAACACACCTCCTCCAATCCCGATAATCCCTGAGACAATACCCAGTGGGATGCCCCACAGAATGTAAGGAGCCAGACTTTCAGGAGGCTCCTCGGTAATCTTGGGAGGCTTTGCCGTAAGCATCCGCAGAGCCCCGGCTACAACCGCTATTCCAAAGGCAGTGGTAAGCACCTTTCCGGGCAGGTGGGCCGCTGCAAATCCGCCGAAAAATGCCCCTACCGCACCGGCAATGCCTAGAGTCACAGCCGCCTTCCACACTACGGCGCCTTTGCGGTGGTGAGTCATGGATCCACTGAAGGCGGTAGGGAGAACCACCAGTAGATTTGTGCCGAAAGCGATGCGGATAGCAATCGTGGGGTCAACCCCAATAGACTTTAGAACCCAGAATTGAACGGGAACCATAATGAAGCAGCCCCCAACCCCAAGTAGCCCTGAAGCAAAACCAACCCCTATACCTGTAATGAGCAAAGCAATAATCTGTGGAGAATGCATAACCATTTGTACTTACCTCCTTATTTTTATCCGCCAGAGGCGGATTTATCCGCCAGAGGCGGACGAGGGTTCAATTCCCCGCCCCTTGGCGCGTTAAGAAAATTTCCGATTGGTACCCCGCTCCTTGCGGCGGGGTAGTCAATTTTTTGATTATCAACTACTGCAACCCCTTTTTTGACCAGCCATTCTTTGAGGAAGCGCTGAATCCCTCCGCAAATGATACCCTGAACCCCTAGGTCAATGAGTCGGCGGGCAATTTCCACAGCGGTTTCCCCTTTTAGCTCCCAGGTGGCTTCTTGTTGAACTGTTTGGCCTTCCGCCATCACCAGTAGGATTCTCGAAGAAGCCCCGAAGTGCGGGGCCACCCGATCCTTAAAAAGAGGAATCGCAAGCTTTATCCGCTGAATTTCCATGGCCAACGCTCGCAGGCTTTTTCCCACGATATCTCTGGAATTCATGCACGGCCGAGGATAGTGGGGTTGAGCCCGTATCTGAAACTTGTTGCTATTGAAAGCAAGGTATATGCCAAAAAAGGAATAAAGTGAGATAAAAAAGTAATTCAGTAAAATCAGAGGGTTGGCGACCAGGAAGCGAAATTCAAAATGAAGATCAAAAGAAAGGGTGTTTCAAGAGGTGGAACCGTTTCAGAAAATGTTTCAATCCGTTAGAGGCGGACGAGGGTTTGTTTCTCCACCCCTTGGGGCGTTAAGAAAGTTTCCGATTGATACCCCGCTGCTTGCGGCCGGGAAGTTTATTCATGGCTTGAGGAGTCCGTATTTTTTCATTTTGCGCCAGAGTGTTGTGCGGCTCATCCCTAAAACCCTGGCAGCTTTAGGCCTGTCCTGCGGGTATTGATCCAGAATAGCCTTTATTTTTCTTGCTTCCTCTGATTCCTGATCTGTTAGCGGATGATCAATGGAGGCACCTTCAACGAGGTCTCGTGGCAGGTGTTGCGTATCTATCAGAGTCCCTTTGCAGTAAATGAAAGCATATTCAATTGTGTTTTCAAGTTCGCGTATATTGCCTGGAAACGAGTAATCCATAAGAAAGGAAAGGGCAGCAGGTGTTATGCCTTCGATAGATCTGCCTTTTATAAGATTGAATCTGCGAATAAAATGCTCAACCAGAAGCGGGATATCCTCTTTTCTGTCCCTGAGAGGAGGGAGGTTAATCTTAACAACATTGAGCCGGTAGTAGAGATCCTCGCGGAAGGTTCCTTCCTCGATCATGCCCTTTATGTCACGATTCGTGGCAGCGACCACCCTGAAATCAGTTTTTGTGGGCTTCGTGTCCCCAAGGGGGACGAATTCACCTTCCTCCAGGACCCTCAAAAGATCGGCCTGAAAGGCGGTTGACGTGCTGCATATTTCATCAAGAAACAGAGTCCCCTTGTTTGCCATGGAAAAACGCCCGGCTTTATCCCTGGTGGCTCCGGTGAAAGCACCTTTTTTGTAACCGAAAAGCTCTGATTCCAGCAAGGAATCAGGGAGCGCTGCACAATTTACCGCAACAAAAGGCCCTTTTCTCCTGGGGCTTAGGTAATGAATTGCCCGGGCGATAAGTTCTTTTCCTGAGCCAGTGGGGCCTTCGATAAGAACAGGACTTTCACTTTCACCGATATCCGGCAGAAATGATAAGATTTCCCTTATTCTGGGATGTCTCCCCACAATATCTTCGGGTGTGAAGTCTCTGCTAACCTGCCGTCTTAATTCTTCCAGTTCAGAGAGATCACGGAATGTTTCAACCCCACCGATGATCTCACCCCTCTCGTTCTTAAGGACTGCGGTGCTGATATTAATGGGCTTTTGCACGCCTGATTTACTGATAATCAGGGCGGGGAGGTTAACCTGTGGAATCCCAGTGGAAAGGGTTTGGTCAAGTGCGCAGTTTTTTTCGCAAATATTTGCGCGGAAAACGTCGAAGCAATATTGCCCGATAGTCTCCTCGGCCTTGAAACCGGTAATAACCTCGGCAGCATGGTTAAGTGACATAATCCTCTTGTCGAGGTCTATGGTAAATACACCGTCGTGAATACTTTCAAGTATTGTGCAGCAGGGAGACCTCAGAGCCGAAGTGATCTGGCAAAACACGGCGCTGTTTTGGGGCTGGCCGGCACGGTCCCTCTTGTTGCTCGATGGTCTTTTTCCCATGAATTACCAGATTGAGGTTACACGCGAATGCTGAATATTGAAATTGCAAGATCCGGAAACTACTTCATTAGCGGCGAACTATATTTAAGAAACTCCCAATGGTCAAGTATGAAATGCCCTTCGCTGCACCTCTTTTTCGTCGGATTCCTCGCAAATCAGGCCAATTTGTGGGCCGGGCCGTAACTGGCCTCAAAAACAGGCACTCAGTGTGGTTGAAGGGAAGTCTTTACCTGTTTGGCAAGGACTTCCTTGATGAATTTCAGTGCCTGCTCCGGGTCTTCATCCATGTCAATTCTGAGTATTTCCTGGATGTCTGAAATATCCAGCTCTATCATTAGCTTTCTAAGATTCACATTTGCACCTCTAACAAAACTTGCGTGTTTCAGCAAGGGTTGCTGCAGCCGTGGCACTGGCTCGAGGTAGTTTGGCTCAGTACCTTGTTTCTGTCAAAGGATGAGGCCATTTCCAGTCGTGTTCTGATAATGCGTTCCACAACGGGTTCATCGGTGGAAGACAGGCGCTTGTAGCAGAAAATCCCCACAATAATGCCCAGCAACAATCCCGCACCAATTATCAAAATCCCTAAACCCGCATGGCCTGAAAAACCATTAGTGAGCAGGAAGGCCACCACGACTCCCAACACTATGCCTCCAGCAGGAATGCCGAGGAGCGTAGCAGCATTTCTCAAAGCAGCACCAGATTTCAGTGTGACGCAAACTTGGTCTCCGACATTTGCACCCACCGGGTTCAATGCCTCAACCTGCAGAGTGGAGCCATCTGTTGCATAATGACAGACCTTGTCATTCAGCTCCGGTGCCATGGGGATGCCGGCATTTTGGGGCTGAATGATCACGTCTGCTTTTCCGTTACCCTTAAGACTGGCTATAAGACCTTCGTATTCAGGCATGTTCCTCCTCCCCAGAAGATATTTCCAGTCGATATTTGAGAAGAGCAAGGAAAGCCTCCACCGAGCCCCGGTCTTGCCTGAAACTGCGGGCATCAAACAGGAGACGATTATCCCTTCTCTCCACATAGGTGCTGCAAAGCCTTCCGTTTAAGTAGTCGATACGGAGGCCTTCAGGCCCAATGAAATCCTGGAAATCAACCGCTTGGACAGGAACGTCAAATGGTTGTATGAAGGACGGGGCCGGACTCTCAGCCAGTTCATAGGATAGACGGGCAATCTCTTCAAGCACCTTCTCAGGCGAGTGCTCTCCGGGGATGATTTCAACTATGTCATCATTTATCACGCAGTAATCCATAAAATACCCCCCCTGTTTGCCATAATTCTATCTCTTTTGGGTAGCCCTCAACAACACTGCGATCAAAACGCCGGCTCCTACCATGCCCGCACAAAGAACCTGCCCCATGCTGAAAGGTCCTAACACAAAGCCCAGTTGGGGATCGGGCTCACGAAAAAACTCCAGGAAAAAACGAAAACTCCCGTAGAAAACTAAAAACATGGGTACCATCATACCATCCCTGAACCGTTTTTTGCGCAGGTACCATAGCAGGATAAAGAGCACGAGGCCTTCAGCCAGGGCTTCATATAGCTGAGAAGGATGCCTTGGAACCGGGCCTCCCCCGGGAAAAACCATAGCCCACGGGAGCTGTGTGGGCCGGCCGAAAAGCTCCCCGTTGATAAAATTTCCGAGACGGCCAAGGCCAAGCCCCACCGGTGCGGTCACGATTACGCTATCTGCCACTGCCCAGAAAGGCATTTTCTTTCGCCTGCAAAACCACCACCCTGCTACTACACTGCCCATTAGACCGCCGTGAAAAGACATTCCTCCATGCCAGAGGGCCAGGATTTCCAGCGGGTTCCGCAGGTAATAGGGAAAACTCAGGTACTGGTAGAACAAAAGGTACCCGAGCCTTGCGCCCACGATAAGCCCAACAGCCAGATAAAAGACAAGTTCCTGGACAAGCTGACCCTGGAGGCCGATTTCCTTTGACCTTTTCTGCTTCTGAATAAGGAAATACCCGGAGAGGAAGCCGAGCACATACATGATGCCGTACCATCGGACATGAAAGGGGCCTATGGTAATAATGTCTGGGTTTATTTTGGGATACGGTATCATGTGCTCTTTGAGTTGCCGGAGCTGAGAGCGCTGTTTTGTCCCCCGCAGGAGATCTGGCAAAGCATGGTTCCATCCCCGCACTGTGAGGTTTCGAATTGAAGGATGGGGTGGTCTATACCAAAACGCTCCTGCAGGCCTTTGCGGATGGTGTCTGCAAGGGGCTCAGTCTTGCTCACGGGCTGGTCCGAGACTTCCACGTGACATGAAAATGCAATGCTCGAAGCACTCACGTTCCATGCGTGCAGGTAATGTACGCCGAGGACGCCTGGGATACTCTCAAGAAAAGACTTGATTTTTTTTACATCCACACCCTTTGGTGTGGCATTCATCAGGATGCTTGTTGCTTCCCTGAGAATAGACCAGCAGTTCTTGAGGATAAAAGCTACAATAAGCACTGAAAGCAAGGGGTCCAGCCAGTACCAGGGTTTGAAGATCAGTATCAGTCCGTTTACCAGCACTGCCACTGATGTTAGGAGGTCTCCCATCATGTGAAGAAAAGCGCCCCGGACATTGAGGCTTTGCTTTGAGCCGCGGTAAAGCAGGAGGGCTGAAAATCCGTTTCCAAGAATCCCCACGCCTGCCATTATGATTACCCACTGGCCAAGGATGGGCTGAGGATGATTGAAGCGCTCCCATGCCTCGTACAGAATGAAGGCACTTGCCCCCACGAGAATAATCACGTTAATAAAGGCAGCCATGACCTCTGCCCGGCGGTAGCCGAAAGTATACCTTACAGATGGCCCTCGCTTCCCTATAAGATAGGCAACGTAGGCAATCAGGATAGCAATAAAGTCGCTGAAGTTATGGGTTGCATCAGATAGAAGGGCTACGCTGTGAGCGTAAATTCCCCCCATCACCTGAGCCACCGGTATAATCAGGTTGAGTATTAGAGTAACAAGTAGTCGCGCTCCGGTAGTCTCCTCCAGGCCAACGTGGTGATGACCACCGTGATGGGCGTGCTCATGAGGTTCCTTTTCTTCAAAACTTTCAGGGCTGGAACCGGCAATATTTTCCTGAGCATTTTCCATTCAACTATTTTTCCCTATTCTTGCTCGCAAGCGGTTTTTCCGGCATACTCTCTCTTTTTCAATCCTCTTTTTTAATCCATGAGATTATTTCTTCCTTGGATGGAATCTTTCCCACGCTTTTGACCTGGCCGTCAATCACCACCCCAGGTGTCCCGAAGACTCCGTAAGTGGCAATTTCCAAGAGATTTGTTACTTTTTCCACTTTGGCATCAAGCCTAATTTCTGAAAGGGCTTCTCTTACGTTTTTTTCAGCCTGATCACACCTGGCACATGCAGCTCCCAGTACTTTTATTTCCATATTCCCTTTCCCCCCATAGAAGCGGTAAGATAAAGTCTTGAACCTAAGTAATACTTGATAAGGTTCAGGACATCGATGACCCAAAAGGGTCAAGACATCGATAACCTTAAGGGTCGAAAAGTTCAAGACATCGATGACCCTACTCACCATACTCATAATCTGATA
>JAFDEF010000063.1 GCA_019310485.1 Deltaproteobacteria bacterium | reverse complement strand
TCGATGGAGGTGAGTTTAATCACGCCGATAGCGATGGAGAAGGAGTTACGTTTTGCGATCCGTGAAGGGGGGCGAACGGTAGGTGCCGGTGTAATCAGCGAAATATTGGAATAGGTAGAGCTGGGAAGCTGGGTTGTAAAGGAATTTTGGAAAAGAAGACGTTTTTCAAAGGTCTCGAGGGACTATGCGTGACATAATTACACTAGCCTGTGAGCGTTGCAAAAACAGGAACTATACATCCACAAAGAATAAGCGTAAGACTCCGGATAAGCTGGCATTTAAGAAATATTGCCCTACTTGCCGGACCCATACGCTTCATAAAGAAACGAAATAGGCAGACTCTGTAAAAGAAACGGAAGTATGCAGGCCAGTAGCTCTAACGGCTAGAGCACCGGACTCCAAATCCGGGTGTTGGGGGTTCGAATCCCTCCTGGCCTGCCAATTTGTAACAGTTGTTGAAGCCTGGAAATGGAAACAAGCGCACCAGGGTTTGCTCACGGGCTTAAGCAGAGAGACGTTGCAGGACATATATGAAAAAAACGACCCATAAAAGTAAGAAAAGAAGGAGCGCTCGAAAGAAAAAACAAGCTCTGAAGGGCCCCCGGGGAGCGGTTAATCAGGTAGCAGGTGGACCCCAGGAGAATATAGCTAAGAACAAGGAACAAGAGGCAAAGAAAGTCTCCCCGCCTGTTTTGAGAAAGGAACCTGAGAAAAAACCTGAAAGGAGGGGAGAAGGCGGAGGCTTTCCAGTAAAATACATTAAAATAGCAGGCCAATTTTTGCGCGAATCCAGGATGGAGCTCAAGAAGGTTAAGTGGCCGACCAGAAAGGAGTTGCTTGCTTCCACGGCTGTAGTTCTTGTCCTGGTACTAGCGATCGCTTTTTTCCTGGGGCTCGTTGATTTCGGTCTTATAAAAATCATTAAGAACATTATGGGATAGGGCTTTTATCCGCTTTTGTTGAATGTTTGTCAAATGAACGATTCAGAAAAGAAATGGTATATTGTTCACACTTACTCGGGCTTTGAGCACAAGGTGAAGGCGAGTCTCGAGGAAAGGATAAAGACACTGGGCCAGGAAAAGTATTTTGGGAAAATCCTGGTTCCCACCGAGCAAGTGGTTGAACTCAAGAAAGGCGAGAAAAAGACCTCTTCAAGGAAGTTTTACCCTGGCTACATCATGGTGCAGATGGTGCTAAATGACGAGACATGGCACACTGTAAGAAACACGGCTAAGGTTACAGGCTTTGTGGGAGGTAGTACAAAGCCTTCGCCTGTTTCGGAGGAAGAGGCACAGAGGATTATCAAGCAAATGGAGGAGGGCATCAGCAAGCCCAAACCCAAGTATCAATTTGAAGAAGGGGATCGGGTAAGAGTCATTGACGGGCCCTTTTACAACTTTCAGGGTATCGTTGAAGAAGTGAAACCGGACAAAGAGAAATTGCGCGTGCTCATTACGATTTTCGGGCGTTCAACTCCCGTTGAGCTGGAATTCATCCAGGTCAACAAGATATAGGCAGCTATGTTTGGCTCTGAGGACAGATTCGTAAATTTGAGCGAGATAGCGGGGTGAGTAAATGGCGAAAAAAGTCATAGCAAATGTCAAACTCCAGGTAAAAGGGGGGCAGGCCAATCCTTCTCCACCAATAGGCCCTGCGCTGGGGCAGCATGGTGTCAATATTGCTGAGTTTTGCAAGGCATTCAATGCCAGGACACAAGATCAGATGGGAACTATTATACCTGTGGTGATTACGATCTATGCAGACAGAACGTTTTCGTTCGTAACTAAAACTCCTCCGGCTTCGGTACTACTGAAGCAGGCGGCTAAGATAGCAAAAGGCTCAGGTGAGCCAAACAGGGAAAAAGTTGGGGAAGTTACCCGAAAGCAGGTCGAGGAAATTGCCAGGCTCAAATTTGAGGATTTGAATGCCTACGATCTCGAGGCTGCCGTAAAAATTATTGAAGGCACGGCCAGAAGCATGGGCATCCGTGTGACAGGCTAAATTTCCGAGGGGATTCTAGAAATGTCTGAGAGAGGGAAAAAATATCGAGAAGCCTTGAAAGGCGTCGATCGATTGAGGAGGTACAATTTTCAGGATGCAGTGAGGCTGGCCATTGAGCGTTGTTTTGCAAAATTTGATGAAACTGTCGACATAGCAGTCAGGTTGGGAGTCGACCCTCGTCATGCCGACCAAATGGTTCGAGGGACGGTTGTTCTACCTCATGGGACAGGAAAGGAAACGCGGGTTCTGGTTTTCGCCAAAGGTGAAAAGGAAAAAGAGGCACTGGAAGCAGGAGCCGACTACGCCGGATCTGATGAGTACATTGAGAAAGTGAAAAAGGGATGGCTTGAATTTGATAAGGCTATAGCCACTCCGGACATGATGTCTTCAGTAAGCAAATTGGGCCGTATCCTGGGGCCAAGAGGTATGATGCCGAATGCGAAACTCGGAACAGTAACCTTTGAGGTAGAAAAAGCTGTTAAAGAGATTAAGGCAGGAAAGATAGATTTCAAGGTTGAAAAAGGAGGTATTGTCCACGCACCGATGGGGAAAGTTTCCTTTGGGCTGGATAAGATTCTCGGCAATATAGCAGCTTTTATGGATACTATTTTGAGACTCAAACCGCCTTCGAGCAAAGGGGCCTACCTCAAAAGCATAGCCATTTCGACGACCATGGGTCCAGGCATTAAAGTTGACCCGGGATATGTTAAGGACCTGCTTACCTAGTTGGTGAATTTGGATTATTTGTTGGAATTTTTTATTTGAAAACTTCGGATTGTGCAAGGCAATAAGTCGTGGGCGTTTTTTCGGGATTTTGCACCGGGAAAGGTATGGGGGTTTGATAGATTGTGGCAACATGGCCCCGGAGATTTTGGAAGTGGCACCTTGGCTTCAGCTGGAAGCAGTGAGTGTATGTCGGTGCCACGACCTGGCATTGTAGGGGCGGATTGGGGGTGATGGTGTTTTGAATCGAAAAGAAAAAGAGATATTCGTAACTGACATAGCGGACAAGCTTAAGAAGGCCAGGGCCACTTTTGTCGTTGATTATAAGGGCATGGACGTGGAAGCTATGAATTCTCTGAGAAGGGAACTCAGGGAGAAAGAAGCTGAAATACATGTGGTGAAAAACCGTCTTGTAAGGAGGGCGTGTCAGGACACGGATACTTCCTCAATCATAGAATATTTTTCAGGACCGTGCGCTCTGGCTCTGACCTATGCCGATGTGGTGGCTCCAGCCAAGACACTGGTTGAGCACGAGAAAAAATCCGAACATCTCAAGATAAAAGTGGGGCAGATAGCTGGGAGGGTGGTTGAACTCAATGACATCCGCAGGCTGGCGGAGCTTCCCAGCAGAGAGGTCCTGCTCGGCCAGGTATTGTCGGCCATGCATGGTGTTCCAACTTCACTGGTCAGGGTATTGAACGGAGTAATTATGAAACTATTGTATGCGCTCAAAGCCATTGAGAGCAAGAAGAGCGAAAATGAATAGGTCTGGTTTCTAATAACTTTTTATAAGGAGGTTTAAAGATAAGATGGCTGCCAACATAAGCAAGGAAGACGTGATTGAGTTTATTTCCAACATGACCGTTTTGGAGCTTTCGGATTTTGTGAAAGAACTGGAAGAGAAATTCGGAGTAAGCGCTGCCGCTCCTGTGGCTGTAGCAGCCGGGGCACCGGCCGCTCAGGCTGCAGAGGAAGCTGCACCAGAGAAGACTGAGTTTGACGTGGTCCTGACGGCAGTGGGAGACAAGAAAATCCAGGTCATAAAGGAAATCAGGGCAATTACAGGCCTGGGGTTAAAAGAGGCTAAGGCTCTTGTGGATGGGGTTCCGGCGAAGGTAAAAGAAGGCATACCCAGTGAGGAAGCCGAAGCCATCAAAACCCAGTTGGAAGGTGCAGGGGCTTCAGTAGAGATTAAGTAGTACGGAGCACTCACAATTGCATGAAGGATGTGAGGGTAGTGCCCGAAATGCAAGAATAGGAGTTAATTTTTATGAGAGGGGATCTGATGAAAGCAAATAACAGTATCGAACGCCGGAGCAGGAGGAGTTTCGGCAAGATTCACAAGATCATCGATATCCCTAATTTGATTGAAATGCAGAGGGAATCCTACAGGCAGTTTTTGCAGAAGGATGTGCCCCCTGAGCAACGAAAAGAAATAGGCCTTCAGGAAGCGTTCAAAAGCGTATTTCCTATTAGTGATTTTAGCGGAACCTCTTCGTTGGAATTTGTCAAATACACCTTTGAGGAACCAAAGTACGGAGAGGAGGAGTGTCTTGACAAGGGAATGACCTATGAAGCGCCTCTGAAGCTTACAGTGCGCCTCTTGGTGTTCGATACGGACGTTGACGAGGGCACTAAGAGCATCAGAGATATTAAAGAGCAGGAAATATATTTTGGTACGCTTCCCATGATGACGGAGAGGGGTACCTTTATAGTAAATGGTACTGAAAGGGTTATCGTAAGTCAGCTTCACAGGTCGCCAGGGGTCTTTTTTGACCATGACAAAGGAAAAACCCAATCTTCAGGAAAATTTCTATACTCGGCACGTATTATTCCTCTGAGGGGTTCATGGCTTGATTTTGAATTTGACCCAAAAGACCTTTTGCATGTGCGAATTGACAGAAGAAGAAAATTCCCTGTTACAACTTTTTTGAAGGCACTGGGGTATTCGTCCAGGGAGATTCTCTCCGAGTTCTACGAAACAGAGAAAATCATCCTGGGAGAAAAGGAATGCTTGCAGCCGGTCAAGCTGGACAATCTTTTCCGCCACAAGCTCACAAGGGATATCGTGGACCCAAAAACCAAGAGGATACTTGCAAAAAAAGGTGATAAGTACACCAAGAGGCTTCACAATGCACTTGAAGCAGCAGGGATAACGCATATACCTATCAACCCTGAGGATGTGGAGGGTAGAGTCCTCGCTGACGACCTGGTGGATTCTTCAACAGGGGAAGTGCTTGCGCAGGGTAATCGACCGCTCACAGCTGAGGTCATTGAAACAATCAGGCAGAGAGGCATTAAAGAGGTGGAGTGCCTTGTTTTAGATTCCCCCGGTGTTAGTACGACGATTAGGGATACCATGCTGCTTGATAAGATAGATGAGAGCAGTGAAGCAATCCTTGAACTATACAGGAAAATGCGGCCAAGCAGCCCTCCAACCCAGGAGGTGGCGAACAACTTCTTTAGGAGCCTGTTTTTTGATCTGTCCACTTATGATTTGTCGCCTGTTGGAAGATTGAAATTGAATTACAGGCTTAACCAGGATGTACCACTTGATGTACGGACCCTGAGAAAGGAAGATATTATCGCCACTGTCAAGGAGTTGCTGCGCCTGAAGAATACCGAAGCAATGGTGGATGATATTGATCATCTTGGAAACAGAAGAGTCAGGGCTGTGGGTGAATTACTTGAGAATCAGTATCGCATCGGGCTGGTCAGGATGGAACGAGCCATCAAGGAGAGGATGAGTCTCCAGGAAGTTGAAACGCTTATGCCACATGACCTGATAAATTCCAAACCGGTTTCAGCTGTTGTCAAGGAGTTCTTTGGAACCAGTCAGCTCTCGCAATTTATGGACCAGACAAATCCCCTCTCCGAGGTGACTCACAAGCGAAGGTTGAGCGCTCTTGGCCCTGGGGGACTCACAAGGGAAAGAGCAGGATTTGAGGTTCGTGACGTTCATCCAACTCATTATGGAAGAATCTGTCCTATAGAAACTCCTGAAGGGCCAAACATTGGTCTCATCGTATCTCTAAGCACCTATGCCAGGGTAAATGAGTTCGGCTTTATAGAAACGCCGTACAGAGAGGTGACTGATGGCAGGGCCACCAAGAAAATAGAATACCTTTCCGCCCTTGACGAGAAAGACTATCCAATTGCTCAGGCAAATGCTCCACTTGATAAGAGGGGACGTTTTGTGAAGGAAGAAGCAGCCGTAAGAATAGAGGGGGAAGCCAGCAGGGCACCTGTTAAGGAAGTGAAGTACATGGACGTCTCGCCTGATCAGCTTGTGAGCGTCTCTGCATCTTTGATTCCATTCTTGGAGCATGATGATGCCAACAGGGCGTTGATGGGTTCGAACATGCAACGCCAGGCAGTGCCCCTTCTGGCAGCACGCGCACCGCTCATTGGAACAGGTATCGAGAGCGTCGTTGCAAGGGATTCGGGGGTTTCTGTGATCGCCAGGAGAGACGGTGTTGTTGAAGATGTGGATGCTTCAAGGATTGTGATAAGGTCTGATGGTGGTACTGAGCACGAAGATGAGGTGGATATTTACAAGCTTGTCAAGTACAAAAGGTCTAACCAGAACACTTGTTACAATCAAAAGCCGATCGTAAAGAAAGGGGATGTTGTAAAGCAGGGGCAGATTATTGCAGACGGGCCTGCGACTGAGTCAGGAGAGCTCGCCCTGGGGCAAAATGTCCTGGTCGCTTTTATGTCTTGGGGTGGGTACAATTTCGAGGATTCCATTATTGTCAGCGAGAAGGTGGTGAAGGAAGATACCTATACTTCCATCCATATTGAAGAATTTGAGGTAGTCTCAAGGGATACGAAACTGGGCAAGGAAGAAATCACGAGGGATATTCCCAACGTGGGAGAAGAAGCGCTGGGGGACTTAGACGAGAGCGGAATCGTAAAAATTGGTGCCCATGTATGCCCCGGAGATATTCTGGTTGGGAAAATAACTCCTAAGGGGGAGACGCAGCTTTCGCCGGAAGAGAAACTTCTGAGGGCTATTTTTGGTGACAAGGCCGGTGACGTAAAGGATACCTCTCTGAGAGTCCCGCCGGGCGTTGAAGGGATCGTGATTGACACCAAGATTTTTTCGAGAAAGGGAGCGGAGAAGGATGAACGTAGCCTGGCCATTGAGGCTGAGGAAAAAACACGCCTTGAAAGGGATATGGAGGATGAGATAGCCATTACAGAGAGGGCAGCAAAGGCAAAATTGAAGAGGATTCTTGTTGGCCAGACACTGAAAACAGGCCTCAGGCAGAAGAAGGGGGGAAAGCTCCTTATGGGTCCTCGCAAAGCGATTTCAGATGAAGATGTTGATCGGATTCCTATAAAGGCATGGGCAGGGGCAAACCTCAATGCCCCCATGGATCTTATTGAAGAGATGGAAGAGATTGTTAAAAAATACATGGATAGGATCTCTCAGATCAAGGCTGATTTTCAGGAAAGGGTTGAGAGACTGAGTCTTGGAGACGAACTTGCACCAGGAGTTATAAAGATGGTGAAGGTTTACGTGGCGGTGAAAAGAAAACTCTCGGTGGGTGACAAGATGGCTGGCCGCCACGGCAATAAGGGCGTTCTCTCCAGGGTTCTCCCGGTTGAAGACATGCCCTATTTTGCCGACGGTACTCCTGTGGACATAATACTGAATCCACTTGGCGTGCCTTCCAGAATGAATGTCGGCCAAATCCTGGAAGCTCATCTGGGCTGGGCGTCTCGAGAACTGGGAAGACAGGTGAAAGAACTGGTTGACAACGTGAAAAACTTAAATCCGGTTCGAAAAAAGCTAAAAGAGAGTTTTTCTACTGAACAATACAACAAATTGTTCAAGGATATGGGGGAAAAAGAACTTGCAGAGAAAGCCAGGGAGTTTGAAGAAGGTATTCACATGGCATCCCCTGTTTTCGATGGAGCACAGGAGGATGAGATCAAGAAGTGTTTATCACAGGCTGGTCTGCCGGTAACAGGTCAGACCACGCTTTATGATGGCAGGACCGGGGAACCCTTTGATCAGCAAGTTACGGTTGGGATTTTGTATGTTATGAAGCTGCATCACCTTGTTGACGACAAGATCCATGCCCGCTCAATCGGCCCTTACTCACTCGTCACCCAGCAGCCTCTTGGAGGAAAAGCCCAGTTTGGCGGCCAGAGGCTTGGTGAGATGGAGGTGTGGGCCATGGAGGCTTATGGAGCGGCATATTCACTGCAGGAATTTCTCACGGTTAAATCAGACGACGTGGCAGGCAGAACGAGAATGTATGAAAGAATAGTCAAAGGGAACAATATCCTTGAAGCGGGTCTTCCTGAGTCCTTCAAGGTTCTGATAAAGGAGTTGTTGAGCCTTGGACTTGAGATTCAGCTTTTTGAAGACAGCTCTGCCTGAGTTTTGCAGGTGGCAAGCGGAAGTCAATTGGCTGAACTCGCTAACTCTTCAATAAATGGTAAAGGAGAGTAAAGTGGAAGAGTTATATAATTTTTTTACAAAACCTAAGGATCCTTCCAGCTACAATGCTGTGAAGATCTCGATTTCATCACCAGAAAAGATAAGGGAAAGGTCTTATGGTGAAGTAAAGAAGCCTGAGACCATAAATTACAGGACCTTCAAACCTGAAAGGGACGGACTTTTTTGTTCAAAGATTTTCGGGCCTATAAAGGACTACGAGTGCAATTGTGGCAAGTACAAGAGGATGAAGCACCGAGGTATAGTGTGTGAGAAATGTGGCGTGGAAGTCATACAGTCCAAGGTGCGTCGCGAGCGGATGGGCCATATTGAACTTGCCTCTCCGGTCGCCCACATATGGTTTCTCAAATGCCTCCCTTCCAAGATAGGGAATCTTCTTGACCTGACTCTAAAGGATCTGGAGAGGGTCCTTTACTTCGAGAATTACATAGTTATGGATCCCAAGGATACCCCGCTTGCTAAAGGTAGCCTTCTGAGCGACGAACAACTGCGTAGGGCGCGAGAGGAGTTCGGGGATAGCTTTGAGGTTGGCATTGGGGCTGAGGCTGTTCAGCGGATGCTGAAAGAATTAAACCTTGATGAGCTTTCTACGACCCTCAGGGCTGCGATGATGGAAACAAAATCTGAGGCTAAGAGAAAGAAACTTGCAAAGCGGCTCAAGATTATTGATGCGTTCAGGGAGTCAAAGAACAAACCCGAGTGGACAATTCTTGATGTTATTCCTGTGCTTCCCCCTGACCTCAGGCCACTGGTTCCTCTGGATGGGGGCAGGTTCGCAACTTCCGATCTGAACGATCTTTACAGGAGAGTCATCAACCGCAACAACAGGTTGAAAAGGTTGCTGGAACTGAACGCCCCTGAGATCATTGTAAGAAATGAGAAAAGGATGTTACAGGAGGCAGTTGACGTCCTGTTTGATAATGGAAGGCGGGGAAAGGTTGTGACAGGACCAAACAAGAGACCGTTTAAATCACTGAGCGATATGCTCAAAGGCAAGCAGGGTAGATTCAGGCAGAACCTGTTGGGCAAGCGTGTTGATTATTCCGGTAGGTCCGTAATTGTGGTTGGGCCCGATCTTAGGTTGCATCAGTGTGGCCTGCCCAAGAAGATGGCTCTGGAACTTTTCAAGCCTTTTATTTACAACAAGCTGGATGAAAAGGGGCTGGCTACAACCATAAAATCTGCGAAAAAGATGGTTGAGAGGGAAACACCAGAAGTATGGGATGCTCTGGATGAAGTGGTAAAGGAGTACTGTATACTGCTCAACAGGGCTCCTACCCTTCACAGACTTGGGATTCAGGCTTTTGAGCCCATTCTTATTGAAGGTAAGGCAATTCAGCTTCATCCCCTGGTCTGCACTGCCTTCAATGCCGACTTTGACGGAGACCAGATGGCGGTCCACGTGCCGCTATCCATTGAAGCCCAGATCGAGGCCCGGGTCTTGATGATGTCAACAAACAATATTCTTTCTCCTGCTAACGGAGATCCAATTATCGTTCCCAGTCAGGATATCGTCTTGGGCATCTACTACTTGACTCGCGAGAGACCTTTCTGCAAGGGAGAAGGCAAGATTTTTTCAAACCCTGAAGAGGTTCGTGCTGCATACGATGGCGGCGAATTGGACCTACATGCGCGCATAAAAGTGAGAATTCGTGGGAACATTGAGGATACGACCACAGGCAGGGTTCTTCTTTCTGAAATTCTTCCCGAAAACTTGCCGTTCTCCTTGATTAACAAGGTGATGAACAAGAAAGAATTACGATCTCTGATTAATGAGTCGTACCGAAGAGAGGGAATTAAGGCAACCGTCATTTTGTCCGATAGGTTAAAAGACATAGGCTATAAGTATGCCACAATGTCGGGCGTGTCCATTTCAATGAAAGACATGACGATTCCTTCCCGGAAGGCCCAGATTCTTGAAAAAGCAGAGAATGAAGTAAAAAAGATTGATGACCAGTACAGAAGTGGGCTGATAACGGATGGGGAAAAGTATAATAAGGTTGTTGACATATGGGCTCAGTCCACAGAGGCAATTGCCTCTGAAATGATGAGAGAAATGGCTGTTGAAGAGGTCCGGGGTCCGGGGAGTAAAAAGGTAAAGGTGAATAGCTTTAACCCGATTTATATGATGTCTGATTCGGGCTCAAGGGGGAGCAAGGACCAGATGAGACAGCTTGCAGGAATGAGAGGTCTCATGGCCAAACCCTCCGGAGAAATCATAGAAACCCCAATCACGTCAAATTTCAGAGAAGGGCTTACCGTTTTGGAATACTTTATCTCAACACACGGGGCCAGGAAGGGGCTTGCTGACACAGCTCTCAAAACAGCCAATTCGGGCTATCTGACAAGGCGACTGGTTGATGTGGCTCAGGATACTGTGATCACCGAAGAAGATTGCGGCACACTTGACGGTATCTCAGTCAGTGCGCTCATAGAAGGGGGAGAGATCATTCAGAGGGTCGGAGACAGGGTGCTTGGAAGGGTTGCGCTGGAAGATATATATGATCCGGTCAGTGGTGAGCTTCTGGTGGCGGCCAACGAAGAAATAGATGAAGAGAAGGTTGAGAAGATAGAAGCCGCAGGCCTTGAAAAGGTAAGGATAAGATCTGTTCTGACCTGCCGGGCAAGAAGAGGCGTGTGCAAGAAATGCTATGGTAGAGACCTCGCCCATGGCCACGAGGTCAACATCGGAGAGGCGATTGGGATTATTGCTGCGCAGTCAATCGGGGAGCCGGGCACACAGCTTACAATGAGAACTTTCCATATTGGAGGAACCGCCAGCAAAAGGGTGGAGCAGACGACAGTGCAGGCCAGAAACGCTGGAAAGGTATCTTTCCAAAACCTGAAGACCGTTAAGAATGCCGAGGGCGACTACGTTGCAATGAACAGAAACGGTGAGATTGCCATTCTCGGAAAGGGTGGAAGGGAAGTCGAGAGATATCCTGTTATATACGGTGCTGTCCTGAAGGTGAAAGATGGCCAAAAAGTACAGGCAAACCAGGTTCTGGCAGAATGGGATCCGTTCAACATCCCAATTCTTACAGAAGTAGCCGGCGTTGTGAAATTTGGAGACATTATTGACGGCGTTACGATGCAGGAAAGAAGAGATAGTGTTACGGGCAAAATCAGTCGTGTGATCGTCGAGTCGCGTGACATAGATGCCAGACCGCGTATATCCATAAAAGACAAGAAAGGCAGTACTGCTTCGATACCTGGAGCTGGTAAAGCTGTGGCGCGCTATCACTTGCCTATAGATGCGATCATCATGGTTAATGAGGGGGATGAAGTAGAGGCAGGGACTGTGCTTGCCAAGATCCCGAGGGAGACGACCAAAACGAAGGATATTACCGGAGGTCTGCCCCGAGTCGCAGAGCTGTTCGAAGTTCGCAAACCAAAGGAGAACGCCATACTGAGCGAAATAGACGGTACGGTTACTTTTGGCCAGTATAGCAAGGGAAGGAGAAAGATTACCATAGTACCCGAAGTGGGCGAACCTATAGACTACTACATTTCAAAAGGGAAGCACGTGAGCGTTCTTGAAGGAGACTACGTCAGGGCAGGTGAGCCTCTGATGGACGGATCTGCCAATCCCCATGATATCTTGCGAATCAGAGGGATTAAGGAACTGGCGAGATACTTGGTAGATGAGGTTCAGGAAGTGTATCGCCTGCAAGGGGTTAATATCAACGATAAACACATTGAGGTCATCGTCAGGCAAATGCTCAGGCAGGTAAATGTAACCGACGTGGGCGATTCGAATTTTCTACTGGGTGAACACGTGGAGAAGTGGCGATTTGAAGAAGAAAACCAGAAGATTATCGAAAGGGGCGGGAAACCCGCAACAGCGGAACCACTCCTTCTGGGGATTACAAAGGCCTCGCTGAGTACGGAGAGCTTTATTTCTGCTGCTTCCTTCCAGGAAACAACAAAAGTGTTGGCAGATGCAAGTGTGGCAGGGAAAGTGGATCATCTGAAAGGTTTAAAGGAAAACGTTATTATGGGGCGGCTAATCCCCGCCGGTACAGGATTGCCTGAATACAGGAACCTTGAAATCGAGGCAGCGGGCTAATTTTTTCCGCCTGGCAAGGTAATTTTCCTTGACAAGTGATGGCCTAGAAAATATATAGAGAAACTTTTGAATTTTGAACAAAGGTGCCCCGGTAATTCAGTAACCATAATAAGATCCGAGATTGAGCGATTCCCGAGCTTGGCGAAGATGCAAGGCGCGGGAGGATTTAGGAATGATGCGTACATAATGAGAAGTACGCTGCAGTGACTAAATCCGAACCGCAACACGGTAAACTTGGTGGAATCGGGAATCCTAAGAGCGAGGGGTTATAACTTATGCCCACAATAAATCAGTTGGTGAGAAAAGGCCGGCAGAAAGCCAGGAGAAAGGTCAAAACGCCTGCGCTTCAGGGCTGTCCTCAAAAGAGGGGGGTATGCGTCAGGGTCTATACCTCCACCCCGAAAAAGCCGAATTCAGCCCTGAGAAAAGTGGCGAGGGTGAGACTGACCAATGGCATTGAGGTAACTTCATATATTCCTGGAGTGGGTCATAACTTGCAGGAGCACTCAGTGGTCATGATCCGGGGTGGCCGTGTAAAGGATTTGCCTGGCGTGAGGTATCATATCATAAGGGGAACGATGGATACTGCCGGTGTTGACGACCGAAGGCAGGGCCGCTCCAAATACGGCGCTAAGAGACCAAAGGGTATTTAAAGGAGAGCCTTTTATGCCAAGAAAAAGAGGGGTAGTAAAGAGAGAAACAGTGCCGGATCCAAAGTACAACAGCAGGACGGTCGCAAAGTTCATTAACTGCCTGATGAAGGAAGGAAAGAAAAGTGTAGCCCAGTCTATTCTCTATAAGGCTCTTGACATGGTGCATGAAAGATCAAAGGAAGATCCCCTGAGCTTGTTTCAGAAAGCCTTGAACAACGTGAAACCCATCGTGGAAGTAAAGTCAAGGCGAGTCGGAGGCTCGACATATCAAGTGCCCACTGAGGTTCGACCTTCCAGGGGGCAGGCTCTAAGCATTAGGTGGATCATCTCTTATGCCAAGGAAAGGGGCGAGAAAAGCATGGCTGCCAAGCTGGCGGGCGAGCTCATGGATGCAGCCAGCGGCCGCGGTGCTGCTGTTAAGAAGAAAGAGGATACTCACAGGATGGCGGAGGCTAACAAGGCATTTGCCCACTATCGGTGGTAGACGAGAACAAGCAGAAGATGAGTGAATTGTTCCGGGAAGTGAAAATATTTCATTGGACGGATAAGCGCTAGAGGGGGGTATTGAATTAGGGATTAGTGTTTATAATTTGTTGTTTTGATCCGCCGGAGGCGGACGAGGGTTCAAATCCCCGCCCTTGGGGCGTTAAGGAACTT
>JAFDEF010000006.1 GCA_019310485.1 Deltaproteobacteria bacterium | reverse complement strand
CAGGCCATATCTCCTTGAACCGCGGAATTAACTCGTGCCCCATACAGTCAGGTAAATAAATATCCACCAACACTAAATCAAACCTCCTTTGCCTGAGCCTCCTTAAAGCAGCCCTTCCCGAGCTAAGAGTCTCGGCCTGGTGGTTCCATTTTTCGATACTTGATTCAATAACAGGGGCGACACAAGGATCATCCTCGACAACCAGAATATCCATGAGTATGATTCTCCGCAGCTACTCATCCTGCCTGCTTCTCTATGGGCAAGGGGCGTGCCAAACCCGGATCTTTTTGCTAACTATTTGATTTATATGGGTTAACTGGGTTGGTATAGAATGGCTTTAGGAAAACGGCCGCCGGGTAATGGGAAAAAAACGCCCGGCAGAAATCCAAGGAATGGAGGCTTACCAGCTGAAAATACTGCTAAAAACAGGGGGCGGGCGAAAGCGCCCGAATTGGGCTACATCATCTCAAAATTTGCCATCTTCCTGAAAAGAGCCCTTCGAGAAATACCAAGAATCATGGCAGCCTTGGTCCTGTTCCAGCGGGCCTGCTCCAGCGCTTTTGAGATGAAGCGCTTTTCGAGATCCTCAACCGCATGCCGAAGATTAATGTGCTCGAGCTTGTCGCCTCCGGCAACAAGGGCATTTGCACTGGGATGAGTGTCCGAGGATTTAGGTTTCATGAAATCAAGGCGTTTGACGGTGAGATACCGATGCAGTACATTTTGAAGTTCTCTGACGTTTCCGGGCCAGTAGTAGTTGCAAAGAGCTTCCAGTATCTTCCGCGGAATAGCTGCAACTTCTTTGCCGCCTCCCTGCTCACCCAGGAAATGGTCAACCAACAGGGGTATGTCTTCTTTACGGTTCCTGAGTGGCGGCAAAGTAATTGGGATAACGTGTATCCTGTAAAAAAAGTCCTTGCGCATCAAGCCCTCGTTGATTTCCCCTGCTAGGTCCCGGTTTGTAGCGGCTATAATGCGAAAATCAGACATTTTGCTTTTGCTGCATCCAACCGGGAAGTAGCTCCTCCTGTCAAGCGCCCGCAGTAGTTTCGCTTGCATGTTAAGGCTCAACTCACCTACTTCATCAAGAAAAAGGGTTCCGCCGTCAGCAAGGTCAAGGTAGCCATGCTTGTCCATGCTGGCACCTGTAAAGGCTCCTTTCTTGAAGCCAAAGAACTCGCTTTCAAGCAATGTTTCAGGAATAGCGCCGCAGTTAACGGGCACAAACGCGTTCCCCCTCCTGGAGCTAAGTTCATGTATGGCATGAGCAACAAGTTCCTTACCTGTACCGGATTCACCGTAAATAGCCACATTGGCATCACTTGCGCCAGCCTTTTCAATCATGTCGTACACTTCCTGCATGGCCGGGCTTTTACCGATGATTTTCCCAAACCCGCGCTCATGCCTTGGCGACATTGCCGAGCCTCTGTCCATGTTATCTATGTTCCGGTTCTCACTGGGCCCTTGTACCTTATCCCTTTTCTCGACGCCGGATTCCCCTTCTTCAAGCTCGCGCAACTTGGCCCTGAGCTTGCGGAGTTCCTTGAGAAGTTCTTCTTTTGTTTTTGCCTCATCACTCATTGCCGATGTTCCTATTAGCAATTGCCTTCTCCTTGCTGCTATTCTCTGGAAATAATGATCAGCCCACCATCATGTCTTCGTTCAATAAAGCTTTCTGCAAAAACTATACCAGAAGCTATATCTCTCTATTATGGCAAGCAGAGGGGCAAACCTGTTTGAATGTTATTTTTGGATACCTCGAGAAGGTAAAAGGTAATAAGTTTGGCAGGTGGTGTATGTCTGGGTAAGGGGCTTAAGGCTTCTCGCTCAGTTTGGGGTTTAGAAGCGCATTTAGTTTTTGGATGGACGGATGCCACTTTTCGTAAAAATGATCCCAGAAGAAGGTTTGTGCCAGGACAAAGCGATTGTGGTTTGAACCGGCGCCCCTCATTTTCTTATCCCAGGATTTCTGAAAGGCTATTAACCTGCTCCTCTGCGCCTCATCTTCCACGCTATTGATAAGCTCATCAATCATTCTTTTTCTTTCCCGTTCAAAAGCAAGCCTGTCCTTTTTAAAGAGTTCGGAAAGCCTGGCATGCGTTTCCAGCGCTTCTTTTCTTATTTTTTCTTTCTCTTCCTCATGCCTAAATTTCTGCATGCTACACTTCCCCCCTCTGAGATCCACACCAAGAGGTATACCGTAATTACTCAACATTTAGGGAAAAACCTATGCCTTCAGAGACCTCCATCCGGGGTGAAAGGGTATTTCTCCTGCTTCGAGTCTCCCGCCGGTCGCGGCAGAAAACCCCCTTCCCCTTTTTATTGAGCTGTTGTGTTACCGTATACTAATGATATACACGTGAACACATACACAAGTCGACTTTTTTGTTTTTATACAATCAATGGGGGGTAGCGTCAAGAAAAAACACTAAATATTGAAAAGAGGTTTTTCTTTTTGGAGCTAAAACATGGGGTACTGATTGAGCTATTTTCCCTGTATTAAAACACTAAACCGTCAAGCGACTCAAGGAGCACTCCTGTGTCCTCACGAAAGCCCCCAGGTCTTGAGCTAATCGCAAGTACCTGCCTACGATTGACCTTATGGCAAGCTCCAGGGCAAAAGGCTTCATGGGTTTTTCAAGTAAATGGGCAACCCCGGAAGCAAAGCACATGTTTACAATGTCATTGCTGGCATATCCGGTGATAATGACACTGTCCTTATGAGCTGTGGGGAACTTGCCTTCAATTGCGTCAAGAAATCCAAAGGCTGTTTCCTCCCCTATGAAAACGTCGAGCACAAAAATGGCTGCACCAGTTTTTCTGCCCAGGCAATAGCTTATTGCCTCACGTGCGTGTGTAAAAGAAAGCACTTCGCCCCATGCATAGAAGTTTTCAATCATCTCGGAAACTACATCACACACCTCTCTATCATCATCAACAACTATCACATCCAGACCCTCAGACATGCTTGTTCCTCCTTCTGCAAGTAAACCCTGTGGAATTTCGCACGGGGCATTGAACCCCGTGCGAAAAAGCGGAAAAAAACTTTATTTACCATCCCCGTGCTCCCGCACGGGGCATTCCTACGGGGTAAAAATTTTTATGCGTTTTATAGGAGCAGGAATCGTGCCAAACTTTCCTTATGGATCATCACGGGATCAGAGGAGCGGGGCTGCGGGCAAGCACACCGGCAGGGTTACCCCCTGGCGCTCCTCACACCACAGACCTTGATCGCTCCCTATAAACTATATCTGTAAGGCAGGATCCGGGGCTAGGCCGCGGCAATAAGCATGGCACCCTCGGCGTCAAAATCCTGACATCTTCCGTGGTTAATCCGCCATTTCACTGCGGGAAACTCCATTTGCCTGCCCGGCGATTCTACCCGGCCTCCGGCGCCGGCAAGAGGTCACACGGGGACCCGTTCTTGCTGCGGGCCCCTGCTTTAATTGCTCTGTCTGAACATGCTCTAAGAGCGCAGCCTTTTCATGGGATGAGCTCCCTTGGGTGCGAGGCAATGGTTTTACCAGGGGCACGCTGGTATAATAATTGCAATTTCCCTCTGGCAGCTTCCTTTTCTTATGGCGAGGGGGATGCAATTTTCCCGCTAGGCCCAACGAGTAATGCCACAATTCTTGCATACAATAACCTGCTCTAGGGACCCCTGGTAAAGATTTTGAAGTTTCACGTGCCCGGGGCGCATGCAGGCTTCCTAGGAAAGGTAAGCGTCTTAAGAACATGTAGTTGAGAAGAAAATTTTTCTTGGAGTAAATTTCAGATGGGCATAATCCCAAGGGAAAGACGTTCTCACGTGAGGGAAAATTTTTCCCTTAAGCTCCGGTTCAAAGTTATCAGCCCCGAGGAATATGAAGCAATCAAAGCTTCCGATGACAGGGGTCTTGGCATAGAAAAGAAAAACCTTATGTTGTGCCCTCCTGAAGCCGATAATAGTGATGAAAGCACGGTTCACATCAGCTCGAACCTCATAAATTTCCTTGTTAACATGGATGAAAAACTAGACCGTATTGTGGCCATGTTGTCAGAGGACGAAAAGGACAAGGCAAGTCTTGGCCAGGGCACGGGCGAGGATATCAGCGGTTCGGGCATGAGCATTATAACAGAGAAAAGCATGGAGCCGGGAACCATCATCGCCGTAAACTTTGTTCTTTCAAGGTTCCCCATGATTCTTATCAACTCTCATTGTGAAGTCGTATGGACAAAGCCTGCAGGTGGCGATGAAGGGCTTTTTTATAAACATGGAGTAAAATTCCTTGACCTTGATCCGGCTGACAGAGAAGCGATTATATCCTGGATATTCAAGAAGCAAAGGCAAAGCCTCAGAAACGCAAAAAGAAAAGAGCACGGGAGCACGGAAACCTGATGCCTGAACTTGCATTCGAAGAAAATGATTTCAAGAAGTTCAGTCGCTATGTCTATGATGTTGCGGGCATCAATCTGCATGACGGCAAAAAAGAGCTCCTTAAGGCCAGACTGGCAAAGATACTCAGGGAAAGAGAGTTCAGCTCTTTCAGGGAGTACTATTCCCGTGTTATAAATGACACAAGCGGATATGAGCTGACCCTCTTGCTTAATGCCCTGTCCACCAACCTGACTTATTTCTTTAGAGAGCCCCAGCATTTTGACTTCTTGGAGAAAGAGGTTTTCCCTGAGATGGCAAGAAGCAGGCAATCTTCAAAAGATAAGCAGCTAAGGCTCTGGAGCGCAGGGTGCTCTTCCGGAGAAGAGGCTTACACCATGGCCATGACTGCCTTTGAAGCTCTCGGCCCTTCCGCTGAACACCAGATTGAGATCCTGGCAACTGACCTCTCGACCAAGGTCCTGGCAATGGCTAGGACCGGCATATATAAGCAGGAAAAAACAAACAAAATACCCCCGAAACTGGGAAGGAGGTACTTCCAGAAAGGCCGCAACAGGTGGAAGGGGTATTTCAGAGTCAAAAAGGAAATAAGGGAAAAGGTGAAGTTTGAGAGGCTAAACCTGATAGAAGAATTTCAGTTCGATAAACCTTTTGATGTGATTTTCTGCCGCAACGTCATGATCTACTTTGATACCCCTACCAGGCAGATGCTGGTAGAAAAACTCTACCGCACCCTTGCTCCGGGGGGGTACCTATTCATAGGTCATTCGGAAAGCCTCACAGGCCTGAGGCATAACTTTAAATACATCCAACCTGCTATTTTCAAAAAGGTCTAAACATGGACAACACATTGAAAAAGCTCCTTGAGCAAATTGACTCACTCGCCCTCCGAAGCGTAATGCTGGAGCCGGGAGACATTCCAGGTCTCGGGGAAGCACTGAAAAACCTGGAGGCTATGGAGCAGTTATCCGTTGAAGCACAAGACCATCGCCTTATATCTGTCGTGGGGGCGATGAAAGAATATCTTGAAAAGGTTATTTTGGGGGAAGAATTGGACCTCTCTCCTTTTGAGAAGGGCATCTCTCAACTACAGGAAATAACCAGGAACATTCTAGCGGGTACAGGCTCTGATAAGCAAATTGCCTCTCTTTTATCAAGCTTAGGCTGCGAAAAACCGACTCCCCACCCAGCTCCCACTAAAGCTCAAACAAATGAGAAGAAACAAGTAGAAAAAAGCCCACAAGAGCCAAACGCAACAGAGGGTGGCTCGAAAGGGAACAAAAAAGATAGAGAACAGGAGCCGCGTGCTCAATTACGGCAAGAGGACAGAGAGATAATCGCGGATTTTGTGACTGAATCCCTGGAAAACCTTGGAACAATCGAAGTGAAAGTGATGGACCTTGAGCAGGACCCTACTGACCTTGAAACCATAAATGCCATTTTCAGACCTTTTCATACGATCAAAGGTGTATCCGGCTTTCTCAATTTTACAAAAATCAACCATCTAGCCCACATCTCGGAAAACCTTCTGGACAGGGCAAGAAACGGATCACTGCACATGGACGCCGAGATGGTGGACCTAGTGCTTGAGAGCGCGGACACACTGAAAAAAATGATTGAAAGCGTTCATGCCTCTCTCGAAACGGAGTCTCCTAAAGAAGGGCCAACCGACATCGGGCCCCTGATTGCAAGGATAGAGCACTGCATTAAGCAGGCTGAAGGACTGGATAAAAAACCCCTTGGCGAAATATTGCTCAGCAAGGGAGCAGTTTCCGAAAAAGATGTGAAGAGCGCGCTCGAAACACAGAAACAAGAAAAAGGAAGGAAAATAGGGGAAATTCTTGTCGAGGAAAACAAGGTCGCGCCCAAAGAGGTCGTCTCCGCTCTCAGAGAGCAAAAAAGATTTAGCGGGCCTGTCGCCCTCAGTGTAAAGATCGATACACGAAAGCTGGACAGCGTGGTTGACATGGTCGGAGAGCTGGCAATTGCCCAGTCAATACTGAGGCAAAATGAAGTTATCAGGACAAGCCGTGACAGGAATCTGGATCGTATTTCCAGCCAGTTGAGCCAGATCACATCTGAGCTTCAAAGAACGGCCATGGCGCTCAGAATGGAGCCCATAAAAAACACCTTTCAAAAAATGCTGCGCCTGGTGAGGGACCTGGCAAAGAAGGCAGGCAAGGAAGTCCAGCTTGTGATGTCGGGAGAAGACACAGAGATAGACAGAAATATGGTGGAAGAGATTTATGAACCAATGGTTCATATGATCAGGAACTCTGTCGACCACGGCCTTGAGACCCCACAAGAGAGGGAAAAGGCTGGCAAGCCCAGGCGGGGATCCATTTTCTTGAGAGCTTATCACAAGGGAGGTGACATTGTCATAGAGATTGAGGACGACGGCAAGGGATTGGACAGGGAAAAAATCCTGGAAAAAGCCGTGGCCAACGGCCTTGTGAAGCAGGGGCAGAAACTTACCGATGCGGAGATAAACAACCTCATATTCCATCCCGGCTTTTCAACGGCAGAAAAAATCACGGACATATCCGGCCGCGGTGTTGGTATGGACGTCGTAAAGAGCAAGATCGTTGAAACTCTGAAGGGAAGACTTGATGTGCATTCAACGCCAGGTAAAGGCACAACAGTCACAATTCGTCTGCCCCTAACGCTGGCTATCATGGATGGAATGGTGATAAGCGTATCCAGGCAAAGATATATCATTCCCACGCTCAACATCCAGGAATCTTTCAAACCCCGGGAAACGGACTACCACACGCTTAACGACAAAGGAGAAATGATGCTAGTTAGGAACAAGTTAGTTCCCCTGATAAGACTGGATCGGCTATTCAACCATAATGGAAACATGTCCGAGGATAAACCTGAAAGACCCCCATGGGAAAGGCTGGTAGTGGTTGTAGAAAATCAAGAAAGAAAACTGTGCTTGCTCATTGACGAACTCCTTGGGAAGGAAGAAGTTGTTATCAAAAGTCTCGGCGGGTGGCTCAAGAACGTGAAAGGGATAGCGGGTGGGGCGATCATGGGAGACGGCAGGGTCGGCCTCATTCTTGATATCGGCGGGATTCTGAACATTGCCTTTGGAGAACAGTAATGAAGAACCTGGTCGTTGGCGTGGCAGACATGAAGCTGAGCGATGATCCCGAGGTCGTTCTTGTCACTCATTCCCTTGGCTCGTGTATCGGGCTGGCAATACATGATCCGGTCGCAAAAGTAGGAGGTTTGCTGCACTACATGCTCCCAGAATCATCTTTTGATAAGAGCAAGGCACAAAAAAATCCCTATATGTTCGGCGATACCGGGATACCTCTTCTCTTTAAAGGAGCATACGGGCTGGGGGCGAAAAAGGGCCGGCTAAGGGTTATAGTGGCTGGAGCGTCACACATACTTGATCAGAACGGCCTTTTTAATATCGGCAAAAGGAACCATACCCTGTTAAGAAAAATGTTCTGGAAGAACAACGTCATGATCGACTTTGAGGATGTGGGCGGGACTGCCAATAGGACGATCAAGCTGGAGGTGGGAACCGGCCAGGCATGGCTAAAAACATCCGGTACGGGGCTCAGGAAGATATGACGGAAATAGACAAAATACTAAGTGAAATCGTTACCTTAAAGCCCGTCTCTCACATAGCTCACAGGGTTATAGACCTTTGCTGCGATCCCCAAAGCTCTTTGAGGGAGTTGGTGGAAGTAATCAAGTACGATCAAAGCATAACCGCCAACCTGCTGAGGGTATGCAATTCTTCCTATTTTGGTTTGATGCAAAAAATAGTTTCTGTCCAGCAAGCAGTGGCTTATTTGGGACTGAGCAAAGTAGCAAACCTCGTCGTGATGGGCAGTACGGCTTACAATTTCAAGACCGCCCAAAAAGGCTACGATCTTGGCGAGGGGGAGCTATGGCAGTACTCCGTAGCCTCGGCCATCATTGCGCAGGACCTGGCGGAAAAGAAACGCCTGGGAAATATCTCGCTTGTATTCACTTCCGCACTCCTAAAAGATATAGGAAAGCTGATTCTGCACACTTATGTGAAAGATTCTTTCGAGGAGATTAATACCGCTGTTCAAACCAGGGGGCTATCCTTTATAGAGGCGGAGAAAGAGATCATCGGTATAGACCATGCCGGTCTGGGCGCCAAGGTTGCTGAAAGCTGGAATTTCCCACCCGTTATGGTGGACATCATCAGGAACCATCACAACCCGAACAGGGCCCCTTCAGATGACCCCAATACGCCGATTGTTTATCTGGCTGATTCAATTTGCATGATGATCGGGGTCGGGCTGGGTGCGGACGGCCTTGCCTACAGATACTATCAGGAAATAGTAAACAGGCTGGAGTTTTCCTCCCATGATCTTCAGAAAACCATAGCCGCCTTTTGGGAAAAAATTAAAGGAGTCCAAGAGCTTGTTAACCTTTCAGGAGGAGGGCGCTAAATGGCGTTTAATGTTTTGATTGTTGATGATTCCTCTTCCATGAGGGCCATCATTAAAAAAATCGTAAAAATTTCAGGATTCAATGTTGGACAATGTTGGGAGGCCGCAGATGGTAAAGATGCAATGAAAGTGCTCCTAGCGGAATGGGTCGATCTTGTCCTGACCGATATTAGTATGCCCAACATGAACGGGCTGGAACTCTTAAGCACCATGAAAAAGGATGAGATATTGAAGTCCATTCCTGTCGTAATGATTTCGACGGAAGGCAGTGATAAGGCCGTGAGGGAATCGGAGGAACTAGGGGCGAGCGGTTATATAAAAAAGCCTTTTGTGCCCGAAGATATAAAAAGAACCTTAAGCGCCATAATGGGGGAAGCTGAGGATGGACAGAGAGAAAATGACGAGAGCTTTGAAGGATGCGACTTCTAACGTAATGGACCGAATGTTCTTTCAGCCGGTGCACTTTGCCGACAGCGCCCATAGTCTGGAAGAGTGGTTTTCTCACCACCGGCCACTAATCGGATCAACCATTAATTTCAGCGGCCCCTTGCAGGGTTCCTTGTATCTGCTAATGCCTGCGGCACTGGCTACCGAAATTACGGCAAGTTTCCTCGGCCTTGAAAAAGATGAAATTAGCAAGGAACAAGAAAAAGACACATTGAAAGAAGCCCTCAACATGGTGGGAGGGCACATGTTATCCCTTGTGGACAAGGGGGGAGCCTTTCATCTGGGTCTCCCGGAATTAATGGAAGAAATGGAGCTTTCTTGCGATTCGGGAAAAGAGCCGAAAGGAGAGACTCTTTTCATGCAGACAGAAAACCATCGCCTGGCAATGGGAATTACGATTAGCGAATCTAAAGCCTGAAAGCAGAGAGTTGAAAAAACTGTGCCGGATTCAGTGTTTCTCAGAAGCGTTCAAAGTCAGAGGACCGTTCCATGAGGTTGCGAAATGTTGGAGAAAAAAATCAAGGTCCTTGTTGTTGATGATTCTGCTGTTGTCAGGAAGGTATTCAAAGAGGAGCTTTCCCGGGATAAAGAAATAGAGGTTATCGGCACTGCTCCGGACCCTTATGTTGCCAGAGACAAAATCGTAAAACTCAAACCGGATGTCGTAACACTGGACATAGAAATGCCCAGAATGGATGGCCTCACTTTCCTCAAAAAACTAATGAGGCATTACCCTCTTCCTGTAATAATAGTCAGCTCTTTGACAAAAAAGGGTGGGAAACTCGCCATGGATGCGCTGTCCCTGGGCGCGATCGAGGTTATTTCGAAACCCTCAAGTGCTTATTCTGTAGGAGAGATGAGTGTCCAGTTGATTGACAAGATAAAGGCTGTTGCAGGAATAGACGTCCAGAGAAGAAAAAAAACGGAGCTTGATGAAGCGGGGCCGACAAAGCCCATGCCAAGAGCCCTGGCCAAGACAACGAACAAAATCATTGCTATCGGCGCTTCGACCGGGGGAACAGAAGCACTTAAGGTTGTCTTAACAGGTATGCCCCCAAATGCTCCGGGCCTTGCAGTGGTCCAGCACATGCCGGCCAATTTCACTACATCCTTCGCCCAGAGACTCAATGAGCTGAGTGCCATTACCGTAAAAGAGGCTGCTGACGGTGATTCCCTGGTGAACGGAGTAGCATTGATAGCTCCCGGCAATTATCACATGCTCCTGAAAAGGAGCGGGGCCAGGTATTATGTTCAGGTCAAAACCGGACCCTTGGTGCACCACCAAAGGCCTGCAGTGGATGTTCTTTTCCATTCGGTTGCCACCTATGCCGGGGGCAATGCAGTTGGAGTAATCCTTACCGGTATGGGTTCCGACGGCGCCCTTGGACTGCTGAAAATGAAGGAGGCCGGGGCAAGGACAGTGGCGCAAGATGAAAAGACTTGTGTGGTATTTGGAATGCCTAAAGAAGCCATAAAATTGGGCGGGGTTGATAAGGTAGTACCCCTGGAGAATATAGCAGGGACTGCGCTTGATTTTGCCATCCAGCAAGGCTGATTGCAAAAGAGGAGGAATTGAAAGGATGAAAGAAGACCTGACAGAAGAAATCACCCGGATCGTGAACGGCAAGCTTACAAAAAAAGAGATAAATGAGCTAATGAATTTTATAGGACAGGCGATTAGCAGCAACTTATGCTCCGAACGTGACGGCTTTTTCAAAAACCTAGCCTATGAAATGACGGGACAGGTAAAAGAACTCGCTTTGATGATTATTGATTTCAGGAAAGAACTTAGATCAAAAATTCACCCACACCTCACGGAGATTGCAACAAAATACGCTCCTCAGACTGCTGACCAGCTTCAGACCATCATCGAGGCTACTGAAACAGCGGCTAACAAAATCATGGACAACCTCGAAGCTATGCAGGAGGGCACCGAGGCGATCAAGAAATCCTTGACGTCTTTGAAGCAAGAAGCATTTGTGATGCCTGGTGGAACAGAAAAGATACACGGCCACGTGCTCAGCGCTATCTCTCCCTTTATTAATAGCATTGAGTCAACGATGGAAGATTTTTCATCCCGCATATCGGATTCGTTCGTTCAAATGAGTTTCCAGGATCTCACTGGGCAGAGGATTAAGCGTGTCATCGACCTTATGAGCCAGACAGAGGAAAAGATTAAGAGGATGGTTATCTCTTTTGGCATTAAGCTCACGGAAAGGGAAAAAAATCCAAATATCACAAGCGATGAACTGGAAAAGGCAGTGGAGCAAAAGGTGGTGGAATTGGCAGGTCCCCAAAAAGAAGGAGAAGGCCTTGACCAAGAGGATATAGATGCGCTTTTGGCAAGCATTTGAAATCTTACCTGAACAGGAGGGAACGCTTTCATGGATCTAAATATGAAGGTTCTCATAGTTGATGATTTTGCCACAATGAGGAGGATCTTAAAGAATATCCTCAGGCAGATCGGCTTTACGAACATCAGCGAGGCTGATAATGGAAGGAATGCTCTGAAAGAGCTAAAGAAAGACGACTATGGCCTAGTGCTTTGTGATTGGAATATGCCGGAGGTTTCGGGTATCGACCTGCTGAAGAGCATGAAATCAGATGATTCACTAAAGGGTATTCCTTTCATCATGGTTACAGCAGAAGCACAAAAAGAAAATATCATAGAGGCTGTTAAAGCGGGAGTAAGCAGTTACATAGTAAAGCCATTCACGGCGGAAACAGTTGGTGAAAAATTGAACAAGGTATTCACTTCTTGATTCGTGCTTTTCTCTCCCCGACTGCGGCGGTACTTTATGAACCGCGGCCCGTCATCCATCCCTTGATGATGGCTTAGTGCTAAAAGAAAGGGGTTGAAATATGAAAATAAATGAAATAGATAATTTGTCAAACACGATCCCGATTGCACATAACAAGGTCAATAGCAAAGGCGGGTTCAAGCAAATTCTGGATCACAAGCTATCTGAGATTAACCCGCCGATTTTCCAGGGAACTGCTGAGGCGAGTTCGCTTATTATTAAACAAAGCAATAAGGTACTTAATCTGTTGGATGAGTATTGCAGGCAATTGAACGATCCAACAAAAACATTGAAGGATCTCCAGCCACTGGTTGCAAGTATAGAGCAGGAGGCGAATCTTTTTCCAACCGAGGCTATGGATAAAACACGTGCTAACGCTGAGCTCCACTGCCTGGTCAAAGACTTGACCCTGACCGCGAATGTTGCAGTATTCAAGTTTTACCGCGGGGATTACGTGTAAAATTCCCCTGAGCGGGCTGAGCAACTTACCCGGGGGTATCTTTGCCAGAGCCGGCTCGTCTTTGCGCTGTTGAACATCATGCACGATCTTCTTGCAGAAAGCGAAAAATGTCATGGCAAGTGTGCTGGTTGTAGACGATGACCCTGCGGTGCTGGAAACTGTAGCCGCTATGTTGTCGGCCAAGGGCTATGAAGTAGCAACTGCGCCTGACGGCGAAACGGCAATCAACGAGCTGGGGACCAGCCCTTATGACCTTGTGCTCACTGACCTGGCTATGCCCGGTGTGGACGGGATGGCAGTCCTTGAGCATACAGTGGCAAAGTCACCTGAAACCCGATGCATAATCCTTACAGGTTACGGCACTATCAAAAGCTCGGTGGCTGCAATTAAGAACGGGGCTTTTGACTATATCACTAAGCCCGTTGCAGCTCCTGAACTGCTGGCCACAGTTGAAAAAGCTATAAGGTTCAAAGAGCTTGAAGAAGAAAATATCAGGCTGAGGAGGACGTTACGGAAAAAATACAGAGAAAAACACATTATCGGCACAAGTGATGCCATTAAAAAGGTATACGAGCTGATCGAGAAAGTGGCTGATACCGATGGTACTGTGCTGATTACCGGACCCAGCGGTACTGGAAAAGAGCTTATAGCCAGGGCCATCCACTATGACAGTAGCCGATGTGATAAACCACTGGTAATCATTAACTGCGGCGCTATTCCGGAGGAGCTGCTTGAAAGCGAACTCTTTGGGCACGAAAAAGGTGCGTTTACGGGCGCTCATAAGAAAAGGGTCGGCCGCTTTGAGCTGGCAAATGGGGGTACTGTTTTCCTGGACGAAGTGGGCGAAATGAGCCCTTCACTGCAGGTGAAGGTGCTGCGCATCCTGCAAGAGCAAGAGTTTGAAAGGGTGGGGGGCACGAAGACCATCCACGTTGATGTAAGGATTATCGCCGCTACGAACAAAAATCTTACTGCTGCTGTAAACAAGGGAAAATTCCGCGAAGATCTCTATTACAGATTAAATGTTATCCCAATCAAAGTCCCGCCTCTGAAACACCGAAAATCCGATATTCCATTGCTTATCGACTTTTTCTTAAAAAAGTTCCAAAAAAGAAACCCGAAAGCTATAAAAGGATTCTCGGCGGAGGCAATGCAGGCAATGCTCGAATACGACTGGCCCGGTAATGTAAGAGAGTTGGAAAACGCTATAAAAAGGCTGACTATTCTTTGCGAAAATGAAGTGGTGGGTATCAGCGACCTCCCCGAGCATATCCAAGAAAACGTGGGGATCATTCAGCCTATGGGACATTTTAGTTCCACGCAAGGGCTGAGACTTGAAGAAGCCGTCAAAGACTATGAAAAAAGACTTATCATAGAGGCTTTGGAAAAAAGCAACTGGGTCAAAACAAGGGCTGCCAAACTTCTCAACATTAAAAGAACAACCCTGGTAGAAAAAATCAAAAAGCAAAACATTACCCGGGCTAGTTCCGGGTAAGCCTAAACCCCGGGCAACCCTGTCAAAAGAATGACGCTCCTCGGTATCTAGCTTCTATACGCCGCCTTTCGCCTACACTTGCACCCCCAAAGCTTTCAGCCCCTTTCCTCTCTTTTGTAGAAAGGTTGCGAGAGGAAAGCGGTTTTTGGCACAGGAATTGCTGATACAAAGGCTACATGAAACTTTGTATCACTAAATCTAGGGTTTTGCTTATCTCATCTCTATTCTTACTGGCAGTCCCGGCTCTTCCGGCTGCTTCCGACTCAACTCTGCTTTTTGACCACAGCCTGGCAGATAAACTACTCTCAGTTGAGACAAAAGACATGCCCCCTGCCAAAGGCGGATATCAGACAAAGGTATTACTTACCTGGAACGGGAAGATACCCGGTTATGCTAATAAGGTCCTCCATGACCCGGCAAGGATTGTTATTGATATCTTCACCCACACACATAGATTCAAATCCAGGACAATCGCTGTAAATAGCCGGCACTTGAAAGGGCTAAGACTGGGTTATCACCCCGGGAAGATGAGGCTGGTACTAGACATCAAAGGACCCGTAGTCCCTTCGTTTGTAGCATCATCTCATGGCAACAAGCTAAGGGTGATTCTTGGCACACAAGGCTCAGGAGGGCAAGGAAAAGCCCAAGCAGCCA
Organism: Deltaproteobacteria bacterium; assembly: GCA_019310485.1. Taxonomy (GTDB): domain Bacteria; phylum Desulfobacterota; class DSM-4660; order Desulfatiglandales; family HGW-15; genus JAFDEF01. Next base: position 84,183 of record JAFDEF010000006.1, on the reverse strand, counting down.
AAAGGGAGAAGGGCAGGGGGAAAGCTACAAATAAAGCCCTGTTTATAAGGTACCCCAAAAATTCTATGCCGTCCAAATGGGTAAGGATTGACCTCGAAAAGGAGCTTATTCAGCCTGTAGCAGACGACAGTAAAAAAGATACCGCCCTTTTTTTAAAATCCCTTAGCGCATACAGACAGCAGAAATGGCGTGAAGCAACCAGCAATCTGAATCAGCTTCTCAAGACATACCCTAATGGGAGGTATTCTGAAAAGGGGCTCTTTCTTATAGCAAAATCTTATGAGAAGCTATATTCGGGCTCCGTCTTAGCTCATTTCCTCGAGCTTAAAGGATATTACGAAAAGGCTGTTCGAAGGTTTCCCGGCTCCAGGTATGCAGCCTGCGCTCTTCTAGCCATAGGCAACCTGTACCTGGAGGCCAAGGGGTACCATGAAGCACTAGCGTATTACAGCCTTGTGCTTGAGAAGGACACGACTTCCACTCAAGCCTTTCACGCATTTGTGCAAAAAATCCGGATTCTTACTCTCAAGAAAAGACTAAAGGAGGCTATGTCCATCGCCGAACACCTCGTTCGCAATTATCCTGCTCCCCCCGAGGCAATTGTGGCACAAATAGAAATGGCAAAAGTTCTTTATGAAATGAATAGCTTCAAGAAATCCCTCCGCATCCTTTCCAGATTGGCAAGGGCAAAGCCTGAAAATGTATACCTCTACCCGGAAATCGCTTTGTACGTTGGCCGAAACTGTGTCCAGCTCGGGCAAAACACCCTTGCGAGGGAAAACCTGCTTAGGTTCTATAACACCTATCCTGAAGCCAAAGAAAGTGATGTAACTCTGGCAGCCATTGGAGATACCTATCGGAATGAAGGATTCACAAAAAAGGCTTCTAAAGCATATCAATTGGTCCTCAAGCTGTATCCTGATACTGAGGGAGCACTTATAAGCCTAATAAGACTTGCAGAAATAAAGGAGCAAGGAAACGCCGCCCGGGAACAAGTACGCATAATCCGGCCCATAGGGCCATCAAAAACTGAAGAAGGAATCTCCTCACCTGTGGAGATTTACGAAAAGGTGCTGGGTGACCTGCTCGAGAAGGATCCCAAACACCCTCTGGCAGAGCTGGCTCTTTTCAAGCTCGCGGTTTTGTACCGAAAAAAGAAGCAATTCGACAAAAGCCTTAGGACGTTGCAAGAACTGCTTAGAAAATTCCCTTCCGCATCGTCAAAACCTGAGACTCAATATGCCCTGAAGGCCACTATCAGTGCGCTTCTCAGTGAAAAAATGAAGGCAGGGAAATATGCTGACATCGTCAACACCTATCTGAAAGGCAAAGAGCTGTTTGCCCTTGCGCAATCCCCCGGGCCGTTGCTGTCTGTTGCCAGGGCTTCTTCGCGTCTCGGTCTAGAGGACTTTGCTGCAAAGATTTTTAAAAAAGCCACCCTTCTTTTGACAGATAAAGAAAAACCTGCTGATCTTCTCTTTACTCTTGCCAAGGAAGATTTCAAGAAAGGGTATCTCGCTGAGGCAATTTCAAACCTTGACCAGATTATCAAGAATCATCATGCCTCCAAATATGCATCTTCGGCATACCGGTTAAAGGGTGAAATCTTTTTGAAGCAGGGTAAGCCGGCCCAGGCCGCAGAGTTGTTTTCTGAGGCCCTCGGGCTTGATCCGCAGTCATCCAACAACGTAGGGACGCTGGTGGAAAAAGCAAGGGCACTTGCAGACGCAAACCTTGTAGCCGAGGCCTTGCAAACGCTAAAAACAGCCGATAACCTAAGAGCCGGTTGCCACCTTCCCGATCCCCGCATTTGTGAGCAAATAGGAAACCTCTATTTGCGCCTTGGAGTTCCCCGAAAAGCACTTTCTGCCTTTAATGCTGCACTTCAAAAGGAAAAAAACGAAAAAAACAAAATATTGCTTAAGTTACTGCTTGGCAAGTGCTACCGAGCCCTAAATGCGAAAAAAGAGTATCTGGCATTGTTTGAGCAGATTTCAAGGGCTGCGGACCCGTTTTGGAGTCGGGTTGCAGAAGAAAGGATCCAAGAAATTCGTTTTAATAGCGAACTGAAAAAAATAAAGAGGCTGCTTCCAAAAGGAGATAGTACCCGGGCATGGGCAGGAAAAAAGTCCTGATTGTAGGTAACGGAAAGAGCACTTATATGCGCGCTAGCAAGGGCTTCGCTCAATTGGGCCATATGGTGCGAACAGTAAGCGACGGAGTATTAGCCTTGAAAGAAATCCAGGCGGATCATTATGATCTCGTTTTAGCCGACCTAGAAGACCTCGCGCCCCAGATGAGCGGGCTTGACTTGCTGAAAAGGATCAAGAAAATCAGCGCGCTTACCCCTGTTATCCTGCTTTCAGCCGAGGCAGGAGTAAAGGAGGCAGTTGAGGCAATGAAAAATGGAGCTTACGACTTCATCGTGAAGCCCCTGACCCCTGAAATGATAAAAGCAATGAATCGCGAACTTTTCGATAGCTCCGGGTCAAAACCCCGGCAACAACGAAAACCAAGACTCACTATTATTACTAAAAACCAAAAAATGAAAAACCTGCTGCGTGATGCAAAGGAGATAGCAGACAGCAGGGCCTCTGTTTTGATCCAGGGAGAGTCGGGCACGGGAAAAGAGCTTTTTGCCCGATATATCCACCATTGTAGCAACAGAAGAAACAGGCCGTTTGTAGCAATAAACTGTGCGGCTTTGCCTGAGACATTGCTGGAGAGCGAGTTATTCGGCTATGAAAAAGGTTCTTTCACAGGTGCAGTGGCAAAGAAAAAGGGGAAATTCGAGGTAGCCAATCATGGGACCCTCCTTCTGGATGAAGTGAGCGAGATGGATATCCAGCTCCAGTCCAAGCTTTTGAGGGTGCTCCAGGAAAATGAAATTGACAGAATTGGAGGGATAAACCCTGTTCCTGTAGATGTGCGCGTTATTGCTACTACAAACAGAAATCTCGAGCAACAAATTGAAAACGGAAAATTCAGGGAAGATCTGTTTTATCGGTTAAACGTGGTGCCGTTCCTTTTGCCGCCCCTGAGGGAAAGGAAAGAGGACATCCCCTTGCTCGCAAATTACTTCATTGAAAAATACAACGAGGAGGACCATAGATCTGTCAAGGGTTTGACACAAGAAGCTGTTCAGTTACTAATGCAGGCATCATGGAAAGGGAATGTGAGAGAGCTTGAAAATATCATTGAAAGGGCGATTCTTATGTGCAGGGGGGGATGGATAGGCGAGAAAGATCTCTTGATTAGTGAAAAACCCCTCCGGAATGAGAATCCCGGGTACCTTTCGACTCCGACGCTTTCGCTAAAGGAGATGGAAAAAACTGCCATCTTTCGTGCCCTTGACAAAACGAACGGCAACAGGACTCACGCTGCCGAAATTCTGGGCATCAGCGTCCGGACACTCAGAAATAAACTAAATGAGTACAAAAAGAAAATGGAGTGCGCTTATATGACGGACACCGAGAAAGATCCGTACGGAAAGCCGCCCTCGGCTATAAACCGGGAGGCTAGTGGCCGGTAAAATTGAGAATATGGGCATGCAAAGTTTCGGCACGCAAATTGCTTATTCTCTGAAAGGTAATACTTCGAATTCGTTAATTTGGCCGGAGAAAGTACTGAAAGGGGGAAAGACGGGACTGTGGCGGATAGACTATCGCTTGGAAACACACTTCGAATTTTGGAAGACGTAATCGGCCTGACTCGAAAAAGGCAAACGCTTATAGCAAGCAACATAAGCAACCTGGAAACCCCCGGCTATAAGGCAAAGGATCTGGATTTCAAGACCGCCCTTGCCCGCGCAGTGGAAGGGAGCCATGGCCTGGATCTAGCTACCACAGATCCGGGCCATATCCAATGCGCATCGGGTCCTGCTTTCAGGGCTGATCCTTTTGATGAAAAAGGTGAATGGAATGGTTACAACTGGGTCAATATAGAAAGGGAAATGTTGAAACTCATGGAGAACAACTTGCGGTATAAAACAGCTACAGAAATACTTCTTAGAAAGCTAGCATTGCTGAAAGAGGTCATACGAGAGGGGGGGCGGTAAAATGGATTTCCTGGTATCTCTTGAGATAAGCGCCTCAGGGCTTAGGGCCCAGAGGAGACGGATGGATGTTATAGCAATGAACCTTGCCAATATAGAGACTACCCGCACCAAGAAAGGTGGCCCCTATAGGAGAAAAATGGTCGTCATGACACCGACGGGCATTGGAGATTTCGACACTATACTTGGAGCGCAGGCAGAGGGGGTTAAAATCGCTGATATTGTCGAAGATAAAAGCCCTTTTAAAAAAGTCTTTAACCCAAGCCACCCTGATGCCGGCGCAGATGGTTACGTGTTGAAGCCTAATGTAGATCTTGTCGTGGAAATTACAAACATGCTCATTGCCCGAAGGGTCTTTGAGGCAAATATCGCAGCTCTTAAGTCGACAAAGCAGATGGCTCTCAAAGCCCTTGAAATAGGTAAGTAGCGGTAAAACCATGAGGATTGAACACCTGGGGCAAGCCCCTGTTCAGAACGAGAAAAATATCAAGAGAACGCGTGCCGTTGACTTCGGTAAGGCAATAAAGGAGGCAGTCAGCAAAGTCAACAGGGCACAGCGGCAGGCAAACAGTTCGATCATTGACCTGCTTCATGGTAAAGCGGATATTCCTGAAACAATGATTGCCCTTCAAAAAGCGGATATATCCATGCGACTGCTCCTTACCATAAGAAACAAAGTTATCGAGGCCTACAGGGAAATCATGCGCATGCAATTCTAGGAGCGCAGAGAACCCTACGGCTCTTGGAGCAGTACGCCAGCAGAGCGTATTGAGGGCTGATTCAACTTGCTGTCTGCCTGTGCGTTCGCCACGCTACGGAAGCCCTGCGTTGTTGCGTGGTTGCAGGGTTAGTTAATAACTTCAAAACGGTTCAATTTCAAAGTACAGGAATTGATACCATGGGCGATTCATTAAACCAATTCCTTGCTTTTCTAAAATCATTGCCGCTTTCAAAAAAGCTAGGGCTTGCATTCACCGTTGCCCTGGTAATCGCGGGGTTTGCCTTAATGTTTATGTGGGCGAACAAGATAGACTATCAGGTTTTATATGACAACCTTTCTCCAGAAGATGCGGGCGCCATTGTTTCCAGACTCAGGGCAAAGAATACGCCTTACAAAATCGAGGGTAACGGAACCGTCATTCTCGTGCCGCGAGAGAAAGTATATGATTTGCGTTTGGCTCTTGCCACTGACAGCCTTCCCAGCGGTGGGAATATCGGGTTTGAAATATTTGACAAAACAGATTTCAGAGCCTCTCGATACGTCCAAAAATTGAATTACAAAAGAGCGTTACAAGGTGAGCTGGCTAGAACCATTAATCGGTTTAAAGAAGTCAGGAGTTCCAGGGTATTTGTAGTTCTGCCCAAGGATTCGCTTTTTGTAGAGGATAGCAGGCCTGCTTCCGCGTCAATCCAGCTTGATTTGAGGTCAGACTTACCTCCGGCCAAGCTTGGGGGCATAGTTCATCTGGTGGCGAGCGCAGTCGAGGGTCTCGATCCCGAGCATGTTACAGTGGTGGATACAAAAGGCAGGCTTCTTTACAAGGGGGCGGGCGAAAATGACAGTACTGCTCTTCTTAGCAATTCACAACTCGAATACAAAGAGAAAGTGGAAAATGAAATAAGAAACAATGTTCAGAGCATGTTGGAAGGGATAGTCGGCCCGGGCAAAGCGATTGTAAGAGTCAGTGCTGAAATTGATTTTAGCAAAGTTACCTCCAGCCAGGAAGAATATGATCCCTCTACCGCGGCTGTTAGAAGCAAGAGGACCATTATTGAGTCCGCGGAAAGTGGTACAGGGGGGGGTACCGCCGCTGAAACCCTGCTGGACCGGAGAAGAGGCGTTGTTCCGTCCCCGGGCAATGAAAAAAGAAAAAACACCAAAAAAGATCTGACGACAAACTATGAAATCAACAAAACCATCAAAACGATTCTTAAACCGGCAGGGAGTATCAAGCATCTCTCAGTGGCAGCGGTTATTGACGGCACTTATAGGGTCAAGAAAACCGAAAATGGAACCGTCACAAAAGAATACGTCCCGAGAACCGAAGAAGAAATGAAAAAATTTCTGGATCTAGTCAAGAAAGCCATGGGATATAGTGAGGACAGGGAGGACCAGGTCTCGGTATCTTCCATGCCGTTTTCGGACTCCGCTTCTGCAACAACAGAGCCCCCTGCAGAGCCTGGGAGACTTCATTTGCCCGACTTATTGAGAAACTACGGAAAAATGGTGATCAACCTATTCCTGATAGGCCTGGTTTTTCTTCTGGTGGTCAGGCCGTTATTGAAAAGCCTAAAGAGCGTGAGCGCACAGTCTATTTCGGAAAGACGGGAATTGCCTTCTGGCTCTGAGGAATATGCTGAAATCCCCGGTCCAGGTCAGACAAGTCACACTGAAAGAGTCCGAGAAATAAGCAAAAATGACCCTGAAAAAACCGCTCAACTTCTCAAAGGTTGGATAAGCGAGCAATAAACATGAGTACAAACCATTTAAGCCCTGAGAATCTTAGCGGACCCCAGAAGGTGGCAATCTTTCTTTTGGCCATGGGCGAGGAGTTTACCACAAACTTCCTCAAGCATCTGGATCAGAAAAGCATTAAGGAAATTGGAAAGCATATGTCCGAAATCACCTACATCCCTTCCAACGTTCTTGACGCCATAATGGGGGAGTTTCTGACAAATTTTGAGAAGGAAAGCAGCCTAGCTGTCTCCGGCAGGGAATTCCTTGAACAAGTGGTAGCCAAGACTCTGGATGAGGAAACGGCTAGGGAGGTTTTTAAAGTCATAGGCAGTGAAAAGTCGAGTGTCCCCTTTAAAGACCTCGCATACGTGCCGGCGGATACTTTAGTCAATGCCATCAAGGGGGAGCATCCCCAAACCATCGCCCTAATGCTCTCTTATCTCCCCCAGGAAAAGGCTGCTGAGATTCTGAGTCTCCTTCCGGAAGAGGCAAAGGCTGACGTGGCTCTTAGGATAGTACACACGGGGAATGTCCAGGATGATCTTATTCGAGAACTTGACGAAGCAATTAGGAAGGAGCTTTCAAACATTGGAATTACCGCTAAGAAGTTTGATGGAGTGGAGATCCTGGCCAATATCCTGAATAAAGTTGACCGAAAGACAGAGGAACATATCCTCTCCCGAATAGAGGAAGAGGATAGCGACGTGGCTGAACACGTGAGACAAAAGATGTTTGTTTTTGAAGATCTCTTGGGTGTTGATAACAGGGGCTTCAGGCAAATCCTTCAAAATGTGGAAAACCAGGTACTGATTAAGGCACTAAAAACAGCTTCTGATGAAATGAAAAACAAAGTGTTGAGTAACTTGTCGGAGAGGGCGGCAGAAATGCTGAAAGAGGATATGGAGGTCCTAGGCCCCGTCAGGCTAAAGGAAGTCGAGAAGGCTCAACAGGAAATTATAAAGGTAGCAAGCAAGCTCGAGGAAGAGGGGAAAATAGTTCTTGGAGGCAAGGAGGATGAGCTTGTCTAACACATTAACAAATAGCCCTCACGATGGAAATAGCTGGGCCAAACTTGAAATGGACTCCTTTGAATCCTCTTCCCCGGCAGTGCTGGAAAAAAGGGGGGAGTTTACCCCGCTTCGAGCTGGTGGAGACGAAAATCCCGGTTTTATTCCTTTCGAGCAAACTGAAGCAGACGAAACAACAAGAAAGCAGGCGAAGGATTTATTGCAGCAAGCCCGAGAGCAGGCAGCCATTCTTGAGAAAGAGGCTTATGAAAAGGGTTTTGCACAGGGAGAAAAGGATGGTCTTGAACTGGGGCAAAAAAAAGCTGCTAAAATCGTCGAAGACCTGGAAAATCTTTTGGAGCAAGTTAGTCGGTCAAAAAAGGAAATGTTAAGGCTGCACGAAAAGCAGATCCTGGAACTGGTTTTCGCCATTGCTAAAAAAATTATCAAAAAACAACTGGCAAGCATTGATGATGCTGTGAAGCAGACTATCCTCAGTGCGCTTCATTTGGCGGCAGAAAAGAGTAAGGTAGTACTCAGGATCAGCCCAGAGGATTTCAGCTATGTTGAAAGGTTGCGGCCAGAGCTTTTCTCTAAGTTCCAAGAGCTTAAGTCTGTGGTAGTCACCTCTGACCCTTCAATCACCAAGGGGGGGTGTTTCGTGGAAACCTCTTACGGTGATGTTGACGCAAGAGTTGAAACCCAGTTGGCAAAAGTTCACGAAAGCCTTGAAAAAGCCTTCTTGGAAAAAAGTAATGACCACTATTGAAGAAAAAACCGGTTGGGACAGATACCTGAAAGCCGTGGATGCCTGCCAGCCTATGAAGATTCAAGGCAAAATTGTAAAGGTTGCCGGGTTAATTGCTGAAGGCCACGGCCCAGGGCTATGCATTGGCGGCCTTTGCGCCATTGAAAACTTAGAAGGTCGCAACATTCAGGCCGAAGTGGTGGGGTTTAGAGACAAACGCGTAATACTCATGCCCTTTGGCGAAACCAGAGGCATACGGCCTGGAAGCCGAATTGTTGATATAAACAAAACCCCTGCGGTTCGGGTGGGAGAAGGTTACCTTGGCAGGGTGATTGACGGTCTTGGGTGCCCTATTGACCAGAAAGGAGTGCTTGACGGAGACACCGAGTATCCCCTTTATGGAGAAGTCCTCAACCCTATGAAAAGGGAAATTATCAGAGAGGTAGTAGATGTTGGCATATCTTCAATCAATGCACTGATAACTCTGGGAAAGGGGCAAAGAATTGCTATCATGGCAGGATCCGGTGTGGGAAAGAGTGTGCTCATGGGAATGATGGCTAAAAACACGGCAGCAGACGTGGTGGTTATAGCGCTGATTGGTGAGCGGGGACGAGAAGTTAGAGAATTTGTGGAAAGAAACCTCACACGGGAAGGGCTCAAGAAATCTGTTGTTGTTGCAGCCACCTCTGATACGCCTGCACTGGTGAGAATAAGGGGGGCTTACCTAGCAACCGCTATTGCAGAATTTTTCAGAGACAAAGGCTTCGACGTTATCCTCATGGTTGACTCTGTTACCAGATTCGCCATGGCACTGAGGGAGGTAGGATTGGCTGCCGGCGAGCCTCCTTCGGCAAAAGGTTATACCCCGAGCGTTTTTGCTCAGATACCCAAATTATTGGAAAGAGCCGGCACACTTGAAAAAAGGGGGAGCATTACCGGGATCTACACTGTTCTTGTAGAGGGAGACGACATGAACGAACCCATAGCAGATGCAGTGCGCTCCACAGTTGACGGACATATTGTACTATCCAGAACTCTTGCCCACAGGGGACATTACCCTGCTGTTGATATCCTGGCAAGCATCAGCCGCGTCATGAAAGATATTGTTGATTCCGAGCATTTGGACAATGCTCGCCGGCTGGTGAATATCCTCGCTACCTACAGGCAGGCTGAAGATCTTATTAACATCGGGGCTTACGTAGATGGCAGCGACCCGAATATTGATTATGCCAAGACGATGATCGGCGACATAAATACATTTCTCAGGCAAGGTGTTGATGAACAGGTCTCTTTTGAAGAAAGTGTGGCCAGACTAAAAGCCCTGCTCTCGGGTCGCAAGCCTGACTGAGGAGCATGGGGAGGGAGCGATGAAACCGTTTTTCTTCAGGCTGCAGAGCTTGCTTAATTATAGGGTTTACATGCAGAAAAAAGCCGGGCAGGAGCTATCCAAGGCAAGAAATGCGCACAGGCAAACACAACGGCACATACAGGCGTTAATTGATAAAGAAGAGAAGACTGCAAAAAAATGCAGGAAAGAAGGCATTAATGGGATGCCGGTTCCTCTCTACCAAGTGTACAGGTCATTTCTAGATAAGCTCGAGTCTGACCTCCAACAAGCTAATTGTGAACTCAGGAAAGCTGACGAGGATGTAAGGAGAAAGGAAGCTTTTTTGACAATGGAATCAGTAAGAAAAAAAATTCTGGAAAGGTTAAAGGACTTGAGATTTCAGGATTATGCCCAGAAAAGCCGGAGAGAAGAACAAAAAGTAATGGATGAGTTGGTCGTTATTAGAAGGGGAAGGGGGCTATGAAGCCGCTACTGACTGCATTCCTCACCTTGCTAATTATCCTAAAATTTATGGCGGGTTCCACCTTTTTATACCTAGCCGAGGATAACCCTTCATTCCTGGAAGAAAACGCCATGGCATCAGAGCCACACAAAGGGCCTACAAGTCCAGCTAAGGAAAAGGGCCCGAACTCTAAGCAGGAAAAGATTGATTTAAGTCTTCTTCTCCAAAAGAAGGCTCAACTTGAAGAAGAAGAGAAGAGAATTGCAAGACAGAAAGCGGAGCTTTTAGCCCTCCAGAAAGAGTTAGACAGAAAAATCGAAACCCTTACTCAGTTAAGAAATGAGATTAGAATGGAGATTGTCAAAAAGCAAAGCCTGGAGGATCAAAAGCTGAAGCATTTGATCAAGGCCTATTCGACCATGAAACCTCAGAAGGCGGCAGCCCTGGTTGAAAAGCTGGACATGGGTTTTGCAATAGAACTTCTATCCAGGATGAGGGGTGATGCGGTAGGAAAAATACTTTCGTTTGTTGACTTGGAAAAGGCAGCTAAGATAAGTGAAGGGCTCGCAAAAGAAAAACGCAACTAATGCCCATCTACAGATAAATTTTAGGCAGTGGTGAGCTTCCACCCCGAGATGCTCTTGTTACGCACCCTTACCCTCACCCCCTTACTCCCATGTTCCAGCCGGCCTAGGCTAATTTCGCACAAAAGTGCCTGGAAGGGAAAAATTTTCCCCTTGTCTTGCCTTTTAGGATAAATCCTTCCCCTTATAAAGGGCATCTCCTACGTGATGGGAACATTACCTTTCCGGCAACAGTATGTTTTTATTCCATAATTTCCCTCTTTAAATGCCTTGGTACGGCTATTGCTAACAGCAAAGGCATGAACTACACGCTTCTAACCAATAAGAAGTTCCAAATAGATCTTCACTACATTCACGGAGCGTCATGAAAAATTTTCTTCCTTTCACGGTCTCCTTTTTGAGTAGGAAGTCCTTCGTGCCGGGACATGGAGAAAGTGTTTTAATCCGGCACAATGGGGGCAATGGCTTTTTCTCTCTACTTACTCGGCTGATGAAGGAAGTTCAGGACAACAGGTTTCAGAGTACTGCAAACCTTCCCGGATCCAAAGGACCGATAAAGAAAAAGGTTCAGGTCCTTCTCCGTGCTCTGGAGGAAGAGTTCTTATCCGCGGGAAAACCTGTGCCCAATATATCCCTTGACAGCAGCAACTTTCCGCTCCTTCAAGAATTTCTCCACTATTTTGGACTCTCAAAGCATACCGCGGAAAGTATTCTGAAAGACCTCTCGGAAAATAATCCCGGCAGAAAGATCGGGCTCTTAGACTTTCTTGAAAAAATAGCGATTCTTGCCGAGGATAAGAAAAAGCAAAACATGCCTTTTGTTATAGACCCATCGGTTATTCCTTACCTGGAATCGACCTTGAGGAGTTTCGGCTTTGCCCCCAAAGAGCTTGAAACTGCTTTTAACTCGGCCAAAATCAAGGGAAGAGGTGCACACCTTGGCAAACTTCTTGGAAAGTTGAAAGCCTTGATCAATAAAAGACCCCATTTGAAAAGCAATCCTAAATTGCAGCATTTTCTTTCGACAATAAAAGAATTAGCCACCCGGCAGCCCCTGCAATCCCGGGGCTCGGTATCTGACCGCAGCACTCCCGCCCTTTTGGAGCGTGAGGAAAAACATGTAAATCCAGGGTCGAAAGGTAGAAGGAGTAAAAGAGGCGGTCTAATTTCAGTGAGGGATTTGGTAAAGACCCTGGAACTACTGACGAGAAACCCCGGTAAAGGGCTTCCGGAAAAGGTGGTTGCCAACTCCCCTGGATGGCGTTTTTTGGAAGGCGCCATCCAACCCTTTTCAAAGACCCCATTGGACACCCAGCCTTTTATCAAAAAAGCTACAAAGAAAGAAAAAGCGTCAAGTACATGCAAAACTGTCAATTCCATGGAAGGGAAAGGAAAGCCGAAAAGTGCGGACACCCGCGCCAGCCTGAAGCCTACGGTCAGGAACAAGGAAATTGAATTTTCTTCGGACTGGGAAGGAAACCAGATAGCAAGGATCGAGTCCGGGAAAAAGCTGCCGACTCTTCATAACTCTATAGGGTCAATTTTTTTAAAACCGGCCATTCAGGCAGGGGAAAATGCGCGTCTTTTTAGACCCTCGCTTCCCACATACCTAATTAACCAGGTAGGAAGAAGCATCTCTAAGGCTGTGCTCAGGGGTGAGAAGGTCATTAGATTGAGACTAAAGCCCCCTTCACTGGGAACATTGAATATCAAAATAAACATTAAGGACAATAAACTAAAGCTTGAGATGGCAAGTCAAAAGGGGGCAGCCAAGGACCTGTTGCTCTCACATGTCAATGAACTCAAAAGCGCTCTCTGGGAGCAAGGACTGAAACTCGAAAGAATAGACATTCAGGTTAACGAAAGCATCGGCTACTCCCTTGCTAATTCTGAGCAAGATACAAAGGGCGAACTCGGAAAGTATAAAAGAGGAGCTAAGCAGCCGGTGTCCGCCTTAACCTCAGTGGAAGAGGGGGCGGAAGAGCACCCTTGGGCCGGCCGGAGCATTACAACAGGGCAAGGTTTATTGGACTTGATAGCATGACTAACCGCCGTTTAAGGGCCGAAAGCCATTGAGCCTGGCCAGGAACGAAAAAGCATTTTGGTAGTTACAAGTGATATTAGCAATTGCAATGGAGGAGCATTAATATGTTTGTTCAACCGCTTGGAACAAAATACACCCGAATCTTTGATACCGGAAGCAGCACATCTACCGCTGCCGCTGACAAGAAAGGACTAGGCAGAGATGCCTTTCTAACCTTGCTGATTACACAGCTTAAACACCAGGACCCTCTAAACCCACTTGAGGGGACAGAATTTACAGCCCAGCTCGCAGAGTTCAGCAGCCTTGAGGAATTATTCGGACTGAATCAGGGCCTTAAAGATATTCAAGAAACACTGTGCAACCATCAAGAGGACCGTCTAATCAGCTATATCGGAAAAACAGTGAAAGTGAAGACCAACAAAATCTCGGTCGACGCTGGCGAAATCCAGGGAGGTTCTTATACCCTTGAGCAGAGGGCGGAGGTGACTCTTTTCATTTACGACAGCAACGGGATGGAGGTTCGAAGAGTTTACTCCGGTAAGCAGGAGGCTGGTGAGCATGATCTTTCCTGGGATGGAAGGAACAGCGGAGGGCACGTTGTCGAAGACGGCACTTATACTTTAGAGGTGGAAGCCCGGGATGAGAACGGTTTTCCGGTTCCTTGCGATGTGTATCTAACGGGCGAGGTAAGTGGTGTCACTTACCGCGAAGGTGCCCCCTACCTGATGGTCGGAGACAGGCTGGAGGCACCGGAAGATATTGTGGAAATCACCAAAGGTACGGAATCCCTTTAATCCATTGAGAACTGGCAAAGGACTGGAGTCCCTGGCGCAATCCTATTAGAGCCTCGGGCTGATATCAAAAACGAATAATTAACCGTGAAGGAGGTAAATAAGGATGTCACTGTCAAGTTCCCTTTTTTCAGGCATAAGTGGATTGAGTACCATAGGCAATGCAATGACGGTTATCGGCGACAACATAGCCAACGTCAATACTGTGGGCTTTAAGGCAAGTCGGGTTACATTTCAAGATGTGCTAAGCCAGACTGTAGCCACCTCGGCCGGAACCGCCCAGGTAGGGCATGGTACATCCCTAGCAGATATTTCAAGTAGCTTCGCTCAGGGCTCTTTCGAATCAACGGATTCGAACACTGACCTCGCTATTGGAGGCAACGGTTTTTTCGTTGTCCGTGATCCGAACAGCAAAAACAATGAATATTATACCAGGGCAGGTGAGTTTCGGTTCAACAAGGACGGATATTTTGTTAATCCTGCCGGGTATATCGTCCGAGGATGGGCCCTTGACCCGGATACCGGTCAAGACCAAGGTACAATCACGGATATCGTCTTAAACTCCTTCACATCAGCTCCGAAAAAAACAGATAAAGTAACTATAATCACAAACCTTAACTCAGGCGCTACCAGTAAGTCCAGCTCACTTTCCGCTGTGTGGGATGGAGCTGATGCAAACAAGGAATATATTGGGGAAAATGAGTACGAGTACCAGACAACGGTTAAGGTTTACGACTCTCTCGGGAGCACCCACGATATAACTATTTATTTTGATAAGGGAAGCGGGTCAACCTATGAATATATCGTTACATGTAGCCCCCAAGAAGATAAAAGGACGGGAATCGATGCACAGCAGTCCGGCGCCGGTATGCTGGGCAGGGGTACCATCACCTTCAACGAAGCTTCCGGGGTAATTTCAAATATCAGTTTTGACAGCTTTGACCCAACGAACACAATCACAACCATAGGCAGTCCTGTCACCTCGGGCACATGGACGGGGGCAGCCCCATCGGAAAGCGGAACATTTTCATCTGGAACCAAGTCTCGCACATACACCTTTACAGTAACTACAGGGGGAACCGTTGGTGACGGCATAAATGTTATTCACTGGGATGACGGAGAAGGAAATTCCGGAGACATAAGCGCAACTGCTGCTGCCCAGGCAGTCGGTGCCCTGGGACTTCAAGTTTCTTTCGCTGCCGGAGGGGCCATAAACGCTGGAGAAAGTTTCACGATCACCTGCTACGGCGACAATGACGTTCAAAACTCCAATTGCTGGTCCACAAAAAGCACGGCCACCGACCTTACCAATGGGTACTTTACTTTCAATACTAACTTTCTGGGCGGCAGCAGCACTGACATGAGTGTTAAGCTTAACTTTGGTTCAGCTTACAACAGCACAAGTGGCAGTTGGGTTAACGATTCGCTTTCCACCACCCATTATGCATCTTCATCCACCACCACATTTCAGACATCCAACGGTTACGGTGCCGGCGATTTACAGTCGGTTACAGTCGGTACTGACGGCGCTATAACGGGTCAATACTCCAACGGCCAGGTTATTCCTCTTTACAGGGTCGCTCTGGCCAAGTTCCAGAATAACCAGGGCCTGTACAAAGAGGGTGGAAATCTTTTCAGAGAAACGAGGCTCAGTGGAAGCCCCATTACAAGCAAGCCGGGGACCAACGGCCTTGGAAACATTTCGCCCAACTCGCTGGAACAATCCAATGTAGATATTGCCACGGAATTCGTGAAAATGATTACCACACAGCGAGGGTTTCAGGCAAACTCCAAAATCATCACGGTCACTGACCAGATGCTGGCAGAGCTAATCAACCTCAAGAGGTAAGAGAAGAGAGGCGAGGCGAATGTCAATATCTTGACATCTGCCTCGCCAATTGACTCTTTTTCTGCGAAAAAATCCTGCCGGCGTAAACCCGGATCGTGATATCCCCTCGTAAATCTTTGCTTTTCCTCTTTTCACAAAATAACTCTCTCTTATGCTTAAAAATGGCACGGAGGTTGCTCCATATCTCCAGTGCAGGTAACACCCCTGGAGCAAATACCTCATGGAGGCATCATGGATATAGCGACCGTCTTTGGTGTCGTCTCAGCCTTTGGGCTCGTATGCATAGCCATTTTTATGGGTGGAGGAATCGCACTTTTCATAAATCTCCCCTCTTTAATGATTGTCGTTGGCGGAACTCTCGGCGCGACCATGATCAACTACCGTTTGAAAGACATGCTCGGTGTTATGGCCGTGGTTAAAAAAGCATTGTTCACCAGAAACATAGCCGTTAACGAGCTTATAAACAAATTCCTGGCCTTTGCTCAAAAGGCCAGGAAGGAGGGAATTCTTGCACTGGAGAGCGAGATAAAGGATCTTGATGATGAATTTGTCAAGAAAGGCGTTCAGCTTTCCATTGACGGAATGGAGCCGCAAGAAATCAGGGACGTGTTGGAAACGGAAGTTGAATTCGTTAAAGCCAGGCATCAGCTCGGAGCCGATATTTTCATGACCATGGGGACATTTGCCCCTGCCCTCGGAATGATTGGAACACTGATAGGACTGGTACAGATGCTTCAAACCATGGATGACCCGAGCACCATCGGACCATCCATGGCGGTTGCCCTGTTAACCACCTTTTATGGATCCATCATGGCCAATATTGTCTGTTTGCCAATTGCCGGTAAGCTCAAGACACGAAGCAAGGAAGAGGTGCTCTCCAAGGAAATGTCAATCCAGGGGGTCATATCGCTTTCTAACGGTGACAACCCCAGGATTTTAGAACAAAAACTCCTGGCTTTTCTACCGCCAAGCCAGAGGACATCGGCAGCGAGCAAAAATGGCTAGAAAGAAACGAAATGATGGTGAGGATTCCGGAATGAACGTGAGGTTGGTTTTGACTGTCTCCCTTTTCCTTATACTCTTGACTTTTTTTATTTTGCTAAATTCAATCGCAGTGAGAGATGAAAGGAAAACCCGTGCGGCGCTTGGCTCTCTTGCCGGGGCATTCGGCAACCTGCCCGGCGGCCTGTCCCCGCTCAAAACAGGAGAATCAGTCCTGCCCCCTTCTTCCACGATGATAAACGCTGAACTGGATCTCACCCAATTCTTGCTCCCGGTAGCCAGAGGTATACCGGCAGAGATCAAAATAGAAAAACGAAAAGGGAAAGAGGTAATCACAATCAAGCAAGAAACTCTATTTTATGCAGGAAATCTAAAAATCAGACCCTCGGTCTACCCCCTGCTGAACAAGGTATGCGAATTTATCAAAACAGGCCGTTTTTCGGTAGAGATCGCCGGCCACACGGACAACAGGCCGGCCCAAGAAAAAGGATACAGCTCCAACTGGGAACTATCAGCCCTGATGGCAATTCAGGTACTTAGATATTTCACGGAAAAGGGGAAAATTCCCCTAAGAAGGATTTGCGCTTATGGTTGCGGAGGCTACGAACCTGTTACGTCAAATGATACCAGGCTATCGAGAGCAGAAAACAGAAGAGTGGAAATCATACTGAACACTGATGCACCGCCATATATCAAAAGAACTTATAGAAAGAAGCCGGCAGGCCTCTTCACTTATAAAAATTTTGACTTCAAGGTTCTTGACTGATGGCAAAAAGAAAAAAGGACACAGTAGAAGTCAGCAAAGTCGACAGCAACTTTTGGATGGTAACATTTTCAGACCTCATCATGCTGCTTCTAACTTTTTTTGTGCTCCTTCTATCCATGTCTTCCATGGGTACCAAGAAGCTCAAGGATATTTCTTCGCATTTCGCACAGGCGACGGGCGTACTTGAATTTTCGAGTCTTAGAAATGTAACGGATTTAGTCCCTTTTGTCAGTGAGTACAACGAAACTGACTCCATACTGGTCATAGACCAGGACTCTATACTGAAAAGCTTCCAAATGCTCTCAAAAACAGATGATAAATCAAAAGAAGCCACGAAGCTTCTCAGCAAAAAAATTAGGATTACAGACGATGAAAGAGGTGTCGTGCTTTCCTTTCAGGAGGGCATTCTTTTTGACCCGGGTACCGCTGACATCAAAAAGGATGTATTTCCCGTCCTGGATTCGATCGCCCGGGCCATACAGGCTTCTTCTAACCACATTCTCATTATGGGCCATACGGACAGTACCCCGATTCACGGCAAGTTGTACAAATCAAACTGGGAGCTTTCCGCTTACCGCGCTCTATCGGTACTGGAGTACTTCTTGGCGGAAAAAGGCCTCTCCCCCTTGCGGTTCTCTGCAGGAGGCTATGGTCCATCAAGGCCCCTGTACCCAAACAATACACCTGCAAACAGGGCCCTGAACAGAAGAGTTGAAATAATTTTCCAACGTTTTTTATAGGGGATAAAAATGCCGGAAAAGGAAGATGTGAAGGAAAAAACACAGACAAAAAAATCTTTTCCAAAGCTTGTAATAATCGCTGCACTGGTAATAATTCTGGGAGCAGGAGGACTTTTTGCTCGTGGTCTGCTGTTCAAGGACAAAACCAAGGACAGTAACCAGCAGGCCGAAACCCCTAAGGGTGCCTCGCAATCCGTGAAGGAGGAACCAGACATAGTACTCCCCCTTGATCCGTTTATTGTTAACTTGATGGACAAGGCCCAGCTTGGGAAAAGGTACTTGAAAATTGGCATCAGTCTTCAAGTCCCTGGCGAGGAACAAAGTAAGACCGTAGAAGTCCATAAGGCCGAGCTTCGAGACGCTATCCTTCTACTGCTGTCCAGCCGGTCCTTTGGTGAAATTAGGACCGTAGAAGGCAAGATAGCCTTGAAGCAAGCCCTTATGAGCGCAATTGCACAAGTTGTAGGTCCGGAAACAGTTCACAACATTTATTTTACAGAGTTCGTAGTGCAATAGTTAAAGCCATGGCAAATGTTTTATCTCAAGAAGAAGTTGACTCCCTGCTTGATGGAATAACCAAGGGAGAGGTTGAGACTGAAACAAATATTCCCAAAAGCGATGAGGGCATAGACCTCTATGACTTCACCAGCGCGGGGGGACCGACGCACCAAAAGATGCCCGCTTTGGGGATGATCAATGAGAGATTTGTCGGCTTCTTGAAAAGAAGCTTATCTACTTTTACGGGCTCTGTCGTGGGTGTAAGTATAGATTCTTTCCAGTCAATTGAGTTCGGCAAGTTTCATCGCTCTATTCCTGTGCCCGCAAGTTTGAACATTTTTAAGATAGAGCCATTCCGGGGTTTTGCGCTCCTTGTGCTGGAAGGGCGCCTGGCTTTTGCCTTTGTCGAAACTCTTTTTGGCGGCAGGGGTGTAAGCCAAATCAAACTTGAAGGAAAAGGTTTTACCAGTGTCGAAGCGAAAATAATAGGCAGGATCGTTAAAATAATCCTTGATGACTTCCAAAGGGCATGGGCAGATGTTCATAAGGTAACAATGACCTTTTCCCGCTCCGAGATTGACCCACAGTTTGCGGAAATCACTACACCAAGCGATACAGTTATTGTAACCAAGCTTAAAGTTGATCTAGAAAATTTCGCCGGCACAATGATGATGTGCATACCCTACTCTACCATCGAACCTATTAGAGATGAACTCAAGAACAGTTTTCATGGTGAAAAATCAGAGCAGGATTCGGCATGGAAAGATTACTTAGAGAAAAAATTGCGCGAAGTGACAATCAATATGAGTTGTATCCTGGGCACTGCAACAATAACGGGTAAAGAACTTATGAGTTTGAAAGTCGGTGATATCCTCCAATTGGAGCAAACGATAACTGATCCTGCAACTTTGTTCGTTGAAGGTGTTCCAAAATTCAAAGCCCACCCGGGCACTTACAATAAAAGGAAGGCAATACGCATAGAGGGCATGATTAATGAGGAGTGAAATATGAGCCAAGGAAATGAATTGTCTAGCAGCGGCCTTACTGATACGCCAAAAGAAGCAGGGGATGCTGAGCAAAAGAATAAATGCGACCTTGACCTTCTTATGGACATCCCCCTCAATGTCTCTGTGGAATTGGGCAAGGTCAAGATGCTTATTAGCGACCTGCTCCAGTTGGGCCAAGGCTCGATAATTGAGCTGAGTAAACAGATCGCAGAACCCCTCGAGATTTACATAAACAACAAGCTCATCGCCAGGGGTGAGGCGGTTGTAGTGAACGATAGATTCGGTGTAAGGGTCACTAATATTATCAGCCCAATGGAAAGAGTAAAGTCCCTTGGGTAGAAGGAAGGCTCGGGTATCTTACAGATGAACGGTACGTTTCACCTTGATTTAATAAGCACCGGAGTCAGAACACTGGCCATACTTTCCTTCGTACTGGGCCTCCTTTTTCTGGTCCTATATCTCATAAGAAGGTTCGTCTCCCCTGGACGCGGGAAGGGCGGGGACATGTCAATTAAGGTGATCTCATCCCTTCCTCTCTCACCAAAGCAGAGAGTAGAGGTGATCGACATTTCAGGGGAAAAAATCGTACTGGGCATTACCCCGGGGTCCATAACTTTTTTGACTCGCATCAATGAATCAATTACTGAAAACAGGTTCTCAGATGGCAAGCAGAAAACTTTCAAGATCAACGAATAAGAAACTAAAAGCAATTCTTTTAGCAATCGTCATTTTTTCCATTGTTTGCTTTCTTCTTAGAAAAGGGGCAATCGCAGCAGATTTTACTTTTCCCTCAGTGCATATTGAGATCGGAAACAAGGCTAATCCCAACAGCGTTTCCGTTTTGCTCCAGATTATTTTCCTCTTAACTATTCTATCCCTTGCACCTGCTATTCTTACGCTCATGACATCTTTTACCCGGCTGATTGTAGTTTTCGCTTTCTTGCGACACGCTTTAGGCACCAACCAAACCCCTTCAAACCAGATCATAGCCGGACTGGCGTTGTTTCTCACGTTTTTTATTATGATGCCCGTGTGTCAAAAAATAAATCATGACGCACTGCAGCCGTACCTTAATCAGCAAATTTCCCAGGCGGACGCTCTAAAAGCTGCTATAAAACCGATTCGTCACTTCATGTTCAAGCAGACACGAGAAAAGGACCTGTCTCTGTTTGCCCAGATGACGGGGATGAAAAAACCAAGAACTAAAGCAGATATTCCAACTTCCATCCTCATCCCTGCATTTGTCTTGAGTGAACTGAAAACAGCCTTCATTATCGGGTTCATTTTGTATATTCCTTTCCTGATAATAGATATGGTTGTGGCAAGCGTTTTGCTCAGTATGGGCATGATGATGCTCCCGCCAATCTTGATATCCCTTCCATTCAAATTGATGCTCTTCGTGCTCGTTGACGGCTGGTATCTAATAGTAGGTTCTCTGGTAAAAAGTTTTGCGGGAGGGTAAACGGCTGAAAGGAGGCCCGGTTCTCATGCGAAAAAGCGGAAAAAAACTTTATTTACCATCCCCGTGCTCCCGCACGGGGCATTCCTACGGGGTAAATAGCGGCAGGTGAAAACATGACACCTGAATTTGTCGTTAGTTTTGGGCAGGAGGCGATTAAAACTACCATCCTTGTAGCCATGCCCATGCTTGCTCT
Organism: Deltaproteobacteria bacterium; assembly: GCA_019310485.1. Taxonomy (GTDB): domain Bacteria; phylum Desulfobacterota; class DSM-4660; order Desulfatiglandales; family HGW-15; genus JAFDEF01. Next base: position 63,190 of record JAFDEF010000006.1, on the reverse strand, counting down.
TGGTCTTATTGTGGGCCTGGTTGTGAGTATTTTTCAAGCAGTAACACAGATCCAGGAAATGACCCTTACATTCGTACCCAAGATCTTGGTCGTATTGCTGGCTTTGCTGTTTTTTGCGCACTGGATGATTGAGCATTTGATGGGCTTTACGATAACAGCTATTCAGCAGATACCATTCTATGTAAGGTAAAGGTGAAATAAACACGGGAAAGGCCTGCTCCAGGCCGGCCCCCTCGGGTTTCGTAAAGGTTTAAGATGGCAATATGGCCTATGTCATGTGAAGCAGTTGAATCATTTTTGCTTATATTCATAAGGGTCAGTGTAATTTTGTTCATGCTACCTTTTTTTAGCGCACGCATAGTACCGATTTTAGTGAAGGCCGGATTTTCTCTTATTATAACAATAATTCTCTTCCCGGTCATAAACAAGCATATCCCTGCACTCCCCGGGTCGCTATGGGGCATGGTTCAACTGGTAGGGGGAGAGTTCATTGTGGGTATGATCTTAGGTCTAACAATCCAGTTGTTTTTTGAAGGTGTAAGAATGATGGGTGAATTTGTAGGCTTTCAGACAGGCTTTGCTATCGCCAATATTCTTGATCCTCAAAGCGGCACGCAGGTTTCACTTCTGGGCAACATGGCCTACCTCTCCGCTTTGACGCTTTTTCTGCTCTTAAACGGTCACCATGTATTGCTTAAAGGACTCAGGGAAAGTTTCGAAATTGTAAACCTGGGCTCCTTAAGCATAAACAGGCAGATACTTCAGCAAATTATGCATGCGTCGGGCGATATGTTTCTCATCGCTTTAAAGATAGGCGCGCCAGCTATAGCTGTGCTTCTTTTGACCAATGTCGCTTTTGGTCTTATCACAAAGCTAATACCGCAGATGAACATTATGATTGTGGCGTTTCCTGTTCAGATAGTTATTGGACTCCTGTTCTTTGCGATATCCCTGAGTGTGCTGCTCAGATTCATGGAAAAATATCTTTTTGACCTAGGGCCGCTCTTAATTAGCCTTATGGCACAGGTGAAGGGTTAACGATGGCCGAGGAATCCTTTGAAGAAAAAACAGAGCAACCAACCCCGAAAAAACGGGAAGACGCTAAGAAAAAAGGAGAAGTTGCGAAAAGCAGGGAACTCTCCTCTGTTGCCGTTCTCCTGTCCGGTTTGATCACCCTCTCCTTTTTCGGACACTATATTTACACTGGCATCCAGACCGAAATGAAGAGATCTTTTTCGCTTCTTCCTCTCCAGCACTTCAGTCTCCCCGATTTTATGGTATTTGCCCAAAAAACAATCAGTTTCTTTATTTTGCTAATAGGACCCTTGGTGGCAGCTGTTTTCATCACTGCAATTTTATCCAACGTTATGCAGGTAGGCTTCGTATTATCCAGTGAACTCATCAAGCCCAAATTTTCAAAGATCAACCCCGTTAAGGGTTTTGGCAGACTCTTTTCCAAGCAGTCCCTTATGGAGTTGCTTAAGTCCTTGCTCAAACTGGCGATTGTAGGTGGAGTCGCTTATCTCAGTGTAAAGGGCGAGATGAAGCAAGTCCCTCATATGTGTGAGATGGAAAAAGTTTCAATCATTTCTTACGTGCTTCGTGCAATCTTCAAGCTTTTTATCAGGTGCACACTTGCAATGATCCTTCTTGTGATCATTGATTACGCTTTCCAGAGGTGGGAGTTTGAAAAGCGACTCAAGATGACTAAGAAAGAAGTAAAGGAAGAGTTTAAAAGGACTGAAGGCGATCCACTGGTAAAATCAAGGATTAGAACGATTCAAACGCAAATTGCAAGGAAAAGGATGATGCAGGCTGTTCCTGAAGCGGATGTGGTTATCACCAACCCGACTCATCTTGCTGTGGCATTAAAGTACGATAGCTCTTCTATGAATGCACCCAAGCTGCTTGCAAAAGGAGCTGGGGCAATAGCGAGAAAAATCAAAGAAATTGCAGAAAAAAACCATATCCCCATTGTGCAAAACAAGGGACTTGCTCAAAGCTTGTACTCTTTGGTTCAGGTTGATGAGGAAATTCCACACAACCTTTATCAGATTGTAGCTGAAGTGTTGGCATACGTTTATAGTTTGAAACCCCGGGCTTTGCACGGCGAAACCCGATCTCGATAGTGTGAGGTCTTTTCAAGAAAAACATGGAACAGGTCCTAATAAGACAATCAGATCATGCCACCCTTAGCGAATTGCTGACAGTTGTCGGAGTGGTAACGGTCCTCGTTGTTATGATCATTCCATTACCACCCGCTCTTCTTGATTTCCTTCTGGCCCTAAATATCACACTGGCAATAAGCATTCTCCTGATCGCCATCTACACGCTGAAGCCCCTGGACTTTTCAATATTCCCTTCTCTACTCTTGATTACAACCCTTTATCGCCTCTCTCTCAATATAGCCTCTACTCGCTTGATACTTTTACACGGTGACAGAGGTGCCCTGGCTGCAGGCAGGGTGATCAAATCCTTCGGGTGCTTCGTGGTTGAAGGCAATTACGTGGTTGGGATGATTGTATTTACCATTCTGGTGATTGTAAATTTCGTCGTAATTACCAAGGGTGCCACAAGGATTGCCGAGGTGGCCGCCAGGTTTACCCTTGATGCTATGCCGGGGAAGCAGATGAGTATTGATGCAGATCTTAATGCAGGGCTCATAGACGAGAAGGAGGCTAAAAAACGCAGGGCCATAATTGCTAGAGAAGCCGAGTTTCATGGTGCCATGGACGGAGCTGCCAAGTTTGTCAGGGGAGACGCTATCGCCGGTATAATAATTACCATTATAAACATTATCGGGGGACTGGTCATCGGGGTACTGCAAAAAAATATGTCTGTTATTGACGCCGCCCAGAATTATACTCTTTTGACCGTGGGGGATGGGCTTGTGTCGCAGATCCCCGCCCTGACAATTTCAACGGCAGCGGGCATAGTTGTAAGCAGAGCAGCATCACAGGACAATATGGGTAGGGAGTTTGGTAAACAATTTGCCGGTTACCCAAAAGCAATTCTTCTGGCTGCTTTTACAGTATTTTTCTTCGGTCTTATCCCTGGCCTACCCCACTTTCCCTTCATTGTTCTTTCGCTTATAATCGGGGGGAGTGTTTACACTTTGGGCAAGAGAAAAGAACAGGCAAGCATAAAGCTGGCTGAGGTGCAAGAAAAGCAAAAACCTCAGGCTGGCCCTCAGCCCGTAGAACACCTGCTGGCAGTGGATCCACTCGAAGTCGAGGTGGGATACGGTCTTATCCCGCTGGTAGACAAGGAACAAGGGGGAGAATTTCTTGACCGGGTCCATTCCATTAGGAGGCAGTTCGCGCTTGAACTGGGTCTTATCATACCGCCGATACACATTAGAGACAATCTCCAGCTCAACTCCTCAGAATACAGGATTCTTCTTAGGGGCGTGCCGATCGCAAGCGCCGAGCTGATGTTAAACCACTTCCTTGCCATCGATCCCGGCGATGCAACAAGAAAACTCGACGGAATAGGAACAACAGAGCCAGCCTTTAACCTCCCTGCAATCTGGATACCTGAACCAATGAAAGAGGAGGCAAAACTGGCGGGATATACAGTGGTTGACAACGTGACAGTGATGGCAACTCATCTAACCGAAATCCTGAGGGCCCATGCTTCCGAACTCCTAGGACGGCAAGAGGTTCAAGACCTGCTTGATAATTTGAGTAAATCGCACCCAAAGCCGGTAGAGGAGCTGGTACCCAACCTCCTTTCTCTAGGTGTGGTCCAGAAGGTACTGCAGAACCTGCTACAGGAACGGGTATCTATTCGTGACATACTGACAATCGTGGAGACACTGGCCGACTATGCTCCTTTAACAAAAGATCCAGACCTCTTAACCGAGTATGTGAGGCACAAACTATCCAGGTCTATTGTGACCCCGCACCTGGCGCAAGACGGAGTGTTGAGAGTAATAACCATGCAGCATGATATTGAAAAAGCACTCCTCGAAGGAGTCCAGAGCACTGAGCACGGCTCATATCTTTCCCTTGATCCGAAACTCGCAGATCAAATCATCACCTCCATTAAGAAGGAAGCAGAGAAAGCCATGGCAAAGAATATTCAGCCCATTCTTCTTACCTCGCCCAAGGTGCGAAGATATTTAAGGAAGATGATAGAGCACTTCATTCCATCTTTGATCGTATTGTCGCACAGTGAGCTTCTGAGTGATATGAGGTTTCAGTCCATTGGAGAGGTCAGTTTAGACTATGCAGATTAGGAAATACCGGGCAAAGACAATTAGAGATGCTGTTGGGAAGGTCAGGGACGTCCTGGGGCCTGAGGCTATGATAATTTCGACCAAGAAAGTCCGGGGAAACGGCAAAAATGATATATTCGAGATAACCGCGGCACCAGCACATGGTGGCGGTGCAAATGAGCCTTCGAGCTCAATAGCGGACCTAAAAGCTGAGCTCATGAGTATCAAAGAAATGATCACGCTTTTGGATCATACCCATGGCACCGTGGAAAGGTTGATCTGGAACCCTGCCATACTTAGTCTTTATGCAAAGCTAATCAGGAACGGTGTTAACGAAAGTTACGCTAGGACATTTCTTGCAAGAACCAGTGTGTTCAACAAGCCCTTCACTCATGGCGCAAACAACGACCGTGCCGTAAAAATCATAATTGAAGAAATTAAACGGGTAATAAAAGTAAATGAACCCTTTGAATCAAACGGTAAAAATAGGGTAGTAGCCGCCCTTGTCGGCACAACGGGAGTGGGCAAAACCACAACAATTGCAAAACTTGCCGCACAATTGATGCTGAAGGCCAGGAAAAAAGTCGGCCTGGTTTCAATTGATAATTACCGGATTGGTGCCTTAGAGCAAATTAAAACGTATGCGAATATACTTGGTGTACCATGTTTCCCGGCTTTTTGCAGAACGGATTTGCTTCTAGCCCTGAAAAGAATGGAAGATAGGGATGTGGTTCTGATTGATACCGCGGGTCAAAGCCAGTACGATCTATCAAGAATAGAGGAACTAAGGCAAATAATTCCAGACGATTTACCCATAACCTCTCATCTCCTCCTGAGCGTTGCCACAACAGAACTTGAAATGAGCAAAACGGTTAACAATTTCAGTCCCCTTGGTTTTCAAAGCTACATTTTTACCAAACTGGACGAATCCGAGAGGCATGGATCAATCTTGAACCTATTAATGAACCGAAACTTACCTATTTCCTATATTACTACAGGCCAAAACGTGCCGGAAGATATTGAGGAAGCGAAAAAAGACAAAATTCTCAGACTTCTGCTGAATAGAAACTAGTACATCATTTGGCTTTCCGGAATGGCCCCGACACGCGTACAGCGGGGTCTTAGCAAAAAGCCGACTATTATGGGAGATAAGCGAAATGGACCAGGCTGCAACTCTAAGAACAATGATAAAAGGGGAATCTGCGAGAATTCGTAGGATAACAGATGGTTATAAAGGTGGGTCATTTTCAAGTGGAACCCGGCCAAAAGTGATCGCTGTTACAAGCGGCAAGGGCGGCGTCGGAAAAACAAATGTTGTGGGAAACCTAGCCATCGTATGCCAGAGAAAGGGAAAGAGGGTTGTAATATTCGATGCTGATCTCGGCCTTGCAAACATTGATATCATTATGGGCCTTAACCCGAAGCTCAATATAGAACATGTAATCAAAGGGGAAAAAGATCTGTCTGATATTATCGTCCGAGGTCCGGAAGGCGTCGCAATCATACCGGCATCTTCGGGTGTGGAGGAGCTTGTTCATCTGACAGAAGGCCATAAGCTAAACCTTCTGAGTGAGTTTGACACCCTAGACAAAATGTTCGACATGCTGTTGATAGATACTGGTGCCGGCATTTCCTCGAATGTCGTTTATTTCAATGCGGCCGCCCAGGAAAGGATTGTAGTTGTGACTCCTGAACCCACGTCTATTACCGATGCCTATGCGCTCATGAAAGTAATGTATTACCAGCATGGAGTAAAAAATTTCTTCTTGTTACTGAATATGGTCAAAGATGAAAAGCAGGCAAAATCAGTTTTCGAGAGCTTGACCAACGTTGCCGCGAGATTTCTGGCAGGCGTATCAATTGAGTATGTTGGCTTTATTCCATGGGATAGCCTTCTAAAGAAGGCCGTAGGTAAAAGGGAACCAATCGTCTGCTCTCATCCGGAGGCTTCTTCAAGTGCGCACTTCAGGGATCTTGCAGACTGCATTTTGAAGCGAACGGAGGACATCGTAGTTGATGGCAATATCAAGTTCTTCTGGAAACGACTCATGTCTATAGGAGTGGAACAGAGCTAGTGAAAGCGGAAATTCAAAAATACCAGGCAGCCTTCAACACAGAGAAGGACAAAGTGGATTCAAAGCTCAGGAAAGAGCTTATCCTAAAATACGCACCTCTTGTAAAGTATACGGCTGAAAGAATAGCACTAAGACTTCCTCCACACATATCAGTTGAAGACCTGGAAGGTGCCGGAGTTGTCGGCTTACTCGAAGCCATTGACAAGTTTGACTTCAATAAAGGAATAAAGTTTCAAACCTATGCCGAGCACAGGATAAAAGGAGCTATGCTCGACGAGCTAAGAAAAATGGACTGGACCCCCAGATCTGTTAGGGAAGGCACCCGTAGGATTGAAGATGCAATGATAGCTCTCCGAGCCAGACTTGGCCGGGAACCTGAAGACCATGAAGTAGCCGAGGAGATGGGCATCGATATTGAAGCATATTACAGGATGCTTAACAAAGCACGCGGAATAAACCTCCTTAGCTTTGAAGCGATCATGGAAGACAACCCGGGTACGGAATTAACAGATGAAAACCCCGATATGAGTTCCCCCGTCAATACATTGAAAAAAAAGGAGCTCACACAAATCGTTTCCAGTGCCCTGTCGACTCTACCTGAAAAAGAACAACTGATTATTTCGCTATACTACTATGATGAGTTGACCCTAAAGGAGATAGCTAAGGTCCTTGGCCTGACGGAGTCGAGGATATCTCAAATTCACTCAAAAACCATAATAAGCCTGAGAGCAAAGCTAAGGTCGTATTACGAAGGTGGGCTATGACTTCTCAGGACGTGCAAGAAATTGAAAAACAATTTGCCGGAAATGAGCTGGACGAGCCCGCAGATGAAGCAGGCGAGTCGATCCCGGAAAAAAGACGCCCTAGCGGCCCTGAGAAACGACACCAGTGGCCTAAGAAGCTTTATTTCCTCTTAGCAACAGCACTGTGTATGGGGGCGGCAGGCATAGGCTACTTTTCCGTGCAAGAAGGGTATTATACGGCTGAACGGGAAAAACTTACTGCCAAGAAGGTTGCAGCCGACACAAAAAATAAATTATTCACACTTAAGCCTTTTGTTGTCCCGTTTGACAAAACTGAGAAGTCTACATACCTTTTGCTAACTATCTCTTTTGCGCTGGAAGACAGGAAATTGGCTGAAGAAGTGGTGAAAAACAAAGCAAGAGTCAGGGGAATCATCTACGACACTTTGAGGAAAAACATATCTGGTACTGGCCCCGTTCCTCCCCTGGCGGAACTAAAAAAAGCGGTCATACGCCAAGTTAATACAGCCCTAACAGCAGGGCAGATTAAGAACTTATATGTGGTCGAGTTCCTGATCGTTTAATTATCTTTTGAGGCAGCGAAAGAAAAATGAGCGGGACAACAGATATGAACATTGTCCTAGGCCAGGGGGCCGCTATTAAAGAAGTACACAATGCCAAAAAGCAAAATTTGGAGCTGAACCAACAACTCATTGCACAAAAAATAGAAGATAAAAAGCGAGATGATAAATCAAGGGTTCAAAAGTCTGAAAAAGGAGACAAGGTGGAGATTAGCAGTGACGAGCAGCACAGGAAGGACAAAGGGGAGCCGGAAGGTGAAAAATTCCCTAAAAAGCGGAAAAAGGGGAAAGGCGTTTATTTATCAGAGGGCAGTTTCATAGATATCAAGGTTTGACCATGTCGTCAGTTGTCTTAAAGTGGTTGTTGCTGGGTCAGATAGGAATTGACATTACCCTTGCCATAGTATTTGTCTTCGCTCTCAGGAAATTTGTCTATTTTCAAAGAGAAAATCTCCTCGAGACAGCAACAGACAAAGTCGGTCCTTTTCTTACCGAAGCAAAAAGGGTAGCGGGCCAATTCAGGCTCCAGCTGAAAGAAAAGCATCGCCTCGTCAAGAGTCTTAACGTAGAGCTAGATAGAAGGATCGCCAGCCTGAACGTGCTCTTGAACAGAGCAGATGTTCTGCTTTCCTCCGGTATCGGGTCGGAGCGTCCATCAGCCAGCGGCAACCTGATTCCCTCAAATAGCCAACAAAGCCAGATAATAGGACTGGCAAAACAGGGCCGCAATGCAAAGGAAATAGCCAAGATGCTTTCGCTCCCTAGGGGAGAAGTAGAGCTGGTGCTCGAGTTAAAGAGAAAATTCATCCGGCTGAGGAAGCAAAGGTAGGCAATCTTGATAGAAATAAATGATCCCCCTTCTCCTTTGCAAAGGCTTTTTCTTAAACAGATGCCCAATTCTGAATCCCTCCCAAGGCTCCTAAGAAATCAACCTACTGAGGGGGCAGCAACTAAGCTTGCTGGTTCGCTCCGGGTAAACACCCCCCTCATCCTGTTCGCCATAAGAGAAAACGTGTGGAAACTGGCGCTTGAGAGCATAGGCCATTACAAATTCCCTCGTAAGCCCCTGCTGCTTTTCAAGATTTTGATGAACGATTTGTCTTTGCAATTATTCTTGGACCAGCCCCCTGAACTTCTAACTAAACTTCTTGATAAGTCCGGCCTTACCTGGGAGGCAAAGCTCAAGAAGGCGCTGCTTACTAAAGAAGCGGACAAAAATATGGTAGATGAACTCATCAAGGGCGACCTGAAAGGCTTAGCCCTGAAGCTTCTTGCTGCAAAGGACAAACAGCCGCTTGCTTTAAAGACATTAGTCTCTGCCATAGATAATATCCAGCTTCTTAATCACCTCTGGATAAAACAGAAAGGAAAAATTTTCCTCCCCATTCCAATTCAGCTCCAAAACGGTCTCTTTACCGTTGGCCAGTTGTTAATTCAATTCTTCCCCAGCAGGAAAGACAGGCAGGAGGGGCGCAAAGAAAAGGAAGCCAAAAAAGATTTCTACAAAGTAACATTTCTTTTGCATTTTTCCAGCCTCGGACCGCTTAAAGTAGATATTATAATGCACAGGAAACAAATTATGGCAAAATTTATACTTGCAAGAAAGGAAACAAAATCCCTTGTTGAAAGGAAGCTCCCAGTTTTAGTGCATTCTATCGAAAAAAAAGGCTTTGCCGTCCATACCGCCGTGTGCGTGCTCAGGGAAGCAGAATTGTTTTCCCAGTCCCTGCTGGAGGAGATTGCCTGGGATGGGGCCAGTACCATAAATTTGGTTGCCTAGATGAAAAGGACGAGAAAACAAAGAAAGGCTGTAGCCTTAAAGTACCAGCCAAAGTTGGATAACGCGCCAAGGCTGGTAGCCAAGGGAAAAGGGGAGGTAGCCGAAAAAATTCTCAGCCTTGCAAAGGCGCATAACATTTACATACACAATGACCCGCACTTGGCCGAGGTTTTATCCCAGCTAGACTTGAACGACCTGATTCCACCAGAACTCTATGTGGTAGTAGCGGATTTGCTTGCTTTTGTATACTCGCTTAGTGCCGAAGGGGACTCAAAGTAGGCATTTTTTTCCTCTCCATCTTTTTCTTCCTTTCTGGATATTTTTCCATTTTCTCTTAATTTTAAAGTGCTTACCGGGGCCGAGCACCCGCCCTTTGTATGGCACCAATATTGCTTACACTACTTCGCGAGGTGCGATATGGGTTTGTCCGCTTTCTGAATCTGGCGCACGGCAGGCCACAGGAAAAGGGGGTAGGGTAACTTGATACCGGGAATATACCAGCTGATTGACAGCTCCTTAACACATGAGCTTAGATTTGACACCATTTCAAACAACCTTGCAAACATCGGAACAACGGCCTTCAAAAAAGACGTGATTTCCTTTAGCAATGCGCTTTCTATGAATAACACAACCGCTACGGACCTCACCCCGGGGCCGATTCGCTACACCGGGAATGATCTGGACGTTGCTCTTGATAATCGCGGTTTTTTTAAAGTTCAAACACCCAAAGGAATCCGCTACACAAGAAACGGAACCTTCACTTTAAAGACAGACTATACGTTGACGGATCAAAACGGGAATCCTGTGCTGGGTCAAAACGGACTGATCAGGGTAAACGGAAAAAACGTGTTGATAAAACCTGACGGCCAGATCCTTGTAGATGGCAGGCCGGAGGGCACAATATTGGTGGTTGATTTTAAGCATCCACGGTTCTTGAGAAAGGAAGGAAGTACATACTTCACTTATGCAGGGCACAGCAATGACATATACACGGTGGAAAATCCCAGGATCCAACAGCGATACCTAGAGCAATCCAATGTGAATATGACAGAAGAAATGATCAAAATGGTCGAGACCTTGCGAGCATTTGAGTCATCTGAAAAAGCCGTTCAATGTATTGATGAAATGATGAGTAAAATGGTTAATGATCCTGCCCTCATCCAGTAAACCCTGTTGAGGTTTCACATGGGGGCATTCCTGAAGTAAAAGGGGGGAAAATAATGCTAAGAGGATTGTGGTCAGCAGCATCCGGGATGGCTGCTCAAAAATTGACGATTGATGTTATTTCCAACAATTTGGCTAACGTGAACACTGTTGGTTTTAAAAAAAGTAGATCGGACTTTCAGGACTTAATGTACCAGACGCTTAAGCAAGCTGGCTCAGTTACCGAGAGTGGCGCCCAAATTCCCACCGGCATTCAAATCGGCATGGGGACAATGCCTGTTGGTGTGCAAAAGATGTTTACGCAGGGAGACTTCAAACAAACAGAAAACGAACTTGACCTCGCAATTGAGGGGAAGGGTTTCTTTAAGGTGCTCAGCAATGGCGAGGAATTTTATACCAGGGCGGGAAATTTCAAACTCGATTCCGACGGAAACATATGCACGCCTAATGGCGATAGGCTCCAGCCGGAAATGACGGTACCACAAGGTACAGTGTCGATCAATATTGACAAAACCGGAACAGTAACAGTTTTTGATTCCTCTGGAACAGGGACATCCCTTGGTACCATAGAAATATATACATTCCCCAACCCATCCGGGCTTTTCAGCCTTGGCCACAACCTGTATAGGCCAACGGATGCATCCGGCGACCCTATATCCGGCACCGCTGGCTCGGACGGAGTTGGAACCATTGCCCAGGGATTTCTTGAAATGTCCAATGTGGACGTGGTGGAAGAGATGGTCTCCATGATCATGGCACAGCGAGCTTACGAGATAAACAGCAAGGCAATACAGACTGCCGACAGTATGATGCAGATGGCCAACAACGTTAAGAGGTAACTAAGATGAACAAGCGCATGTACTTTTTGGTTTTGTTGGTTTTCCTCCTGGCTTTTTGTGTTCCGGGGCCGGCCAGATCATCCAGTCAGTCCCGTCTCATGGAAACAAAGCGCAAAGGCTATCAAATAGTACCGGAGGCAAAATTTCGAAACCTCTTCAAGGAATATCTTTGTTGCCACCTGAGAAAAGAAAAATCCGATATTTTGATTTCCAGGTTTAAGGTGGTAGGCAATAAGCCTGTTCCCTGGGGAAAGCTAGCTTTCCGACTATTTCAAAAACAAAGCAAAGAGCTTAAAGCTTATGTGAGGCTGGTTGCTATTATCAGCGTAAACGGCATAGTTAGGAACAGTGTTTACCTTTCAGGCTGGATTGACGTATTTGACTCTGTTGTCTGCTCTTCGCGCAATTTGCCAAAAGGGGATATCATAAAAAGAGAGGACCTCTACCTGGCAAAGAAAAACATTTCTTATCTTTCTCGAAACATTTTTACCGATACAAACAAAGTAGTCGGACTCAGGGTAAGACACAGCATCAAACAAGACATGCCTCTTGAAAGCTGGATGCTCGAAAGGCCCCCAATACTGGAGAAGGGAGATAAGGTAACCATCCTGTTTGAAACGAAAAACCTTAGAATAACAGTGCCCGGAAAGGTCTTAGAAAAGGGATACCTTGGGAAGCTCGTCAGGGTAGAAAATTCAATGAGTTGCAAAAAGATTTTCGCCAGAGTAGTGAATAAAGCGACGGTGGTCGCAGATTTTTAGAGGGTAAAAATGGTGGGTAAAAGTAACCTTTTTTTGGCAGCGGCACTTGTGCTCCTGTCTGGGTGCGTGACGTGGACCAAGGGCAATTCCAGCTTGATGGAAACCAAAGCTACTTACGCACCTAAGTCACCTGAATACAGTCCCCCAAAGAGGGCCCAGGGATCCCTTTGGTCGGATTTGGACGGAGTCAGGCTCTACTCGGACAGACGGGCAAGAAAGGTGGGCGACATTATCACGGTGAGAATTGTGGAAGATCCCGAAGCGGAACTCAAAGCAAACACCAAAACCAGCCGGTCGTCAAGTATGGCTGCAAAGCTCAAATTCTTGGGTTACATGAAAGCCCTGGCCGACAGGAACAGCAGGCTTGCTCAAAAGCCTGGGGAAGATGATCTGATTAAAGCCTCCCTAGCGTCCTCCTTTGATGGAAAGGGAAGCAGCGACAGAGACGGCCATGTGAAAGCCTATGTTTCTGCCGTCATTTTGAAAGTACTTCCAAATGGAAACCTCTATATAGATGGTAAAAGGGAAATCAGGGTCAACAGCGAAACGCAGTACATATGTATCTCCGGCATTATACGACCTGAAGATATTAGCCCTACCAACGAAATATCGTCTACTTACGTGGCTAACGCCAGGATAATTTATTCCGGCAGGGGCCCGGTGTCCGATAAACAAAAACCGGGTTGGCTCGGGAGGATAGTGGACTATGTGTGGCCATTTTAGGTCTTTACTGCTGGCTGCGGTATTAGTGCTAGGGATGCTTTCCCCTTCCATGAGCATGGGCGAAAGAATTAAGGATGTTGTTTCAATTGAAGGGGTAAGGGCAAACCAGCTTTTTGGTTATGGCTTGGTCATTGGCCTTAACGGGACTGGGGACAAGGGGGGGACAAGTTTTACCATTCAGGCCTTGGCGAACATGCTTGAGCATATGGGAATCCATGTAAGCCCCCAAGACCTCAAGGTAACTAATGTTGCCGCTGTAATGGTGAGCGCTTCACTTCCCCCATTTGCCAGGGTAGGGAAGAAGATTGATGTTACTGTCTCATCAATTGGCGATGCGAAAACTCTCCAGGGGGGAACGCTTCTTCTCACCCCTTTAAAGGGCGTGGACGGAAAAATCTATGCCCTTGCTCAAGGGCCTTTGTCCCTTGGAGGTTTTAGGGCTGGTGGTGCGGCAGGAGGAGGCGTGACCAAGAATCATCCCACAGTGGCAAGAATTAGCGCAGGAGCTATCGTTGAAAAAGAAGTTCCCTTTTCCCTGAACGACAAAAAAGAACTAACCTTCATACTGGATAACCCGGACTTTGTTACTGCCGCCAGAGTCGCGGAGGCCATTAACTCCAAATTCAGGCAACAACTTGCCATGCCGCTAGACTCTGGTACCCTAAGGGTGAAAGTACCGGCTTTATTTAGAGGAAACGTAGTAAACCTGCTTGCCGAGCTCGGCGACCTGGAAGTCGTTCCAGATTCAATTGCCAAAGTTGTGGTTAGCGAGAAAACCGGCACGGTGGTAATGGGGGAAAACGTCAGGGTTTCTACTGTTGCAATTGCTCACGGGAATCTACATATCCAGATAAAAGAGACACAAAATGTCTCCCAGCCATCCTCTTTCGCACCCCGGCCCCCCGCCGGCGGTGCCCTGGCTGCACAGACCGAGGGGGGCACCATCATTGCACCAGGGGGGAGCACGGTGGTCACCCCGGAAAGCAGTGTGGCAGTTGAGGAGGAGAATAGAAGGCTTCTTCTCATCCCAAAAGGAAATACAATCGGCGAACTGATAAAAGCATTGAATGCAATTGGCGTTACGCCAAGGGACCTGATTGCAATTTTACAAGCGATCAAGGCAGCAGGCGCCCTCCAGGCAAAGCTGGAAATCATCTAAAGGAGATCAATGTGCTTGGCCCAATTCAATCAAACCCGGCTGTAGCTGGCAACAGCGAAGATAGAGATGAAAGGAAGCTAAGGGAAACCTGTGCGCAATTTGAGTCCATTTTCATAACATATCTAATGAAATCAATGAGGAAAGCAACAGGAGTGGAGGGTTTTCCTGGAAATAGCTATGAAAGCAAAATTGTTACATCAATGTTTGACGAAAACCTATCCATATCGATTGCAAAAAATGGTGGTATAGGTCTCGGAAAAATACTCCTTGAACAGCTCAGGACAAGAGGGTAGAAACATTGCTCCAGCTCACTATCTATTCTTTTATTACTCCCTGGGCGAACAGATTGCTCTCAAGCAAATGACGAGCTAGTCCGATAAGTAGAAAGAGGGCTTTGTTTATGAACGAATCCATCAGCCACTGCCTTGAAAAGCTCTTATGCAAAAAAATCGATTTCTACAACAAATTGATTCACTACCTTGAAGAAGAGCAAAAATGCTTAATTACCATGGATTTTCATAACCTGTGGCAGATCGCCACGGCAAAGGAAAAAATCTGCTCCGGGATAAGAACTCTCAGGGAGCAAATTATTTCCACCATAGAGCCGGAACATGGCCAGCTATCTTTCGGTACTGAAGGTTTACTCCGAAAAGTGCCCGAGAAGACTATGGCTAGGCTCCAGAACTTGCGCTATATGATCATAAAGCAAAAACTCGAGATTGAGTACTTGAGGAAACAAAATATGGCCTTCGTAGAGGATACGCTGCGGTTTCTCGATGACATAATATCAATCATAGCATATGAATCCACGGGCACCGGTGGATATAACGGCAAGTGTCGGCAGACAGCACCCCGTCCTAATATCTTCTTCAGCAGAGAGGCATGATCATGGCAGGGTTAGGATTAGTCTTAAGCATTGCTAGAGATGCCCTGGCGGCTCAGCGCTATGGCATAGATGTTACTTCCCACAATATTGCCAATGTAAACACGCCCGGTTACTCCAGGCAAAGCCCCGTGCAGGTCACCAAAGAGCCTGCCCCTTGTGGGAAGCTGCTGCTGGGTAGGGGTGTGGACACAACTCAAGTTATAAGGGCATGTGATCAGTTTGTTGAAAATGAACTCATGCAGAAAAAATCAGGCATGACATCTTATAAGGAGATGGAAAATTACGTTCAGATCCTGGAACAATTATTCAACGAAACCTCGGAAACCAGCACAAGCAGTATGCTTGCAGATTTTTGGAACCTCTGGCAAGACATTTCAAATAACCCTTCCGGAGACTCTGAAAGGATTGCCCTTTACCGGAAAAGCGAAATGCTCTCAGAACACTTTACCAGGCTAAGTGAAGACCTGACACAGCTCGGGAACGACCTAACTAGCGCCATCAACGCTGGAATAAATGAAATCAACCAGATCACAGACGAAATCGCTCAGCTCAATGCCCAAATAACGGCAACGGAGGCCAGCAGCACAGCCAATGATTTCAGGGATAAAAGAAATGTCCTCCTTTCAAAACTCTCCCAAGATCTCAATATAAAAGCCTTTGAACAAAGTAACGGCTCGCTGACCATCGTCACAGCCAGGGGATGCATACTGGTCAACCAAAACAGCAGCTATCATCTGGAAGTCAGTGGGGACAACGGAGACAGAGTAGTATGGCACAGTTCCGGGGATACAACTGTCGATATTACCAATTATATAACTACCGGAAAGCTTGGCGGGTGGCTTGATATGAGGGACAAAATTCTAACTAAATACAGCTTGGACCTTGATGCTTTGGTGAAAGAATTTATCTGGGCTGTAAATCAGCAACACGCTCAAGGAGTCGGGCTAGAGGGCTTCAGCACCCTGGAAGGAACATACGCAGTCTCCAGTACTCAAGAAGAGCTCGGAACGCTCGATTCCGGACTCCCTTACTACAATAAAATAAAAGATGGGACCTTCAAAATATGGGTATATGATTCTAGCGGTAATGTTGTGGGGGAAGGACCTACAACTATTTTTATTGATGCCAATCCAGGCGGAACGACCCTCGAAGATCTCAGGGATACTATTAATGACAAAACTACTAATCCAAATCTGCAAAACCTGACAGCCACAATCGCCCAAGGGAAGCTGGAAATCAATGCAGACGCGGGTTTTACTTTTGCCTTTTCCGATGATACCAGTAATGTATTGCCGGCTCTGGGCATTAATACTTTTTTCCAGGGATCAAGCGCAGGTTCTATAGCAGTAAACCCAATGATGGATAATAAGGACTTCATTGCTGCTGCCCAGATAGACACAGATGGAAGCTTCACTTCCGGGGACAACACCAATGCCATAGCTATTGCTGGCCTGCAGCACATCTCCACAGACATCCCGGAGTGGACCTGCAACAGGGTTAACGGAAACACGGAAGGCAGCATCACTGCGACTATCGAAGGATACTATCGCAGCATGGTAGGTTCAATAGGAATTGTTTCTCAAAATATTTCAAGGGCCAAGGACTTTAACGAGGCAATGGTTAACAGGCTGAGCGAAATACGCGACAGTGTTTCAGGGGTGTCTCTTGACGAAGAGATTGCCAATCTCATGAAATACCAGCACGCTTACTCGGCTGCGGCAAAGCTAATAAGCATCTCTGACGAGATGTTGAACACATTACTCAATGTAAAGTAATTCCCCCTCTGGATCTTCGCATGAGATATCAAACATCGTGCTTTCCTGCGGGGTGTTACTACTGGATAAAGGAGGAAGTTTCGTATGAGGGTGGCCACCAAGACTGTATACGATATGGTAAAATTCAATCTTGCGAATATCACCAGTGATCTTAATAAGGCCAATAAAATTGTCTCAACTGCAAAACGCATAAATGCTCCTTCCGATGACCCAATAGGGCTTACACAAGTCCTAAGCATAAAATCCAGCCTATCTAATGTTGAACAACTAGAGCGCAATATTGCAGTTGGAAAGTCGTGGCTTTCAGCCTCCGAAAGCTCTTTAAATCATGTCCAGAAACTGATTTCCGATGCTAAAGCCCTCTGTATTCAGATGGCTACGGCTACGACTGGTGCTCCACAGAGGCTCTCTGCAGCTAAAGCAGTGCAAAACATATATGAGGAAATCATTTCCTTGGCAAACACTGATGTAGACGGCAGGTACATCTTCGCAGGTTCCGAAACTGGTACTGCGCCCTTTGATCAGAATGGAATTTACAGGGGAAACAATACTCCTTTCGCCGTGAAAATAGGCAGAGATGCCATGGCCGAAGTTGGAAATGATGGACAAGAAATCTTCCAGCCTTCTGGTGCAGGTGGCACCGATGACATCTTCCAGACGCTGAAGGATTTGAAATCTGCCCTGGAAAACAATGATGTAAGCGGGATTAAAGCGACAATTTGTAGCCTCGACGAAGAGTTTGATCGTATCTCCGCCAAGATTTCCGACATTGGTTCCAAGATGGTTCGTATGGAAGTCAAAGAGGGGATTTTTCAGGATCTAAAACTCGCCAACACTGAGAGGCTTTCAAGAATCCAGGACGCTGACATCGCCGAGGCAATCACCACCCTGAAGGAAAAACAGGTCGCATATCAAGCAGCTCTAGCCTCCTCAGCCAAAATTATGGAACTGAGCCTGCTGGACTTTCTATAATGAGATCTTTTAACCCTGTCCACGCTGAGCCTGAATTCCCTGCGTTCCAGGCGAATCCTAGGTTTTGCAATATCAGTTTCAATCTACGGGGTTGGCTGTGTAGCGTTTAATGTTCTACGCCACCACCCAACCCCTCGAGTTCCTTGTTATTTTAGAGCCACAATTCCACTTTGAGAAACCGCTTCCAAATGGCGAAATACCGCGCTTAGACCGTCTTGACCTCGATCTTCTTGCTTTCCTGTTTCTTGACCTTTGGCAGGGTTATCTTTAAAACACCCCGCTTGTACGAGGCCTTTACTTTGCTGGAATCCACTTCTGCGGGAACCTGAATGGACCTGAAAAAACTACCGTAGACTCGTTCCACCCGGTGAAAGTTTTCTTCTTTTTCTTCCTTCTGCTGCTTCCTTTCACCGCGAAGGGTCAGCACATTTCCATCAAGAGAAACCTCTATGTCTTTAGCGTCCATACCCGGGATCTCAGCACTTACCACTATGTTCTTTGCTGTCTCAGAAACATCCACCGAGGGCACCCATTCACCCTCTATCGGAAAGCGGCGAAAAGGCATCCAGTCAAACAAACGCTCATAAAGTCTGTCCATCTCGTCTCTGAGGCGATCAATTTCTCCACGCCAAGGTATCAAATCGGCCATGATCAATACACCTCCTTTCTCAACAGACTCTTGCCTAAACAGGGCGTTTCAAATTTAGGCTTAAACAGCTTCATTCAAAAATAATACACTCTTTCGAGTTGTCAAGAGCCGGCTTTCTGGAAGATCCCACTGTGGGAAGGATGCTTTCCTACTTCTTGAACTCCGGCCTTCTCTTTTCAAGAAAAGCTGTTATTCCCTCCCTGGCAGCGTCCGTGCACGCAATCTCCGCAGAACCGCGGTAGCCTATTTCAAGCGCTTCTGCAAAAGTGTCTGCTGCCGCACCGGCCTTAATGGTCTTTAGCGTGATGTTGATAGCTTCTTTGCTCAAGGGAAGTTTCCCGGCTTTCGGTTCGTCTGGAATCGCCATTTCAGGAACTTCAACCTTTCCGTTTGGAATCCTTTTGATTTTTCCCTCCAGGTTTTCAACTTCTTTTACTGCTGCCTGGATCAGTTCAGGATAGTCGTCAACAACCTTTGAAACCATCCGAACATCCATTGCCTCCTGAGGGCTGATGGGTCTTGCAAAACAGATCATTTCATTGAAAAGCTTTGCCCCCTGGGGCCATTTCCTGTAAGGCACAATGCAGCCTCCTATTCCGGGCAGGATCCCGAGTGTAATTTCCGGGAACTGGAACATTGCATTCTTGGTGGCAACTATACTGTGGCACCTTATGGCAATCTCCAATCCCCCGCCCAGGGCCATACCATTGACGGCCGCAACAATGGGCTTCTGCATTCTGTCCATGAACAACTGAACTTCTGCACAATCCTTGGCATACTGGTAGGCAGCAGTTTTGTTACCCAGGGTCTGAGGAAACTTGCCGATATCAGCACCTGCTGAAAAAGCCCTCGTCCCGTAACCAGTTATAACAAAGCCTTTTACTTCAGGTTTATCAGCATGTTCTTTGAGAACCTCGAGAATCTCGTTATTAATCTCATCGCTTATCGCATTCATGGCCTGAGGCCTCCTGATAGTAATGACCTTCACCCCGTCCATGTCGTCCACAAGGAGATGCCTCTTGAAGTCCTGGTAAGCGGAAAACGATGCCTTTGGCTGGGGAAAGCCGGGCCTTTCTTCGCCAAACCTTTTCATAATGCGGAACACTTCCGACTCCCCCAGGTCCCTCATAATGTCAAAAGGCCCTTTCCTGAACCCAAGGGCTATCTGGCAGCCGAAGTTCAGATCTTGCTTTGTGCCAATACCCCTGTCCACGATATCGAAAGACTGGGAAAAAAGGATTCCGAGCATCCTGTCCCTTATGATATTCCTCAGCTCATCAGGGACTTCTACTTTTGCACCAGGCCGGTGGGTGGCCCACCTGCTTACCGAGGCCAGGATACCCGCCGGCCTGTAATGGGCTCCCTCCTCCATTTGGAGCGTATTGGTTTCAATAATAATTGGATTTCCATTAGCCATGTTCAGAACATAGAATGGGCCCGCAAAAACGAACTCCTCAGCCACCTTGTCAATCTGGCTGGCAGTCGCCTGAGAGAGCAGAAAAGCTGCATCATTGCACCAGTTGTCAAAAATACGATCCAGCATAAAACAAATAGCATTGTCAGTTATAATGGGCACTTTCCCTGTCTGTGCGAAAAACCAGAAAAGGTAATCGACCACATCGCTATCAGCACCCTCCCACCTTATCACTTCCACGGGAAGAGATCGCCATGCGGGAGCAAAGAAATGGGTGATCGTAGTTCTTTCAGGCTTTTTCATTTTGGAGAAAATCCTGTCCGCAGGAATGGAACTCGTATTCGAAGTAATGATAGCCTCCGCACCCACGATACCTTCGACTCTTTCAAAGATTTTCTCCTTGAGCGGAATGTTTTCAGTAGCGGCTTCAATCACCAGGTCGCAGCCCGCAATTTCATCGTAGTTCATTGTGTAAACGATATTTTCGAGGACTTCCTTTGCCTTGTCCTCCTTCATCTTTTTCCTCTCCACTGCTTTTTTAGCGTAACCCTGAAGCCTCTTTTCAGCGTTCTTCAGTGGCTCTTCCACGACGTCAACAAGGTAAAGTTTTGCGCCAGGCAGCGCACCCTTCAAATAATAGCCGATATCAGGTCCGATGGTTCCAGCCCCAATCACTGCCATTTGCTCTGGGAGCGGTCTTGCCGGTTTTCTAAAAAGTGGATTAAAACCAGATGGGTACAGTTTTTTGTCTTCTCTCATGGCTCTACTCCTTCTGGAAAATCGTTTTAGTTTCTCATCTCCTTGCAAGAGATTTTCGCAGTTTCATTGTCTGTTCAATGTCCGCTTTCATGGTTTCCGGGATGACAACAACGCCATAATCTTCCTTTGCGCTTTCCATGCTCACGTATCCTTCCACGACATCTCGTTCGACCATTTCAGGATCACGCTCAAACGGATTGCCATAGCCCCCGCCGCCTGCAGCATCCATGATCACCTCGTCACCCGGCACAAGCTGGGTGAGTCCGTAAGGGTTCCCAGCCTCACCGTTGACCAAGAACCGCGCTTTTGCTCCATTCTTACCCCCAAAAAGCCCCTCAGGCGCATAGCGATATCTCCCCGATTGGATGCCCAGGCTTACAGGAGGAATCGGAGCATACTCATCATCAGGAACCCGAAAGATTACACGCCTGCCCAGGCCTCCCTTCATTTTTCCCGGCCCACCTGAATCCGGTAGAAGCTCACGCTTTTCAACCAGGAGCGGGGTATCGCTTTCAAATATTTCAACAGGGGTGTTTGCGCCGTTTGCAGGAAAAATAGAAACATAGTGGCCGTCTGCCCTGGCGCTCGCGCCCATTCCACCGCCCCTGATGATAACTGAATGCCAGGGGCTTCCATTGTTTCTCTTCCCATAGAAGACATTCATTGTGGCCGGCGTCCCTCCACTTCCAGCAATGACCCTGTCGGGGACTGCATCAGCCAGAGCCTTGTAAATGATCTCAGTCATAAAGTGCCCAACCTGCATCCTGGCTGCAACCGCTGCCGGAAATTTGCAATTGACTACCGTTCCCTCCGGTGCCCTCATTGATATCGGAGCGGCACAGCCGTCGTTGTTCGGGATGTCGGGGTCAAACATACTCTTCAAAGCCATAAAAACATAAGCGTAGGTGAAGTTGTAAACGACATTGCCGCCCCAGTCGACTTGAGGGGAAGATCCGGCCAGATCCACAATAATTTCACTTCCCTTCACCTCTACTGCAGCCTTTATTATTATGTCTTCTTTGCCTTCCATCTGCTCAACGATCCCCTCGGCCCTGTAAATGCCGTCCGGGATCTTTTCTATTGCGCCCCTCATGCTTTTCTCGGTGCGCTCGATGATTTCATCAGCCAGGTCGTCAAGGCCATCCAGATTATTGTCTTCGAGCATCTGGCATATCTTTTCGCTGCATACATGGTTTGCAGCTATCTGAGACCTGATATCTCCGACAACCTCGTCCGGTGTCCTTACATTCCACTTGATCATCTCCATGACAGATTCATTCAGCGTGCCCCCCTCGTAAAGTTTCACAAGCGGGATGAAAAGCCCTTCTTCGAATACTTCGTGATTGTCGGAGGAAACCCGGCCTCCTATATCAGAGTGGTGAAAAACGCATGCTGTAAAGGCTGTCAGAGTACCCTTGTAGAAAATCGGGCTCATTACACACACATCGTTTAAATGCCCTGCCAGGGCCCAGGGATCATTAGTGATAAATACATCGCCTTCCTTGCAACTCTCAAGTTCAAGCTTTTGCACGATGTTCTTTATCCCGAGTGCCATCGCTCCCGACTGCCCCGGCGTTGCAAACGTGCCCTGGGCCAGCTCCCTCCCCTTTCGATCAGTAAACATGCATGTGTAATCATGCGCATCTCTCAAAAGGCTTGAAAACGCAGTCCTCGATACCGTGCTGTCCGCCTCATCCACTATGGAGATGAGTCTCCGCCAGAGTATCTCCAAAGTTATTGGATCAAATTTCCTGGACATAAACTCCTCCGCTTCTAGACAATCGTTTGCTCGCTCCTCCTAGGAATTTGCGGGTGAGAAAGCCCATCCCATCATAACCTCAGTGACTGGTTGCGGCGTCTTTTCTGCCCCTTGTTCTAGAGTAGCCGGCTTTAAGCCGCCCTCAAGTCTATCCACAGGAACCCATAGCCATCAACCGATACCCGGCAATCTTCGCCTACCACCACTGTTGATTCCCTTTCTTCAATAATAGCAGGCCCCTTCAATTCCGCCCCCGGAAAAAGTCTGTATCTATCATAAACAGTATACGGGATAAAATCTCCGGCAATCCCGGAATAGGCTGAGCGCTGCCCCTTGATTGCATCCTCAAGAGCGCCGGATCTGGTTTTTATTTCGGGCAATTGTAACAAGCGTTCCGGCAGCTTGGCTCTTACTTTGAAATTAATGAACTCTACCTCTGAGTCAGGATAGGTTCTCCCGTAGAGTTTTTTGTAGACACTATCAAAAAGCGAGCGGATATCTTCTTTCTTGAATGTTCTAAAATCCCCTTGAGAGATTGAAAGATTAGTCTCCGATCCCTGTCCGACAAATCTCATGTCAAGCGATCGTTCAAACCCGATCTCCTGTTCTCCCCCCGCCTTTTGCAAAGTTTTGGCACCTTCTTGTTCCATTTCCTTGAAAATATTCTCAATTTCACCAAAGTCCGCATCTTTGAGAGAAATCTTGTGGCTCCTGACAAGATCAAAGGCACGGGGCGCGGTGAAAAACCCGAGCGCAGAGCCGACTCCAGCATTAGGAGGAACCATCAGGCGTGGAGCCCCGAGCTTCTTGGCAAGTCCATAAGCATGCACGGGACCGGCACCCCCGAATGCAGCGACCGTCACAATCTTAGGATTGCCCCCTTTCTCCGCAATATGGGTCTTGGCTGCCCCGGCCATGGTTTCATTTATCAAATCATGTATCCCCCAAACTGCCTTTATAAACGAGACTCCCAGAGGCTTTGCTATTTTTTCTTCCACGCTCCGCCTGGCTGCTTCCTTGTCAAGCTTCATTTCTCCACCGAGGAAGTAGTTCTCGTCAAGATAGCCAAGCAGGAGATCAGCGTCCGTGACACACGGCTCGGTTCCCCCACGAGCATAACAAACAGGCCCGGGATCAGCACCTGAGCTTTCTGGGCCAACCTGGAGCGTCCCCATCCTGCTCATCTTGGCGATGCTCCCCCCGCCTGCCCCGATCTCCATCAGGTCCACCACAGGCACCTGGATGGTCAGCCCGCTTCCTTTCATGAATCTCTGAACCCTGCCGACCTCAAACGTTGGGACAACCCCGGCAACACCTCCCTGTATCAAGCATGACTTGGCCGTAGTTCCTCCCATGTCAAAACAGAACATGTCGGGAATGTTGAACAGCTTGCCGAAATACTCCCCTGCAATCACTGCCGCAGTGGGTCCTGACTCTATTATCCTTACAGGGAATTCCGCGGCGGTTTCCACCGAAGTGATGCCTCCGCTTGACAGCATAATAAAAAGTTTACCCCTGGATCCAATGGCCTCAAGCCTGCTTGAAAGCTTCGAAAGGTACCTGCCCGTCAACGGTTTAACGTATGCATTTGTCACAGTAGTGCTTGTTCTTTCATACTCCCTTATCTGGGGGAGGACATGGTAGGAAATGGAAACTGAAACATCGGGGGCCTCCTTTTCTATAATCTCTTTGATCATCAGTTCATGGGTGGGATTTTCAAAAGAGTTAATCAGGCATACTGCAATTGATTCTACTCCCATGTTTATCAGTGTCTTTACCACACTTCTGGCCTCTTCCGGATCCAGAGGCTTCAAAACGCTGCCATCGCTTCTGATTCTCTCGTCCACCTCCAGCCGGAGTCGCCTGGGGATCAAGGGTTTGGGAAATTCGGCAAAAATATCATAAGGGGCGTACCGAATCTCTCTTCCGAGTTCCAGCACGTCTCGGAAGCCCTTGGTGGTAATCAGGCCGGTCTTTGCACCTCTTCTCTCTATAATAGAGTTAATGACAAGGGTCGTCCCGTGAATAACCTCGTCCAGCATGCCCACGAATTCCGGTACTTCCCCCTGTAATTCCCTAATGCCCTGTTCAACAGCATCAGAGGGATCCCTGGGAGTCGTGAGACACTTGTTTATCTTTATCTCCCCTGTCCGGTCATTAAGCAGAACAAAGTCAGTGAATGTGCCGCCAATGTCGCAGCCCAACCGATAAAATTTTTCAGCCATCTATTCCTCCAGGTCCCATATGAATCTTTCTTCCCCGGCAGGAGCTTCCCTTTAGCTTTGCTCTCCCGCTTTCTTTTTCAAAGCGACCAGAACTTTTTCCGCAGTAATGGGCAAATCAGTAATCCTTACACCTATGGCATCGTAGATAGCATTGGCAATAGCGGGAGCAGTGGGAACAAGCCCTGGCTCACCAATCCCTTTTGCGCCAAACGGCCCGTCGGCATCCGGTTCCTCAATTACGAGTGGAACCACCGGCACCACATCCTTGGCAGTGAGCATCTTGTAATCCCGGAAATTGGGGTTCATCACTCTGCCGTTTCTCAGTTGGAGTTGCTCGGTAAGACCGTAGCCAACCCCCATGTACGCGGCACCATAGATTTGCCCTTTGACTAGGGTTGGATTCATTGCTCTGCCCACGTCGTGTGCCGCAAAGAGATTAAGAATCTTCACCTCCCCGGTTTCCCGGTCCACTTCCACTTCTACTGCGGTAGTTCCAAAAGCATAAGTACATGAATAATTACCTTTCATCTCTCTGTCCAGCATTTCTGTGGGAGGATCGTAGAAAGCCTCCCCCACAACCACTTTGCTCTCGCCGGTCCCAACGTGCAAGCCTCTTGTGAGCACCTCACTCACTTCCATTCTAAAGTAAGGATGCTCTGGCTGATTTTTCGGAAAAATGTACCTGTCCTTTATGTCCAGCTTATCAGGCTCACTTATCAGGCTGTAGTCAAGGTCGGGCATTTGAAAATCCGGGTCTTTTCTCTCTTTCCGCTTCAGTTTGTACTCCACAATCTCCGGCATGTGCTCAACAGCCATTTCCAGGATCTGCTTCTTTGCCTTGTCACACGCCCTTATTGCAGCGTTCCCGGCCATAAAGGTATGTCTGCTTGCATGCGTTCCGGCATCCCACAGGCACAATGCAGTATCGCCCAGTGTGATAGAGACATCTTCGGGCCTAAAGCCCAGAGCTTCTGCAACCATCTGGGAAATCACCGTTGGAGAGCCCTGGCCCTGGTCGGTTCCGCTTTCCAGCACATCCACATTTCCATTCTGATCCACCTTGACCATTATTCCGTGACCATCTGATTTGTACACTCTTGCCCCACCTGCCACGTGGATCAAAGATGCCATCCCGATGCCCCTGCCGTTGCGTTTTCCGCGCTTCTCCTTCCAGTTAATTTTTTCCTGCACCGTCTTAATGCATCTGTCCAGAGGGCAGGTGGTTATTTTCAGCCTCATGGGGGTCAACTCTCCGGGCTTGTTACAATTGATCAACCTTAGCTCAGCCGGATCGATCCCCGCCTCCTCTGCAAGGCTATCCATTGAGGTTTCCACGGCAAAAGTGGCCTGAGGATTCCCGTATCCTCTCATAGCCTGGCAGTAAATGTTGTTGGTGTAAACGCACGTTGCATTAAAACTGACATTAGGAACGCGGTACAGGGAAGAAATGGGCATCATCATTACCGAGGGAGTGGTTGCTCCCCATGAGGTGTAGGCTCCATTGTCCAAGATTGCCTCCACCTTTCTAAAGGTTAGCTTTCCTTCCTTGTCGCACCCCTGCTCTATCTCAAATATCGCAGGTTGCCTCGGAGGCAGGGCGCGAAACTCCTCTTCCCTGGTGAAAAGAATTTTTACGGGCTTCCGGGTTCTGAGGGCAAGCTGAACGGCTATGAATTCGTATATATCTGTATCCAGCTTTGTCCCGAAACTGCCCCCCACAATGGGATTAACAACCCTTACCCTGCTTCCCTTCAATCCGATGTTTCTCAGGTACTCCACAATCCTCTGTTTGCCCAGAAAAGGAACATTCGTCTGGCTGTAAAGAGTAAGATTGTTGTTCATGTCAAACTCAGCCACGCACCCGCTGGTCCCCATACAGCATTGATTCACCCATGTGGTTCTCACGTTATCTTTGGCAATATAAGCCGAATCCTTGCGGCCCTGTTCAATGTCCCCGGCACTAAATTTCCAGGGGAGTGGAAGAATATTGCTCCTCACAGGTCTCCCCCTTGCATCTATCTCATGGACAAGAGGAGCATCTTCCTTCATAGCCTCTATAGGATCAAAAACTGCCGGAAGCTCCTCGTATTCCACCTCAATCAAGCCCAGAGCTTCTTCCGCTATTTCCGGACTTGTGGCTGCCACAGCCGCCACCTCGTCTCTGAACTGGCGGACAACATCTTTTTTCAGCACTGTTTGATCTTTCAGGAACCCCACTCTAACCTCTGGGATATCACGGCCTGTTAAGACCGCCCTCACGCCTTGAAGCTTTTCCGCCTTCGAGGTATCAATACCTTTGATTTTTGCATGGGCATATCTACTGTAAAGTATTTTTCCAAACAGCATTCCAGGCCGTCTCAAGTCACTTATATAAACAGCCCTGCCCGTCACTTTGTCTGTTTCAATCGTTCGTGGCGTACTTTTCCCCACGTATAAATATTCGCTCATCCTCTCCTCCCCTAGAAATTACCCTCTTTGTTCTTTGCGGCCATTTCAATCGCTTCCACTATCTGTACATAACCCGTACATCGGCAGAAATTGCCCGAGATGCCTGTCCTGATCTCGTCTTCCGTAGGCTCAGGATTTTTGTCCAACAGGGCTTTTGCCGACATTATCATCCCCGAGGTACAAAACCCGCATTGCACGGCATTGTTTTCTAAAAACGCTTTTTGAAGAGGGTGCAAGCCTCCGTCCGTCCCCGATATCCCTTCAACACTAAGGACTGATCTGCCCTCGATCTCCGGGATTGGATAAATGCAAGAGTTCACTGCATCCCCGTCCACAATGACAGTGCAGCAACCACATTCCCCGACACCACAACCTTCTTTCGCGCCATTCAACTCAAAACATTCCCGCAAAACCTTGAGAAGGTTCCATGTGGTCGGGACCTCTATTGTTACAGGCTCACCATTTAAGGTGAAAGACACAGACACTTTCTCCATCAGATGTTTCCTCCAGTTCACTTAAAAAACTTCCGGGCCTCGGTCTGACGCAAGACTCTTTTTCTAAACAACTGCGTTCATCTACTCTTTATGCGCTCAGCAGCCAGCTTTGCCATGCGTGGCACAAAAATTTTTATCATGTCTTCACGATACCACGCTTCGCAGCGTAAGCTGGTCCTAAGAGTGCAACACTCTGAAGAGGATGCGATCTCCCCTGCTTCCTTGAGTACTTGGTCGGTAAAAGGCTTGCCCCTTAGAAAGTCCTCGGCAAGGTAGGCCCTTATGGGGGTGGGGGCTGCTACGGTCAAGGCTATTCTAGAATCCTCAATTTCGTTTGCTTCAGATAATTTAACAGACACAGCTATTCCGATAAGCGGCAGTTCCATTGCCTTTCTTCTCGAGTGCTTCCAGTAAGCACTTCCGAAGGCGCCCATCTTTTCAGGAATATCAAACTCAATTAGCACCTCATCGGGTTCTTTCACCGTCCGGTAGGTTCCCTTGAAAAATTCAGCAATCGGAACCCTGCGTCTTCCTCCCGGTCCCTCGAGAACCACGGCTGCATCCAAAACCAGCAAAGGGGCAGCCGTATCTGCAGATGGGGCTGCATTACAGATATTCCCTCCCAGGGTTGCAACGTTTCTGACCTGAACTGATCCCACCTGGGATGCGGCATCGTGAAGCGCCGACAGCTCGGTTCTCACCAGATTGGAGAGCTCCAGCATCCTGTGCGTGGTAAGACCCCCTATACGGTACCCGCCGTTTTTTCTGATATACCGGAGATCTTCAAGCCTTCTTAAGGAAATCAGAACCTCAGGTGCTTTTCGCGTGTTCCTTATTTTCACCATTACATCAGTTCCGCCTGCCACAAGAGTCGCTTTTTCCCCGTACTCTTTTAGAAGGGTGAAAACTTCGTGAAGATCTGCCGGTATCTTATACTCATAGTCGATCATACTACATATCCCCCTTCTTCTTATGCATAGAAACTCTACTCCATTACAAAGACATCAAGGACCTAAATGTCGCTCCTTCCAAAGATCTCCACTGTTAAGTGCTACGTGGCTCCATAAAAGTCCCCTGAGGGCTTACTCCCTGGTGTCGAAAACCCTTTTGCTCTTCCTCTCGGAGCGCGGAAGGGAACCGTATTGAACGAGCTCCACCTCGGCACTCACCAGGATCTGCTTCTTTATCTCTTCCTTTATCTTTCTGCTGAGCTCGGGATCACGGCTCGGATCAGTGCCCTCATCGCGCTCGACTTTGAGCGTCATGTAGTCCCTTCCGTCCTCTCTTCGTTCAAGATGTATCTGGTATTCGCTTCCTATGCCCTCAACCCCGGACAAAACATGATCAATTTGACCCGGATAGATATTTACAGCTCTAAATATGATCATGTCGTCTGAACGCCCCAGAATACGATCATGCCTGGGAAGTATGGATCCGCAGGGGCACTCTCCCGGCACCATCCTTGTAAGATCCCTCGTCCTGTAACGAATCAGTGGAACCGCCTCTTTCCTCAAGGTGGTAACCACCATCTCTCCAGTCTCTCCGTCAGGAACTGGCTTAAGGGTGTCAGGGTCGAGAATCTCAAGAATATAGTAATCGGCCCAGTAATGAA
This sequence comes from Deltaproteobacteria bacterium, assembly GCA_019310485.1. Taxonomy (GTDB): domain Bacteria; phylum Desulfobacterota; class DSM-4660; order Desulfatiglandales; family HGW-15; genus JAFDEF01. The sequence goes on along the minus strand of JAFDEF010000006.1, from coordinate 34,153 downwards.
TCCCTGTGTGGTACTTACAATCCAAACCCGTGCCCGGGCCGTAGAGCTCTGTCATACCGGGAATATCGAATAAATGCTCTAAAGCCAGAAGCTCTTTTATTCGTTTTCTCATTGCATCACTTGATCGTTCTGAGCCAAAAATCATTTTCTTGAGGTTAATCTTATCCTGAAGCCCCCGGCGATTGACCTCCTCTGCAAGCAGCAACCCCATGGATGCTGTAGCAACCATGACACTGCTCTGGAAATCGACAAGGAACTGACATTGCATATCGAGGTTTCCAGGGCCGGCAGGAATTGCCATGGCGCCGAATTTCTCACATCCCATCTGGAAACTTATGCCGGCTGTCCATAAGCCGTAACCTACAGCTATCTGGACCCTGTCTTCAGCGTTCAACTGGGCCATCTCGTAGCAACGCGCAAAAAAATGCGTCCAGTCGTCAATGTCCTTCTGTGTATAGCAAAGGACTTTTCTCTTGCCTGTGGTTCCTGAGGAGGCATGGATTCTGACCACCTTTTCAAAAGGCACGCTGAGTAACGGAAAAGGGTATCCTTCCTGTAAGTCTTGGGCGGTAGTAAAGGGCAGTTTTGCGATATCTTCAAGTGACCGTACCGACTCCGGATGAACACCTGCTTCGTCAAGCTTCTTGCGGTAAGCCGGCGAGCCTTTGTAAGCATGACTGAGTGTCCACTGCAATCCTTTTAATTGAAGCTCCCTCAATTCATCTATTGAACCTATTGAAGGCATAAAAGTTCTGGCCATCATTTTTATCTTTTCCCTTCCTCAAACTTTCAGAAACAAGACCGCTAGCGCACCATATTGGGTATAACCAAAACAATCTGAGGAAAAATCACCAATATGGCGATGGAAACGATACAGGCCAACAGAAAATAAGAGGCGCTCTTGAAAATAGTGCCGATGTCTATTTCCGGCGCCAGTGCTTTCACCACATATATGTTCACTCCGACAGGCGGCGTAATTGCACCGAGTGTTGTCACCATTGTTATGATTATCGAGTACCATATTGGATCAAAACCAAGGGCCTTTCCCAGGGGGAAAAATATGGGAATCGTGAGCACCAAAAAGCCCAGGGCATCCATGAAACATCCACCGATCAAATAGATCAGTAAAACAATGATCAGGATCACATAGGGAGAGACAGGCAACGAGGCTGCAAAATCCGCGACCATAAAAGGAAGCCTTGTTACGGCCAGGAACCTCCCAAAAATCAGAGCACCGGTAACCAGGACAAACGCCATGCAAGAAATCTTTAGTGTGTCTTTTACAGAATCCAGAATTCCTTTCCAGTTCAGCCTTCCGGCAGGAGCCGTGACGATCAGGGTCAGCAAAACGCCCGCTGCTCCTGCCTCGGTAGGCGTAAATACCCCTGCATACAAACCGCCGATCACCAGCACAAATATCGCTACTGCCTCTGTGACTCCAGCAAGAGATTTCAGCTTTTCCCTAAAGCTCGTCCTCGGTCCGGCCGGGCCAAAATTTGGATAGATCCTGCAAAGAACAGAGATTGTCACAACAAAGAAAATTCCAAGAACAATGGCCGGCAAAATACCTGCCAGAAAGAGCTTAATAATGGACTGTTCTGTTTGAAGACCGATAATGATTAGAAGTACGCTGGGAGGCATGACAGTACCCAGGGTGCCCCCGGTTACCACAGTCCCGCTGCTCAACCTCGTATCATAGTTGTACTTATTCATTTGCGGTATTGCTATAGCGCCCATAGTCGCAGCCGTGGCAGTGTTTGACCCGCAGATCGCGGCAAAAAGCTCGTCAGCCCCTATGGTGGCAATCGCAAGCCCGCCCCGGAAGTGGCCGAACCATTTGTAGGCCGTATTGTAGAGTTTTTCCGCAATTCCGCTATTAAATGCAAGGTACCCCATAAGGATAAAAAGGGGGATGACTGTGAGGCCGTATTTTGAAAATGTTGCCCATATGTCTATGGCAACCATGCTCAAAGCGGCCTTGAACGATACAACATATGCAAAGCCTGCAAACCCCACTATTGCCATGGCAAAGCCCACGGGCATTCCCAGGAAAAAAAGGACAAAGAGAAGAATGACTATCCCAATTATTCCCACGGCAGCAAGGCTCATGTATTTTCCCCCTTGTCGGGCGCAAAGAGCTGCACAAAATCAACCAGCATAACCAGCGCGAGCACAAAGCAACCCAGTGAGACGCCATATGTGAAGGGATAAAATGCAAATCGGAGCGTTTCACTCACTTCTCCACTCTTCCACAAGGTTGTCGCATGTTTGGCAATTTGCCACGCAACAAAGGAAAAGAAAACAAAGCAAATGAGATAATTAATGCCACTCAAAACCTTGCGGACCCTCTTCGGGAACCTAACTACAACGATATCCACCGCAATATGAGCTCGCCCCATTTGCGCATAGCCAAGAGCAAAGGCTGTAACAATTGCCCCGAAATATCCCATAAGCTCGAACGTCCCCCTTAAGGGGAACCATACCGCTCGGAGGAAGATATTGCCGCAGGTGACAAAAATCATTCCAGCCAGAAAAAAACCGGCTATCCAGACCAGAGCCATGTTCAGAAAATGATTTAATTTCTTGAGAGCTTCCATACCAACCCTCCAGTGGCCTCAACCACCCTATAACGCACCGGCAAAATAAAAAAATGTCACTTTAGCTCTTTTTCATGTGCTTGTGTTTCATAGGTCCTATTACATAATTTCATAAGTCCGAAATGTTACAAAAAGACAGATTCGGGTTGTGGATTTTGCCCTGCCCTGACCAGTTTCCAGAAATCCACAACCCTGCCCCTCAATGGTTTGTTGCACCACTATTCGTACTTCTTCATAAATGCCTTGATGTCTGAAACTATAGCTTCCCCTGGAAGCCCTTTCTTATTAGCATTTTTGATCCACCCGGAGGTAATGGGCTCAAGAAGCTTGTCCCACTTGGCCTTCTCTTCCTTGGAAAGATGGATGACTTCCACGCCCTCCTCTTTTTTTGACCATTCAATTGCCTCCATTATATGCCTGTCCATGTAGCTACCTGTCCACTCTGCGTGCTCCTTAGCCATACTGTCCATAACCTTCTGGACGTCCCCGGGCAGAGAATTCCAGACATCTGGGTTCATGACCACCGCAAAAGGGTAAATCACCGTGTTTGTAATGGTCACGTATTTGCAAATCTCCGCAAACCTGAAATCTTTCATGACTTCAAGTGAGGAGAAAAGACCTTTCACCACCCCCTTTTGCAGTGCTTCAGGCACCGCAGACATGGGCATACCGATTTGATTCGCCCCCCAGGCCTTCAATATTTTTGCGGCACCTCCCGAGGCCCGCAAATCAAGACCTTTCAGGTCTGCCAGGGTTCTAACCGGAACTTTGGACATAATGTTAGATGGCCCGCAGGTGAACATAGTGAGAACCTTCACTTTGGAAAATGCCTTTGGTTTGTACTTATTGTAGAGATCCCACAGAGTGAGGCTTGCAACACGGGCGTTCGGAAATCCAAGCGGGAGGCTGGTGGCGTTGGTGATCAGGAAACGGCCAGGCTGGTACGCCATGCAAAGACATCCTATGTCAGCAGTACCGGCGATTACGCCATCCATCATGTTTTTTGCGCCGAGCAAAGTACTGCCGTGAAAGGCATCTACCTTTACTTTACCATTGGTTCGCTTTTCTACTTCTTTCTTCCATCTTTCAAGTTGAACACCTACAAACGTCTTCGCAGGTGCGAACTGGGCATAGCTCAGCCTGATCGTCTTTGCGTTGGCTTGCCCCGGAATCAAGGTTAGGCTGAATATTGACGCCAAAAAAACCCCTGCCACTAATAACGCTATTTTTTTTCTCATGGTCTTGGATCCTCCTCTTGGGTTGTTTGCGAGTTAGTTCTCGTCCATAAATGGCCTTTTTGCTTTTCACCTCCTTTCCACCTGTGTTCACCTGAAGCTGACCGGCAAACGCCTGATTCAGAAAATGTTCGGCTCCACGTGCTCTCCAAAAACGTCCCTGAACACGTTGGCCATCTCCCCCACCGTTGCATAGCATTTACAGCAATCAACGAGGTAAGGCATTACATTCTCTTCCGACCTTGCCGCTTTCTCCAGCGCCTTAAGGCACTCATTAACGGCTTTATTATCCCTTGTTCTCCTGAGTTCCTTTAGCCTTTTTATTTGTTGCTCTGCCCATTCTTCGTTGTATTCATGAAGCTCAACTTCCATGTCAACACCTTCGGTATACTTATTAACTCCTACCTTTGTAACCTTTCCCTCCTGCAACTTTTTCTCATATTCATACGCTTGCCTTGCCACTTCTGCCTGAACATAACCTGAGGAAACTGCCTGTATCATGCCGCCCACTTTTTCCACTTTTTCCATCTCTTCCAGGATTTTCTCCTCCATCTCCTTGGTCAGAGTCTCAATAAAGTACGATCCTCCAAGGGGATCAACAGTATCTCTCAAGCCGATTTCATCCATCAGGATCTGGAATGTTCTAAGGGAAAGAAGTGCTGCTCTTTCAGTGGGTATTGTGTAAGCTTCATCAAATGAGCAAAGCGCAGTAGTTTGGGCGCCGGAAAGAGCTGCCGTAAGGGCATAATAGGCTCCGCGCACTATATTGTTCTCTGGCTGCTGCTTGGTGAGCCCGGAACCCCCTCCGCCGAAGATGCCTCGAAGGAAAAGCGCTTTCTTTTTTTGAACACCGTACCTCTCCCGCAACAGCTTGGCCCATAGTTTCCGAGCAGCGCGGAACTTGGCAACGTTCTCCCACAGGTTTCCGTAAATGTTCAGGTTAAAGGAAAAACGCCCCACAAAATCCTCTGCCTTGTAGCCCCGCGCCACAACATTGTCTATGTAGGCAAACGCAATCATGAAGGCATACGATATCTCCTGGGCAGGAGTGCACCCCGACTCCCTGATGTGGTAACCGCAAACCGAGACCGGGTTACACCTCGGCAGCTCTTTCATGGCATACTCAATGGCATCACCAACGAGCCTGACGGCAGGCTCTACCGGGTAAATCCAGGCACCCCGCCCCACCATCTCCTTCAGTATGTCGTTTTGAGGGGTGGCTGATATGGATTCCTTACTGTAGCCAAATTTTTCTGCCACCGACTGATACATGGCCAGCATCACTGAGGCCACGGCATTGATCGTAAGTCCTGATCCAATTCTGTCCAGGGCAATATCCTTGAATGCAATTTCAAAGTCTTTCAAAGAATCCACTGCCATCCCCACGCGCCCTACCTCTCCTTCAGCCATGGGGTCGTCTGAGTCGTAGCCCATCTGAGTGGGAAGATCGAAGGCCACGTTCAGGCCGGTTTGGCCGTGGGAAATCATTAGCTTGAAACGCTCGTTGGTTTGCTCCGGCGTTCCAAACCCCGTATACTGCCTTGTTGTCCAGTTTCTGCTCCGATACCCTAAAGGATAAAGGCTCCGGGTGAAAGGAAACTCTCCCGGATCCCCCAGGTCTTTGGAATAATCAAAGCCAACTCTTTCCAGATCCTCGGCCGTATAGACAGGCTTAACCTTTATACCGGACTGGAGAATGACCTCCTTAATAGCGTCTTTTTCGTCTTTGATATAGGTGGCAACTCCCATGATCCTATCTTCTCCTTGCTGAAAAATGAACTTTACGCCCTCGCAATTCTGACAGTAGCAAAGGAGGGTATGCTTTGTAACCCTGGTTTAGGTTTGTCTCAATGATCTTTGCGCAAGCTCCTCTCCGCATTGCATGGAGGCCTTATTTTCTCGCGTTTTCCTTGATAAAATCAGTGATCACTTCAAAGCGTGTGCCCCCTGGAAATATCCCGTCAATCCCCATTTTCTTGACTACAGGAATATCCTTGCTGGGAATCACCCCTCCAACAAGAATCAGCGTTTGATCCAACTTCTCCTTCTTAACAAGCTCCATCAATTTTCTGCAAATAGGGATATGGGCCCCCGACATAATTGAAAGTCCGATTACGTCAACATCTTCCTGAATCGCCTGCTTGACAATGCTCGGTACGGTCTGATGAAGTCCGGTGTAGATAACTTCCATTCCTGCTTCCTTCAGCGCGTGAGCTACTACTTTGGCTCCACGATCATGGCCATCCAGGCCCGGTTTGGCCAAAAGAACCCTTATTTTTCTTTCAGATGTCATTTTCTTCGATCTCCCGTGCTCTCTCAATAGCTCTAATCGTTATCAAGGGCCTTCAAAACAGTTTTCTGCCCTCTCAAAATATGCTCTCTGACCAATCTCTCAACTTTCTTCGTGTCCCTTTTCTTTATGGCCTCCAGCATCCTGCGGTGATCTTCATTGCTCGTTCTTGCCATATTATTCATTCTCAAAATAATCTTCCTGAAGCGATAAATCTGATCGCTTAGATCATTGATCATCTTGATAAGGCGAGGGCTTCGACTCAATGCATAAAACAGGTTGTGAAACTCCGTATTTATTCGGGGCAATTCATCCACCTGTCCTTTTTTCAAGCAAAGCTCGAACTCCTGAATTTTTTGCTCCAGAGGCTCCAGTTCTTCTTTACGATGTTTTTCTGCAGCAAGTCTTGCTGCATAACTCTCCAGAACACTTCTGATCCCAAAGGTTTCTTCAATATCCTCTCGCGTCAAATTGACGACAATAAAACCCCCTTTAGGCAGCTTGCGGAGCAAGCCTTCTCTTTCCAGCTTGTGAATCGCCTCCCTCACCGGAGTTCTGCTTATGTTAAGCGCATCCGCTATGCGGCTTTCCACAAGGCGGTCTCCGGCCAAAATATCTCCATGGATTATCGCATGCTTCAGGTTTTCAAATACATGCTGGCCCAGGGATTTTCTCTCCGGCAAAGATTTTAGTGACCTCAAAGTAAAACCCTGTGTTTGTACTTGTCCTGCCATATCAACCGCCAATCAAGCCCACCCGCTTAATCACTCCCTTTTCACCGCAGATATTGCCTCGCAATAGTGGTCTGAAGTACCTCGTGAGTACCTCCGCCGTAAAGCAAGAACCGGTTATCCCTGTAATACCTCTGCACAGCATATTCCATGGAATAGGCATATGCGCCGTAAATCCTTGTAGCCTCATCACAAGCGCTGCAGGCGGATTCCACGGTAAAGTACTTCGCCATGGATGCCTCGTTCAAACAAGGAACATTATTATCTATCAAGTGGGTGACCTTGTAGCACATCAGCTTTCCTGCTTCGAGATTGACCGCCATGTTCGCGATTTTCGCCTGCACCAACTGGTATTTCCCTATCTGTTTTCCGAACTGCACCCTTTCCTTGCAGTACCTGATGGAATCATCCATTGCAGCCCGGAGCAGACCTATGGCCAGGCACGCCGTCATAATCCTGATTTCAGCTAGGATTGTCAACAACACGTCCAGTCCCCTGCCGAGTTCTCCAAGCATATATTCATCCGGCACGTGACAGTTATTAAAATATATCTCTGAAAGCGATGAGGTCCTTGTGCCCAGAGTATCAAACTTCTTGCTGTGAGAAAAACCCGGCGTGTCGGCAGGGATAAAGAAAAACATCAACCCTTTTAGCCCCTTGTCGGGATCGGTCTGGGTCAACACTGTGTGAAAGGAACCAATGGGACCGCTTGTCGACCAGGTCTTCATCCCGTTAATAACCCAACCATCCTCTACCTTGGTGGCAAGGGTCCTCACGTTACTCAGGTCTGATCCGGCCTCGGGCTCAGTAAGTTGGAACGCCCCTATCTTTTCGCCGCGAAAAGCGGGCCTCAGGTACTTTTCATGCATTTCTTTTGTGCCATACCTGTAGAGGCCGTCTGTTGCCATCAAACACTGCATTGCCGTGATAGCGGCAAGGCTCATAAGTCCTCTTGCCAGCTCCTCAACGCATATACAGTAAAGAGTCGTGTTCCCCCCGGATCCTCCAACCTTCTTGGGGTACCTGATGCCCAGTACCCCCATATCGGCGAGCTTCCTGAAAAGGTGATACGGAAACTCCCCCTTATTGTCCAGTTCGGTGGCAACGGGAATCACTTCCTCGTCCACGAACTTGGCCATAACTTTTCTCACAAGCTTTTCAGAATCGGACCGTAACATTATGCCCCCCGTTTTGCTCTTGTTTTCTTTATTGCCTCGGTCAAGGCCGGAACCACCTCGTGAAGATCACCCACAATACCCCAGTCAGCCACCTCGAAAATCGGCGCCCTTCTATCCTTGTTTATAGCGATAACGTACCTTGATCCAAGCATACCCGCTCTGTGCTGTATGGCTCCGGATATGCCGCATGCAATGTATATTTCCGGCCTCACCGTCTGACCGGTCTGGCCGACCTGCCTATCCGGTGGAAGCCATCCTTCCTCCACTATCAATCTTGTGCCTGCCACTTCACCGCCCATGACTTCTGTAAGGGCAAAAAGCGATTTCATGCGTTCCCGGGAACCAACGCCCCTCCCCCCGGCAACTATCACTTTGGCCTCGCCAAGGGAGACCGACTTTTTCTTCTCCTTCACTCTTTCCAGGATCTTTGTAACGATTTCCTTTTCAGTGAGGGAAACCCTGCACCTTATTGTTCTTCCTTTGTTCCCTTTCTTGGGCACTGCCGCCATCACACCCGGCCTGACGGTTGCCATCTGAGGCCTGGAGTAACGATTTGCAATCGTGGCCATAACGTTTCCGCCGAAAGCAGGCCTGGTCTGGAGCAAAATTCCTTCCTTGGGATCAATACTTAGTGCAGTACAATCAGCCGTAAGCCCCACGCCGATCCTGCGGGAAAGCCGCGGTGCCAGATCCCGTCCCAGATGCGTTGCTCCCATGAGCAATATATTTGGCTTGTGTTCTTCTACCAGTTGCTGCAAGACTTTCGCGTAGGCAATAGTCCTGTAGTCCTTGAGCGCCCGGTGTTCAGCCACGTAGACCTTTTCAGCCCCATAGGATATGAGGGTTTTGGCCAGCACGGAAACCCCTTGGCCAAGAAGCACGGCAGAGACATCCTGCCCCAGAGTCGAAGCAAGCTCCTGCGCTTTTCCCAGCAGCTCGAGAGAAACCTGGTGAAGTCGGCCCTCCCTTTGCTCTGCAAAAACCCACACCCCTTTCCATTCGCTAAAATCGGGTATGACTTTAGGCTCAATGTCGCTTTGGATGGCTTTCTGCTTGCACACCTCCAGACACGCCCCACACGAGGTGCAGCGCTCAGTAATGTGGGCCTTCCCATCCTTGAGTTCAACCGCCCCATAAGGACACACCTTCAGGCATCTCTTGCAACCATTGCATAGATCAACTTCAATCCAGACACTCATATTCTATCTCCTTGTCAAGTGCGATACTCCAACACTCCCCCTCTGCTTCGAGCCTCAACATTCTTACTTATATGAGGTTGTTTTCCACCAACTTATCCACTAATGTATTCACAACCTCCTTGCTCTCCCCCTCCAGAATCTCCCCCTGCCTTTTGAACTTGGGAGCAAAAGTCTTTATAACATGCGTCAGAGATCCCTCCAGCCCAACGTCTCGTGTCTGAGCGCCAATATCTGCTGCATTCCAGACCTTGATATTCGCCTTTTCACCGCAAGCATCTATTAACCCTCCAAGCCTTGGGAACCTAGGCACATTTACCTCCTTGATCACTGTTAACAGGGCAGGGAGCGGGCACTGGACCCTTTCAAAGCCGTCCTCAAGCCTCCTTTTAAGAACAATCTTCTTTCTTCCAACCTTCTCTATTCCACACACGTACGTTACCTGGGGAACGCGAAGGTACTCTGCCACCTGCGGCCCTATTTGCGCGGTATCGCCGTCTATGGCCTGCCTCCCGCATATCACAAGATCGTATTTGCCCACCTTTTCTATTGCCTTTCCAAGCGTGAAAGAGGTTGCCCACGTATCAGCGCCGGCAAACGCTTTGTCTGAGAGCAGTATGCCCTCATCAGCCCCCATTCCAAGCGCCTCTGATATCGCGTCAATAGCCTGAGGCGGGCCCATGGAGATAACGGTAACTTTTCCACCTTTTTCCTCTTTGAGGTTGACCGCAGCTTCTAGGGCGTGCCGATCGTCGGGATTGATTATGCTCTCCACCCCTTCCCTGATCAGACTGCCGGTCTTTGGGTCCAGCTTTACATCGGTCGTGTCAGGTACTTGCTTAATCAAGACGATAATATCCATGCTTCCAGCTCCTTTAAATTGGTTATATGACCTTGTTCTCCCGGAAAGAGGCTAGCTGCTCCTCTGAATACCCGAGCACCTGCCCGTAAACCTCCTGGTTGTGCTCGCCGAACCTCGGAGGGAACGAGAGCTTGCGACCGGCCTTCTCAAGAAAGTCGGTCATTACCGGGGGAGGTGCCAGGGTGAGCTTCGTACCCGTCTTTGGATCCTCGGCGTACAGCAGCCTGCGTTCCACGAGGGGGTCTGACACCACTTCCGGAATTGTCTTTATTTTGCTTATGGGAACTGTAATTTCGTTGAACAGCTTGAGAAGCTCTTCTGTTGAATGGTTCTTAGTAATATCGTTGATAGCCTTGTTCAAGTTTTTGACATCCGCGATTCTGCCCGCATTCTTTTCGTACTCGGGCTTGTCCAGGGATTTAAATATCTCCTGGGAAACCATTGACTTCCACTGCCGATCGTTACCCACTGCCACATAGACAAAACCATCGCTGGTTTTATATACTGATACAGGGCAAAAAAATTCGTGGGTGTTTCCCCTGCGAGTGATTTTCCTATTCATGAGAGTTGAAATGGTGATCGGCACGGTGAGCCAGGAAACGGATGATTCAAACATGGAAATGTTTATGCATGATCCCTCCCCCGTTGCCTGTCTTTTGAAAAGCGCTTTCATCAGTTCCCCGTAGCTGTGAACGCTCGTGCCCATGTCAGGAAGCGGAATGCCCAGGACCTGAGGGTCGCCATCCGGCTCACCGGTCAAGTCCATCAATCCGGATCGTGCTTGAAGGATAGGATCATAGGCAGCCTCGTTGCTATCCGGACCAAAGCCTGTTAAACCGATCCATATCATGTCGGGCTTTATCGCTTTCATGGTCTCGTAGTCAATACCGAGTTTTTTGTAGTTTCTGGGCAGTTGATTCGTGGCAAAAATATCAACGTTCAGCTTTTTGATCAATGAATGAAAAATCTCTTGACCTTCGGGCTTTGAAAGATCAAGGGTAAGTGCTTTCTTGCCCGCGTTAATACAAAGAAAATAGGAATTCATCCCTTCTTCACCCAGAACATTGTCCCCTATAAGACGGTTTGGGTCTCCATAGACCGGATGCTCCAGCCTGTATATTTTCATGCCGTCCTGGGCGAGCCTAAAGGTCAAATAGGGCAAAACCGTAGCCTGCTCCAGGGATAATGCAGTAAGATTCTTGAAAAGATCCATTGGGTTCCTCCGCCGAAAAAGGTTAGAAATGATTGGGTTTTTCTCAAAAAATGATGAAGCAAGAACAGAAAAGTAGCTGCAAATCGGCTACAGCCAAATTTTGTATACTGTATACACTATTGGGTGTCAAGAGGTTTTTGGGTGTCTCCCCTTCCTGCGCTTCTGGTAAATTTGAACAGCCCTGTTGTGCTCGGCAAGGGTCCTTGAAAAGTGATGAGAACCATCGTTCTTTGAAACAAAATACAGGTAATCAGTCTTTGCCGGATAAACTACAGCCCTGATAGATTCCAGTCCCGGATTTGCGATGGGCCCGGGGGGAAGGCCTCTAATAGCATATGTGTTGTAAGGCGTCTTTCTTGCTAGGTCCTTCCTGGTTAGGTTGCCGTTGAAATTTTTGATCCCGTAAATGACCGTGGGATCGCTTTCCAACCGCATTCCTCGCTTTAAGCGGTTCAAGAAGACAGAGGCGATGGTCGGGCGTTCCTCAGGCCGGCTGGTTTCTTTCTCCACTATGGATGCAAGGGTAATGACTTGTTTCATGCTCAAGCCCAGCTCGCTCATTCTCGCCTTTAGGGGCCTGACAACCTGAAAGAATCTCCGCACCATGGTATCTACCACAACTTCTGCACTCACTCCGGAACCGAACCGGTAAGTATCAGGATAAAGATATCCTTCAAGACTTGGTCCCGGAATACCGTAGCGTTTTAAGACAGCAGGATCTCTTGCCAAAGAAAGGAATACTTCTTTCTTAACCACCCCCTTATCATCAAGCAGTTGAGCAATCTGGGCTGTTGTGTAGCCTTCTGGTATGGTAACAGGGTGAGTGATAATAATTCCGCGGTGAAGCTTTTCAAGTATCTCCACTGGCGACATATAAGCACCAAGAGAGTATTCTCCAGCCTTTATGTGCTTGCCGTATCCTTTAAATCTTGCCCACAAAAGGAAAAACTCCTTGCTCCTTATCAGTTCTCTTTTTTCAAGCCCTGTGGCAACCTCTCTGAGTGCCATCCCTTTGCGAACCACAAAGGTTTCCTTTTCAGCACCTTTCTTGGCCGGGCTGATTAGAAACAGCCCTAGCCCCAGGAAAACCACCACTATGAAAAAAACACCAATTATGCTCAATACAAATGTTTTTCGCGAAATACGAATCATCGCCACGCGTGTTCGGTGCAATGCTCTAAAGATCAGTTCTTGCGGTTAACGGTTGTCCAAGGGTAAACTTGCACCGCGTCAAAAAAGATGCCGGTCTTTACTGTAAGTTACTTTTCGTACTTTAATATCTCATCAATACGGAAGTCAACTTCTTCAGCACCAAACTTTTCCGGTCTATCCACCTTTGGAGAGCTGATTGTGTCCGGCCGCAGGGACCCTTGAGCTTTAGAAAGAAAAAACTGGACCGTTTTCTCTGATAACACTGCGGGCCTTTCGACCTATTGAAAAACTGGGTTTGCCGTCAAAAAAGCCTTTGCTATCCAAGTCTTGACGATGAATCATTGTTCCTTATATTCGCTTGACACATTTCCCAATTTGCCTTAGATATACGCTTCGTATCTGGTAACCAGGAACGCAGTTAGGGTTAAGACAGAAGTGCTTTTTCCTCCATGATCGTGCCTTCAGTCTACCTAGCTCAATCTCAATACAGCTACTCGAGCATACAAAAGGGAACTCCTCACCACCTTGAGCAAAGCTGGCCTGTTTCCTTTGGGTACAGGTGCTTTGCGGGAAATGAACATGGCATCGAACCATAAACTTACAAAGACCCGCAACATAGGCATTATCGCCCATATTGATGCCGGCAAAACCACTATCACGGAACGGATTTTGTACTACACCGGCAGGGTCCACAAAATGGGAGAAGTCCATAATGGCGAAGCAACTATGGACTGGATGCTTGAGGAAAAAGAAAGGGGCATTACAATTACTTCGGCCGTAACCTCCTGCCACTGGCGCGATCATACAGTAAACATCATTGACACTCCCGGCCACGTGGACTTCACCATAGAGGTTGAACGCTCTCTAAGAGTGCTGGATGGAGCAATAGGGGTTTTTTGCGGGGTTGGTGGTGTGGAACCCCAATCGGAAACGGTGTGGCACCAGGCTGATCGTTACAGAGTGCCCAAGATCGCCTTTGTTAACAAGATGGACCGTATTGGTGCTGATTTTTTCAGGACTGTTGAGATGATGAAAGACCGCCTTGGTGCTACGCCCCTGATCATGCAATTACCCTGGGGATCAGAGGATTCTTTTGTTGGCGTCATTGACTTGTTGCGAATGACCGCGATCGTTTGGGAAGAGGAAACTCTAGGCGCTGAATTCAGGCAAGTGCCTATACCTAGTGAACTCATGGACCAGGCAACAAAGTACCGGGAGCTTTTGCTGGAAACCGTCTCCGACAAAGACGATGCCATCATGGATAAGTACCTCTCTGAGCAAAAGCTAAGCCCGGACGAACTAAAGCGGGCCATACGTGCAGCTGCAATCAAACTGGAACTGGTTCCGGTGCTCTGTGGCGCTGCCTTGCGAAACAAGGGGATTCAACCTCTCCTGGATGCAATAGTTGACTATCTTCCCTCCCCGGTCGACATACCTGCCGTTGTTGGCCACGATCCGGAAACCGGCAAAAAGGGCCAGAGACCACCAAGTGTCAAAGCCCCCTTTTCAGCCCTGGCCTTTAAGGTAATGATGGAGCAGGGCCGAAAAATGACCTACGTGCGGGTTTACTCAGGTTCGATTAAAGCGGGCGAATCTGCTTATAACCCAGGCAAAAAGGTAAAAGAAAAGCTTGCTCGAATCCTTAAAATGCACTCCAACAAGAGAGAACGAATAGAACAGGCCTCTGCCGGTGATATACTTGCTGTCATGGGTCTAAAACTGACCACCACCGGTGATACCCTTTGCAGCGAGAGCCACCCTATCCTTCTAGAACCCATAGAATTCAACGCCCCGGTGATTTCCATGGCCATTGAACCAAAAGCGGTCCAGGACCAGGACAAACTTATGGAGGCTCTTGAAAAGCTCTCCGCTGAAGATCCGACCTTCAAATTTAAAATTGATGAAGAAACCGGCCAGATTATCATTTCCGGCATGGGGGAACTTCATCTTGAAGTTCTGGTCGGCCGATTGAAAAGAGAGTTTTTCGTGGACACAAATCAGGGCAAGCCCCAGGTTGTATACAGAGAAACTATATCAAGGCAAGTTCAACACGAGGAGATTTTCCAAAAAGAACTTGCAGGCCAGCAGCATTTTGCTGGGGTTAAAATTGAGCTTTCACCCTTGCCTCGCGGCAGCGGCAACCGGTTCGTTGACCGATGTGAAAACCCAGGCCTGACCGAGGACTTTCTGGCGGCTATCAAGCAAGGTGTGGGTGAAGGCGCAAGCAGTGGCCCAATCATGGGTTATCCGCTAATAGATGTAGAAACAAGCCTTCTGGATGTTAAGATCAGTGAGATGCACTCTGATGCCATGGCCTTTAGAGTTGCCTCTTCAATGGCTTTCAGAAACGCATGCGCAAAAGCAGAGCCCGTCTTACTTGAGCCAATCATCAAAACAGAAATTCTCGTTCCAGAGGAATTCCTAGGCGAGGTAATCGGCGATCTTAACTCACGGCAGGGAAAAATCGAGCAGATCACCACCAAGGAGCCTGTGCAGGTTTTGACGGCAAGTGTCCCGCTTTCCAAAATGTTTGGTTATTCCACTTCTCTTCGCTCTCTGTCCCAGGGCAGAGGCACCTTTACCATGCAGTTCAGCCACTACGATAAGGCCTGAGCCCCCTGCAGCCCCTTCCTTGTTTCAAAGCACCTGTTTCTTGCACTAAGTTCGCAGCAGGGCCATCGCGCTCTTTTTTCAAGAAACGAAGGTGTTGGCAAAAGCAAAGCAAGGTGCCACTCAGGCGGGCGGGTGGCCCTCATCGTTTGATTCAAAGCATGGCATTTCAGGGGAGATTCCCTGCAGGCTTTCCGCCCGCCTAGGCCTACTACCCGGCGCAAGCCTCTCGCCACCCGCTATTTCGTTCTTTCAAAAAGAACCCCATGCCCCTGCCAACATCTCGTGGTTTGAAGCAAAAAAGGGGCGGCAGGGGACGCTCTTTTGAAAAGCCTCAACCACACTTTTCGGGGACGCTCCTGGGGGCAACAGAGTCTTCTTGTTTCTTCCCTGAGCAGCCCCAGAAGAAAAACGCCCCGATGAAAGCTCTCATGTTTATTGCTTACGGGTCCAGACGCCTAGTAGAATCATGGGGGCGTGTTACTGGTACGAGGACGAATGTTGAGGCGCGAAAAAGAGGGTGCGCTGGCGCCCCAAACCACTTGTTTCTTCTGGGGTCCTTGTTGGCAGGCCATGGGGTTCTTTCTAAAAGAGCGAGATGCCCCCGCTTAACACACGGTGCTTCAAGTGAGCTTTTTTGGGCTTGACATGCTTCAAGCTCATTTTCTATAGTTACACGCAAGTTCAGGTAGAAAGACCCAAGGAAGGAGGCTGAAGGAAAGCTCTTATGAAAAAAAGAACGCTGCTACTTGCTATTTTTATCTTTGCTGCCTTTGTTTTTCTTGCCGTGGGAGCTCTCACTGCTCTTGACGTGCCTGATGTGATCATGATTGAAAACCATGGTTACAAGGTTGACAGAAAGGGCCCTGTCAAATTCCATCACAAGAAGCATTCTGCCGACTATGGTGATGCCTGCACTGAATGCCATCATGTCTATAAAGACGGGAAAAATGTCTGGAAGGAAGGAGACCCTGTCAAAAAATGCAGCAGCTGTCACGATCCCAACAAGAAAGTCGGCAAAGTGTTGAAGCTGCGGGATGCTTACCACAGGGACTGCAAAGGCTGCCACAGAAAACACAAAGACAAGAAAGCCCCTTACAGGAAATGTAATAATTGCCACTAGAAGAAAACCTAGCAAATAGTATTTTAGAACCAGAAAAAAGGCCGCTTCCCCTGAAGAAGCGGCCTTTTTAAATTTCCAGGTTTAAAGAATGCGCTTGTAAAGAGAGTCTTTTCTTTCTAAAGAGGGGCTCCTTTGAAGGATGCCTTTTCCGGAGCCCTAGAGGCTCTGCTTGAACTTAAACTTCGGTAACGGTTATAGCTTCTTGGTCGCACACCTCCACGCAGCTCTCACAACCCAGACATTCTTCCGCGTTGACAGGTACAGACTTTCCGTCCTGAATTTCGTAGACGTCTACAGGGCAAACCTCCACACACTCTTCACACCCTTCACACTTGTCCGGATCAACTGTTACTTCATATGCCATCTCACTTACCCTCCTGTATTTATTAGTAAACCTAAAAAACTAGATCTTTAGTGCAAACAACAAAAACGCCTTTGAAAACGGCGCGACGATTCTTTAACAAAGTAAAATATAGGTGTCAAGTCTTTTTGTCGCCCTCAAGTGTGCCCGGGCTGCCCTTCTCAGGCAGCAACTTCCTCCTTAACAGAGACCGCAATCTTGTAGAGTACAGAAAGCACAAAAAATCCCGTTGCATAAACCCCGAGAGAGATGAAGACCTCCGGGGTCGTGGGCCAGTATTCAAAGATCCTGTCAAAGGGATTTGGTATGAAACCCCCGACAACCAGGGCCAAGCCCTTATCAATCCACGTAGCCACAATTACCGAGCCGCAGGCTATGGCAAGTATGCCCTCGCGTCGGCGCAACTGCGGAATAATAAGAAGCACAAGTGCTATCACAGCAAATACGGTGGCTCCCCACATCCACGGCACAAGCCTTGTGTGCCCTTCAAGGCCAAAGAAAAGGTATACGATAGCGTGCATGTGCTCAGGTATCCGGCTGTAGAATGCCGTAAAGAGCTCAAGGAGGAAGAAAAACACATTGAGTATCATTGCATAAGCGACAATGCCGCCAAGTGTCCTGATTTGTTCTTTTCCGGGATCAAACCTGGATAGTTTCCTCACAATGAAACACAAGAGAATCAGCAAGGCGGGACCGGAGCAAAACGCCGAGGCCAGAAACCGTGCCGCCATAATAGCTGTTAGCCAGAAGTGCCTGCCCGGGAGGCCGGCGTAAAGAAACGCCGTTACAGTATGAATGCTGAAGGCCCACGGAATTGATATGTAAATCAAAGGGGTGATCCACTTCGGATAGTGAACACCTTTTCTTTCTGCGCTAAGGACATTCCATCCTATAAAGATATTCAGCAGGAGGTACACGTTTAAAACAATCATATCCCAGAACAGGATGGAATTCGGGTGGGGGTACAAAATTATGTTCATGACCCTGGGAAGGTACCCAAGATCCACCGAAATAAAGAGCCCACACATGACAATCGCAGAGACAGCCAGGAATTCTCCCAAAATGGTGATTCTGGCAAACGCCTTGTAATTGTGAATATAATAAGGCAAGACAACCATGACTCCGGATGCCGCTACGCCGACAAGATAGGTAAACTGTCCTATGTAAAAACCCCATGAAACATCCCTGCTCATGCCCGTTATGCGCAACCCTTCAGAAAATTGGTACAGGTAGCATCCAAAGCCAACCCCAATAAATGCAAGCAGGAATAACAACCACCCCCAGTATGTCGCACTTCCTTTTAGCGCTTTATCAAGCATAACTCCCTCATATTATGTAATAAACATTGGGTCCGGTGCCCAGTTCCGGTTTGCGCCGAATACTGTAATGGGCCCTCAGGACTTTTCTTATATCTGAGTCAGGATCATCCAGATCTCCAAACACCAGCGCCCCTTCTCTTATCTCGTTAGCAGCCTCCACGCAGGCAGGAATCTGTCCTCTGGCGATCCTTTCATCACAAAAGGTGCATTTTTCCACGACCCCTTTTGATCTTGTCGGGTAATCGCGATTCGTGGGGAAGTCCGGGTTAAGTTCCTTGGGCGCTTTCCTCGGATCTCCCCAGTTGAAGCTCCTGGAGCCATACGGACATCCTGCCATGCAAAACCGGCAGCCGATGCAACGATGCCAGTCCATCATCACAATACCGTCTTCTCTTTTCCATGTGGCTCCTGTAGGACACACCCTGCAGCATGGGGGGTCTGTGCAATGGTTGCACATCAGAAGGAAGTTCCTCCCCAGATATTTTTCTCCGATGTATTCATGCTCTTGCCCCGGGAAGCTGTGTTCATAAGTTTCTTCCCATATCCACTTGATTTCCACCCTGGGGTCTCCAAAATTCGGAATATTGTGAACGCGGTTGCACGCTTCCATGCACCGCTTCATGATCTCGTCATCCATCTTGGCCATGTTTACGACCATGCCCCATTTCTTTCCTTGAGTGAGGGGAACTTCCCTTAGCGAAGCTTCCAGTTCCTTTGGGGCAAGCAGCTCGAATGCAGCCTTTCCCCCAATTCCCATGACCGCTGATAGACCGGCTATTTTTAAAAATTTTCTTCTATCAATGTCCATCACTTGGTCTCCTTAGGTGCAATATGGCAGTCCCAGCAATAGGGAGATATGCGCATGTAGTCGTGACACTGGTCACAGAATTTTGACTTATTGGAATGACAATCAAGGCATGTCTCTTCAACACTCTTGTAATAGACCTTCCCATTGCTCGCGGTATAGTACCTCTCTCCCCCACGCACCACTTCCTGCCTCCACCTCTCAAGCAGGTGCATGTGAGAGGTTTTCATGTAGGAGGTTTCCGCCACGCAAACCTTGGCCTCTTTTGCCTTGGGCGTTAGCTGTGGTTCAGGTGCCTTGGCAGCTTTTCCAGCGTTATAGTAAAAAGGAAACAGGAGCAGGCCAATGCCGATTATAAGCCCCACTATGATCTTTCCCGCATCATACATTCTCTTCTTCCTCCTCCTCTTCCATCCCGGGGAGTGGCTCACCTCTAAGATCGGTTTTTCTTTCTTTTTCTCCCTCCAGAATCAGTGCATTTCCAACCAGCTCGTGAACACCGGTGATTCCCACCTCGGGCACCCAGTATTCCATCAAAGTGGGCAGAGCAGCCCTGTCAATCGCGCATATGCAGGCCATCATGTTAACTCCGTATTTTTCGTGCACGTACTTCACCGCGTTCGCTCTTGGAAGCCCTCCCCGCATCCTTAGCTCCATGTTTTCACCCGCATTAAGGCCTGCACCACTTCCGCAGCAAAAAGTCTGTTCCCTTATGGTCGTATCCGGCATCTCGTAAAAATGATTACAGGTGTTCTTGATTATATATCTCGGCTCTTCGAGAAGACCCATACCGCGGGCAGGATTGCATGAATCATGAAACGTAACCACAAGGTTGTCATTTCTGCTTGGATCCAGTTTCAACTTGTTTTGCTTTATCAAGTCAGCGGTAAACTCGGTGATATGAACCATCTTGGTTGTCTTGGCATTCTCGAATTTCGTGCCGGTGATTGGTGAAACAGGTTCTTCAAGGAAATCCGCAGGTCCGTTAAATGTGTCCATGTACTGGTTAATCACGCGCCACATGTGTCCGCACTCGCCCCCCAGGATCCATTTGACACCAAGACGCTTTGCCTCGGCATACATTTTTGCGTTCAGCCTTTTAGCCATCTCATGGGAGGTAAAATAGCCAAAATTTCCTCCTTCAGAGGCAAAAGTGCTCCAGGTAAGGTCCAGGCCGAGATTCTCCAGGTAGTGGAAAAGCATCAGGTATCCCATGCACGTGTAAGTCCCCGGATCGGCAAACACATCTCCTGAAGGAGTAATGAAAAGAATTTCCGCCCCTTTTCTGTTAAAGCTGGGGTTAAGTCTCACCCCTGTTATTTCCTCGATGTCGTCAACGAAAAAATCTATCATGTCCTTGTAGGCATGAGGCTGGATACCAAGGTGATTACCAGTCCTGTAACAGTTGGCAACAGGCGCGGAGATCCAGTCAGTGTTTAAGCCTAGAAGATTGAGAAGCTCTCTACCCAGGATCGTTATCTCGGCTGTGTCAATCCCGTACGGGCAAAACAACGAGCACCGCCTGCATTCCGTGCACTGGAAAAAGTAGTACCACAGCTCTTTTAGCACCTGGTAAGTCATTTCCCTTGCGCCGGCAAATCGGCCGAGGATTTTCCCGGCTGTCGTGTACTCTTTCCTGTAAATGGAGCGAAGGAGCTCGGCTCTCAAAACAGGCATATTTCTGGGATCACCGCTGCCTATGAAGAAATGGCACTTATCGGCACAAGCACCGCAGCGCACGCAGATATCCATAAATATTTTTAACGACCTGAATTTCTCCAGCCGTTCCCGCAAACCATCCAGAAAGATCTGTTTCCAGTTATCAGGCAGCTTCCAGTCCTCATCGACAGGCGACCACTCCCGAGGGTTGGGCATACCCACGTATTCAAGGTTGGCTGGCTTGGAGCCATAACAATAGATACCGCTTCTGATTTCAACCGGGGTGCGCATCCACCCCTTCCAGATAGGCGGCAGATGCTTTACTTTTGCAAGATCTTCAGGTTTGGGTAAATCGGACATATTTACTCCTTTTTCTCTTCTTCTTCTTTTGCACCAGCACCTTCTTCAGCTTTTTCAGGCATCTTTTCAACCGGGAGCCCCGCTTCTATCATTTTGTCCCTGAACTCATCTTCATACTCCTCATAGGTATGAACCTTAACCGGGTAGTTCCACGGGTTAATATGCCGTACAAACCTGCTGTTGTTGGATAGGTTTCTTGTGGGGCTCAGGAAAATTCCAGCCATGTGCACAAGCTTACTAAAGGGAAAATAGGCAATTAGCGTGCAAAGCATAAAAAGATGAATGTAGAAAATTACACCGATCCCCTCAGGTACTTTTGGGTGAAACTTGACCAGGCCGATTGCAAGTTCCTTTACTGCAGTGAGATCCACCCTTAGAAAATATCTCATCAACACTCCGGTAAGCCCCAGAGTAAGCAGCAGGAAAAGCGGAAAATAGTCTGCAGGGAGAGAAATATAGCGGGTCTGATGTACATACAGCCTTCGCAGAAACAGGTACAGAAGTGCCAACAAAAGCAGCATATCGGTGATGTAAACCTCAGGTACCCCCAGGCCGCTCACCGGTAAGGGCCCCATCTGCAGGAAGCCGTCCAGCCTTTCAAGAATGTGGATAAAGGCAGGAACGGGATCGAGGAAGAACCTGAAATGCCTAAGAAAAATGACGAGGAAAGAATAGTGAAAAACAAGCGCTGCCAGCCATAGCCATTTTTCCCACTCATATGTAATTTTCGGGCCCTTTCTGAATTCAAGTCTCGTGTTTCTGAACAGGGACCGAAACAAAAGGACCTCAAATATCATCCTCACGACCACGCCGCCGGTTCCCTTTGGATTATCAATGCGGTTTGGTTTGATCCAGGGAAGGCTCCACTGTTGTCCGGCGGTTGTAGGGATCCTGAACGGTACGGGTGAACGTGCCCAGTTGATGACCCGAAGGACAATCCCCACAAAGAATGTGGCAAGGGCCAGGTAGGGAACAATTATTCCAAAAACAAGGCGCAAATCGAAAGCTCCCACCCCTACCCATGGAATCAGAATGAGTATGATCATTGCAATGCCTGAAAACAAAATTCCAACGACAAAATTCATGGATAGCTACCTCGTATCGTGAACTAAGCCCCTTTGTAATTTCGAACGCCTAAACTCCCTTTTATTTGCTACCCGCCATTATCTTTTTCGATGCCCGCCTTCCATACAGGGACCATTCCTATCATGCCTGCTTTTCTAAGCAGTCCGGATACCTCTGCTCTGGCCTCCCTAGCCCTGATTTCGTAAAGCTTTTCCCTGCACTTCATATAGATATCAAAAGCAAGCAAGCCTACCTCGTCTACCCTCGCTTCAAATCCGGGCAGGTCATCAAAAAGCTCGTTCTCTCTGAGCTCTTTTTCCAGCTCTCTTCTCACAAGATATTTTAGGGAAAAAATAAAGGCTACTGCCTGCGAGGGGGAAAACTCCTGAACAGCACGGATCCTGACAATCCTGTCAAGAATGGGTGATACCCTTTCAGGGTCTATCTCCCTGAGAAGCTCTTCATACAGGGACTTGATTTCCCGTTCAATCGTTGTACCCACCGGGTTTGCAAAGCGGTCCTTCTGCTTTTTCAGGAACCTGTGCGCATCGGACGGATATGTTTCCAGCGCCAGGTTGAGCCATTTGCCCAAAATGCCGGGTCCCTTTTGAGATAGAAGTTGTTCCAGTTTCATCACTCAGCGTGCGTTTTCTACGTTACTAATATCAAACACTTGTAATCAGCTCATTGCCTGTACGCATGCAAAAGCCATGAGCCACAAATGTTACGAGCGTCCCGTTTGGCGCATGGACTATAGAAAAATTGTTTCACGGTGTCAAGAAAAAATCCCTTGTCCCAGGCTCCGTTTTTCCTTTGAAGAAAGGCTCTTAGCTTAAATGGTTTCCTGAGGGGTACCCGCTCATTTAGCAGATGAGCACTACGTCCGCCGGATCAGTACTTCGCGTCAAAGGGCCTTTTAATTGACTTCCCCGCCGCAAGCGGACGGCACAGCAAAAAGCACCAAGATCAATGCTCGCGACACAGAGATTGCTCTTTTTGTGGAGCAGCCAATATTGTTTTGCAAACCCTTGGTGGATATGGTAAAAAAATTAACTATCCCGCCGCAAGCGGGCGGGGCATGAATCCCTTGTCCGCCTCTGGCGGGCTCGTCCGCCTATAATTGTGCCATATGGCATTATCTCTGGCGGATTAATCCGCCTCTGGCGGATTAAATATTCGGGTGCATAGGCTGAAGGAGGAAAATTCGGCTTAGCTTGTCGGGCAAGAACCTAATTCTTTATGTTTCATCACGGGCCAGGACAACCAGGGGCTGTAAAAGAAGTGAACAGATGGCACGATCATTATGCCCGCCGGGCCAGGAACGAAAAATGGCCGGCCAGGTCAGTTTATAAGCTCGAAGAGATTGACAAGAAATACAGAATAATCCGCGCTGGCGACCACGTACTTGACCTGGGGTGTTACCCGGGCTCCTGGTCCCGTTACAGCCTGGCAAAAGTCGGCTCAAGAGGCAGCGTGGTGGGCATAGATCTCAAAGAGCCGCGAGATCTTTCGCACCCAAATTTCAGATTTATCAGGGGGGATGTTCTTAACCTGGATGAGGCCTGGATAGCGGAGCAAGTCGGGCAAAGGGACGTGGTAATCAGCGATCTGGCACCCGCAACCACGGGAATCCGTGTAACAGATGCCAGTCGCTCCACGGCGCTTGCGCAAAAAGCCCTGGACATCGCCTTGGAGGTGCTCAAGAAGGGTGGACATTTTGTGTGTAAAATATTTGAAAATGAAGACGCAAAACAGTTGAGAAATGAATTTTCACATCTCTTTGAACAAACCCGAACCGTCCGCCCTGCGGCAGTTCGGAAAACCAGCAGGGAAGTCTATATCCTCGGTCTCCACTTGCTTGAGTAGCATGGGTATTGATTTCACAGCAGGCCGCCGGGGAAAGAACCTGGTGTCCTCGTAGGGTCAAAAGGAGGAGATTTGTTATGTCCGGCCACTCAAAATGGGCCTCAATCAAACACAAGAAAGGCGCCTTGGATGCCAAGAGAGGCAAAGTTTTTTCAAAGCTTATCAAGGAAATCACTGTGGCGGCAAGGCTTGGGGGAGGAGATCCCGCAGGTAATCCACGCCTGAGGACAGCCATTCAAGCAGCCAAGGCCGAAAACATGCCGAAGGAAAATATCGAAAGAGCAATCAAGAAAGGAACCGGCGAGCTGGAGGGAACCTCTTACGAGGAGACGAGCTACGAGGCTTACGGTCCAGGGGGTGTCGCAATCCTTATAGACTGCCTTACAGACAACAAGAATCGTACCGTAGCTGATCTCAAGCATATATTCGACCGCCACGGCGGCAACCTTGGGGAGCCTGGGTGCGTTTCGTGGATGTTCGTAAAAAAAGGACTTATCGTTTTTGATGCAGATAGCATGGATGAAGAACAGCTCCTCGAAATTGCACTCGATGCCGGGGCCGAGGACGTGATCCAGGAGGGAGGGCAGTTCGAAGTACGCACTGAGCCGGCCGATTTTGAGAAAGTCAAGAAGGCATTTGACGATGCTGGACTCTCTTACACCCTGGCAGAGATCAGCATGATTCCCCAAAACACTGTGCGGCTTGAGGGGAAGAAAGCAGAGCAAATGCTACATTTGATGGAAGCCCTGGAAGACAACGACGACATCAGCCATGTGTATGCTAATTTCGATATCCCTGATGAGGTTATTGAGGCAATAAGCTAATGCTTGTGCTGGGCGTAGATCCTGGCTCGAGAGTGACCGGGTACGGACTGGTAGAGAAAAAGACAAGAGGCATGACGTGCATACACGCAGGAACCATCACCACTTCACTCCGGCAGCCTTTCTACAAAAGAGTCCATGAGATTTTCTGCTCAATGATTGAAATCATGAACTCCTACCAGCCCCAGGAAATGGCCATTGAAGACATTTTCTTTTCAAAAAACGTCAAGAGCTCGTTGAAAATCGGCCACGCCAGAGGGGCTGTGCTGATTGCCGCGGTTCAGTGCGGTGTTAAGATTTTTGAGTACACACCCCTGGAAATAAAGAAATCGGTTGTTGGATATGGAAGAGCTACCAAAGAGCAAGTCCGTGCCATGGCCCAGGTCATCCTAAACCTTAAGACCCGGCCCGACCTGGATGCCTCAGACGCATTGGCAACAGCCATTTGCCATATTAACTGGACAAGGTATGATATCAAGGGGTAGAAAAAACATTATCATCTAGGACCGGGTCGGAAATCTGGATATATGGGAGCTTATGTCTAAGTCTGAAGGCTAAAACCTTTCTTGATAAGCAAAAAAAGCCAATCGCCCCTTGTAACGCCATCATGGATACGATTTAGAAAATGATCGCGCACCTAAATGGAATTCTGAAGGAAAAAACTCCGCGTTCTGTCATTGTTGACAACGCGGGCATAGGTTACGAGGTATTTATTCCTCTTTCAACGTTCTATGCCCTGCCTGAAAAAGAGGAAACTGTGAGCCTTCACATCCACACCTATGTAAGAGAAGATGCCTTGAATCTTTTCGGCTTTAACACGAGTCTTGAAAAAGAGATCTTCATGATGCTGATATCGGTCACAGGTATAGGCCCCAGGTTGGCCATAAACATCCTCTCCGGGATTGGACCCGGGGAGCTGCTTGAGGCAATGGCAAGAGGCGATGCTACTCATCTCCAATCAATTCCCGGTGTTGGAAGAAAAACTGCTGAAAGAATAGCGCTGGAGTTACGGGAGAAGGCATTGAAAATCAAAGGTGACTCTGAAGTTATTCCCTCCCCTGTGATTAGTGGTGATGACAAAAAGGTCCGTGAAGAGGCTATCTCAGCTCTTTTGAACCTGGGGTATCCGACAAAATCGGCACGGAATGCAGTTGAAAGAGCATGTGGCAGTATTAAGGATATTAATCTGGAGACACTGATTAAGGAAGCATTGAAAGTGCTTGCCTAGGCTTTTTCTGTTCGGCTTGATCGTGGGTTCGGGTGCCTCCCTGGCGCAAGCCCGAATCTGTGTGGCTTGCCGGAAACTGTTTCTCTGAGGTGCTTTTAGTGAAAGAGAGAATAATAGATCCGGAACCTGACCAGGAGGAAATCCGGGCCGAAACCAGCCTGAGGCCGGGAAGCCTTGATGAATACGTGGGCCAGGAAGAACTCAAGAGAAACCTGAGAGTATTTATTGAGGCGGCCAAGGCACGCTCAGATGCCCTTGACCATGTGCTTTTCCACGGAAGCCCTGGCCTGGGTAAGACATCTCTTGCCCATATAATTGCGCGTGAACTGGGAGTCAACGTCAACAGCACTTCAGGTCCTGTGATCGATAGACCTGGAGATCTGGCCGCCATCCTCACAAGTCTTCAACCAAGGGACGTTTTGTTCATAGACGAGGTCCACCGCCTGAACCACGTGGTGGAAGAAATCCTTTATCCTGCCATGGAAGATTACCAGCTCGACATTATAATAGGCCAGGGCCCTTCCGCAAGGACCATGAAAATCCCCCTACCACCCTTTACACTTGTAGGGGCCACGACAAGGGCCGGGCTTCTGACGCCCCCCTTGAGGGAAAGGTTCGGGGTAATTCTAAGGGTTGATTTTTACAGACCTGAAGACCTGAAAAAGATTGTTTTGAGGTCTGCAAGACTCCTCGAGATCTCCATAACAGAGGACGGTGCTTTTGAAATAGCAAGAAGGTCTCGAGGAACCCCCAGGGTAGCTAACAGAATACTGCGAAGGGTTAGGGACTATGCGCAGGTAGAAGCAGACGGGGTGATCACGCGAGAGGTTGCCAGGAGCGCCCTTGACATGCTCGGAGTTGATGATAGAGGCCTGGATAAGATGGATCGTCATATCATGCTCACCATAATAGAAAAGTTTAACGGCGGTCCAATTGGCCTTGACACCTTGTCTGCGGCCGTAAGCGAAGAAAAAGACACCCTCGAAGATGTTTACGAGCCATTTCTCATCCAAATTGGATATATAAAGAGGACTCCCAGAGGAAGAGTGGCAACCAAACTCGCCTATTCCCACTTCGGTATAAGAATGGACGAGCAAATTAACCCCCAGAGAAAACTATTCTGATCATATTCGCCTTACCTTCCAATGTATCAAAATCATCCTTGAACTTTCTGCAGTTGACAAAGGAATATCTTTTCTCTAAGTTCGAGAATCAACCCCAAAAGGGCCGGAGGGAAACGCATGTCTGATTTTTCTCAAAATCGTCTGGCAATCACCACCTTTCATATTCTCAACCAGGATCGGAAACATCTAAGAAGCCAGCTCAGGCTGCATTGTAAATGGAAAAAAACGGTCTTGATTGTTCCCTTGCTGGCCAGCGAATATACGGACCCGGACAACGTGCCCGTGTTTCAAAACATTCTGAAAAACCTTGCCGACATCAAGTATCTTTCCAGCATCATCTTTGGCCTTGATGGTGCTACAGAACAGCACGCCTTTCAATTGGAGGCCATGCTCAAAGATTACGGAATCAAGAATTACATCATCCAGTGGAATGACGGACCCCGGTTTAGCAACATTTACAAATCACTGGCAGAGGCCGGGTTTAACATTCAAGAGCCCGGGAAGGGCAAGAACATGTTCCTGAGCTTCGGGATTGCCATAGCCCTGGGGGCAGAGTCTGTGGGGCTCATTGATGCCGACATACGCACTTTCAGGCGAGTTCAACTGGAGAGGCTTCTCTACCCTGTGGTGGTGCTGAACTACGACTTTTCCAAGGCCTACTATGCCAGAATCCGAGAAAGAGAACTGTTTGGAAGAGTAAAACGCCTGCTTCTCGACCCCTTGCTCCTTTCCCTAAAAAGAAAGTTCACTGAGAGCAAGGAAGAAAGAATGCTCAGGCTTATAGATTTCTTGCTCGGGTTCCACTACCAGCTCTCCGGGGAAGTTGCCTTCCACGTGGATCTTTTGAAAAAAATGCGCTTTGCCACCAACTGGGGTGTAGAGATATTTACCCTTATTGAGGTTTACAGGAAGGCGTCTTCGGCAGCCCAGGTAATGTTCGCCCAACAGCCGTTTGACCACAAGCACCAGGAAGTATCTGAAGATGATAAAACGCGGGGGCTTAACCGTATGGCCGTCGACATAGTAACAACTCTTATGAACGCGCTTGTTATCGAAGAAGGGCTGGAGATATCGGACACCTTTTTCAGGGACCTTGCCATTACTTACCAGGCCGTAGCCGAAGAACAAATCAAGAAATACTCCGACGACGCTGATTTCAGCAACCTGAAATATGATCGCGACGCAGAAGAGTCCATGGTAAGAAACGTTTTCCGCAATTCAATCCTTTACGCAGGCGACCTGCTCACTTCCCCCTACCGTATGACGGAGAAATTTTTGAGGCTGGTGAACACTTACCCGGAGTTCAAACCTTTCCTGGAGCAAGGGCTTGCAGATGCTATAATGTCGGTTGAGGAAAAGGCTGGTGCCAGCGTGTTTGAAACACCTCAGACCGTGTCCTGGGAAAGGGTGTCAAACAAGCTGCCCAGAATCTATTATGACTTGATCGAGGCCGTGGAAAATGAGAAAAGGCATTTTGCTGAAAAGGGAAGGCTATAGCTTGAATGGAAGACACCCACCAACCGGAAAAAGCGAATGCCCCTTCTTATGTGATATTTACGGACCTCGACGGGACCCTGCTGGATCCACACTCTTACACCTGGAAACCTGCAGGCCCGGCCCTTGCTCTTTGTAAACGCCTTGGCGTA
The DNA here is from genome assembly GCA_019310485.1 of Deltaproteobacteria bacterium. GTDB lineage: Bacteria > Desulfobacterota > DSM-4660 > Desulfatiglandales > HGW-15 > JAFDEF01. The sequence continues at coordinate 5,712 of JAFDEF010000006.1, read as the reverse complement.
CCCGTAATTCTCGCATCCAGCAAGACCAGGGCTGAAATGGAAGTGCTGCGGCATCAAATGGGACTTTCTACCCCATTTATCCCAGAGAACGGAGGCGCCATCTACTTCCCTAAGCCCGGTGTCGCCCCTCCCCCGGAGGGTGCACTTGATCTTCAGGATACCTGGAAGCTCTCGCTGGGAACTCCTTACTGGCGCCTGGTGGAGTCGTTGAAAGAGATCCGTGAAGAGCTTGGCTTGCAAATACGCGGGTTTTCCAATATGAGCCTTGATGAAATTTCGCGTCTAACAGGGCTTGGCAAATCAGCCTGCAAACTGGCAATCATGCGGGAATTTGATGAGCCCATACTGGTCCATGAAAATAGCCCTCATTTTGCAGCCATTTCCCATGCTGCATGGCGAAGGGGACTCAAGGTAGTCCCCGGAGGCCGCTTTTGTCACCTTCAGGGAAAAAACGACAAAGGCCAGGCAGTCAGAATATTGATTTCATGGTACAAAGCAATAGTGTACAATGTTAGGACAATTGCCCTGGGTGACAGCCCAAACGATCTTGAAATGCTGAGAGTTGTTGATTTTCCAGTATTGATTCGATCCCAGAGCAGTTTCGTGGAAATGCAGAAGCAAATCCCTGCCGCGCGCATCAGCACGCATGCGGGGCCCGAGGGATGGAACCACGCAGTGCTGGACATCTTGAGTGGGCTGACTGAATAAAAGCGCTTCACGGCGCAAGGTCAAGGTAAGGCAAAGAACAGAAGGAGGAACTCCCTGCTATGTTTGAAGCGGAAGTTAATCCCGAAAAAGTGCAAAAGGCTGACCTCGTGGTAAGTATCCCCTCTTACAATGAGTCTGACTCCATTGCTTTTCCCACGCGCCAGGCAAGCAAGGGGCTGGCCAAATATTTTTCCCACACCGCATCGGTCATCATTAATTGCGACAACAATTCTCCTGACAATACCAAGCAAGTCTTTTTGGACACGCCCACTGAAATACCGAAAATCTATATTTCCACTCCACCAGGCGTCAAAGGCAAGGGTAATAACTTCAGGAACCTGTTTCGAAAAATAGTTGAACTCGAAGCAAAGGCAATCGTTGTCGTTGATGCCGACCTCAAAAGCATTACACCTGAGTGGATAAAGCATCTGGGGGAGCCCCTTTTCAATGATTTCTCCTATGTAGCCCCGCTGTATGTGAGGCACAAGTATGACGGAACCATAACGAACAATATAGCATACCCGCTTTCTCGTGCTCTTTACGGAAGAAGAGTTCGCCAGCCCATAGGAGGCGATTTCGGCTTTAGCGGTGAAATGGCAAAGGTTTACCTGGAAAGCAAAATATGGGATGAAGCTGTGGCCAACTTCGGAATCGACATCTGGATGACAACCCTTGCCCTCAATCAAAATGTCCCGATTTGCCAGTCTTTTATGGGAAGGCCCAAGATCCACAGGGCAAAAGACCCGGCCGCTGCCCTTGGCCCCATGTTCAGGCAAGTTGTCGGAACTATCTTTTCCCTGGCCTGCCATTTTGAATCTTACTGGACCAAGGTCAAGTACAGCAAGCCCACGGCAATATACGGCTTTGGGCTCGGAGAAGTTGAAATGCCGCCGAAAGTGGAAGTGGATACGGAAAAATTGATCCAGAATTTCCATGACGGCTTCAATGATTACAGGGAGGTCTGGGAGAACATCTTACCAAAAGAGCTTTTTAACAAGCTTCATGAGATAAAAGGTATGAAGAGAAAAGTTTTTAATTTCCCCACCCAGATGTGGGCAAGGATTCTCTATGAAACGGCCATCAGCTACCGCGACCGTGTTTGCGACCATGACCTGATGATGGATTCGTTGATTCCCCTTTACTTTGGGAGAACCTTTTCCTTTGTGAAAAAGACCAAGAGAATGTCTACCCGTCAGGCTGAAGAAACCATAGAGGAAGACTGCATGACATTTGAGATGACAAAACCTTACTTTGTAAAGAAGTGGATGGAAAGTAAACCCTCACCTGACTAGCACGAGCCGGACATCCATGACATTCGTCCTGGTAGGGCCGGTTATCAGCAAATCACGCGTTTTTTCAAAAAAGTGATAGGAGTCGTTCTCCTCAAGGAATGAAGAGGCATCCAGTCCCAGCGATTTTCCCCTTTCCACGGTAAGGGGATCCACCATGGCCCCTGCAGCATCAGTGGGCCCATCATTTCCGTCAGTCCCTCCGCTCAGAATAACCACGCGAGCAGGCAAGTCCTCAAGCTCAAGAGCGCAGGCAAGGCAAAATTCCTGATTTCGCCCTCCAAGGCCATGTCCGTGAATGGTAACGGTTGTCTCACCTCCTGAGATGATGCAGGCAGGCGGATTAAGTGGCCGACCGCTTTTCAGGATTTCCTTTGCTATGGCTGCATGCACTTTTGCCACCTCCCTTGTTTCACCTTCCACCATTGATGAGAGAATCAGGCATTGGTACCCCATTCTTTCCCCCGCTTCTTTCGCAGCCTCTAGCGCAAGTATATTGCTTCCTACAATAAAGTTATAAACCTTCTCAAATATCGGGTCCCCTTGAGTGGGAGTTTCAGGGACTTTGCCTTCCCTACCCTCTTGAAGGTATCTTTTGATTGAAGCAGGAATATCCTTTAGCTCGTACTTCCTCAAAACCGCCCAGGCATCTTGAAAGCTGCTCCTGTCGGGAACAAAGGGCCCTGATGCAATGACGTCCATGCGATCCCCCACAACATCAGATAGCATCAAGTTGACAGTTGTTGCGGGAAAAGCCGCTCTTGCCATCTGCCCTCCCTTGGATTGGGAAATGTGCTTGCGGATGGCATTAATTTCATCAATGCTGGCACCGCACTCAAGAAGTTCCCTTGTCACTGCCTGCTTTTCCTCCAGGCTGATGCCATTGGCAGGATAGGGCATGAGGGCAGATCCACCCCCTGATATAAGGGAGAAAACCAGGTCATTTTCACCTGCCTTTTCGAGCAATTCCATAATCTGTGCGGTTCCCTCCACCCCTCTTTTATCCGGCAGCGGATGACTTGCCTCTATTATCTCCGTAAAAGAGAGTTCTTCTTTGAACCCGTACTTCACGTTTATAACTCCACAATCAATCCTTTTGCCCATAAGATCCTCGATAGCCCTTGCCATTGGCGCCGTAGCCTTGCCGCCCCCAACAACGAAGATGCGATCGAAAGAGTCGAGTTCCAGCTCTACCTCCGCTTGATCACCATGTCCCAAAATAAGCGTTCCCTGCCTCAAGCGTACAAAATTTCTCACAGCCTCGTATGGATCAACCCTTTTAACAGCAGCATTAAAAAGCTCCACAGCTTCTGAGCGCATTTTACCGAGTAGCTCCCTGTCTTTGCCTGACATCTATTTTCCCTTTCGCAATTCTTAATCCACAGCGTTCTTACCCTTACAACAAAACATGCTTAAAGAAAAGAACTCAATCCTCTCCGCAGAAGAAAGTGACAAGTTAGGACTCACAAGTCACAAAAATAGCGCCCCCCTCCCGCCGGTCACTCAGAAAAGGCTTCATGTCCGTCCCTCGCTAGCCGCTGGCGGCGGCATCGGGTGCCATAGCCATGCCAGCATTAGATCTTCTTGTTACTTGTCACTTGCCATTCGTAACTTTCTTGCCCCTGGAAGCGCGAAAAGGAGAGTGTGCTGCCGCCCATGGCAAGGGAAAGGAGCGCCACAACATGATGTGGTCAGCTTTTTGTATCCCTACTAGGCTTTATGTAAATTTTTTTGACTCAGAATGTCAGTTATTTACAATACTTATACAATATATTGTATTTTTACTTGACAAGCTACCCAATTTGTTGTATTTGTGGCATAAGTTACAAATTTGGGGATATTTCCTTCTGAAGGCGGATAGTGGAAGAAAAGCGAAAATTAATGGATAGAAGGAAATTTCTTGTTAGGGGCGCCTCTTTTCTCATGGGAAGCCTCCTTGGGCTCAATACCTTTTCTAGAGCCTTTGCCTGCAATGAAAATTACAAAACCTCCCTCCTTCAACCCTGCATCGCCTTGATCATTGATGATATCGGGTGCAGCGTCCGTCGGGCTAGACAGTTCTTGGAATTAGGCGCCCCTATCACTTTTGCTGTCTTGCCCCGACTCTCCTGGTCGGAAAAACTCGCGTTTGAGATACACTCAGAAGGCCACGAAATAATGCTCCACCAGCCAATGGAGCCAATTGACTCCCGCATTAACCCCGGGCCGGGCGCCCTTTATGCAGGAGATGCACCCGGAAGAATCACAAAGGTTCTGGAAGAGAACATATCTGCGGTGCCGTTTGCAAAAGGCGTAAACAACCACATGGGGTCCAGATTCACCGCGTGCGAGCGCGAGATGTTTGAGGCGCTTGAAATAGTGAAGGGAAACGGCCTTTTCTTTGTTGATAGCCTCACCACCAACAGGTCTAAAGGTTACAAGACCGCCAGGAAACTTCACATCCCGTCTGCTGCAAGGAATATCTTTCTGGATAACCGCCTTGATCTCCCTGATATCCTTAATCAACTAAGACGCCTCAAAAAAATCGCTTTGAAATACGGCCATTCCATTGCAATTGGTCACCCTTTCCCGGAAACAGCGCGTGCCATTGGCCTCTTCCTCGGAGAAGACATCAAACATTCAAATATTAAACTTGTACATATTTCAAGCCTCGTCCTTTCCAAGTGATCCGCCGCCAACACCGCCTGACCTTAATCCATTTTTCTTCCCTCACCTTGAAATAAGTTACGCTTTGGATGATAATGGTTTCATTTCCAGATCCAGTTTTGGTTATTTAAATGATATGATCCTTTCCGCCTCCCAGCCTTATTTTGCTCCGTTTCCGGGATACTTTTTCAAAGCCCATCTCTCAGACGTGTTCGTTATTTTGGACGAGGTTCAATTTCCCAGAGGAACGACCTGGATATCCAGGAATCGCTTCAAAAACGATCAAGGCACGCTGTGGATGACCATTCCGGTATGGAAAAAAGGGCTTGGCTTGCAGCGGATAAACGAAGTGAGAATATATTACGAGGGACGCTGGCCAAAAAAGCATCTCGGGAGTTTAAAGAGTGCATATGCCAGGGCTCCATACTTCCATCAACACTTGGGTTTCCTCCAAGAATTGTTTTCACAGCAAGTTGAAAGGCTGATAGATTTCAATATGAGAGTCATCAAGTACCTGCTCGAGCATCTCCAGATCCAAACAAAGATTGTGATGCTCTCCGAATTGCAAATAAATGAAACCGGCAATAAACGACTTATCAAGATATGTAAAAGGCTTGGAGCCTCGCAGTTCTTAGCACAGGCGTCTGCAAAAAAGTACCTTGATCTCCGAATGTTTCAACAAGAGGGCATAACCATCGAGTTTTTCAAACCACCCTCTCCCGTATACCCTCAACTCTGGGGGAATTTCTTGCCCAACCTTTCCGCGTTTGACCTCCTGTTTAATTGCGGCCCAAAATCACACGACATTCTCATCACAGGATAATACCACATTCTCCCTTTTACCCTGTGCCTTCCACCCTCTACCTTTTAACCTAAGTATTCACCTCTGGCATCTTGCAATGCACAGGAAGTTGTGCCCCCCACCCTGCTAAATGTGCATATTTTCTCTTTAGATCCTCCCCTTGCTCCCTGCACCTCCCCTCCCCCTTTACTTTTTTACACCCATACTTGCTTTCTCCCTAATACTTTACAATAGCAGAACTTTTTAGTGTAAAACCATTGGCCCCAA
>JAFDEF010000023.1 GCA_019310485.1 Deltaproteobacteria bacterium | reverse complement strand
GGAGTCGATGAAGATATCATTAAAAAGTATGTCGAACTCCAAGGACGACAGGATTCAGGTCAGCTTCAACTGAAGCTGTAACCGAAAGGACCCCGGCTTTAGCCGGGGGAATCTTTAAAAGAGAGACATTTAAGGTACGTTTTAAGGAGGAGCGATCCAAGGCTGCGCCCTGGATTATCACTTTGTCGCGAATCAGGGCTCTTTCAAACAGCTTGACTTCTCAGGTTAAAATTAATTATACCTACCCAGAACTAATTATTTTGAGACACAGACTCTGCGGTCTTTCAGAACTTCGTCCATGTGTGGAGGATGAGGGAGTGAGAACCGGAGTTCTTGGCGAGGAAAAGTGAATTAAGGGAAAAGGAGGTTTCCTCCAGGATGGAAACAGAAACAGGTGACAAAAAACTTCAAGAGAAAATACGAGAACTTATCAAGAAAAGAAAGGCGATCCTTCTTGCTCACAACTACCAGCGCCCGGAGATTCAGGATATAGCCGATCTTTGTGGCGATTCACTTGAACTTTCAATAAAAGCGTCGCAGACCGACGCAGAGGTGATTGTGTTCTGCGGTGTGCACTTCATGGCTGAAACTGCATCGATTCTATCGCCTGAAAAGACCGTGTTGCTTCCGGTCAAACAGGCAGGGTGCCCCATGGCCGATATGATAACGGCACAAGATCTAAGGGAGAGGAAAAAAGAAGAGCCTGAGGAGGCAGTTGTAAGCTATGTCAATACCACGGCAGAGGTTAAAGCCGAGAGTGAGATATGCTGTACCTCTGCTAATGCGGTTCAGGTTGTAAATTCCATTTCAGAACACAGAAAAATCTTTATGGTACCTGACAAGAACCTTGCTCAATATACTAAGAAGCAAACAGGCAGGCAGATCGCATACTGGGAAGGACACTGTTACGTGCATAACAACTTGACACCTGATCAGGTAAAGAAAGCGAAAGCGTCTCATCCAAACGCCCTGTTTTTGGCTCATCCAGAATGTCCCCCTGGTGTGCTGGAGCTGGCAGATGAGATAAAGAGCACTTCCGGCATGATTGCGTTTGCAAGCCAGTCTGATCACAGGGAATTTATAATAGGAACAGAAACGGGTATTCTTTACCCGCTCTCTAAGGCAAATCCTGATAAAGTCTTTTTCCCTGCGGATCCGAACATGGTCTGCCGGGATATGAAACGAACGGGCTTGAAAGAAGTGCTCGCTGCTCTTGAAAAAATGGAGCCGGTTGTGAAAGTCCCTGAAGAGGTGAGGACCAGGGCAAAAGGTGCGGTAGACCGCATGCTGGCAATTCCCAGAGGATGATTTGAGGGTGAGTGGAGGCTTATGAGAAAGCGTGGCAAAAAAATCGAGGCCAACCTGGAGTATCTCAGGAAATTGTTTATTATGCCTGACTCTCCGGATAAGTTCATCGAGTTCGGGCATGAACTCCTTGAGATGATCCATGACTTTTTTAAGGAAAAAGGCGGAATCCACAGCAGCATTACGCTTCCGGAACTCAGCAGGATATTCAACCAGACCGCAGTTCCCTCTGATCCTCAACTCATAAAAGATGTGCTTTATGAAATAAAGACCAAGGTTACAGCCCATTCAGTCAAGGTAGGCAATCCCTACTACGTGGGGCATATGATCAGCGCTATCCCGTACTTTATGATTCTTCTGGAAATGATAATTGCAGCGCTTAACCAAAACCAGGTCAAAATCGAAACAGCAAAAGCGTCCAGTTTTGTTGAAAGAGAACTTGTGGCATGGTTCCACCGTCTCATTTTCAATAAAAGTGAATCCTATTACCAGAAACATATTCAAAACCCCAAAATTGCCCTCGGCAACGTGACCTCCGATGGGACGATCTCCAACTTGACGGCGTTTACAGTTGCCAGGGAAAAAGCATTTCCTCCTGACGGGGATTTCGCCGGTGTGCGCGAAGAGGGAGTTCAAAGAGCATTAAAGCACTACGGGTATTCCAGAGGAGTAATACTTGTTTCCGCGAGGGGACATTATTCAATCAAGAAAGCCGCCAATTTGCTGGGGCTCGGGGAAGAAAATGTCGTATGCATTCCAGCAGATCTCAACCACAGGATAGACATTGACCGGCTCTATCAAAAGGTGAAATCCTTTAGGAGGGAAAAGGGAAGAAGGAGAACAAAGATCGTCTCCATAGTGGGAATAGCCGGTACGACGGAGACAGGCAACATTGACGATCTTACGAGATTGGGTGAGATAGCGCGCGAGGTGGGGGCATACTTTCACGTGGATGCATGCTGGGGGGGCTCAGCCCTGCTTGTGGATGAATACAGCTCTTCTCTTAAGGGGATCGAAAAGGCTGACTCGGTTTCCATAGACGCTCACAAGCTTCTTTATTGCCCAATGGCCATGGGCCTTATTCTTTTTAGAAACGAAAGGGATCTGAATACCATAAAGCAGACTTCGCAGTACGTGATCCGGAGGGATTCGGTGGATACCGGGCGATTTACTATTGAAGGCTCTCGCCCCTTTGCATGTCTTAAACCGTGGGCTGCTCTGAAAATAATAGGGCGGCAGGGATATGGACTTCTGTTTAAAAGCGCCAGGGAAAACAGTAAGTCACTGAAAGAGATCCTTGAAAGAAGTGGCAACTTTGAAACGCTAAACACTCCTGAACTTTTTATTTTGATCTACAGGTTTATTCCGCGGGCAGTTAGGGAGCAGATCCAGGAGTGGCGAAAGCAGAAAAAAGCAACAAGGGACAAGACGCGGGCAAAGGAAATAGAAAGAAACATCAGAAAGGTAAACCACATTATCAACGGGTTGAATATTAAGCTTCATAAAGCGTTGCGAAGAGATGACACGACATTTGTTTCCAGGACCAAGCTGGAGTCTACCTTGTACAGACCCCAGAACATAGTGGTGTTAAGGGCTGTCCTAATCAACCCCCTGACAAACAACGCTATCCTGAATGAAATTGTGGAAACCCAGAACCGCATCGGCATGAAAATATGGAAAGAGTTTGAATCAGCTTATCTTAAAGTTGCCACGGGGAACTCAGTCAATCCTTAGTGGCTCTTCCGGCCCGGGGCCATAGGTCCGCGCTGTTTGAAGCACTCACTGCGTGGTTCATAGCCCTGGCGAGGCGATGCAGTTATGGAGGGAGTGTGGGAGTGAATTTCGTGCCCTCCTACAGAGCAATGTCCCAAAAGAATGAGCCCGGCCTGTGGTTCATTTTCTGGAGGCAAAAGCTTCTGGCAAGTGTGGAACGGGGAAATGCAAGTATTCCCTACTGCAAGAGTCCAGGAGAACTGGGCCTAAAGCCTGTTCGGACCTGCTTTGTTGGCGATCTTGACGGGACAGCATGTTACGGGGCTGAGTGTGCCGGGCAAGTGAGCATTCCGGAAGGCATGATCTTTCACGGGCTCAGGAGGCTTTTCGGATCGCTTGCGGACTCTCACTTTTGGATAGCCGGGAGAGCAAGGGAGATTCTTGACTGGGAGCGGACTCATCAGTACTGTAGCCAGTGCGGCGCCCCCCTTAGAGAGAAGACGGATGAGCGGGCCAAGGTATGCCCTGGATGCGGTCTCGTTAATTATCCCAGGATATCGCCAGCAATCATTGTTGCCGTCATTAGGGGCAATGAGATCCTTTTGGCGCGTGCACTTCGTTTTCCAAATGGTTTCTACAGTGTACTGGCAGGATTTGTTGAACCGGGAGAGTCACTGGAAGAATCCGTAAAACGGGAAGTGAGGGAAGAGGTCGGTATAGAGATAAAAAATATCAGATATTTCGGAAGTCAGCCCTGGCCGTTTCCAAATTCGCTGATGATTGGCTTTACGGCAGAATATGCTGAGGGCGAGATTAGCGTTGATAAAAATGAAATTGTTGATGCCGGGTGGTTTACGGCAAAGACTTTGCCTGAAAAGATACCGGGCAAGATTAGCATTGCACGAAGATTGATCGATTGGTTCACAGACTCTAATGCCAACGCTGGGGCAAACCCTGACCACTAGTTTCCATTTCACTCTCTATTCAAGAAGGTCCAGCTTCTGAGGAGCATCCCTTCCTGTTTTCAGTTGACCTATTTTGGAAAAATGGATTATAATTAGAGAAGTTTAGCTCGATTTTACTACAAGGCGACCCAAAAGGAGCTCAGGCCTTACTGCAAATCAGGTAGGAGCTACCGAGTATTAAAATGAGATGCCCTAAATGCGGGTTTGAGAACAGAGAAGGCGCCCAGTTTTGCTTGAAATGTGGAGAAAAACTGGCCCTGAGGTGTTTTGAATGCGGGAATCTTTTGCCCCTTTCTGCAAAATTTTGCGACAGGTGTGGTTACGGCTCAGAGTTGCCGGCATATAGTGCGCAGGGACCTGGTTTAAAGAGAGGTGCGGCTTCACCCGTGCCCCCGGCTGGTTCGAGACAGGAACCCGAAATTTCTCCAAAGACAAAAACATTCGTTTTTGTGGGAGTCTTCTACGCTGTCTTGTTGATTTATCTTTCCGTTTCCTCTTTTTATCCTGAGGGCCCCCTTCACAGGATGGGAGGGATCTCCCATAATTTCTGGGCTAGCTTTGCCTTCCTGGGGACGGTTCTCGTTGTCATAAGCTTTTTCTTGTACACTGTTATTTGTTTTAGCATCAAGAAATTGTGCGCTCTCAAATGGACAAGACCTAAGGTTGGGGAGATACTGGTGGGAGATGGTTATATCACCAAGCAGCAGCTAAAGGAAGCACTGGCAGAGCAGGAGAATAGAATTGGTGAAGTGCTTGTTCAGGGAGGGAGAATAACACGTGAACAACTCCAGGATGCTCTAAATCACAAGAGGAAAGTTCCGGCCAGGCTAGGGGAAACATTGAAAGCCCTTGGATACGCAAAAGAAGAAGATATCAACTGGGCTCTGGGCAAGCTGCATAGAAAACTCGGAGAGATCCTGCAGGAAAAAGGCCTCCTCACGGAGTACGACCTGGACTGGATCCTGGGGCAGCAGCAGTACGGATCAAGGAGAATATAAGAGCGCTACGTGTTTGTTACCAGGAAGGGAAATGCCGCCAGAATTCCTCATCTTTGCTTTGCCAGTCAGGACCGAATTTCTTTTCATAGTAGGCTCCCAACCTGTCGAGCCACCGCCACCAGAAATTCTTTCCCTTTTTCTGTGCTTCAAGAATGTCGACGAGAAATGTTGCTATATTTCCCATCTCATCCTTTGGAATATATGAAGCAGCCCCTTCCTTGAAAGACTTTATCGTGTTTTCCACGCTCAGGGCATGGGCCGTGAGCATGACCGGAATGACCCCTTTCTTTCTGGCCACCTCGAGAAGCTTGTATCCGTCAACTCCCATAATATCCAGTATAGCAATATCGAAACACTGGCTCTCCAAAAGCTTGAGTGCTTCCTGTGCGCTCTGGGCTTTTGTTAGTCGACACATTGGTAACAATTCTTCAAGTGTTTCCAGCACATCAGGTTCATCATCCACTGCGAGAATTCTCTTTCCCTCCAGCAACGTCTTTTTTGCCATGCTAGTGCCTCCTTTTGCGGCTAATAGGTTACGAATTCAAAACTATCCTGGTGGAGTAACATCGGTCACTCCTGTTTCCCTTGCACCTTGAGTTTTTGCACCTGTTCCATATACCAGTCGATCTGGCGGCAAATACCCCTTATGATCCTCACTTCTCTGGCCCTGAGAGGCATTCTTGAAAGGAAACGCCTTATGTTAAGCATCCAGTGCTCCGGGTTTTGACGATCAATAAAACCAATCTTCATAAGCACGTCTTTTAGGTGTTTATACATTCCCTCCAGCTCAAACTTGTTCGCCAGCCGGGGGGTAGGTTCTAGCGGCGTTTCTTTTGCTGCCAGAAAAATTTCGTAGCAAAATATCATCACCGCCTGTGCAAGGTTTAGCGAAGAAAACTCCGCAGCCGGTATTGCGGCAATAGTATGGCAATAGCGCAAGTGTTCGTTTGAAAGGCCACGGTCCTCCGGCCCAAAGAGGATTCCCACAAGGTTGTTCCGGGATATGGATACCAAGTCAGTGGCCAGCTTGCGAGGAGTTGTAAGCGCCGGGCGCTGGGCGCCTATGCGCGCCGTGGTTCCGACCACATATTGCAGCGGGCCGATGGCTTTCATTAAGTCATCATAAATCTCCATCTCCTCTATTATGTCAATGGAGCTTCCTGTTGCCATCTTTACAACTCGGGAAAGATCACAATTTTTCGGACTGACCAGAATCAGGCGCCTGAGCCCCATGTTATTCATAGACCTGGCAACTGCCCCGATATTTTCAGGAATTTGGCTTTCTACCAGAATGATTGCAATGTTTTCAAGTCGCACGCCTATTCTCCGCTCAAGCCGTGGTTCGCCACAGAGTAGGATTAGGCCATGTAGGGCAGAGTTTCAAGAATAATTTAGGGCAAATCAAAAAGAGAGGGCTTTAGAATCGGGCCTTGATTTCATTTTCTATTAATCCGAGGAAGAGATTCCGTATCTCTGCTTGGTCAGGTATAAAGCCCCCAGGCGCAGGGATCTCAGCGAAGGCTGAAAACACATTAGCAGTTAGTGCCGGCAAACTATATCTGGCGGCGGAGTGCGGCCACGACGGCATTGCCCATCTCCGATGTGCCAACCCTCTGCGTCCCTTGTGTCCAGATATCTGCAGTACGTTTGCCTTCATCAAGAACAGCGCTAACCGCCTTCTCTATACGTTCCGCCATTTGAGGTTTATCCAGCGAATAGCGAAGCATCATGGCAACAGAGAGAATAGTTGCAAGTGGGTTGGCTATGTTTTTCCCTGCAATATCCGGGGCTGAGCCATGGACGGGCTCATACATACCCTTGTTGTTTTTATCTAGCGATGCAGAGGGAAGCATACCAATTGACCCCGTGAGCATCGAGGCAGCATCCGAGAGAATATCACCGAACATATTGGTGGTAACAATCACGTCGAACTGTTTCGGCTCCCTGATGAGCTGCATTGCCGTGTTGTCAGCGTACATGTGTGATAATTCGATCTCAGGCCAGTTGCGAGCTTCTTCGCTCATAACCTCACGCCACATCTCGGTGCATTCGAGCACATTTGCTTTATCTACTGAGCAGACCTTCTTGCTGCGTTTCATGGCTATGTCAAATGCAACTTTGCCGATGCGGCGGACCTCGGATTCACTGTAAATCAGGGTGTTGACGCCCTCGCGTTCCCCGTTTTCAAGTCTGCGCACTCCGCGTGGCTTCCCAAAGTAAATGCCTCCCGTCAGTTCCCTGACAATCATAATATCAAGGCCAGAGACCACTTCCGGCTTGAGAGTAGAGGCGTGGACGAGCTGCGGGAAAAGGAAGGTTGGGCGCAGGTTTGCGAATAATTCCAGGTTGGAGCGAAGACCGAGCAGGCCTTTTTCAGGGCGCAAAGATATATCCAGCGATTCCCACTTGTAGCCACCAACAGCCCCCAGGAGGATTGCATCCGAAGCCCTGGCCAGATTCAGGGTTTCTTCCGGCAGCGGATTGCCCGTTGCATCATAGGCGGTTCCCCCCACCAGGGCTTCCTCCATTTCAACTTCCAGGCCGAAGTCCTCACTCAGACACCGAAGTACTTTCACTGCTTCTGAAACGATCTCCTTGCCGATACCGTCGCCCGGCAACACAGCGATTTTTCCTGTCATCCTCTAAACCCCAGTTTGGATTCAGCTTCAACGAAAATGCGCAGAGAAAACGTGCACCTTTTCTCAAAGCCACACATTCTTAATAGATTTTCTTGCTCCGTGCAATAGGATAGCGCCTTCCGTATCCAAAAGCCTTTGTAGTGATCTTGAGACCGGGCGGAGCCTGCCTTCTTTTGTATTCGTTCAAAACCAGTCGCCTCAAAACATCTTCAACCACCCTTGGGTCGTGACCACGGGCAACTATCTCCTCGAAGCCCATGTTTTTCACCACTGCAGCATCCAGGATATCGTCCAGGATCTCATAAGGGGGCAGGGTATCCTGGTCTTTTTGGCCAGGCCTGAGCTCTGCTGATGGGGGCCTGGTAAGGACTCTTTCAGGAATAATTTCCTTGTCCTTGTTTACATACCTGGCAAGCCTGTAACAAACAGTTTTGGGAACATCGGAGATTACCGCGAGGCCGCCGGTCAGATCACCGTAAAGAGTACAGTAACCCATTGCAAGTTCGGATTTATTCCCTGTGCTAAGCACCAGAGCGCCAAACTTGTTTGACAATGCCATAAGGATGTTGCCCCGGATCCTGGCCTGAATATTCTCCTCGGTGACGTCCGGTTCAAAACCTCGAAAGATCTCCGCAAGACCTCTGTTGTAGCAGTCAAAGATGTCAGTTATGGGAATTTCAACGAACTTAATGTTGAGGCGCTCGGCGAGCAACCTAGAATCCTCCCTGCTGATCTGGGAGGTGTACTGTGAGGGCATGCTGACTCCCGTAACGTTTTGAGCTCCCACCGCCCTCTCTGCGATTACGGCGACAAGGGAGGAATCAATCCCCCCGCTTAGCCCCACCAGAACTTCTTGAAAGCCGCATTTCCTGACATAATCCCTTGTGCCAGTGACAAGCCCCTTGAGTATCGAGGCTTCTTCAGGTAAAGGGGGTTGCCGCAATTCTTCATATTCTTCTTCACTATCCCACACCAGCAAATCCGATTCGAATTCTTTCCCCAGCAATACAAGCTTTCCCCGCCTGTCCACTACCATGCTCGCACCGTCGAAGAGCAGGTCATCGTTGCCTCCGACCTGGTTGCAATAAAGTGTGGGTATTTTGTACCGAAGCGAAAGCGAGGAGAGGATATTCTGGCGGACGAGTCTCTTGTTCAGAGTATAGGGTGAGGAAGAAATGTTGATGAGTATATCAATACCCCTTGTGGAAAGCCCTGAAACAGGGTCCAGGGGATACAAAGGTATTCCTTCTATATCCCCAACATTCCAGATATCCTCGCAAATTGTGACGCCCACACGCTTGTCTGCCAGGTCAAAGAGCAAGCTCTTTTTGGCAGGTTCAAAGTAGCGTGTTTCGTCAAATACATCATATGTTGGCAGCAGTCTTTTACCCCCTTTTCCCTGTATGCGTGAATCTGCCATAAGTGCTACGCTGTTAACAAGCGGCTTTCCGGTGTGCTCCGGGTTTTGGTCCACGTAACCACACACTACGTGAATACCTTTTATGCGGGTCGCAATTTTTTCCAGATGATCAAGATTTTCCCGTATAAAGGCGGGTTTCTCCAAAAGATCTTTGGGCGGGTAACCAAGCAGGCAAAGCTCTGGAAACACGGCCAGGTTACATCCCAGTTTCTTGGCGCGCTCAGTGGCATTGAGTATCAAGTCCGTATTGTAGTCGAAATCACCGATGATGGGATTTATCTGGCATAGTGCTATTTTCATATTCTCAAAGTACTCGGGCAGCCTTTTCCACTGCGTTCAGAATCTTGGGTAATTGTTCTTCCATGTATATATTTATCGGTATACAAAGAGCGCGAGATAAGATGGCGGCTGTTCTGGGGAGGGCGCCCTTGGAGTAACTGCATCTCACATTGCCTTCTTCGGTCTTAAAAGGGTAGGAGTAGCGCAGCACGCTTTTTCCCTCAAGCAAGTGTTCCCATCTATCGTAGTAATGCCAGGTGTTCTCGTACCAGTAAACACAGCCGGCGCCCGCTTCAGTCATGGCCTGGTTAAAAGCCCTCGCCTTTTCTTCAGAGGGAAGGAAGAAAATCAGGAAAGTGGCGGTATCACCCTCTTCGTCCGGAATATTCCTGAAAGTAACCTGTTCGATACGGGAAAGGCGATCCTTGATCTGGGCCTTGTTTTGTTTCTGGTTTGGTAGAATCACATTGTCAAGTTTGCTGAGCTGTGCAAGGCCTAGGGCCCCCTGAAGTTCCATCATGCGGTAGTTAAGCCCGATAAAGTTTCTTTTTTCCAGCCCCCTTCCCACATTCGGATTATGATCGTGTCCGTGGTCATGATACTCAGAGCACTTCACGTAAAGTTCGCGATCATCGGTGATTATCATTCCTCCCTCCCCGGTGGTGATGGTCTTTACCGAGTCAAAAGAGAAAGTACCTATTTTTCCGAAGGTGCCCAGGGATTTCCCGTTCAGCCTCCCCCCGCAAGACTGCGCAGTATCTTCCACTACGGGTACCCCATGCTTTTCTGCCACCTTTGTTATCTCTTTTATTCTGGCCTGCGATCCGCACATGTGAACAGGGATAATTGCCCTGGTGCGGGGAGTGATTTTTTTTTCGAGATCCTCTGGATCCATGCATAGAGTTTCGTCGATTTCAGTAAAGACTGGGATCGCGCCGGCATCAAGGATTGATTCCCAGGTTGCTACAAAGGTGAAACCCTGGGTAATAACTTCATCCCCGGGTGCAATGCCAAGACCGGCAAGGGCCACTCTTAGGGCGGCTGTACCAGAGGATACTGCGAGCGCATGATTTGCCCCGCAGTACTGTGCGAATACCTTTTCAAACTCCCCAACCTTGTACACTCCTTTACGCTCTTTATCAAATTCATAACGGAAAAGAACCTTGCGGGAGAGCACATCTAAAAGTTCCTTTTTCTCCTCTTCTCCAATAATCTCGAAACCCGGCATTGATCACTCCTTATAATTTTTTGTGGCCAAAATTCTTACCCTTCAAAGGCAGTTCTATAGATTTCTTCTGCAATGTTGACTGTCATTGGTCTGGGGTTGTTTTCGATAGGCCGTGATACTTTCATGGCTGATTTTGCCATTTCAGGTATCGCACTTTCAGGTATACCTATCTCTTTCAGTGAACAGGGGATTCCGACATCCCTGGAAAGCTCAGTAACTGCCTTGACAGCGAGCAAGGCAGCCTCCCGGCTGGGCCTTTGATCCGCGTGCTTCTGCATTGCAAGAGAAATTTGAGAGAATTTTTCGATTTTGGATGGAAAGTTATATTCAAGCACATAGGGTAACATAACGGCATTGGCCAGCCCGTGGGGAACATCAAACATGGCGCCAAGAGGGTAGGCGAGCGCATGTACAGCGCCCACTCCCGACATTGCAAGGCCAAGTCCTGCCAGATAGCTTGCTTTCATCATGTTTTCGCGGAACGGATAACTGTGACCCTCGAATACCGCTCCTCTCAAGTTTGCGGAGATAAGCTCTATCGCTTTTAGCGAGAGGGGTTCGCTTACAAAGTGTGCTTGAAGGGAGGTAAATGATTCTATCGCATGGGTGAGTGCGTCCATACCTGTTTGCGCAGTTACCTCAGCCGGGAGATCAAGTGTGAGCTCCGGATCCAGGATAGCGGTTCGAGGGAACAGAAAAGGACTGTTTATGCCACCTTTTTTCTTAGTTTCTCGCATGGTAAAAACGGAGGTAAAGGTGACTTCGCTTCCGGTACCGGCCGTCGTGGGGACCATGATGGTGGGTAGTCCAGGCTTCTTGACCAGTCCAAGCCCGATATAGTCCTCCGTCTTACCCTGGTTCTTGACCAAGACCGAAATCGCCTTGCCTACGTCCATGGTGCTGCCTCCACCAACTGCGATCACACAATTCGCCTTTTCCTTTTTTGCCAGCTCGGCTCCGTTATCGGCCAGAACAGGACTTGGTTCGGGGGTGGTTTCAAGATAAGGGATGGATCTTACACGGCTTTTTCGCAGCGTGGCCACAATCCGTGGAAAAAGCTCGGTCTCAGAAAGCCCTCGGTCCATCACCAGGAGAGCCCTGGTTCCTCCCAGTGCCCTGCATTCCTCACCCAGCTTGTCTATTGCTCCAGCTCCTATAATGGCCTTGGTGTTGTTTTCGATAGTTATTAGAGGGTTCATCACTGTCTCCCCAATCTTGGAATCTGAATGAAAGCATTATCCCAAGATTAGAAATATATCAAGTTCTAAAATTCCCTCTTTCTCTAACTCTCACGCATGCCAGCCCGGCTTCTTGTTGGCAAAAGGCCTCACCATCACTACTTCTCAGTTTATGTATTGAAGGATGAATTATTGGATAATTGTTTGTTATTATTAATAAAAGATGGTAAGTGTTTAAAGAATGATAGAAATTTTCAAAAATATAATTATAATACTCTTATTAGGTTAGAAGGAGGATCAGCTTTTGAGTCCATTTTATAAAAACATTGCTCTCTGGCTCGTGATTAGCTTGATGATGATAATGCTATTTCAGGTGTTCAAGAAGCCGCAAAAGGGGAGCACTTCTATCAGTTACAGCGATTTTCTGACTCTGGTGGAGAACGGAAGCGTCATGCAGGTTACCATCCAGGGAGATAATATATCGGGTATATCTTCTCAAGGACCTTTCAAGACTTTTGCCCCCAAGGACCCTGAACTAATCAAGCTTCTGAGAAGCAAGGGCGTCAAGATATCGGCAAAACCTCAAGAGAGTTCTTCGTGGTTCCAGGTATTCCTCTCGTGGGTACCCATGTTATTGCTGATTGGGGTTTGGATTTTCTTTATGCGCCAGATGCAGGTGGGGGGAGGTAAGGCCCTGTCGTTTGGGAAAAGCAGGGCCAGGCTAATGAGCGACACCCAAGAAAGGGTTACCTTTGAGGACGTGGCCGGGGTTGATGAAGCAAAAGAGGAGCTTGAGGAAATTATCGAATTCCTTCGCGACCCCAAAAAGTTCACCAAGCTGGGAGGGAGAATCCCCAAGGGTGTTCTTCTTGTAGGAGCCCCTGGAACCGGTAAGACACTGCTTGCAAGAGCAATAGCCGGAGAGGCGGGGGTGCCGTTTTTTAGTATTAGCGGGTCGGATTTTGTGGAGATGTTCGTTGGAGTGGGCGCATCAAGAGTGCGAGACCTGTTTGTCCAGGGCAAGAAACATGCTCCCTGTATCATTTTCATTGACGAAATTGATGCGGTCGGGCGCCACAGGGGCGCGGGACTGGGCGGCGGACACGATGAAAGAGAGCAAACCCTAAACCAACTGCTGGTTGAAATGGACGGCTTCGAGTCAAACGAAGGGGTGATTTTGATTTCTGCGACGAACAGGCCTGATGTTCTGGATCCCGCACTCCTGAGACCTGGCCGATTTGACAGGCAGGTAGTGGTTCCCGTGCCGGACATAAAGGGGAGGGAGGAAATTTTGAGGGTTCACGTGAAAAAGACCTTGCTCGCTGATGACGTGGACATACCTACCCTTGCCAGAGGAACCCCGGGGTTTACAGGGGCTGACCTGGAGAACATGGTGAATGAAGCAGCCCTTATGGCTGCCAGGCGCGGTAAGAGTGCCGTTGAGATGGATGATTTCGAAGATGCAAAAGATAAGGTCATGATGGGGGCGGAGCGGAAGAGCATGATCATCAGTGACGAGGAGAGAAGAACAACCGCCTACCACGAATCAGGGCATACTCTTGTGGCCAAACTCTTGCCGGGAACCGATCCTATTCATAAAGTTACCATTATTCCCAGGGGTCGTGCTCTTGGCCTAACTCAGCAACTTCCCATGGACGAGAAGCACACTTATCCAAAAGATTACCTCCTTAACAACATATCAATACTCATGGGCGGTAGGGCTGCGGAGGAAATCGTTCTTGGAACCCAGACCACGGGTGCAGGCAATGACATTGAAAGAGCCTCGGAAATGGCCAGGAAAATGGTGTGTGACTATGGAATGAGTGAGAACCTTGGTCCGCTTACTTTCGGCAAGAAAGAGGAGCAGATCTTTCTCGGACGAGAGATTGCTCAACACAGGGACTACAGCGAACTGACAGCTCAAAAGATTGACGAAGAAGTCAGAAACATTGTTACTGGTGCTTATGAAAAGACCTCTCAACTTATCAAGGACAATATAGATACACTTCATCGCATGGCCCATGCTCTTCTGGAAAAGGAAACCCTGGACGGCAAAGCGATTGATGAAATTATGAAGGGGGTGGGAGGCGAAGCGAAAGAAGTCGCCGAAAGAGGCGATACGAAGGAATCTTGAAGGAGGACTCAGCCAGTAGCTTGAAAGTAGAGTGGCAAGATTATTGTCTGGATTTTTCCTGCAAAACTTACATTATGGGTATTCTAAACGTGACCCCCGATTCCTTTTCGGACGGGGGCCAATTTTTTGATATTCAAAAGGCTATAGATCACGCATATACCATGGCGGAGCAGGGGGCGGACATCATCGATGTGGGGGGGGAGTCAACAAGGCCCTATTCAAAGAAAATTTCGGCGAATGAAGAAATAGACAGGGTGATACCGGTACTGGAGGTCATTTGCAGGGAACTGACGATCCCGGTGAGTATTGATACCCAAAAAGCCGCAGTTGCTAGAGAAGCAGTCCGCGCCGGGGCTTCAATTATTAACGACATCAGTGCACTGAGGTCAGACCCTGAGATGGTTACATTCGCGGCACAGAGCAGGGTCCCTCTTATCCTGATGCATATGAAGGGAACTCCGTCCAACATGCAAAACAATCCGACCTACGACAACTTGATCCAGGAAATAATTGATTTTTTGAAAGATGCTATCAACCGTGCTGTGGATGGCGGGGTAGAAAAGGAGAAAATCATCGTGGATCCGGGAATCGGATTTGGAAAGACTTTTGATCACAACCTTCAAATCATCAGGGATCTTTCTATGTTCAGCGTTTTGGAAAGGCCTATACTGCTCGGTACATCCAGGAAGGCATTTCTCGGTCACCTGCTCGGCAGGGAAGCGGGTGAAAGGGATCTGGGGACCATGGCAACCATCGCGGCAGGTATCCTGAACGGGGCCCATATGGTCAGGGTTCACAATGTAGAAATGGCTGTAGACACGGTGAAAGTGGCTGATGCCATAAAAAGAGGCAAAGCAGCTTAGAAGCCTAACCTGTGTTATTCTCTCCAGCTAAACCCCTTTTGCTTGCTGAAGGGATGCCATTTAGTATTGTGCATTGGTCTCATGAAGCGAAATGAGAAAGGAACGGAGATCACGATATGTTGTTCTGCATCGATATAGGCAATACGAATACTGTTCTTGGGGTCGCAGCAGAGGACAGGATCCTGAATCACTGGAGAATAAGGACTGAGAAAGATCTTACAGCCGATGAATTCGGAATCCTTATTAATAATCTTTTCAGGGCATCTGGAATAAGACCCGAAAACGTAAAACACATGATTGTCTCATGTGTTGTTCCCCCCCTGCTGAGTACGGTTGAAGAGCTCGCCGCTCGTTACCTTAACGTGAAACCCATGATAGTCACCTCAGAGTTGAATACAGGAATGCCGATACTCTACGACAACCCCAAGGAAGTGGGAGCCGACAGGATCGTGAATTCAGTGGCAGCTTACGAAAAGTACAGGACAGCCCTGGTTGTTGTTGATTTTGGAACTGCAACGACCTTTGATTGCGTTTCACAAGAAGGGGCCTATATCGGGGGTGCCATTGCTCCCGGGGTGACCATTTCCTGTGAAGCGCTGTTTCTCAAAGCATCCAAGCTTCCAAGAGTTGAAATATTTGCCAGGCCAAAGAAAGTGATCGCCAAGGATACCGTAAGCAGCATGAACGTCGGCATTGTTTACGGGTACGCGGGGCTGGTCGATGGAATAGTTAATCGTATAAAAAAGGAGGCCGGGTGCGAGCTCAAGGTGATAGCAACGGGAGGGCTTGCCCCGCTGATTTGTGAGGAGTCGGAAACAATCGATGTGGTGGAAGAATTCTTGACGCTTGAAGGCCTGGTAATCATTTTCAAGAGGAATCAGTGAAGATCAAGCCACCCAGACTTAACCAAGGGGAAGAAATCGGTGTTATTGCACCTGCCGGTCCTGTTACCCAGGAAGATATTGAGCCGGGTATTTCTCTGCTTGAATCCCTTGGCTTTGAGGTCGTGCTTTCCTCTCACCTCTATGAAAGAGACAGGTACTTAGCAGGCAGTGACGGAAAGCGTTTGCATGATCTTCACAGCATGTTTCAAAACAAAAAGGTAAGGGCCATATTTTGTGCTAGAGGCGGCTATGGTAGCATGAGGCTTCTGGAGGCCGTTGACTATGAGCTTGTGAGGAAAAACCCAAAGATAATTGTGGGCTACAGCGACGTAACAGCGCTTTTGCTTGCCGTGTATAACAAAACAGGCCTTGTTACCTTTCACGGACCTGCAGTCAAGGATCTTGATGCAAAGAATCGTGAAGACATTGATTTCTTGCTTTCCCTTCTTTCATCCGAGATTGGGAAAAGCGTGAGCCTTGCGCAGGGGGAGGTGATCAGGCCGGGTAAGGCAGAAGGTGTTGTGGTAGGAGGAAATCTGAGTCTGATCTGCAACCTCATTGCAACCCCTTTTATGCCTTCTTTAAAAGGAGCCATCGTGTTTATCGAGGAAAAAGACGAGCCCCTTTACAGGCTTGACCGAATGATGACCTACTTGAAACTCAGCGGGGTTCTGGATGGATGTGTGGGCGTGGTTGGCGGTGAGTTCTTGGGATGCGGAGAAAATTCATCTTTGTTACGCCTGATGGATGAGAAACTTTCCTACCTCAATGTTCCCATTTTTTGCGGGCTGCCCTCAGGGCATGGTCCCAGGAACATGCCCATCCCCATAGGCGTTAGAGGGATGCTGGATACCGAAAACAAAGTTTTCTCCATCGTAGAATCATGCGTCAGCTCATAGGTTCTCCCTCTGCATCTCCTTGTTTCAGCCACTTGTCTTCCGTGCTCATAGTATTCATGGACTGATTCAGTTCTTTTGCTTGCTTGGTCTAGTGCATCGATTCTGATTTCCCGGGGACTTGCATGGATAGGAAGATCATGATAAAAAGCGCAGCAGAGAGAAGAATGCGAAAGAAGTTGTAGGGCTAGATATGCATTTTGTTCAAAAGTTGGGTGCAGTAACTTTGAGGCTCATACTTAGAATGGGCAGTATGGGGATCTTTCTTGCCAAGGCGGCCTTTTACTCTGTGACTCCTCCGCTAAAGTTTTCACTGGTTCTCAAGAAGATTCAATTTATCGGGTTTCAGTCCATTTCCGTGATTTTTCTCACAGGCGCTTTTACCGGGATGGTGCTTGGTTATCAGGGCTTTAACACGCTCAGTCGTTTTGGATCTGACGCGTTTCTGGGGCCAATGGTGGGGCTTGCTCTAATCAAGGAGATGGGCCCCGTAATATCCGCGCTGATGGTGACAGGAAGGGCAGGGTCCTCTGTGACCGCAGAAATAGGAATTATGCGAATCAGTGAGCAGATCGACGCCCTTGAGCTGATGGGCCTCAACCCTTACCGATACCTTGTGGTTCCGAACTTTTGGGCAGGAGTCATTTCCCTTCCCCTTCTCACGGCTATTTTCGATGTTGTCGGCATTTTTGGAGGGTATCTTATAGGAGTAAAGCTCTTGGGGGTCAGCTCTGGGGTCTATTTTGGGGAAATGGTCAGCTACGTGGACATGAGTGACATATGGGAAGGAGTTTTCAAGTCCCTCAATTTTGGTCTCCTTATAGCCTGGATCTGCTGCTTCAAGGGCTATTACACGGGATACTACACAGGCTTCGGCGCTGAAGGAGTAAGCAAGGCCACGACCCAGGCAGTCGTCGTGTCTTCCGTGTTTATCCTTGTATGGGATTATTTCTTGACTTCAACACGTTTGTTTTTTTGATGAGATGATAAAGGTTGAAAAATTATACAAGTCTTTTGATGGGCTTGAAGTCCTCCGGGGAGCCTCGTTTTCAGTGGGGAAAGGCCAGGTCCTGGCGCTGATAGGTAGGAGCGGCTTTGGGAAGAGTGTCCTTTTGAAACACATAGCCGGGTTAATGCAGCCTGACAGCGGGAACGTGATCGTTGATGGCCATGACATGGCATCGCTCAAGGGAAGGGATCTTTCTCGGCTGAGAAACCGCCTGGGTTTTCTTTTTCAAAGTGGGGCGCTGTTTGATTCAATGACCATTTTTGAAAATGTGGCTTTCCCTCTGAAAGAAAAAACAAAGCTGAGGGAAAACCAGATAAGGGAGAAAGTTATCTACCAACTTGAGCTCGTCGGGCTAAAAGGCTCTGAAGAAAAATATCCGTCTCAGATAAGCGGGGGGATGATCAAGCGCGCATCCCTGGCCAGGGCTCTGGTGGAAGAGCCGGAGATTATGCTTTTTGACGAACCTACCACAGGTCTTGACCCGCTTACCGGGCAGTCCATTTTGAACCTCATTGATTCGTGCCACAAGCGATTCGGCTTTACGGGAATTATAGTAACCCATGAGATTCCGAAAATATTTGAAATCGTGGACAAGGTGGCGATGTTACACGAGGGAGAAATTTTGTTCGAGGGAAGCCCGGAGGAAATTTTTTCATCCAAGGAGCCTCTGGTTCGTAGCTTTTTGTCAGGGAGTATACAGTTGTCCAAGGGAGAATTAGAGAGCGGCAGGGGCGGAGAAGACATCTATGATGTTGATAAGCGCGACTCGTAGGGTCGTGAACAAGGGCTGTTTTATGTAGGGTGAAAAACATTGCCGTTTGTGAGGCTAAGGAGTCTTGTGAATGGAAGAGGGAGAAAATGAAAAGGTTTCAAATTGAACTGACGGTCGGCCTTTTTGTCATTGCAGGGATTATTTGCCTTGGCTATCTTTCTATTAAGCTCGGAAGGATGGAGATTATGGGCAGCAAGGGCTATGAGCTATATGCAGTTTTTTCAAACACCGGCGGTTTGAAAATAGGCTCACCTGTTGTTATCGCTGGTGTGGATATTGGGCGCGTCAAGAGTATCACGCTTGAAGATTATGAGGCTCGAGTTGTGATAAACCTCCCCGAGAATATCAAAGTCCAGGAGGATGCAATTGCCTCCATTAAGACCAAGGGGCTGATAGGTGAAAAATTTGTTGAGATAAGTCCGGGGGGTTCTGAAAAGATTCTTTTGCCCGGATCCAGGATCAGGGAGACTCAGCCGCCCATAGATTTCGAAGAGATAGTTTCAAAGTATGTTTTCGGAAAGATTGAATGATGGGAAGTGAGCAGCGGGGCAGGAGAGAATATGTCTCGGGAGATCAGGCAAGCTGGAAGCTGTGTTTGTGAGCTGAAGGGTTTTTCGGAGGTTAAAAGTCATGCATCAACGCGTTTTTTCCTACACGAGTATTTTTGTGTTATTGAGCTTTCTCTTTACAGGGTTGGCTTTTGGGGGAGGTCCCACAGAAAAAATCAGGGAAACAACGGACAAGATTATTTCGATTCTCAAGGATTCCTCCCTGAAAGGTCCCGACAAAGCCACTGAACGAAAAGCTTTGATCAGAAAAGCTGTGGACGAGAGGTTTGACTGGGAGGAGATGGCGCGTCGTTGCCTGGCTAGAGAGTGGCGAAAGAGAACCCAGGAAGAAAAGAAAGAGTTCGTGGACCTTTTTGGAAAATTACTGGAGCGAACTTACCTGGACAAAGTTGAAGGATACTCAGGGGAGAAAGTGGTTTATGAAAATGAAAAGATTGAGGGTGACTATGCCCTTGTTAAGGTGAAAGTGGTGACCTCTAAGGGCACAGAGATACCGGTTTTATATAAGCTGAAGAAAAAAGACGGAGACTGGCTTGTGTATGATATTTCAATAGAGGGCGTGAGCCTTGTGAACAATTACCGGGTTCAGTTCCGCAGTATCATTGCGCGCTCCTCATACAAAGGTTTGGTGAAGAAGTTGAAGAAAAAGGTGGAAAGCAAATAGAAATCTAGAGGGTTTCTATGAAAGAAAACGGTGTTGAGAAGAAAGGTGCTCTCCATGTGGAAGATCTATTCTATGCTCGCTCTTTTGTTTGTGTGGATGCTGCTTTGCGCTCTCCCATCATCAGCAGAAAGCCTTACTGATATGCAAGTGGAGGAGTATTTCGTTTCTGCAAGAACCAAGAACACTCCCCACGCACATGTTGACGCTATAGGCCGCGCTCAGAGAACCCCCGGGCTTGTAAGGGATCGTGCTTGTACAGGAGATGGTTTAGCGAACCTTGCGGCAGGCAAGGAAGATAATTCGGTTTCCGCTGAAACTCAAGAGGATTTTCAGGAGGAGAAAGATATTTTTGAAGAACAGGGCGAGATTGAGACCATATCTGATCCCCTGGAACCGCTCAATAGAGTCTTTTTCGCGTTTAACGACAGGCTTTATTTCTGGGTTCTCAGGCCTGTAGCCAAAGGCTACAAAGCTATTGTGCCCCAGCCTGCTAGAGTGGGTGTCAAGAATTTCTTTTATAACCTGGCGTTCCCGGTTCGTTTTGTCAATTGCATGTTGCAAGGCAAAGTAGAGGGTGCGTTTTTGGAGATGGGCCGTTTCATACTGAACTCCATCGTCGGTGTTGGGGGATTTGTCGACGTGGCATCGAATTCAGAGAACCTCAAGAAAGGCCACGATGAAGATCTGGGCCAGACATTTGGGGTATACGGCATGGGCCCTGGATTTTACATAAACTGGCCTATTTTCGGTCCCTCCAGCTTTCGCGACAGTATCGGGATGGTCGGAGACGGTTTCCTAAATCCTATATGGTACATTGACAGTGCGGAATACCGTGCTGCTGTAAAGGCATTTGAAGGAGTTAACAGGACCTCTCTCAGCATAGGAGAATATGAGAGCCTAAAAAAGGCCGCGCTCGATCCCTATGTTGCGTTAAGAGATGCTTTTTACCAGAACAGGCGAAGCAAGATAAAAAAGTGAACTGTCTCAATTCTGTCTTTTCATTTTCAGGTAAGCGTCAATAAACATGTCTATGTCCCCATCCATGACTCTTTCAAGGTCGCCCACTTCAAGGTTTGTGCGGTGATCTTTAACCATCCTGTAAGGATTGAACACATAAGACCTTATCTGGCTTCCCCAGGCGATCTCTTTCTGGCCTTCATGTAGTTTTTGTTTTTTCTCGTCCAGCTTCCTTCTCTCAAGGTCGTAGAGCCTCGTTTTCAAAACCCTGAGAGCCATTTCTCTGTTTCGATGCTGAGATTTCTCGTTTTGGCACTGTACCACTATCCCCGTGGGCAGGTGCGTGATCCGCACGGCAGAGCTGGTCTTGTTAACATGCTGTCCCCCGGGGCCGCTTGCCCTGAACGTGTCGATGCGCAGGTCTTTTTCGTCAATCTCGATCTTGATATCAGTATCAGCCTCAGGAAACACGGAGACCGAGGCAAAGGAGGTGTGCCGTCTTTTCGTTGCGTCAAACGGGGAGATTCTCACCATGCGATGGATGCCGTTTTCAGATTTCAGGTACCCATACGCATACGGACCTTTGACAGCAAAGGTTACATTCTTGATGCCAGCCTCGTCGCCCGGCAGATTGTCGATCAATTCAACGGAAAAGCCCCTCGACTCGCACCAACGCAGATACATCCTGAAGAGGATTTCAGCCCAGTCCTGGGCCTCAGTTCCACCGGCTCCGGCATTAATAGCAACGATTGCGTTTCTCTTGTCGTCGGGGTCTGACAGAAGAAGCTGAAATTGGAGACGCTCAACCTGTTTTTCGATTCGCGAAATATCTTTCTCAGCCTCGCTAAGGCTGTGCTCGTCGTCTTCTTCCAAAGCCATCTGGGCTAATATTTTGGCATCCTCTGCCTCCCTGTAATACTTGGCCCATTCCTCGATATTTTCTTTAAGATTAACCCTTTGCTGACTCAACCTGGATATTTCCTGCTGGTTTTTCTGCCAGAAGTCGGCCCGGGCCATTATCTTTTCGATTTTCTTAAGTTCGTTTTCCTTTTCGTCAAGGTCAAAGATGACCCCGCAAAGCCTGAAGTTGGTCCAGCAAATTGTCGGCTCTTTCGATAACTTCTTGATGCATTGTCTCCTCCTCGTTCAGGGATTTTGCCCTTTTATGGAATCAGGATATCTTGGCTCCGCGCCAAAGATAATTTTTTATTTTAAGATAGCATAATCTGTAAAAAAAGTTAATGATCGTTATTAGCAAAACTAAATACGCAAAAAAGTCTCCATACCTTGTATAAATCGTCAGGGATCGTTTGGGCAGTTTGATCTCCCTGGTAAGAGTTTCCTCGGTGAAGAGATCCCCTCGCTCAACTATCCTGCCTTCGGCACTGATGAAACCGCTGAATCCGGTATTTGCAGCCCTAATCAGCGGCCTGCGATTTTCAACCGCTCGAAACACACCCATGCTGAAGTGCTGAAAAGGTGCGCTTGTCATTCCATACCAGGCATCGTTAGTCAGGTTGACAAGTACTTGTGCTCCTTTGATGGTTTGTTTTCTGGAAATCTCCGGGAAAATCGCTTCATAGCAAATCAGGACGCCAGCAGCAAGTCCTGGGATTTTCAACGGCTCGATTTTTTCCCCGGGAGCAAAGTCACCGGCAGCCACAACTAGCTTGTTGACGAATGGAAGGAATTTTTTCAAGGGAACATATTCCCCAAACGGGACAAGATGAACCTTGTCGTAATATCCGAGGACACTGCCTTCGGGGGAAAGAAGGTAGGCGCGGTTAAAGTATTTCATTTCTCCATTTTTCTTCAGAAAAGCCGGACTGCCGAAAATCAGGTAGCAATTCGACTCTTCAGAAACCTTCACCACCTTTGAAGCCATCTCCGGATTGCTCTGAAAAAAGAACGGCACAGAAGTCTCGGGCCACACTATTAGGTACGGCTTCAAGCGGCTCGCTTTCCTGGTCAATTTAGTATAAGTCTGGATTGTTTTTTCTTGGTACGCAGGATTCCACTTAATAGACTGGTCTATGTTACCCTGGACAATGGAAACCCTTACCCGCCTCCCGTCTTGCTTAAATACAGAGAGGCGGTAGTGCCCGTAAGCAAGTAAAAAAACCCCAATTGCCAAGGCCACGGGGATTTCCTTCTTGAAATAGGCGCTCAGTTTGAAAGCGCGGCGAAAAAAGACAATATAGAGTGTGGCACTGGAAAGAACGAGAACAAAGGAAACTCCGTAAACACCTGTGACATCGGCAAGCTGTATCAGGATGGGGTGCTTGTACTGGCTGTGCCCCAAAAGGCACCATGGGAATCCGGTCAAGAGCTTTGCCCTCAGGTATTCCAGTCCAACCCAAAGGCTTGCGAGGCTTAGGGGCTGAAAGCTCGTGTTTCTAAGGAAAGAAGCTCCCCACGCGAAAACCGCCGAGTAAAGAGAAAGATACAGGCAAAGCAGCATTAAAATGCTGAGGCTCAGACTCAGGTCAATGTTCCCATAATGCTCGAGCACTACAATCATCCAGTAAGTTAGAGTGAGGTAATGAAAAAAACCGCTTAAAAGTCCCAGCCTAAAGCATTGCTTGGCAGGCGAATGATCGAGACTTCTTAGCAGGGGGACAAGTGCACCCCAGGCAAGGAACTCCAGCCTTCCCGGTGGAAAAGATGCCGTGAGCATGGCACCGGAGAGGATAGCATACAGGTATTTTTCGGTAGTTCTTGAATTCATGGCTGATAAAGTCCCGGGAACAGGCGGTAGAGCCTGGGCAAGAAAATGTTAGAGGTCAGAGGGGCTCTGCCTCATGCGCTTCTTTCTTCGGAGCAGAGGGCAGATGCCTGACAAGGATTCGATGAATTTTTCTCATATCTGCAGACTGAATTATCATCTCCAGATTGTTGAATACTACTTTCTCGTTTACCTTGGGTACTTTACCCACGAGGTTGATAATAAAGCCACCCACAGATTCGAAATCCCCCTGGGGCAGTTCGATGCCGAAGTGTTCGGCCAGTTTTTCAATCTCAAGTCTGGCATCAACAGAAACCGTGTTCGGGCTGATGACAGTCAACAGGGGGGGATCGTGATCATGTTCATCCATGATTTCCCCCACGATTTCTTCTATTATGTCCTCGGCTGTTATGATCCCTGCTGTGCCGCCGTAATCGTCCATCACAATAGCTAGGTGAGTTTTCTTTTCCTTGAGTTCCTTCAGGACTTCGCTTGCGCTTTTGGTGTATGGGACAAAGTGTGGTTTTCTGAGTATATCCCGGGGTAGAGTTGAATGAGGGTCTTTTCCCCAGAGCTTCAACAGATCCTTGGCGTGAAGTATCCCCACTATCTTGTCAAGGCTGTCTTTTGAAATTGGAATTCTGGTGTGCCCACACTCATTCACTAGCTCTATAACTTCGCCGAGGGTTGCATTGATAGGAGCAGAAGATATGTCTGTGCGCGGGACCATGATTGAGTGAGCCTGAATTTGTTTTAGATGAAGAACCCCCTGAACCATGCGAGATTCTTCGCTGGAGATGAGGCCCTTGGCCCGGCCCTCATTTATGAGCTCACCAATTTCCTGTTTTAGATAGGCGCGCTCATCGCGGATCTTTCTCTTCCCCAAGAGAGATGTTATAAAGTCCAGGAATTTTTCAAAGGAGGTGTGGCTCAATGAAGGATATGTCCCCCTGTGCTTTTGTCACCCGAGGCAGTTAATCTCCAATGTCCTTTCAGCTCTTTTCTGCGATTGTATTGGCAAATTTAATTGGCAATAGGAAAACACAACAGTTTTCAATACCAAGTTCATTTTATTTGTATCCTCCGATGGTGTCAAGAATTCAAAAACTTCGTTAAATTTAAAACAAAGATGGCTCTAAAATCTTTACCTTTAAAATAATAGGATCATGGTTCCCTTTCCTTCGTTCCTAGTCTCCCAGGCTGGTCAGTGCCTGACGAAGCCTTACCGCCAGTCACTCCAGAAAGGGAATCATGATCCATAAGGGGATGGAAGAGAGCTAGAATGATAGGAGAAAAGAATTTTGATGGACTTCCGTGGCTCAGAGGGGTAAGAATATTTGGGTTTAATTATTTCTTGACTTTAGATCAGTATGTGTTATTTTTCTTATTTAATATGAAAGATGCAAACCTTGCCTGTATGCTCTGCATGATTTCGCGTGGCGGCAAGGATTGCAAGAGCGGTGCAGGCGGGCATAGCTCAGTTGGTAGAGCACAAGCTTCCCAAGCTTGGGGTCGCGGGTTCGAAACCCGTTGCCCGCTCCACAGGGACTCTGCTCGAGGTAAGGCCTGGCTCCCTTTTTGAGGTTGTTGTTCGTGCCTGGGAAATGGATGACTTACTTCAAATTGTGGACGTGGGGTTAGCTTTCTTTGTTGTCTTATGAGTTTTATGCTATAAAAGTTCTGGCAATAATCCAGGTTTCAGATAGGAAGCGGGCCTCAACGCCCGCTTTTCTTATATCAGGATGGTTGGAATAGCTGATACGATAAGGGTGAAAGTAACGAACCTGGTTGAAAATATACTCGAAGAATTGGGGTATGAACTGGTGGATGTTGAATATCTGACCAGTCATGGCAGGTGGGTTCTGAGACTGTACATTGACAAGGAGGGTGGCGTGACAGTCGATGATTGCGCCACAGTCAGCGCAGAGATTGGTGACCTTATTGACGTGAAAGACATAATTCCCCACCATTATGTTCTTGAGGTCTCCTCGCCCGGCCTGAACAGGCCCTTGAGAAAGAGTAAAGATTTTGTCGGCGTTCTTGGAAAGAAGATTAAGGTAAAAATGGTTTCCCCTGTTGAGGGGCGACGCAACTTTGTCGGGCATCTTCGCAGTTTTGAAAATGGAATCCTGAGGGTGGAGACCGAAAACCGGGTAGTCGCCTTGCGCCTCGATGACGTTGAAAAGGCGAATCTGATTTACGAGTTTACCCAATAGAAAACAATAAAAAAGCTGGAGCAAAAACAAGATGACTACAGAACTTAACAGGGTGATTGACCAGGTTAGCCGTGAGAAGGGGCTGGAAAAGGAAAACTTGATCAAGACTCTCGAGGAAGCTGTAAAAACAGCGGCAAAGAAAAAGCTGGGCCCAAATTACGATCTGGAAGTGAGTTTTAACGAGGAAATAGGGGAAATCGAGGTTTTTGAATTCAAGGAAGTTGTGGAGGAAGTCCAGGATGATCATCTCGAAATCTCTCTGGAAGAGGCTCGCAAAATTGACCCTGAATGCGAAGTCGGTGATAGCCTGGGGATTAAAATGGACACGGATGAGTTTGGTAGAATAGCCGCACAGTCTGCAAAACAGGTTATTATGCAACGTTTGAGAGAAGCTGAAAGGAACATTGTTTTCGACGACTTCAAAGACAGGCGGGGAGAGATAGTTCACGGAATAGTGCAGAGGTTTGACAAAGGCTCTATTATCGTTAACCTGGGCCGAACAGAGGCCGAATTGCCCCCCAAAGAGCAGATACCAAAGGAATCCTACAAGCAGGGGGACCGCATCCGCGCTTATATTCTGGATGTAAGGCAGTACAGCCGGGGGCCTCAAATCATTCTTTCCCGCACGCACCCGAATTTTCTCTCTGCCCTTTTTGAAAACGAGGTGCCGGAAATTAGCGAAGGCATCGTATCCATCGTTCAGGTGGCAAGGGAGCCTGGGAGCAGGGCAAAAATAGCGGTTACATCAAGAGACAGCGATGTGGATCCGGTGGGTGCCTGTGTGGGTATGAAGGGAACAAGAGTGCAAGCTGTTGTTCAAGAGCTGAGGGGAGAAAAGATTGATATTGTAACCTGGGACCCTGATGCTGCAAAATTTATCTGCAACGCACTGGCACCGGCGGAGATCACCAGGGTTATCGTGGATGAAGACAACAGATCAATGGAGGTGGTAGTTCCCGACGATCAGCTGTCTCTGGCCATTGGTAAAAAGGGCCAGAATGTTAGGCTTGCATCAAGGCTGTCTGGATGGCACCTGGATGTAACAAGCGAAACGGAATACAACCGTTCCTTGAAGGAAGCCTACGAGTCTCTTCTCAAAATTGACGGAGTAGGAGAAAAGACGGCCCTGACCCTCTACCAGGCCGGATACAGGTCATTTGAAGAAATGGCAAAGGCGGATGTTTCCGATCTCGTCCAGCTAAAAGATATAGGTGAAGAAAAGGCCTTGAAGATAATTCAGAGCGCCCAAGAACAGCTCAAAAGAGAGGAAGCTGAAGCAGCGAAGAAAGAAGCAGAGAGCAGTGCTGAGATCGGAGAGGGAGAAGAGGCTGCTTTTTCTGGGCAGAGCAGTGAGGGAGCTTCCGGAGAAATTGCTAATGAGGAAGGGTAAAGGGCATATTCCCCAGAGAATGTGTGTCGTATGCCGTTTGAAGCAGGACAAGAAAAACCTGGTTCGTTTTGTCTTGGATCCTGAAGGGCGACTTATAAGGGATGACACAGGAAAGGAACCGGGAAGGGGCATTTACGTTTGCCCTTCGAATTCATGTCTGGAGCAGATGTCGAGCAAGAAATTTGTTTCAAGGCTCAGGGCACTTTGCTCTCGTAGAGGTAAGAGATTTTCCGGGACTGTAGGAAATTCGAACAGCAAGAGTCTTTCGACCTGCGATCAAGGAGTTAACACTCAAGCACAAGAAGGATAGGAGTCTGGGGGTTTAGATGGCAAAAATCAGGGTCTATGAACTAGCCAAAGAGCTTAAGATGGAAAGCAAGAAGCTCGTGGACAAACTCAAGGCTGGGGGCCTCAACATAAAAAACTATATGAGCACCCTCGATGAAGATGCGGCTTTGAGAGCGAGGGAGATTGCCACCGGTGCCGTTTCAGAGGTGATAGAGGAGAAAAGAATAAGACCTACGGTTATCAGAAGGCGAAAGAAAACGGTTACCGTTAAGGCAGAGAAAGTTCCGGCTCCACCTCCGGAGGCGGAAGAGGTGGGTGTCGAAAAGGAAAAACCCCCGGTTGGGAAAATAGAAAAAGTAGAGGAAGAAGTCCCTGAAAAGGTTGTAGAAGAAGAGATAGGCAAAGAAAAAGCTGAAACCAAGGCAAAGAAGAAGCCGAGAGTAAAGAAAAAAGAAAAGAAGGAGGAAAAGCCCCCTGAAGAGACCCGAGAAGCAATGGTTGAAGAGGCTGCAAAAGCAAAGCTGCCTGCCAAGGAAAAGCCGAAGGCGCGTAAGGGCAGAAAGAGGAAGCTCGATCAGCCGGCCAAAATAATTAAGAGACCGGAAGAAGGGCCTTTAAAAAGCGTGCTGGAAAAGGCGGATGAGGTATCCGTAAAGCCAAAAATTGTATCTCCCGAGGTTCCTCCCGTTGACTTGAAAGCTGTTCCGCCGCTGGAAGCAAAAGAAAAACCTGCCAAGAAAAAGAAGGAAAAGAAGAAAGTTGATATAGAAGAGGTCCCGAGAAAAGGTATTAGGCACCGCAAATTTGAAATATTCGAAAAGGCAGACCTCTATGAGGGTCGACCCGCCCGGCGCAAACGGAAAGACACTGCAGCCAGGGAGGGCCGAAAAAAACTGAAGCAAACCGAAATTACTACACCCAAGGCGATAAAGAGGAGAATCAGGATTCAGGAAACGGTTACGGTCGCAGATCTGGCTAAAGCCATGGGGGTCAAGGGCGCGGATCTGATAAAGGCCCTCATGAATATGGGGGTTGTAACGACTATTAACCAAACAATTGATTCGGATACAGCGGCCCTTGTGGCGGATGAGTTTGGCTACGAAGTTGAACTGGAGCAGTTCGAGGCTGAGAGTATACTGGAGGAGCCCGAGGATAGGCCTGAAGACCTTAAGCCGCGACCGCCGGTTGTAACAATCATGGGACACGTGGATCACGGGAAAACGTCTTTACTGGACTATATAAGAAACTCAAATATTATCGCCGGTGAATCGGGAGGCATTACGCAGCATATTGGCGCTTATTATGTGAGTCGTGAGGGAGGAGATATTGTATTTCTCGATACTCCCGGTCACGAAGCATTTACGGCCATGAGGGCCAGGGGAGCCAAAGTGACGGACATAATTGTCCTGGTTGTTGCAGCCGATGACGGGGTTATGCCTCAAACCAAGGAGGCAATAAACCACGCAAGGGCTGCCAACATTCCAATCATCGTCGCAATCAATAAGATCGACAAGCCTGAAGCCAATATTGAAAAGGTGCAAAGGGAATTGGCCCAGATGGAACTTGTTCCTGAGGAATGGGGCGGGGACACGCTATTTGCCCACATTTCGGCAAAAACAGGGGAAGGTGTTGACGATCTCCTTGAGCTCATCCAGCTGCAGGCCGAGATGCTGGAACTGAAAGCGAATCCAAATAAACTCGCAAGGGGCACCGTGGTTGAAGCACGACTTGATAAGAACAAGGGCCCGGTAGCTACTGTTCTTATCAAGAGTGGGACCCTCAAGCAGGGGAATCATTTCATATGCGGTGAGCAATTCGGCAGGGTGAGGGCCATGCTCAACAACAGGGGTAAAAGAATGATTTCAGCCGGCCCCTCGAGACCTGTTGAGATATACGGAATTTCCGGTGTTCCCAAAGCGGGAGATGAATTTGTCGTTGTCGAAGATGAAAGAAAAGCCAAGCAGATTATAGCTCATCGACAGGCACTGGCAAAGACAAAGGATGCAGCAAGGCGAAGTATTATGAGCCTTGATGATCTTTTTGAGAAGATCAAAGAGGGGGAAGTAAAAGAACTAAATATTGTTCTGAAAGCGGATGTTCAAGGTTCTCTTGAGGCTGTTTCCGACTCCCTTCTAAAGCTGAGTACAGACGAGGTGAAGCTCAGAATCATCCATTCTTCCACAGGTGCTATAACAGAAACAGACGTCATGCTAGCCTCTGCGTCCAACGCAATTATTATTGGCTTTAATGTGAGGGCCAATCCCAGGGTTATGGAAATTGCTGAGAAAGAAAGCGTGGACATCAGGTATTATAACGTTATTTACAATGTGACCAAGGACATCCAGATGGCAATGGAAGGGCTTCTTGAGCCTGTTTACAAGGAAAGCGTCATAGGACGTGCGGATATCAAGGAGGTTTTCCATATTCCCAGGGTGGGTGCCGTTGCCGGTTGCTATGTTACGGATGGGCGTATCGAGAGAAATGCAAGGGTAAGGGTGCTGAGGAACGAGGTCGTTGTTCACGAGGGGAGGATAGCATCCCTTAAGCGTTTCAAGGAGGATGTCAAAGAGGTTCTAGCGGGTTATGAGTGTGGCATCGGGCTTGAGCACTTTCAAGATTTCAAGCCGGGGGATGTTTTTGAAGTTTTCCAGCTTGAAGAAGTGAAGCCGGAACTGTAAAAATGGTAGTTGGAACACTTAAGATAGAATTTCGTCTGCATGACAGTCGTTCTCTGAAGGGCAAAAGAAAAATCGTGCGTAGCATGGTTGACAGGGTGAAGAACAAGTTCAACATATCGGTTGCAGAAATCGGATCAAATGATAAGTGGCAAAAGATCGAATTGGGAATAACCACCGTGGGCAATGATAGACGTCACATAGACGCGTCACTGAACAATGTAATGAGCTTTTTGGAATCATTGTATCTGGCTGAATTAGTTGAATCAAAGAAAGAAATTCTCAACATTTGATGAGGGAAGATAAATTTAATACGGAGATAGGGCCTTGTAGTCAGTGTTTCGAGGCCCACAGCAGTGAGAAAAGCAGGAGAACAGGGTTCTATGCTGCCCGGAAAAAGAGCCACCAGAGTTGGAGACCTGATTTTGCGTGAAATTGCAGATGTAATCTTGCGAAGGGTTAAAGACCCCAGAGTTAGGGGGGCGACCCTGACCGGGATCAATCTTAGCAATGACATGAAGCATGCCAGGGTTTACTACAGCACCATTGGAGGTGAAGAGGCGATTGTTGAAGTGCAAGCCGGATTGGACAGCGCAAAGGGCTTTATCAAAAGGCAAATCGGATTCCGGATGGAACTCAAGTATATCCCTGACATAGTGTTCATGCACGATCCTTCACTGGAGAAGGGGCAGCGAATGGAGAAGCTTCTGCAGGAACTCAAAGCAGATTAGTGGTTAGGTTCAGGCAGATAAACGACTCCTATGCTTAGCAACCGTGACGGAATACTACTTATTGATAAGGATAGCGGTGAAAGCTCGTTTAGCACCGTCAAGAGAGTCAAGAGGATCCTGGGAGTAAAAAAGGCCGGGCATGCAGGCACCCTTGATCCTTTTGCCACCGGCCTACTGATCGTGCTGTTGGGAGAAGGTACAAAGCTTTCTCAGTACCTTATGGCCCATGAAAAGCGCTACTGGGCCAAGGTCAGGCTAGGTATTGAGACTAGCACCATGGATCCGACGGGAACCGTTCTGCGCACCAGCCCTGTGCCTGATCTAGACCCAAAATACGTGGAGGAAAAAATACTAGGTTTTCTAGGGGAAATTGAACAACGCCCTCCCGCCTTTTCTGCTGTTAAATACAAAGGCCAAAGAGCTTATAAAATGGCTCGAAAAGGTATCAGAGTAGAGCTTAAAAAAAGGCGGGTATTGATATCACACATCGAAGTCATTCATGTTGATCTTCCTGATGTGACTATTGTTTTAACGTGCTCGCCAGGGACCTATGTGAGAAGCCTTGCAGCCGAGATCGGGAACACACTTGGAGTGGGGGGCCACCTCCTTGCCCTGAGAAGGCTGAGCGTGGGTCCATTCAAAGTAGAAGACGCTCTGAGGCTAGCTGCTGGAGATGTTGCCGAGCTCAGTCGTGCGGTGAGTGAAAGGATAATTCCGCTGAAAGAGGCGCTGCCCGACATGAAAGAGCTGCAAGTGGATGGATCCATGGCGGAGAGAATTAGAAAAGGATATCAACCTACCTGGGATGAGCTAAGTGGTGCAGTTGGTGATTTCTTTGACACGCAGGTAAAAGTAGTGAAGGGTTCGGAGCTGGTAGCTTTTTTGAAAACAACGAGAAACACGAACAGGGGAAAGGTCGAACCCAAAATACTGAGGGTTTTCAATTGAGCACCTGGTCATGCCGGAAGCAGACGTGGCTTGATCCTCGCAGCGCGCATTGCGAGGCTCAATGCCATGTCTTATTGATTTGTTCGTGCTAGTTGGTCAACTTTTAACAAATTTCCAAGGAGGGATTGAAAGTGGTACTTGACCCGGAGGCCAAAAAGGAAATCATTGAGAAGTTTAAGTTGCATGATAGCGACACAGGCTCGCCCGAAGTCCAGGTGGCAATCTTGAGCAACCGAATCAATTACCTTACCGAGCATTTCAAGGTTCACAAGAAGGACCACCATTCCCGCAGGGGCCTTCTCAAGCTGGTGGGCCAGAGACGAAGGCTTCTCAACTATCTGAAGCGAAGAGACGTGAAGAGGTACCAGAAGATAATCAAAGAACTCGGACTCAGGAAATAGCACGGGCTCAGTGGCGCAATGGCCACAAGTTGATTCTAGGGAAAGGACGGATGAAAAGATGATAAAGGGCTGTACAAGGAAGATTAATGGCCAGAGCCTGTACATCGAAACGGGAAGGGTTGCCAAGCAGGCAAATGGGGCTGCTGTAATCACGATGGGAGAAACCGTTGTCCTGGTTACTGCCGTGGCATCTGAGGAGATTCGGGAAGGTGTTGATTTTCTTCCTCTCACCGTTGAATACCAGGAGATGTCCTATGCAGGTGGGAGAATACCCGGCAATTATTTCAGAAGAGACATGGGAAGGCCAAGCGAGAAAGAGACTTTGACTTCCCGACTTATAGATAGGCCTCTGAGGCCTTTGTTTCCTGACAATTATGCTTATGAAACGCAAATAATTGCCACCGTGCTCTCTACTGACAAGGAAAATGAAGCAGATGTTTTGGCTGTGCTGGGAGCTTCAGCAGCCCTTGAAGTATCAGACATCCCTTTCATGGGCCCGATTGCCGCTGTAAGAGTTGGCAGAGTGGATGGCAAGTTTGTCGCCAATCCCACGCGAAGTATGCAGCTCAGTAGCGATATAAACCTGATCGTTGCCGGCAATTGGTCAGGCGTGGTTATGGTTGAGGGAGGAGGAGAGTTTGTCTCGGAGTCAGACATAATTGAGGCCATCTTCTTTGGATATGAGGCGCTGAAGCCGCTGCTCGAGATGCAGGAAGAAATAAGGAAAGACGCGGGCAAACCAAAGCGTGAGGTTCCACCGGCTCCCAGGGATGAAGAGTTGGAAGGGAAGATACAACAAATCGCCCGCCCCCTGCTGCAAGAAATCCTCAATATGAAGGATAAGCTGGAGCGGCAGAAAAAAAGAAAAGACACAATTGCCAGAGTTATGGAGAGCCTCTCAGAGGAGTACGAGGATAGGGAAGCTGAGGTAAGGGAGATCATTTATGATCAAGAGAAAAACATGGTTCGCCGCATGGTTCTGGAGGAAGGCAGAAGGATCGACGGGCGATCCTTTACTGAGGTCAGGCCAATAGAGTGCATGGTGGGTGTGCTACCGCGGGTTCATGGCTCTGCTCTTTTCACCAGGGGAGAAACTCAGGCTATGGTGCTCACCACACTGGGAACAGAGCTTGATGAGCAGAGGATAGAAACTATTTACGGGAGCAAGTTCAGGCATTTTATTTTTCATTACAATTTTCCACCTTACTCTGTGGGGGAAGCAAGAAGGATAACCGGCCCTGGAAGGAGAGAGATCGGTCATGGGGCCCTTGCCCGGCGTGCCCTGCTCCCTGTAATACCGTCAAAGGATGAGTTTCAGTATACCCTGAGGGTGGTTTCCGAGATCCTTGAGTCTAACGGGTCTTCATCCATGGCAAGCGTTTGCGGCGGATCCCTCTCGCTTATGGATGCAGGGGTGCCTGTTAAAGACGCGGTGGGCGGAGTTGCGATGGGGCTCGTGTCAGACGGCAAAAAAACGGTCGTCCTTACTGATATCAACGGCGATGAAGACCACTACGGCGACATGGATTTCAAGGTGACGGGAACCAGGGAAGGAGTTACGGCCCTGCAGATGGACATTAAGATCGAGGGTGTGACAAAAGAAATCATGCAGGAGGCCCTTGAACAGGCAAAGGAGGCAAGGCTGTTTATTCTGGATCGGATGCATGAGGCAATTCCGAAACCAAGAAGCCAGATATCAGAGTATGCGCCTGTTGTGAGCACATTGCAGATTAAGCCCGAAAAAGTTCGCATACTCATCGGACCGGGAGGAAAGGTCATTAGAGACATTTGCAACAGGACTGATTCAAGGATAGACGTTGATGACAGTGGTAAGGTGATCATAGTATCCCCTGACGCTGAAACCGCAAAAATGGCCACCGACATGGTCGCCAAGATCGTCCAGGAAGCTGAAGTGGGAAAGGTCTATCTTGGGAAGGTAAGAAAGATCATGGACTTCGGAGCTTTTGTAGAAATATTCCCCGGCACTGATGGCCTGGTACATATTTCCCAGCTTGACAAGGAAAGGGTCAACAAGGTCACCGATGTTCTCAAAGAAGGTGACGAGGTGCTAGTTAAAGTTCTGGAAGTAGACAAGAACGGAAGGATAAGTCTTTCCCGCAAGGCAGTCCTGGGGGAAAGCAGGGAAGATGTATAGAAAGAGTGTTCTAGAAAACGGGGTCAGAATAGTTTCTGAGAAACTGGACCATCTTAGGTCCGTATCACTCGGGATTTGGGTGGGTACAGGATCCCGCGACGAGGCTGAAGGTGAAAACGGTATTACCCATTTTATAGAGCACATGGTGTTTAAGGGGACCCAAAGCCGCGATACCCTGCAAATCGCTAAGGAGCTTGACGCTATAGGGGGGCTCTCAAATGCCTTCACAGGAAGTGAGTATACCTGCTTTTATTCAAAGGTGCTTGACAAGCATCTGGATCGACTGGCCGAAATCCTGTCAGACATTTTCTTGAACGCGACTTTTGACCCCCTGGAAATGAGTAGGGAAAAGCATGTTATTTTGCAGGAAATCAATATGGTTGAGGATACCCCCGATGAATACATCTTGGTGCTTTTTAACCGGCTTTTCTGGGGTACCCATCCAATAGGAATGCCTGTTCTGGGTTCGCGGGAGACGGTATCCGCTCTGGACCGATCACATCTTATCGAGTATAAGAAGAAGTTCTACACTCCGGAGAGAGTACTGATAGCGGCAGCAGGTCGGGTGGACCATGACAAACTTGTAAGCTTGCTCAGGCCGTTTTTTGAAGACCTTGAGCCTGGCACTTCAAAGCCCGAACGAAGCGTTCCCGGGCGACATGCCGGGATTCAGTGTCATTACAAAGAGCTCGAGCAGGTACAGGTCTGCCTTGGCGGAAAAGCACCGCATCTTTCAAGTGAGCAGAGATTTGCAGCAGCGATTCTAAACACAATGCTGGGCGGCAATATGAGTTCTCGGCTTTTCCAGGAGATAAGAGAAAAAAGAGGCCTCGCATATTCTGTCTATTCTTTCCTTTCTGCTTATGTTGATGCGGGATTGTTGGGGGTGAGTTTCGCTACAGAGGCGAATGCTGTAAATAGAGCCCTTGGTGTCATTGCTGGCGAGGTCAGGAAGATTCAGAATGGTGAAATCTCGAAATTTGATCTCGATGCTACAAAGGAACATTTGGAAGGCGGGGTTTTGCTCAACTCTGAGAACACTGACAGCAGAATGACTCGCCTGGCAAAAAATGAGTTTATTTTTGGAAAGTATGTCAGTTACGAAGATGTCCTGGCTAGCCTCGAGCGAGTTACGCTGGACGACGTGGTTGAAGTTGCCCGGAGCTCTTTCAACACTGATAAGGT
Organism: Deltaproteobacteria bacterium; assembly: GCA_019310485.1. Classification (GTDB taxonomy): domain Bacteria; phylum Desulfobacterota; class DSM-4660; order Desulfatiglandales; family HGW-15; genus JAFDEF01. Next base: position 6,673 of record JAFDEF010000023.1, on the reverse strand, counting down.
ATCCTTGACTACACTTGGCCCGTTCAAAAAAGATGACCTGGATCTTGACTGCCTGCGATTCAACGAGCCTTTCTAATAGTCCAATGAAAACGGAAACTCCCAATATTGTGAAAGTTAAGATCAAACGGATTGCCGGGCATGAAGATATTGAGTTGCCGGCCTATGAAACAAAAGGCTCCTCGGGCATGGATTTGCGCGCAGCCGTGAAGGATAGCGTCATAATCAAGCCCGGCGAGATAAAGTTTATTCCAACCGGGGTGGCGGTTTCAATCCCTCCAGGATATGAAGGACAGATACGTCCCCGCAGTGGGCTTGCACTAAGGCATGGTATAGGGATGGTCAATTCTCCGGGTACAATTGACTCGGATTACAGAGGAGAAATTCATCTTGTAATGGTTAACTGGGGCCAGGCGCCTTTCGAAATAAAGAGAGGGGACAGGGTTGCCCAGATGGTAATTAGCACTGTTTGCAGGGCAGAGTTGCTGGAGGTTAGCACCCTTGAACGAACCTCAAGGGGAACAGGCGGCTTTGGGCACAGCGGCGTAAAGTAAGGAGTGTGAAGCGATCAAGGGGCGCTCTCAACACTGCATTGGCACTCGAAAACAGGAGGCTATCGGAAAACCGGTCTTTACAGCCTCATAGACAACGCTCACTTTCCGGCGACAAATCAGTTCTTCCCCGGTTGTGTGCGTTACCGGGAGGGTGTGCCAGGCCCCGAAAGCATTTTATTTGCCGCTCTTTTAAGGCAGGTTCACGCTTCCCTTTTCGTCAAGCAATGAGAGCTTCTCCAGCGGAACAAGGGTCTTCATACAAGCAGGGGATAAGGAATGCGCTTTTGTGTTCTAGCGTCGGGCAGTGGCGGAAATGCCTGCTATTTTGAAACACCACGCTCGAGAATACTGGTAGATGCAGGGCTTAGCTGCAGGGAGATTTTAAGAAGGCTCAAGCTTGTTGGCATTGATCCGGGAACCTTGAATGCTCTCATCTTAACGCATGAACATTTTGATCACATAAGGGGAGCGGGGGCCCTTGCAAGACGCCTTGATATCCCCGTTTATATGAATCAACCCACCTTCCAAAGAGGTATGAGGACCCTGGGAAACCTTTCCAGACCGGTGCCTATTCGCACCGGCCAGGTGATTGTGATCAACGGTTTGGTAGTGGAAACTTTTACAAAGTGCCATGACGCCGCAGATCCCATGGGGGTGGTTATTTCTTGTGACGGTGTGAGAGTGGGACTTCTTACAGACCTAGGTCGCAGTACTCCACTGGTGGAGGATCGCCTCAGGGGGTGCCAGGCGCTGATTATAGAGTCAAATCACGATGAGAAAATGCTGGATGAGGGACCCTATCCGCTCGAAGTGAAGCGGAGAATCAAGGGACCTGAGGGCCATCTTTCCAACACCCAAGCTGCGGAGTTGCTGGAGGCTGTATCCCATGAAGCGTTAAACCTGGTTGTTCTGGCACACCTCAGCGCACAAAACAATTTGCCGGAAAAAGCTCTCAGTGTTGCTGAAAAAACCCTCAAGAGAGGATCAAGTACCCGGGTAAAAATTCTTATCAGCTATCAGGATGATCCTATGCCGATGGTGGAAATATGAAGGGGTTGTGCTGACAAGGTTCCTCACTCTATGGCTGAGATACAGCGCAAGCAGCATTCAAGAAAAAAGACATACCGTTGCAGTTGCTGTGGGAAAGAGCAACCTTTTTGTTGGACCTGCCGTTGTGGATTCCAGATTTGTAACAAGTGCATGGAAGAAAATCTGTGGGGGCTCACGTGTAGCGGTGTAAGCTGGCAATGCCCTGACTGCGGTGAGCTCAGGCCCTTTTGACGTATTCTATGCCTGAGGGAGCGGGAAACGGTAGGGAAAGCGCATCGGATGAACCGCGATAGCTTCAATAACCAACATCGAGTAATAGAAAACCCTCCTCTTCATGTTGCACTCTACCAGCCTGAGATCCCGGCTAACACTGGAAACATCGCGAGACTTTGCGGAGCAGCAGAAATAAGGCTCCACCTCATTCACCCCCTGGGATTTTTTGTGGATGACAAACATTTGAAACGGGCGGGGCTGGATTATTGGCACGAGGTGGACATACGGCACCATGAAAGCTTCGAGGCTTTTATAAACAACATGAACGAAAGAGGGGAACTTATTTGTTTCAGTACACATGCGCCTCTCGACTATACTAAGGCATCTGTGAAGCATGGAGACTGGCTTTTGTTCGGGCCCGAGACCCTGGGGCTTTCCCGTGAAATTAGAAAGAAGTATCCCTGTTACAGGATTCCCATTTGGGGTAAGGTTCGGAGCCTAAATTTGTCGACTTCGGTAGGCATTGTGGTTTATCATTACCTTCATGAAATGGGAAGATTTTAGCAGTTGCAAAAGAGCATGTAAGACCGGGCTGGATTCGCAGCTTTCAGCTCTTGATCGCTGATTTTTCCTGAAGGGAGGTACTTTGCAGGATAAAACGCTGTTCAAGCCGGGCCAAGAGGTTGGAGACTATCTTATCAAGCGAAAACTCGATGAAGGTGGCATGGCTGAACTCTACCTGGCGGTGGACGTTCCCTTGAAAAGGACGGTTGTAATAAAAGCGCTGACAGATCCTTATTGCAAAAAGAAAGCTTTCAGGAAGCAGTTTGTGAGGGAGGCAAGGATACAGGCGAAGCTTGATAGCCCCCATATTGTTCAGATATTCAGGGCATTTGATTATGAAAGCACACCTTGCCTCGTAATGCAGCATGTTAGGGGCACTGATCTGGAGAGGGTCATAAAAAGGGCCAGGGCCAGGAAGCAGAAGAGGAATGAAAAAGGCGCCTTATCCCTGGAGAGGGCAGTTCACATTTTCCTTCAAGTCCTGGAAGGGGTTGGCTTTGCTCATAAGTATAGGATCATTCACGGGGATATAAAGCCGGCAAATATCCTTCTTGATCAACAAGGTAGAGCCAAGGTTTCAGATTTTGGCCTGGCCTTTGCATTGCCTTCTGGGGAAAAAGAAGGGGGCAAAGGGTTTCTCGGGGGGACCCCGCACTTCATGTCTCCGGAGCAGGTTCTGGGGGAGTCCGTCGACTTCAGGTCAGATATTTATTCCTTAGGGGTTACTTTTTTCTTAATGGTGACGGGCGAGCTTCCCACTGGCGACAGGAAGAAGATGATGGATTTGCTGGAATACCACCTTGATCCCAGTTTGGAGGAAGCGGCTGGAGTATTAGATGGGTTTGAGGGAATCCGTCCAAACATAAAGAAGGCAATCCTGAGGGCGCTTGAAAAAGACCCAAACAACAGGCACCAGAGTTGCCTCGAATTCTCTCTATCTATCAAGCAGGATGCAACCCATGAAATATACTCTGAGCTGTTGAGACTTAGCCTTTTAGCCAAAAGGCAGGTTACTCCGGCTGAAAGAGCTTATCTAGACAAAATCGCCAGGTCCAAGGGTCTTACCCCCGAGGAGGCAGAGACGCTCGAGATAAACATACGAAATGAGCTGGGGCTTCCACCGCTCAACCTGGCTGAAGAGTACAGGCTTGCTTACCAGGATCTGATTCTAAAAGGACGGCACGAGAAAGAACGCTATATTGATGAGCTGAAACGCACCTACGTGAAAAAGGGCAGATTAACCGATTCACAGGCTGAAATGCTGGTGCAGGAGGCAAGGGCGAAGATACTCTAGGAGCCTGTTAAAGAACTGGATTCCTCAGGGGCCGTTCGCAAAAAGCCAGGGTTAATCAATTCTCCCGAAGTACTCCAGGGGCTTGATTCGCACACTTACGGGCAAGGGCGGATACGAGTCTCAGGGCCCGCTCTGCACTGGGTTTTTCCATTGTTCCTGTGCCGCACGATGGGGTGAGAATGGATTGTGCGGCTAATCGCTCGGGATCAATCCCTGCCCGGTAAAGAGAGCTCAGCCCCTCCTTAAGTCTGGCAAAAAGGCCACCCACCGTCTCTTTACCGGTGAAAAGAGCAGTAGGGACAATTCCCCATGAAATCACGCCTCCCTTTTCCAGAAACCTCAATATATTGTCAGGATAGAGTAGGAAATAGTCCATGTGCGAAAAGGCATCCAGGCTAATGATATCAGGCCTGGTTTCAATTATCATAGGCCAGTCGGTATTGCCGCAACAATGTATTCCCACCAGGGCATCTGTTCTTTCTCGTATGTAGCGCATAATTTCCCCGATCAGTTTAATAACTTGATCGCGCTGAACAGGAACAAATGCCGAACCAAACCCTGACAAATACGGTTCATCCAAGAACACTATGGGCCTGCACCCTGAACTGGCCAGTTTCCTGACCTGCCAAACACCGCGTATGGCTAAGGCTTTAGCCACAGCATCAAGCAATTCCGCATTGTGAAGCAAAGATTTGCCCCCCTTATCCATTATGGATGCAGAAAGAGTAAAAGGGCCCACGCTTTGCCCTTTGAGGTAAGGAGGCTTCCTATTTTCTATCTTCTGTAACATCGAGACAATCTCATAGAGTCCCGGGGCATAGTCCCTGCTTATGGCAAATGCGCCCACATCTTCGGCCAGAAACTTCTCGTAAAAGGAAACCAGTCTGGATTCCAAATGAAGGGAAGGAATTGAAATAACCCTCTGCTCCTCATGGATTTCGAGGAAAGGGAGCGCCTCGCAAAATTGTATGTTCATATCTTCCCGGGGGCCACGGCGGACAAATTGCGGCCAAAAAGGGATTTTAGGAAAGATTTTCAAAATAAGACGGCAGGTTTCCTCAATATTTTCAAAAGGAACGCTTCCTATCCCGGTTGCCGAGAAATTCAGGATGTGGTCAAATTCTTCTGCTTTGTGGCCCATTTGTGATCTCAAGAAATGGATGGTGAAGGCTGCCTGGCCGGACTATGAAGAGCCTTGATCGCCGGGGGGCGACTCTATCTTACTTCGCCACGCCTCAAGGATGGAAATCATTTTTTCCTTCTTAGTCCTTCTCTCTGCTTCGCCTTGTGCCTGGACCGAGCTCTTCGCCTGCAGCATCAACTTCAACTCTTCGAGGCGAGATCGAGAGCTTTCGTCCTCAGGATCTTGCGCGAGGACCTTCTGATAAGTGTTGATTGCTTCGGGGATATCTCCCTGGTTGAAGTATATCTCAGCAAGGGTGGGCGTGGCGATCTCAGGGAAGCTGACCCCTTTGCCGGGGCTCGATATTTGGCCTTCCTGCGGGAGGGCAGACCACTGTTTAGAATCCCTCTCTGGCTCGAGAGATGGTTCCTCCGGGGGGAATGATTCTTTTTCAGGAGAAAGTTCTTGAAAAAGCTCCAGGGCCTCAGTGTCATCAGGCTGATGAGCAAGGTAAACCTTCAGCGCTTCAAGGGCTTCGTCGCTTCTTCCTTCCTTTTGCGACAGCATTGCTTTAAGCTTGTACGCAGAGGCGAGACCATTAACTTGTGTGGTGATTTTTTCAAGCTCTTCGCTCGCCTCCGATATATTGTCTTTCTCAAAATAAGCTTCCGCTAGAAGTTGCCTTAGTGGAAGATTGTCCGGGTAGCGGTTCAAAGCACGCTTGCACTCATCAATAACCTCATCCAGCTCACCTTGCCCCTTGAGCTCTGAAAGTATGATTAAAACAGTTTCCGGAGAGGGTTCATGGTCCAGGATTTCACGCAAGATGCTGTTTATGGTAGTCATAGCCAATTCTTCTCCTCTCTGAAGTCATACTAAAAATCAGTAATTATTTTTTACCCGGAGGCTTTGCCCTGGATTTTTCTTTTTGCTTTTGGTCTGTGAAACGATAGAAGACTTCGTCATCTTTAACAAGGCCCAGTTCCCTCCGCCCGAGCGGCTCAACAGCTGTTCTTTCCTTTTTTTGGAGACGCTTGATCTCCTCCATGAGCCTTTTGTTTTCCTGCTCCAGCTTGCGGATTCTTTCCAGGTGCCCCTGTCGTTCTTTTTCCATTCGGTAAAGGTGTATAAATCCTTTTTTCCCGAATCCCAGCCATGCCACAAGCACCGCCAGGAGCATAAATGCAAGGAGCGCGAATTTCAAAAAGTTTTTTTTCCTAAGGCTCAAACCAGAAGGCCCCGAGGTATTACTCAAAGAATCTTTCCTGATTTCCAGCGGGCTGCAATCACAATGGAACGGACTCCGGCCCTTTTGGCAATATCCATAGTTTCAACAACAACCCCGTGCCTAACGTCTTTATCCGCTTGAAGTACAACCTGGATCAACCCTTTTTCAATGACAAGATATTTGAGCTTCTTCATGAGTTCCCTGGCACCTATTTTCTTGCCGCCCACATATATCAGGCCTGATTTATCTATTATGAGCGTGACCTTGTCCTTCTGTTGCTCATAGGTCATTTTGGAAACCTTGGGCAGCTGGATACGAACGCCCGAGGCAATATCGAAGTGAGAAGTCACCATGAAGAAAATCAGGAGGAGGAAAACAATGTCAATCAGTGGTGCAATGCCCAGGGAAGGCTCTTCTTTTTTGGTTGTTTTGAAGCGCATGTTGTTGTTCTATCCCCCAAGTGGCCAAAGCATATTCATTCAGCCTAGAAAAGCTAGCTTTCAGTGCTTGACCCTTCCATAATTTCCAGAAGCTGTATAGAGTTTTCCTCCATCTCAAAAATCAATGATTCTGCCTTATCCCTCAGGATCCTATAACATACAAGGGTAGGAATCGCCACGGAAAGTCCTGCTGCGGTGGTTATAAGAGCT
>JAFDEF010000022.1 GCA_019310485.1 Deltaproteobacteria bacterium | reverse complement strand
CAATCAAAGAAGTCTAAGAAGCACTAAAACAGGACGTGTATGAAAGATTACATCCAAAGATAAAAACGGGAATTTTAATTGTCGCCAACAGGAAAAAATACTTGACGTTGATCAGGCATCACAAACCGCGCATAGCGATCCATGGAGCCGCTCACATCAGCCAAAACCACCAGCTTTTTCAGCCTTTTCCTCTTTTTCCTGTAAAGAAGTTCAAAAGGGATGCCTTCTGCTTTGAGCCCCTTTCTCAGTACTCCCCTGAAATCAATGTCCCCGGGTTTCTTTGATCTTTTAAAGCGGCGCGTCACAGCAATCTTGAATGGAGACATCATGCTCTTTAAGATGAGCTGCGCAATCTGGATATCTCCTCTTTCAAAATCCGCGAGGTCTTTTCTCTGGAGTAGTTCAACAGGACTATACGTGGCGCCCTCGAAAACTCTCTTTTCATCTCTGCTCCCTGCCTCCTCCTCTTCAGCGGGCAGTGCATACAAGAACCTATCCGGAATTGAATCTTCCCTTCCCTCCGGATGCCTCCTGTTTTGTTTTTGGCTTCTTGTCTTTTCTTTGATCAGGTCAAGATCTTGCCAGAACTCATCGAAAAGCTTGCTAAAAAGCTTCCACTCAGCCTCGTTCGTGACCATGTTTGCCCTCAAAATCGCAAGGAAATCATCCCTGATGGAAATATCAATCTGTTCAAGACCTCTGAGGGAATCCACAATACTGGATGAAAAAATCTTGAAACCGCGATCCCTCAAGAAATGGGAAAAAAGGATGGTGCGCTTGGCAAGATCGGGCATCTCCCTACACCTCTTGCAGGTATTCAACTCTTTTTTCAGGGTCAGCCCATATTTCCTCGGTAAATCTTTTTATATCGTCCTGGTATTTTAGAATGCATCCAAGAGTCTCTTTGACCACTTCCTCGTCCAGGTGTTTTCTCTCCATCTCTATAAGAGCGCTTGCCCAGTCAAGTGTTTCGGAAATCCCCGGTCTCTTGAGAAAATCCACGGACCTTATTTTCTGCATAAAGTGGGCGACCTGCCTGGCAAGATTCTTTTCAATATGCGGAAGGCGGGTGGTCACTATCGTATATTCTTTTTCAAAAGAAGGATAGTCTATCCAGTGGTAAAGGCACCTTCTCTTTAGCGCGTCATGAACATCGCGAGTCCGGTTGGAGGTCACAACAACCATTGGCCTTTCCCTGGCCTTGAGTGTACCGATTTCAGGAATCGTTATCTGAAAATCGGAAAGAACCTCAAGCAAGAAAGCTTCAAACTCCTCGTCTGAGCGATCCACCTCATCTATCAGAAGAACGGGGGTCTTTTCATTTGAGCTCATGATTGCCTCAAGGAGCGGACGCTTGATCAAGAACTCAGGACCGTAAATGGCCCGTTCAATTTCCTCCGTGCCTTTTCTTTGCTGCTCTTGAAGTCGTATGTGAAGCAGTTGCTTGGGGTAATTCCACTCGTAAAGAGCAGTTGATGCATCAAGCCCCTCGTAGCACTGAAGACGTATGAGCTCGGTATCAAACAGCCTGGCCATTACTATTCCGACTTCTGTCTTGCCCACTCCCGGCTCTCCTTCCAGGAAAATGGGCTTTTGAAGCCGGTGTGCCAGAAAAATTACGGTTGCCAGAGCCCGGTCAGCAATGTACCTTGCGCTGGCCAGCTCATCGGCAACCTGCTCAATTGATTCAAAACGATTATTAAAAGCCATTTCTTATCCTACAAGCTCGCAAATTCCAGATTTTTGTGGACACAACAATGCTAATTTAGTGAAAATTTTAGAGACTTTCAACAAATAAAACCCAAGGCAGGCAGTGACTCACATCCTCTTTACTCTTGGAGGCTACTATAAAGGGCCGAAAGAGCTTCCAGGTCAAGGCCCTCAAAGATGCCGCATGTTGTTCCAAGAATGTAGCCACTTTCTGAGGCAAGCGATAGTATGGTACTCTTCACTTTCTGTAGATAAGCAGGATCATGAGATTCTTGCAGATCATCAGGGCTAAGATTTCCCCAAAGACATAACCTCTTTCCCCACTTGAGTTTTAAGGCTGAAATATCCATGCCTGAATTTGGATCAATGCAGTGTACTCCCTTGAAACCTATCCGGACAATGTCAGAAACTATTTCACCAAAATTTCCGTCTGAATGGAAAAAAACAGGCAAACCTTTGCCTGATATTTTCTCCACCTGGGAGGCCAGGGAAGGCAGAAAGTATTTCTTAATTGTCTCTGGGCTGCTCAGCAACCCCCTTTGATAGGCTATATCATCTGCTATTATTAAGCCATCCACTCCATTGTCAATAAGGTGGCGTGCCAGTTCGATGTTGAGTTTTTCCACTTTCTCAATAAAGTCGACCACAGAGGGTGCCGAGCGCATGGGTAGAGTGATGAAATCATTGAACCCCATGATCCTGATCCCCCACTCAAAAGGGCCATCCAGTATGGCAAAGATAAATCTCCCTGATTCTAGCACCCACTGCTCCAACCCCGGCCAGCTCACATCGCACGGCTCCGGCAACTTCTTACCTGAAGCGGGGACCTCAGGGCTAACACACACTATGTCCAGTTCCAGCTTATTTGCAAATTGGAGCCGTTCTTCAAAACCAACGCTGGAACACTCTAGCTCCCTTTTAACCACAGCATCGTCTATGGATATTTCTCCTTTGGGAACCCTGTCAGTGGGCAGATGCTGAATCGCCCTTCTCACCCTCTCCTTCATGGGGACGCTCTTAACTTTTTAACTTAAGCTCTGATTCCAAAGCCTTTGACGGTTTCATAAAACGACCCCCAACACGCTTGGCCCCTTTGCTCCTTCCGACAAAAATGCAACTCTTCTATCTCTGGCAGCAACCTTTGATTTGGGCCACTCCCTTTTGCTCGAATAGTCAGATTCAGGAGGTCACGATTGGTAACACCTTCCTCTGGCCTCCGGCAGATTCAGACATCTTACTTAACCCAAGAACCTTTATCCTGCACTCATGGCCGCGGCAATATGCCGGACCATTTGCCGATAAACTCCCTCAAAAATCTCGGGAGACAAGAAATAGTCAGGATTTTCGGAAAAAAAGGTCTCTGTCATCTCCTTTGCCGCTTTGCCAATATCTTTAGTTCTGGAGTAGACCTTTTCCATTTTCTTACGGTGCGCCTTTGCTGCCTGGATACATTGGGCCATGAACTTCCCTGCCTCGTCTCCAGTAACGCACCCGTAGTGGTCCAGGCACAGGTATTCAACTTCAAAGCCTTTGAGTTTTTCAAGGTTGTGTTGGAACTTGGTGAAGTTGGAGTTTCCTGAGGTGACAATTGTGTGCTTGAAGGGAATCCCCATCGCATCAGAAGGAAATAGGGCTTTCATTTGCGGTACATATGCTGAAATAGAGCAGGAAGAATGGCCAGAGGTTTCCGCAACCCGCACCTCCAGACCACCTAGATCTATTTTGTCACCTTCAGAGACCGCTATGCCGGAGATATCATCTCTCCAGTCTAAATCGTACTTTGAGTAAACATCGGCCATGCCCATTCTCTCCGCCACCTTTCGACTAAATTCATTGATCGTAGCTATTGCTTTCGGCATGCTGAGTATTTCCCATGCGCGCTTTGAAGCATAGATTTTCATTTCCGGGAGGCGCCTCTTAAAAAAAGGCACGACACCCACATGATCAAAGTGAGAGTGAAGTATGAGAAATTTTTTTATTGTCCCCATATCTATCCCAAACTCTCTTAGTTGCTCAACCACGGCCGGGCAGATGTAACTCATTCCGCCGCTTATCACCATAGACTCCCCTTGCCCTTGGAGCAGGTAAATGCACGATTCTTTCCGGCCCAGATACCACAGTCCGTCTCGTACTTTTCCCGGTTTCCTAATCTTCATAGTTATCCAGCCTCCTTCAATTCAGTAGTAGTCCACGAAAGAACATATGGGTATGGTTTTGACAGTGTATAGCGTATCTTGAGCTCAAAATAAATGCCAAATTCTTAGTAGAATGAAGATCTTTGACACCTTTTGCACATTTCGGCTATATTGCGAGATAGTTTGAAGAATCCGACAGTCTTTTTACTTCATTTAGCGACCGTAGTCTGCCTTTGAGTGCTTGGTTGGAGGGTACTTGAATGGGAACTTATGTAAACTACGAAGGGGAGAGGAAAAGTTTCACCCTGCCCAAAAGGTGGAACATTATCACCCAGACAGACAAACCCCCTCTACCAGGAGTAAGTGATCCTGAAGCAGAGATAAAGCGGGCCCTGGATAATCCCATTAGATGCCCCAGGATCGAAGACTTAGCCCGCCCTGGCATGGAGGTAGTGCTGCTCTTTGATGATCTTCAGCGACCAACCCCAGCTTATTTGGTCCTATTTTGATGCAAAATTTGCGGGAGTAAATGCTAACTGAGATCAAACCTCAAAATCTTTTTTCCCTTGATCTCAACTCAAATACCGGTCACATTACGGAATATCCCCCGTCCACAGCAAGGGTAGCTCCAGTTATGAAGTCCGCTGCAGAGCTCGCCAAAAATACAGCTGCACCTGCACAGTCTTCGGGTTCACCCCAACGACCTGCAGGCGTCCGGGCTACAACCATTTTCTCCAATCCGGGGATATCCCTTTTACCTCCCGCTGAAAGCTCGGTATTGATAAAGCCCGGCATAATTGCATTCACCTGGATATTGTCCGCTGCCCACGCGATTGCGAGGCTCTTAGTCAATTGTACTACCCCACCCTTGCTTGCCGCATATGCTGGAAGTGCTGGAGCGCCAAACAGCGCAAACATAGAGCCAATGTTTATTATCTTCCCCTGACCGCTCTTTTTCATCACGGGGTAGACAGTGTTTGAGCAGATAAACACACTGCGGAGGTTGGTGTTTATATTCTCATCCCATTCGGCTGTGGACATTTCATGAGGTAGCTTATTAATCGCCATGCCAGCATTATTCACTAAAATGTCGATTTTGCCGAATCTATTTACAACTTTTTTGACCATGGCATCAATTTCCCTCTCGTGAAGCACGTTAACTTTTACTCCAAGAACCTCAACCCCAAATTCCTCTTTGATCTCACGCTGAGCGTTCGCTGTCTTGGCCTCGTTGCGCGCGGCAATTACAATAGCAGAACCTGCAGCAGCAAGTCCTCTTGCTATCCCTTTTCCAATGCCCCCATTTCCTCCTGTGACTACCGATACTTTGCCATCAAGGGAAAATAGTTTCTCTAGGTTAGCCTTCATAAACATCCCTCCTTTTTTTCTTGGAAAATCAGATCAACGCCTGACGTATAGGCTCAACTATACAGGTTCCCTTTACAAAACCGTATGTCTTTACTCAAAAACCAGGTAGCAACAGCCTGAATATGATTTATCACAGCCCATCCTAAAGCCCCAAATAGCATTTCCTTACGTACTCATTCTGTCTTAGGTTTTCGCATGTGTCACCCAAAACTATCTTCCCGTTCTCCAGGAGGTAGCCCCGGTCTCCCACTGCTAATGCGTGCTTGGAATTTTGCTCAACTACCAATATAGTTGTGCCAAGATCCCGTAATTGCTTAACGGTTTTGAAGGTTTGAGAAACCATCAACGGCGCCAGACCGTAAGATGGCTCGTCCAGCATCAACAGTTTTGGTCTTCTCATCAATCCTCTAGCAATAGCTAGCATCTGCCGCTCACCCCCACTCAGAGTGGATGCCAGTTTTTTCCCTTTCAATTTGAGAACAGGAAAAATTTCATATATCCATTTCAAAGACTCGATATTCTTTCCTCTGTCCTTTCGGCCGTAAGCACCTAATTCCAGATTTTCATTCACGGTCATTTTTGAAAAAAATGCCCCGCCTTCAGGTACAAGAGATATGCTCAGGCTCACAATTTTAAAAGAAGGCATCTCTTGTATCTCCTGGCACAAGAATCTGATACTCCCAGAGGAGGGATGAAGCAGTCCAGCCAGAGTATTGAGGGTCGTTGATTTGCCTGCTCCATTTGAGCCTAACATTACGACTATCTCTCTTTGCATAACATCAAAAGAAACAGCCCACAAAGCCTGAATCTTCCTATAAAAGACATTAATATTGTTTACACTTAACATTCAGAGTCTTCCCCAAGATATGTCTCAATAACTTTTCTATCTCTGGATATCTCTTCAGGCGTACCATCGGCAATTTTTTCGCCGTGATTAAGAACAATAACACGGTCAGAGAGGCTCATAATAACACCCATAACATGCTCAACCATAAAGATAGTTATTCCCTTTTTCTTTATCTCTTTAATCTTATCACAGGCAAGAGAGGTTTCTGATGGGTTCAAACCGGCAATAAGTTCGTCGAGCAACAATAGGTCCGGCTTTGTGGCTAGGGCCCTCGCCAATTCAACGAACTTCTGTTCGACAATATTAAGGTCCTTAGCCAAAACATCACGTTTACCCGCCAGACCAAGGAATTTGAGCAGATCACTTGTCTCTGTACTATGATTAGTTCTGCTGAGACCTCTCGGTTTCCCGTACACTGATCCCAGCAGAATGTTTTCTGAAACTGTGATATTTCCGAATAGCTTAACAGACTGAAAGGTCCTCGCTATTCCTTTCTTACAAATCTGGTGAGGTCTTAACCCCGATATCCTTTTGCCTTTAAAAAGTATTTCTCCGGTGGTAGGGGTTAGAGAGCCAGAGATCAAATTTAAAAGAGTTGTTTTCCCTGCACCATTAGGCCCTATTAGGCCTATAATCCCGCCCTGATCTATTTTAAAGCTGAGATCCAGGATGGCTGCCAAACCCCCAAAACGCTTCGTAACTTTTACGCCTTCCAAAAATGCCATATCAGTGATCCATAAACTTATGCTGATGTCCACTGCCCAATAGCCCCGCTAAGCCTCTGGGCATAAACAAAATAACAACCACGAAAATAATTCCATAAATAAGGGTGTAAAAGTAGGGAAATCTAGATAATAAAACCTCCGAGATAAAAGTTAGAATGAAGGCTCCCAAGATAGGGCCGTAATCTCTCTCTATACCACCAAATAGACTCATCAAAACCGGCGTAAAAGAAATTAAAGGGTTGAAGGCTGAGTTAGGGTCTATATATGTAAATTTTGCAGCCATTGCAGCCCCTGCCATGCCCATAAAAAAGCTACTTATTGCAAAAAAAGCTATTCGATAGACTACCACATTTATCCCCGCATGCTCGGCAGCTTCTTCTGATTCTCCAATGGCTTTCAACGCCATGCCGTATATAGATCTTCGGATGAGATAAGCCGCCAGAATCGATAAGGATGCGATGACCAACAATGAATAGAAAGCCTGCGTAATACTAGTGCCTGTAACCCATCGCCCAACTGTCCCAGAAACATTATGCTCCCACCAAAGAACCGAATGCCTAACAAGTTCGCTGAGCCCAAAAGTGAATACAGCAAAATAAAATCCGCTCAGACGGAGACATATCAGGCCTACTAAAACCCCGAAAGCCAGGCCCGCCAGCCCACCGCATAACACAACAGCCGGGGCAGGAAGCGAGCTTCCCAGCAGAGCAGCACAATAGATGCCAATCCCAAAAAAGGTTGCTGTAGCCAGCGAGATATACCCGGTCGGCCCACAGAAAATAGTCCAACTTACGGTAAGTGTCACGTACATAAGGATACTGGTTATAGATAGTAAAACATAGGCTGGTGAATAAAAAGGTAGAGTTGCGGCAACTAGCCAAGCGAAGCATATAAAAAACAATTTATTAACTGGGCTATGCTTACCTTCCATTTGTCTGTCTAACAAAGATTCCTTGAGGTCGTATTAAGAGAACTATAGTGAATATTAAGTATGAGGCTACCAAGCTGAGTTCGGGTTGCCAATACATAACCGCGGCAGTAACAAGCCCTATTATAAGCCCTCCCAAGAAACTGCCAACGATATTTCCAAGACCCCCCAACACAAGAACTATTAGTGCCGTAACTAGATAGGGGAAACCCATATTAGCAGTAATCTCTTTCATCATGCTAACTAGGCCACCCGCAACGCAAGCCAACATGACTCCCAGCCCAAAGCAGATGCCTAATACCCTGTGAACATCAATCCCCGAGAGTTGCGCAGAAACAGGGCTCTCTGCTGCGGCCCTGATTGCTTTTCCAAGAATCGAATACCTCAAAAAAAGGTAGAAGCTGATCATAACAGCTACACCCACAAACAGGGCCGCCACTCGATTTGCTTCAAAAGCCACTCCCAGAAAGCCCACTGAAAATGATAAGTAAGAATATGCCTTGGTGCTTGTACCCCACCAAATAAGTGCCAAGTTTTGTATTACATACAGAAGGCCAAAAGAAGCCAACATGGAATTCCCCTCGAACATCTCAGCCGTCTCTGACGAAGTTCTTATGAATTGAAAAAGGTTCTTGTAAATGAGGAACCCTGCTATAAGGCTCACAGGGCTAAAAAAAGCAACGGAGAGGAGTGGATTGATTCCAAATACTGTATACATGATATAGGTTGCGAACGCACCGACCATAACAAACTCGCCGTGAGCTACGTTTAAAACCCGCGCCACTCCATATTGCAGGTTAAGGCCCACAGCGATCAAACCGTAAATCGCCCCCTGTATTAGTCCGCTGATAATAATGTCGAGAAATAATTTCATGGTAATTAACTGTAAACCCTGATTCTGTCGATCTCGCTCTCAAAATTCCTTACAACTTTACTATTCAACATCACATTTGCTCTCTTATCGCTTTAGGAAAAAAGCACATAAATAGGGAGAACTCACCGCGACATATCACCTCAGTGGGCTGCGCAGTTTAAAAATTTTTTGCAGCCCACTGGATTAGCGCCATGTTTTCGTACTCTTGTGCTGATCAGAAGCTTCTGCTGCAATTATTTCCTTGACGGCCACTTTGGCTTAGGATATATGGGTTCAGCCGTACGTTTAATCTTAGGCGCCACAATTTCATACTCACCACTCTGCCATTGCCCTACATCTCCTGGATAATTCGGATTAGTCCCTTCGACAAATTTCACTTGACCGATTACCGTAGGAAAAGTCTCGGATGCTATAACCTGTCTCAGCTTTTTCTGATCGAGGGTCCCCGCTTTCAAGATAGCCTGTTCCATGATTTGGCATGCTGCGAAGGAAGACGCCTCCCCCCACCGAGGTGGCTCTTTTCCCCATCTTTTGACATAAGCATTGAAAAAATCTCTTGCACCAGACGCTGGCACCTTCGGGTTCCAAGCGCCTAAACCCATAATACCTTCAACTGTTTTACTCCCAAATGACTCCCTGTAATCAGGGTAATGCTGGCCCACACCAAAGAAAAGCAAGTTCGGACTGTAATTCAAAGCAATCATCTGCTTTGTGAGAAGGAATGTGCTGTCAGGGTAAGAATAGGCGAGCACGGCATCCACTTTCTTGGCCATAATCCTCTTAATCAGAGGGGACAGGTCATCAGCACCAAGTGGATAGCTCTTTAACATGGCTATTTCAATGCTGGTTTGCCCTATTAAGGGTGCTACGACTCCAGAGTGTTCCAGACCAAACAAGTCAGCCACATAGACAATCGCTACTGACTTAACTCCAACATCCTGTAGAAGTTCCGTGACCGCTTTTCCCTGTTTCTGAGGCTGGTTCAGGATTATGAAAAGATATGGTGCCTTAACTGATAGTTCTTTCCATTTTGCCGAGGAAACCGTTGACCCAATCATGATGTAACCGTACTTACTCACAAGAGGGGCAACTGCGAAGTTAAAAGCAGTACCCCATGGTGGCAGCATAAGGTCAACTTTTTCTTGCACAATCAATTTCTCAACCATTTTTGTGCATGTCTCTATGTTGCTATTATCATCATAAAAAACAAGTTCTACAGCTAATTTCTTGCCATACTTTTTAACGTAAACCCCACCTTTAGCATTAGTTTGCTCGGCCCAGAGTTTATATTCCGTAACCTGTGATACCCGCGCAGGAACGGCGTTCATGCCAGAGAGAGCTATAGCACATCCAATACGTATTTTGTCCTTTGCAGCAGCAGGGCCAACTGTCATAGTTAGGAAAGTCAACATCCCAAGTACAATAAAAACAACATTTACAAATCCTTTAGATACATCCTTCTTCATTGGACCACCCTCCTTTTCCTTGTAATTTGTTAACCCTTAACGGTCAGGCCTGACAAAAGGCGACACCTAACCACCATCTCAAGCTATTAAGCCTCCTTTCTACGATTTTTCCGCGGCGAAAGGTATGGTCAGTTTACTATTTACGACCCGTCCAGCCATAACCTCCAAAACAGCTATCAACCACATGCAAGAACTGCTCTCTTTACTAATGTTCTAGCTATCTGGACCATATACGTATTGCGAGCTAGGGGCTTCGCCTGGCGCACAGCCTCAATCCCAGCATCTTCAACACTATTATCACTTATGGTTTTTCCAATAATTGCCTGTTCCGCACTTGTGACGCGGTAAGGTTTGAGATAGACTGCGTTAAGGCAAATTCTTGCTGCCTGCACCGTCCCTTCAGAACCAACAATCGTGGCAGCGCAGTTTACTACAGGGAAGTCTATTGTCTCCCTCGCAGCAAACTTAATAAAGGCACTCTTGCTGCCCACAGGAGGTTGGGAGATTTCAATTTCTGTTACAATCTCATCTTCTTCCAGAACATTTGTTTTGCAAACCCCAACTTCAAAAAAGTGTTCGGCCTTAATTTTTCGTTCAGAAGTTCTAATCTTGGCATCGAGCGCGATCAATGCCGGTGCTATGTCGCTTGGGTGCACAGCTAGACACCCCCCATCGACGCTAGCACCAAATATGGAGTGATATCTATTATCTCCTTCAATAGCATAGCATCTGCCGCCTCCTTTACGCAGGCATGGGAACCTGTTATTTGGAGCCCGGTAGTACCAGCATCTAATATCCTGGCATATGTTACCTGCTATTGTTCCCATCTCCCTGATATGCGGGGAGGCTGTCCTTCGGGCTGCTTCTGCCAGTGCAGAGAACTTGGCCTTAATCACTGGATGTCTGGCTATATCCTCAAGCTTAGTTAGTGCACCTATCTTTAAGCTTCCCTCCCTTTCTTCAATAAAATCAAGACCAGGAATCGTCTTGATGTTTATAAGTGCCTCTGGATATGTGGGAACGATTTCATCTTTCATTCTGCCAAGCACATCCGTACCTCCGGCGATAATTTTTGCCCTGCCTCCGTATCGTCTCAAGTACAAAACCGCTTCGTCTAAAGTCCGAGCGTTCAAATGTGCAAATCTCTTCATCCTAATCCTCCCTATGCCTTTCCCAGAGCCTTGAGGACTTTATCCGGCGTAATTGGACCATCATCAATCCATTTCCCTATTGCATTGAAAACAGCGCTCTCGAGTAAATAGGTTGTGATAGTAGCCACGTCTTCTCCGATACCAACTGTGCCATAAGGACCATAACCCATTCCAGTCTCGACGATGATGGTTTCGATCTCTCCTATATCCAGCATCGTAGCCCACTTATATTCAAGCAAATTACCGTTCAGTAATACGCCACTACAAGGATCCCAAACATACTCTTCATTCAGGTTTCTCCCTATTCCCATGTAAGTACCGCCGTATTGCTGGCCTTCCACAGCCTCCGGAGATAGAGCTTTTCCAACGTCATTAACATTTACAATCTTTTTTATCTCAATCTTTCCTGTTTCGGTGTCAACCTCAATTTCACAAAAATGGGCCTGGCGACACAGTCTATGACGGCCAGGTTCGGTGCCGTACCTGCCTTGTCGATGGTAAGCCCAAGCAAAAACTGGAGCATGTGTAGTACATTGGATTGCAGCATATTCCAACCCCCAATTCATGCTTCCGTCCATATCTTTGACAACCTCGGCTATTTTTTTCCTTTTTGATGGATCAGATTTGACAAAAATTTCGCTCCCTTTAACTTCTAGATCTTCAGGTTGCATGCCCGGAAAAGCGGGAGCAATATTTCTTTCTATAAGATGTACTTCAGTTGTCGCTAGCTCGAGGAGCCTACGCTTTGCTTTCCTGGCTGCTTTTCTAAGCACGTATGAATTTGTTGTTAGATTACAAGACCCATCAGGCGTCATAAGGGGAAGGTAAACATCATCCTGCTGTCTGAAAAAGACATCTTCAAATTTCATCCCCAACTCTTCAGCAACGACTTGACAGTAAGTCGTTTCCGCGTTTACACCGATGTCGGTACGAAATGCCACGATATTCGCTGAGCCATCCTGTTGAATGAACACTCCTGCTACACCGGCACCCCTGTTGTCATCCCATTCGTGACTCCAAATGAATCCCATGCCATGCATCTTTCCATTTGGAAGTTCCTTTGCTCCTGCCGGATGCCATTTTTTGTCCCAGCCAATAGCCTTTTTGCCTGCTTCTATACATTCCCTAAGACTGTCTCTAAGAGGGAAACCATGCTTCCTCTTGAACTTATTCAAATAGTTAATATCCTTGCCTTCAGCGCCGTCATTCTTAAGCGCAACTTCGGTTGGATCCATATCTAGCTCAGCTGCTACGTGGTTAAAAACATGAGCCATGACAAAGCATCCTGGAAGCTGCTCGCATCGTAATGCAATTGTAGGCCCTTTGTTCACTCGTGCGGTCACATTCTCCGCTTCTATGTTAGGGATCCTTGTGTTCTCAAGTAGATGTGTCTCAGCCCAAAAACCGGTATTTTCATAAAAGCTTTTTAGTTTAACAGAAGAGATAGTCCCGTCTTTATTAGCCCCGACCTTAAAATATGTGACCATAGCATCTGCCGAGCCGAACACAAAGTCCTCTCTTCTATCGAACACCCATTTGACAGGCCTAGCAGTTCTCTTTGCCAGGATTGCAGTAATACCAGTTGCTATTTGGCTGTAAGCAATCCAGTTCCAGCCACCATACATACCGCCATTGTATGGAGCATTGACCTTTATCTTGTTCATAGGCACACCTAAGTACTTATGCATGGTCCATTTGTGTTCATATGGATGCTGGTGATGCAACCAAAGCTCCAGGCAGTCACCTTCCCAGCGCACTATCCCGCAGGGCAATTCTGTGTCAGCGCCACCGTGGTACCTTCTTACCGCCTTAAACTCGATCACTTTGTCAGCCTGCTCAAAAGCCGCCTCAACATTTCCAATCCGAAAAACTTCGGAAAGGGGAGAAGGTGGTACTTCATTAAGATTATTGTCGGCCCACTCTGGTCTCGCCAGAGGGGCTCCGGATCTAAGAGCACCTTCCGGATCAAGCACAAATGGTCGCACATCCCATTCAACGTCTATTAATTTCAAGGCTTCTCTAGCAATCTGCTCGGTATCAGCTGCAACCACAGCTCCTATTTGCTGACCTTCAAAATAAGCATACCCAGCAAGCATATCTTCACAACCACCATAGGTTGTCACGACTCGCCTCCCAAACACCTCAGGATCGTCATATCGGAGGACAGCCCTTACTCCGGGCAGGTTTTCAGCTTTGCTTGTATCCATTTTACTGATTCTTGCATTCGGGTAAGGAGAAGTCAAAAATTTAGCGTAAAGCATACCAGGTAATTGTATATCTCTCGTATAGATGGCCTTCCCTGCCGCTTTCTTGTATCCGTCTATACGGGTGATTCCACGTCTTCCAAGCACCTTAAATTCTTTGGGCGCATATTTATCATGCTCCAAAGGATTATTGGGCATTTCCTTAAAATCTTCTGCCATTTTGGTCCTCCTGCATTAATGGCATTACCGTCCGTGCTTTGCTAACTTTTGTGAAGCTACAAGCACTGCTTTAAGATGTTGTGGATACGTGCCGCAGCGGCAAAGGTTGCCTGCAAGCGCCTCTTTTACTTCCTCTTCAGTGGGCTTGGGGTTCCTGTCCAATAGTGCTTTTGCGGTTACTATGAATCCTGGCGTACAGTAGCCACATTGCATACAGTGATATTTTACGTATTCTTCAATTAGCGGGTGCTCTTTTTTAGCAATACCTTCAATAGTTTCTATATGTTTCCCGTCACACTCGATAGCCAAAGTCATACATGAAAGAATAGGTCGACCGTCCATAATTACTGTACATGACCCACACGCTCCGCGATCGCAAAACATTTTGGTACCTGTAAACCCGAGCTTGTCGTGGAGGAGGTAATATAAAGTCCATTCCGGCTCAACCCTAATCTGATAATCCTCGCCATTAATTGTAAGCTTTATCTGCCCCTCCGAAACCGGCAGTGGTTCAGTCTTGTGTTCAGCTACAATATGTCTTCTAAGGTCTTGAATGGATTCAAATGTAATCAAGCAATAAGGACATAAGTACTTATCTTGTTCCACTTTTTTCACCTCCTTGAAAAGTCGCTTCGAAGTTCTGAGAAAGCAGTTGAGCCTAAGGTACCCTTAGCCTTTTCAAAAATAACGACTGATCGACTCGACTCTCGAAATCCTTTCGGAAATGATCTAAGGCATCCATCAAGAAAGTAGATGCCCCTTGGCCTAGGCCGCATAGTGATGTTGCTGCCATAACCTTTGATAAATCATTTAGAGTATCAATATCTGCTTCAGCCCCTTCACCCCTAGCCAGCCTTCCTAAAATCTCAACCATGACTTCGGTGCCTTCACGGCACGGTGTGCACTTGCCACATGATTCCTCTGCAAAAAATTCACTTGTCCGATAGATAAACTCTATAATGTCCCTATCTTTATCAAATACCATGACCGCACCAGCGCCTAAAATCGTTTCAAATGATAAAGGCTCTTCAATTATGGAAAAGGGCATAAGCCTTCCTGCAGCGCCCCCAACCAGCAACGCAGCACCGTTTTTCGCTCCAGCTAGGTCCACAGTCAATTCCCTGAGAGAACTACCGAGCACCAATTCATAGACACCTGGTCTCTCTACATCTCCGCTTACTGAGAATACCTTAGTGCCCTTACTTTCGTCGGTTCCTATGCTCCTAAACCAGGAAGATCCTTTAAGAATGATCGGAGGGACATTCATAAGAGTTTCCACGTTATTGATAACTGTAGGTTTTCCCCAGAGCCCTTTTTGGGGAGGGAAGGGAGGCCTGAATCGAGCTTCTCCTCTCCTGCCTTCAATAGAGTTCATTAACGCAGATTCTTCACCACATACATAGGAGCCAGCACCTTCCCTGACAACAATGTTCAGCTCCCCTAAAAAGCCCTTCTCCTTTGCCTGATGTATTGCATTTTTTATCAAGTCCGCCAAGAATCGGTATTCGGCTCGCAGATAGACGTATGCATTGTCTGCGCCAATACCATAAGCAGCAATCGCGATACCTTCAACAAGAGAAAATGGATCATTCTGAATGATAAATCGATCTTTAAACGTACCCATCTCCCCTTCATCTGCATTACAGATAAGATATTTTTCTTGGCCTTCGCTCTTTCTAGCCAGTTCCCACTTTGCCCCGCAGGGAAACCCCGCACCCCCTCGGCCCCTCAGCCCGGAGGACTTAATTTCTTGTATGACTTCCTCAGGGTCCATCTCTTCGCGAGCTTTTACCAAAGCCTTAAAGCCTTCTTTTTCCAAATAGCTATTAATATCTCTGGGGTTGACGATTCCACAGTTCCTTAATACTATGCGCTTCTCTGGCACAGCCTCCCCTCCCGTACAGCACTTCTTCAGTGATATGATTTCAAAATCTTCGGGATGCTCTCCGGCGTTAGGTTTCCAAAAACCTCATCATCGACAAGCATCGCAGGTGCCTGATCGCATGCACCAATACAATTGGTTAATTCAAAGGAGAACATCCCGTCTTCTGTAGTCTCACCTGGTTTTATTCCAATTTCTTCTTCAACACTGGCTATGATCATAGCTGCATTCTTCAGATAGCAGGGCACGCTTTTGCATATCCTGATTACATGCTTTCCCATAGGTTTAACTGATATAAATGAGTAGAAAGTAGCTACCCCATAAACCTCACTCAAGGTGAGCCCAATGCTCTGAGCAATCTCAACCATTGACTCCCTTGAAACAAAACCAATACTCTTCTGGACATCCTTCAGCATGCCCAGTAGTTCCTCTCGCTTTTTGTCTTCCGTAGGTAGTGCTTTTTGAATCCTATGCTTAGAAACCTCCCTTGCTTGTCCTTTCCTCACGGATCCCCGCCACCTCAAAGCACCCGTGGGACAATACTCAACACAGACACCACAATCTTTGCAGACTTCCTTGTTCAAATGCTCATCAAAATCAACTATGACCTTAGAATTAAAACCTCTGTAAGCCATACTATAAAGGTTTTCTTGAGCAATCTCTGTGCATACCCTAATACATCTATAGCATAAGATGCATTTTGACATATCTCTTTGAACATAGGGGTTGAGTTCCTCAACGGGATAGAAGCGTGGACCTCTTACAGGGAACCTAGGAAAGCCTGCTTCAACCTCAGCAGCAATTTGATGGAGCTCACATTCGGCTACACCCGGATCCGTCACGCATGAACCCGTATGACTCACCAGCAAAAGCTCCAGAATCATCTTCCGCGCCTCCAAAACCTTCGGAGACCGCGTGTATATTACCATGCCTTCTTCAATTGGAGTATGACACGATCCAACAAGCCTACCAGACCCCTCTAATTCTACAACACAAACTCGACAACTTCCTATAGGAGTTAATCCCTTTTTGTGGCACAAGGTGGGGATACTAATACCACTTTGTTCTGCTGCTTCTAGAATAGTCATCCCTTCATGTGCACTCACCTTTACACCATCTATGACTACTCCTATTTCTTTCATCTTGTCGTTCCCTTTCTCCACTGAGGCTTCTCTCAATCCTTTAAGCTGAAATGCTTTGTCAAGGAATGAAGTCAATTCGCCGGATACCTTGTCATGGGTTGGCACACCAGTCTAAATCCCAGCTGGACTAAACTCCTTCTCAACAGCCTGACAGACTTGTTTAAGATAGCCCATGGAAGCCTCGAACTCCTCTTCTTCCCCAGGGTCTAAGTCCAGCTCCACAATCTCCATAATTCCCTCTCGGCCAAGTTTAACTGGCACAGTTGCACTCAGCCTCTCATACCCATACTCTCCCTGCAATACAGCAGAACAGGGGAAAAGCTTGCCCGCGTTGTTCACAACGGAGCGGATCAGAGACGCAAAACCGACAGCCGAGGTCCAGCCAGAAGTGCGCCCTGTCTTTAAGCTTTCATACCCTCTCAAAGCATCAGTTATTTCCTGTTTTATGTTTTGCTTCACCTCTTCCCTAAAAGAAGTGAATTGGCCATTCACACGAACGGTGCTGAAAAGCAATACTTGATGTTCGCCATGTTCGCCTACCACTATGCCGTCAACCGCTTTAGAGTTAACCCCTAAAAGTTTTGAAACCATCATTCTGAAGCGTATTGAGTCGTTAAGAGAGTAACCAAGCAGTTTCTTGCGCTCAATCCCAGAAGCAAGATACATTGCAAAGTTAAGGGGGTCTACCGGATTAGTCCCGGTAATGACTACCGCCTCAGGGCACTCCCGGCCAATTTTCCATGCTATTTCCTTGATAATTGGCATACTATCATTCAACAATTCCATCCTTGAGGAGATATATCTCCATGGAGCACCAGCTGCTACAATTATAATATCCGAGCCAGCCATATCTTCATCAGAACCTTCTCGTATTTCGACGTCATGTAAACCTGTTACTGCCGTTCCAATATCCATTATATGACATTTAAGAAGATTTTTGTTTGTATCAAGCATAACAATTTCATCGGCCAGACCCTGCGTTGCAATAGCGAAAGCTGCACAAGAACCTAGAGTGCCTGCTCCGCCAATAATGCTAATCTTAGTAGCCATCCTTCCCTCCCCTTAAACCTTGTTATTCGTCTTTCCTTTTAGAACTGCCCACGCTCTATCAGCCTCCAGCTGAATAGCCTGAATTTCTTCTCTATTCAAATGGCTAAAACGCCCTTGCATATTCAAGTAAGTTTCGACTGGGAGGCTCTTGGAAACATAGTTGATAGTATAGTGCAGGCCGTCGACCACCTCGTACAATGGGAAAATATTTGTCTCTACTGCCGCTACTGCCACCTTAGGCGCCATATGCTCCTCCATCTTCCACCCAGTAGGGCAGGGCGAAAGAAGATGAAGAAACCTGGTACCCCGAATTGTTCTGGCCTTTTTCACTTTCATCTGGAGATCTTCTGGAAAGCCGATACATGCTGTAGCAGCATAGGGGATGCGATGGGCAGCCATGATCTCCATAATCTGCTTCTTGCCACGGACATTCCCCCTCGGCGATGTCCCAGTCCATGCATATTGGGGCGTCGCAGAGCTTACCTGGATACCAGTATTCATATAAGCCTCATTGTCCATGCATACATAAATGAAATCCTCGTTTCTATCTGCGGCACCTGACAGGGATTGAAGCCCAATATCAAACGTACCACCATCACCGGCAAATGTGAGAACAGGAATATCATCCTTGCCTTGAACTTTCAATGCGCAAGCGATGGCAGCGGCTGTAGGCGCTGCAATTTCGAAAGCTGAATGAAACATAGGAATCTCAAAAGCAGCGTGCGGATATGGACCTGAGATAACTGCAACACATGAAGGTACAACAACAACCACCGCACGTTTGCCAAGTGCTCGGAGAACCATTCGCATCCCAATAGCCACTCCACAGCCCGGGCAGGCTGCATGTCCCGGTCGCATAATTTCTTCTGGCTGAGCCGAGTCCTGTACTAACATGAATTTTCCTCCGCTATCCAGATAGGTTCATCAACGATGTCTTCTCTCGATAAAGCATCCTTGACAATGCGTTCAATAAGGCTAGGGGAGACGTTAGTGCCTCCTATGCCTGCAAGATATCCCTGTACATGGGCACGCGCAGAGGCGTTAATAAGACCTGCCTTTAGTTCGGAGCAAAAAATACCCTCCCTTCCCAGAGAAATATTTCGATCGATCACGGCAATTTTAGGCGCACTATCAAGTGTCTTTTTCAGCGTCTGTACCGGAAAAGGTCTAAAAACCCTAATTTTAACAAGGCCAATTTTGTGGCCTTCTTGACGCAGCCGTTCTATGACAACCCGCGCAGTGGAAGTAATAGTGGCAGTTGTAACTAGAACCAACTCTGCACCTTCTGTGCCAACTTCCTCTACAAAACCATAATGCCGTCCAAAAGTATCTCCAAATTCCTGATCTACTTCCTCTATAACTTCAAGTGCATAGGCCATAGCTTCTTGGCTTAGTTTCCGGTATCGCTGGTACTGAGCCTGACTAACTACCGGGACTGCAAAACCTGGATTCTCTAATTCAAAACGCTTTGGAATATTTATTTGCGGCAAAAATGAATCCACGCGACGCTGGCTGGGGACCTCAACAGGCTCCATAAAGTGAGAAATAAAATTTGCTTCTATAACCACCATGCAAGGCAGAAGCACTTGTTCTGCTACACGAAAGGCTTGAATCACCGAGTCAAGAGCCTCTTGGTTGTTCTCGCAGTATATTTGAATCCAGCCGGTATCTCGTTGGGAAAGGCTGTCGGTTTGGTCACTCCAAAAGGCCCAAGGGGCCGCCATGGTTCGGTTGACGCAACACATCACTACAGCTGTTCGACAACCTGATGCAAAATGGAGCATCTCGTGCATGAGAGCAAGGCCTTGGGATGAGGTAGCCGTAAAAGTCCGAATTCCTGCGAGTGAAGCAGAAAGGCATGCCGCCATGGCTGAATGCTCTGATTCCGTTCTCATCATATGCCCCCCAAGCTCGCCAGCAGCTTCCCAGTCGGAGAGCTTTTCATAAATAGGCGTCTGGGGGGTTATTGGGTAGGCAGCGACGAGTTGGGTACGACACAGACGCACTGCCTCAGCTACAGCATGGTTTCCCGTAATAAACTTTCTCATACCGTCCTACTCATGCTCATAACACCAGTTGGGCAAACGGCAGCACATACGCCACACCCTTTGCAGTAATCCGAATCTACCTGATACCTCCCTCGGTCTCCACCAGGGCGTAGGATTGCTATTTCAGGGCAATAAATAAAACAACGGTCGCAACCAGTGCAAGTACCGCAGAAAAAGCACCTGCCAGCTTGGCGGATCGCCTCTTCTGTGTCAAGGGAAGGTCTCATTTCCCGAAAGTCTTTAATCCGCTCTTCTGTGCTGAGCCGTTTTAGCTTTCCGCGTGCCTGGCAATCAATGAAAAGTGGTTCAAGGTTATTAAGTGCTACAACTGTTTTTGGATTCCAGCCATCTCGAGGGTAAAAAAGTGCTTGAATTGAAAATGAAGGCCCATCTCCTAAAGAGGCATCTGCCCAAACTTTCTCGAGGCTGTTACCCTGGCAGTAACTGTGAATGGCTAGGGCAGCTAGTTTCCCGCTGCTTATAGCCTCAACCACAGAACTTGGCCCTGTGACCAGATCTCCCCCTGCAAAGACCCCAGGAAAAAGCATTTCTATCTTCCGGTCATTAATAGTAACAGTATCACGAGATTTGTGATTTAAGAAATTTTTGTCTCCGAAAAGAGAAAGATCTTGAGTTTGCCCAATAGCTAGTATCACCCAGTCGGCCC
Organism: Deltaproteobacteria bacterium; assembly: GCA_019310485.1. GTDB lineage: Bacteria > Desulfobacterota > DSM-4660 > Desulfatiglandales > HGW-15 > JAFDEF01. The sequence goes on along the minus strand of JAFDEF010000022.1, from coordinate 21,615 downwards.
TAAGCTTAAAGACAGAGGTATAGTCGTAATCGGGCCTGAATGTACCCTCAGCGTCATATAGCGATGTGCATTTGACAAACTCTACCTCGGTTACTCGGCCCTCTTTACCCAAAAAGCGTTTAGGACCCCATCCATTACGGAAGACAATTCCTTCCTCTAGAGCATCCTCACACTCCATCTCATGGGCAAGCATTTCATCTCTCTGCTCAAGACAGACAAGGTCGATCTGTTCCGCCCCCATTCTTCGTGCACTAAGCGCTGCATCAATGGCCACGTTACCTCCGCCGATGACAATCACATTACCCAGCAACCTGCTAAGTAAGCCTCGGCGAACCTTTCCTAGAAAATCCAGTCCCAGAAAGACGCCTTGGAGCCCAATACCCGGAATCTTCAGACTCAAGCTCCTCTGCGCTCCAAGTGCAATGAATACTGCTGAATACGACTCACACAGCTCACTTAGCACGTCCTTATTAACCTGAAAATTGTTTCGAATCTGAATGCCAAGCGACATAATCCTACCCAAGTCCCTTTCCAAAGCTCTCAAAGGTAGACGGTACTCGGGAATTCCCCATCGAAGGAGGCCGCCGAGCTCCTTTTCTGCCTCAATCAAAGTAATTGGATGACCCATTCTCGCCAAATGATAAGCGGCCGAAAGACCTGCCGGACCGGATCCAACGACAGCCACTGAGTGGCGGCGACCAGCATCCGTTAAAGGCCTGGGTAGTGCGGACCCACTGTCAGAGGCTGTCCGCTCCAGAGCCCGGATATGGACCGGCCCACCTAACTGCTGATGATTGCAATCGGTCTCGCAAGGATGATAACATACTCGGCCACAAACACCGGGAAGGGGGTTTTCTTCAAGAAAAACGCTTAGAGCTGCGTCAAAATCTCCTTGGGTCGCCATGAAAAGGGCTTGGGGAATATTGTTACCGGCAGGGCAAGCGACACGGCATGGTGAAACCTTCTCAACGTGCTTTGGACGATCGGCGCTCCATGTGCCAGTTGTGAATGCCCTTGTTGAGGCGCGAGAAATAGGAATGATCTTTTCCGGATCAACGCACTGTAGCCGGGTCATGTCACCCTCTCCGAGTCAATTATTGATACGGCTGAGTATCCCTGCCTAACTGCGTCCAGATTGGCTTTTTCCTTCGCCGGCACCATTTCTCTAACAGCCTCAAAGACATACTTCAAAGCTAAATTCCCATTGAGCCGGCAATAGGCCCCAACCATAGCGGTGTTTATCATATGTCCAAGGCCAAACTGTTCGGCAACGGCTCTTCCATCAACGAGGCCTAATGTAAACCCTAAAAACCTTTTGAAATACCCCCTCGACTGACCGGTATTCACAAGTATCTTCGAACCCGGAACCATTTGGTTATGGAGTTCCTGCGGACTGATAAGAGTCTCATCAAAGCAAAGAAGTTCATTCGGCTGTTTTATCTCACATTTCAGAAGAATCTCATTTTCGTCTACGCGAAGAAAACTGACTACTGGCGCGCCTCTCCTTTCGCCTCCAAACAAAGAATAACACTGGGGGTAGTTACCAGCCTTGAAAAAAGCGAGCCCAAGCATTTGCGACGCCAAAACGATACCTTGACCGCCGCGCCCATGAAACTTGATCTCAAGCATTTCTCATCCTCAATCTCGCTTTCTTTTCTTCCCTTTAAAAGCGTAGCGCCGAATACTTTGTTTGGACATTTCTAAATGTTCTCTTATAGCTATTTCGGCGCCGCGTGGGTCCCTTTTCTTAACGCAATTTAGAATTGCACGGTGTCCCTTAATCGCGCCAAGGGCAGTCTCAGGAAGGTACAAGCTCTCAATACGGTAAAGCAGCATGTGGCGTCGAAGAACCTGACAAAGCTCGAGGAGACGTACACTTCCGCTAGCACCAACCAGAATCTCGTGAAATTCCGCATCGCGGTCCACAAAAGCCTTAGGTTTCCCAGCGAGCACCTCTCTTTCTGCAGTCTCAAGGTTCTCCTCCAATGCCCTTAGTTCAACATCAGTAATACGCTCTACGGCCCAACGTGCTGCCAAACTTTCATTGACGGCCCGAATCTCACAGATTTCTTCAACCTCATCCCAACTAATTTGCCTTACACTGTAGCCAACCCTCGGAATCGCCTCAAGTAGCCCCTCCCGCTCCAGCATGTGTAATGCTTCTCTAACGGGCGTCCGGGAGGTTTGAATCGCCTTAGCAATCTTGGTTTCAACGATTCTTTCACCAGGGGAAAAACGTCCGCCTAGTATTTGCTCCCTTACAGCCAAGTAGACTTTTTCCCTAATCGACACAGGCTTTGGGATAATAAGGTTGAGTTCCATCATTCTCTCTGTGGTACAGCTCAAAAAGGTTAATTGAATTAGTTACAGCAGGGTGTAGTACTGGTATACTGTACCCTAATTATACTGTCCTCCTTCTCTTGTCAAGAAAAAACATCCACCAGCCGCGAAAACCTCAAGACGCCCCTGCCAGTTGAAATCATACTGGCAAGCGTTCCTCGTACTTCTTTTTATGCTTTATTTAAACAAAATTACTGTTAATGGCGAATATAGGAGTCTTAGTGCAATTCTGCGCGAGGGAGACATTGTCACTATTTGGCCCCCCTTAATAGGTGGAGGTTAACGCTTACACCCCCGGGGTCCGGGTCAATAGATCACTCTTCAAAAAGGTATCTACTACAGCACCGGTAGAAAGGTATTACCTGTTTTGGATAGCTATGGAATTGCTATTTTTTCTGGAAAAGGGCTTCGAGCGCCTTTTTTGCATCTCTCACCCTACTGGAGGCCACACCACCGGGAACTTTTGAACCCCTGAAGACAAAATAGTCGCAAAAATTGGCCCTCTCCTTGTCGACAATCCTTTCAGCATTGACCTCCCTGCACTCGTTGTAAGCACTGGGGTCATAGAACTCACACTGCTTGCAACAGCGAAGATCCCGGTTGCAATTCGGGCAGGTATCGCGCCTTCCCACAGTTCCGTTAATCTCTATTGGAGCTTTACAAAATGCACAATTCATGTTGTTTCCTCTTTTTTAGTAGTTAGATTTATAAATATAAAAGGCTTATGATTTTACCCTGGTTCCGCAGGCCTCAGGCCAGAGGCTTGCAGACTTCTTTGCTCTGGCCGCCGTTTTGACAACCGGCTTTCCCCAGATTAGAATGAAAATATGAGCAAGAAAAAACAGGACTATATTCTGCTAGACCACACCGCAGACCTTGGGATCAAGGTGCGTGGAAAAACACTTGAAAACCTGTTTGAAAATGCTGCCAAAGCCATGATTGAACTCACAGTCAGAGGGAAGAGTGAAGGGAAAATTCATTCCCGAAAAATCGTTCTCTCTGGCCAGGACCTTGCCGACCTCATGGTTCAATGGCTCGGGGAAATCCTGTACCTTTTTGAAGGAGAAAAACTGGTGGCAACTTCCGCCAAAATCGACAAACTTAGTCCTTCCATGCTTGAGGCAAGCGTGGAGGCAGTCCCCTTCGATCCCGAGTTTCATGTGATCATCAATGAAATAAAAGCCGTTACTTATCATCAAAGTAAAGTTCTCAAAAAAGGCGACCACTATGAATCTACCATCATCTTTGACTTATGAGGTTAAGCCATGGATATAAAGCTCGAAAAAGTGGACGATTACTGCTGGCGCATTCCAAAAACCGGTTCAATGCGCGTCCCTGGTATTATCTTCTCCGATGAGAGCCTCAACAAGGATCTCCAACGAGACGAAAGCCTGGTCCAGGTAGCCAACGTTGCAACACTGCCAGGTATTGTCAAGTACTCCCTTGCCATGCCGGACATACACTGGGGATACGGCTTCCCAATCGGAGGCGTTGCTGCCTTCGACATGGAGGAAGGAATTGTATCCCCGGGCGGCGTAGGTTACGACATAAACTGCGGGTGCCGTCTCATGACAACATCTCTGGAAGCTGATCAAATCAAGCCCATGATGAAAGAAATCATATCAGCCCTTTTCAAGAACATTCCAACCGGTGTCGGGTCCAGGGGAGCGGTTAGCCTCTCAAAAGCCGATGAAGCAGCGGTCGCCACAGAGGGCGCTGCCTGGGTTGTCAAAAAAGGCTTCGGCCGCAAAGAAGATCTTGAGCGAATAGAGGACCACGGCACCATGGAAGGAGCTGATCCCGGTGTCTTGAGCGAGAGAGCCATCCAAAGGGGCCTTGACCAGCTCGGCACCCTGGGCTCGGGAAACCACTTCCTAGAGGTCCAGGTTGTGGATCAAATCTATGATGAACATCTGGCCCGGGAGTTCAACATTTCACAGGGCCGGGTAACAATTCTGATTCATTCCGGCTCAAGGGGATTCGGCCACCAAATCTGCGACGATTTCCTCAAGCTAATGGCCAGGGAGGTTTCAGCCCAAGGCTTTGATCTTCCCGACAGGCAGCTGGCGTGTGCCTACCTTAAATCTGAGCTGGGCCGGCGGTACCTGGCTGCCATGGCCTGCGCAGCCAATTACGCTTGGGCAAACCGGCAGATCCTCATGCACCTGGCTGAGACCACCCTCCTTTCCACACTCTCCTTAAGCCCCTCGGAGCTGGGGATGCAACTCCTTTACGATGTTTGCCATAATATAGCTAAGAAAGAGCACCACGAGATAGACGGGCGCCAGGTCATGCTTTGCGTGCACCGAAAGGGAGCCACTCGTTCATTGCCGCCGGGGCACCCAAAAGTGCCGGAAGTCTACCGTCATGCTGGCCAGCCTGTTCTCATCCCCGGCGATATGGGCACCCACTCCTATGTGCTGGCCGGCACAGAGGGAGCTCTTCAAAAGAGTTTCGGCTCTAGCTGCCACGGGGCCGGGCGTGTCCTGAGCCGACATCAAGCCGTGAAAAAAGCAAAGGGCCGCGCTATTAACCGAGAACTGGAGGACAAAGGCATCTTTGTTCAATCCAGAGGTAAAAGAACCCTAAAGGAAGAAATCCCCGAGGCATACAAAGATGTATCCCGAGTAGTTGAGGTGGTCCATAAAGCCGGACTCGCCAGGAAGGTTGCACGCCTGAGCCCTCTAGGAGTTATCAAGGGTTAAATGCAACCAGGCCTTGATGGTCCTCAGCATGATAAGTGTTTTTTTATGTAACAGATTGCCGAACAAAGGTCAACAAAAAACCATGATGCAGCATAAAGGAGTGTGCAAAACGTGCCTTTGTTCTTAAAGCAATCAGGCGGGGAGCCTGAAGGAAGGAACCTTAGTCTACCCTCGGCCTGATGTTTTCCTTTGCCCACTTGATCAGATTATCCCAGGGAGTGCCTCTTGGGAAAAAGGCTTTTGCGCCCATTTCTTTTATGCGCGGAACATCTCTTTGTTCAAGAAAACCACCGGCCGTGATGGTAATATCACCAACTTGTTCTCGCTCAAGCACCCGTCTGATTTCTCCTAATGCCTTTATCTCTGCCCCTGGCAGAATTGTTATACCTATATGGTCCACGGATTCCTGGATTGCAGATCTCACGATAGCTTCAGGATCCTGCAGTTCAGTGACCACTACTTCAAACCCAGCCTCCCGGAAGGCTTCAGCAAGATTTACCAGGGAATCTCTGTAGCCTTCTCCCAGTTTTCCCAGCAGGATTCTTGTTCTTCTATCAGCGATATACCTCACCGGACCGCCACTCTTTTACCCCGCCCGCAGAAAGCCACGGCTTTAGCCGTGGATGAATGCGGTTAAGGGCGGGCGGGATGTCGTACCACTTAGTCCCGCCGATTGCGAAGCAATTCGGCGAGACTAAGTGGTGCCACGGGCTTGCCCGTGGGGCTCCACATTGGAGATAATCTCCCAGGTTGGAGTCTCGTGTCAAGTCTTACAAATAAATCTTTTACTTTTTAGGCCAAGGATTGTAGAATCAACTACCCCGCCGCAAGCGGACGGGCTATCAATCGGAAATTTTCTTAACGCCCCAAGGGGCGAGGAATTGAACCCTCGTCCGCCTCTGGCGGATTAATCCACCTCTGGCGGATTAAATCAAACATCTCTATTGTCCTATCTATGGATAAAGTTTTGAAAGCAAGCACTCAAACTGCATCGCTGATCCTCGCTGCGGGCAGAGGATCCCGCATGAAGGGCTTTGAGGGCAACAAGACTTTACTTCCTCTATTGCCTGGCAAATCCCCTTTTCAAGGATCACGCCCAATCCTCATTCATGTCCTGGAAAGTCTTCCTCCAGGCCCAAAAGCCATTGTGATACATCACAGGAAAGAAGACGTCATAAAAGCAACTATGGCATTTGAGGTCGAATATTTCGAGCAGGGTGTTTTGAACGGCACTGGAGGCGCTCTTTTGGCAGCAAGGAGTTTTCTAGAAAAAAAGGTCCAGGATAAACTCATTATTACCATGGGAGATATCCCGTTTGTAAGACGCTCCACCTACTGCAGCCTTCTTGAAAAGCTCGGGGCCAGGCCTCTGGTTGTACTGGGATTCAAACCTCAGGAGAAGAAGCAATACGGTGTGGTGGAAACTGAGGGAGAAAAGGTCACAAGAATCATCGAATGGAAATACTGGAGCACTTATCCGCGCGAAAGGCAAGCCCAGCTCCGGGTTTGTAACTCAGGCATATATGCCGCGCGGAGAAAAGAGCTGATGAGGTATCTTCCCTTGCTTGCGCAAAAATCGCACAAAGTCTTGAAGGAAAATGATGGGAGAACTTTGCACATAGAAGAGTTCTTTATTACCGACCTCGTGGAATTGATGGCACGGGACGGATTGCACGTCGGTTGCGTGATTGCAGAAGATGAAGATGAGGTAATGGGGGTGGATGACTTTCAATCCCTGATAAAGGCCCAAGAAATTTTTGCGCGTATTGAACGTTGAGCAAGATTCAAACTTTAGCGCTTGAGCTTTCTTCTTGACAGCTAATTTCTTTTATTCCTATACTTTTTATTAAGAAAACTAGAGGCTGAGAAGACCTCTTGAATGTCACCACCGGGCAAGGCCCTTTTTGAAAGTCCGCATCTTCTAACCCTACACCAAGGAAGCTGCCTTGTACTATCGCCAATCGCCGAACAGTTCTTGCTTCTTTGAACCTATTGCGCTTTTAGATTACAGTATTTGAAAAGGAGGTATTTATGGCCAAGGAATCTTTGGGTGAACGAATCTGGTACAAGTACTGGCCCCCGCAGGTGCCGAAATGCCTCGATTATCCTGACTGTACGCTGGCAGAATTTCTCAGGGAAGCTGCAGGCAAATATGGATCCAGGCCTGCCGTTTTTTTCCTGGATGCCCAGGTCACCTATTCACAACTGTGGGAAATGGTTCAGCGACTGGCAGCGTCTCTCGCTGGATTGGGTCTTAAGAAGGGAGATGTATGCGCCATCATGCTCCCGAACTCCATACAGTTTGTGTTTTCATTTTATGCATGCCAGCTCATTGGGGTAACGACGACCGCTATTAACCCTACTTACAAGGCACTTGAAATCCAGCATCAACTAAACGATTCGGGATCTAAGGCGCTTATCGTCCTAGATGCAGTTTTCGAAGAAGCAGGAAAAGCACTTAAGGAAACCGGGGTGGATATGGTCATCGGCACTAACGTGGTGGACCTGTGCGGTTTCTCTTCACTCAAAGTATTGCTTGGCAAACTCGTTAAGAAAATTCCTACAGGTGATCTGCCTGCTGACTGTCTTAAGCTTACCGACCTGCTGAAAACTGAGTCCAAACCTCCTGCGGTTGATGTTGATCCGGACGAAGTGGCCGTACTCCAATATACGGGGGGAACCACCGGGTTGCCAAAAGGAGCTATGCTTACGCACCGAAACGTTGTGAGCAATGCAGTTATGTGCGATGCATGGCTGTGTAAAAAAGACCCCAGCATGGGTATTGTGGGAGTCCTTCCACTGTTTCATTCTTTCGGAATGACTACGGTTATGAACACTGCCATTCGAACCGGGGCCTTTCAACTTCTTTTCCCAAAACCACCGGCCGACACGGCCGAGCTATGTGCCGCAATTGAAAAATACTCCGCAAAGGGGGGCCTTATAATGCCGGGGGTAGCAGTGCTTTTCAACAAAATCAACACCCATCCCAAGGCTAAGAATTATGACTTGAGTGGACTAAAAATGGCCGTGTCAGGTGCGGGGCCCCTTCCCCTGGAAGTTCAAAATAACTTTGAGGCGCTTACCAAATCGGTTATTGTCGAGGGCTACGGTCTTAGCGAGGCTTCGCCCGTAACTCATGCCAACCCGATTGTGGGGCACCGAAAACAGGGCACAATCGGACTCCCATATCCGGACACTGATATGAAAATCATGGATAAGGAAACAGGGACCAAAGAGTTGCCCCCGCTGCCGTTTGCAGTGGCCGATACGGGGGGCCTAACTAAGGAGCAGGCCGAGGAAGCCCAAGCTTACACCGGCGAGCTGGTGGTCAAGGGCCCGCAGGTGATGAAAGGATACCTTAATAGGCCGGAAGAGACCTCTGCCACTATCCGGGATGGATGGCTTTACACCGGCGATATCGCCTGTGTTGATGCTGATGGCTACACTATCATCCGTGATAGAGCAAAAGATATGATCAAGTTCAAAGGATACGCCATTTTCCCTGCCGAAGTAGAAGACATGCTTCACAAGCACCCGGCCGTGCAGGGAGCCGCGGTAATAGGTATTCCCCATGAAAAGGTAGGCGAAGTGGTTAAGGCTTTTCTTGTGCTAGATCCTGCTGCAAGGGGTCAGGTGAAGCCCGAGGATATTCAGGAGTGGGCAAAAGACAAGATGAGCCACTACAAGATCCCCTCCACGATCGAGTTCCGCGAGGAACTCCCCACCACCACAGTTGGCAAAGTTCTTCGCCGGGTGCTCAAAGAAGAGGAGGTGGCCAAGCAAAAGAAGAGCTAAGCCCGGGTTCAGGCCCATCTTTTTGCTGGTGCCTTTACCGGATCACTACCTTTAAAGGGTCTCTCAGGCAAGGCCCTCAATCAAGGCCATAACATTGTGGCCCAGAACCTGATGATTGTATCCGCCTTCCAGGATTGCGAAACATCCCCCCCTGGAACGTAATGCTGCCTCACGTACCATGAGCCCAATTTCCCGGTAGTCTTCTGTACAAAGAGTGCCGCCCCAATCCTCTTCATGATTGTCAAATCCTGCGGAAATGCCAATGATATCAGCCTGGCAGCGTTTCATCTCGCTGGCTACCTCATCCATGTAAGATTTCCGATCATGGCTGGATACATTGTGAATTGTGACCCAGTCCTTGTTTCCAAGTATGTTCACGGTACCATCTCCATAGTGAAGGTCGATGTCCAGTACATAGGCATTCTCGATACTTTTTACCCGCTTTAGCCTTTCAAGGGCCACAGCCATGTTGTTAAAGTAGCAGAACCCCCAGCAGGAATCAGATGAGGCATGGTGGCCAGGCGGTCTTATTAGCCCAAAGCAGGGTTCTGTAAGCCCGATAGTGGCTGCCTGGATAGCACCTCCTGCAGCCAGGGCAGCAATCTGGTAAAGACCCCGGTTTCTTACACTTTCAATGTGGGATCTTGTATGCGTGGCAAGCAGGTCGCTCTCTGAAGCAGGTTTTGCCTGGATAAAATCGACCCTGTTTTTGATGACTTTTACCACCGCCTCCATACGCCCGGCCTCTGCAGCCGGGTCAGAGGTGTAAACCTGATAGAAATCCTCGTGGAAAATGACCTTCATTTTATCATTCCCCTTTTTTGACTGCCTGTGTCCGGAGTGCAAGTATGGAAAAAACAAGATATAAGGTGATGCCCTTTATCAGATCAGGCCAATTCCTGGGGTTCTATTCCCGCTTCTACTACAAGTTTCCTGCCGATTTCGAATGCGTCCTTGTTCATGCCAAGAAAGGTGGCTGGCGTTTTTTCATTTAACACCTTCATGATTGACTCTGTCTTTACGAGGGGAACGAGGCTCAGCATTGCTCCAAGCATACACATGTTCAGTGCAGTTGGCTTGTCCATGGCTTTGATAACCGATTGATACATTGGAAGTTCAACCTGGCGTGCATCAACTTTTCGTTCAAGCTGCACGAAGTGCGAATCAGTTAGCAAAAGCCCTCCTGGACGAATCGAGCCTGAAAACTTGTTAAAAGCCTGCTGGGTCAGACAGACCAAAATGTTAGGCTGGTTTACCTTCGGAAACCTAATCTCCCTGTCGGAAATAATAACGTCAGCCCTGGTACTGCCGCCGCGGGCCTCGGCACCGTAACTCTGGGATTGAACCGCATTTAAGCCCTCATAAATAGCGGCTGCCTCGGCAAGAATTATGGATGCGGTTATGACCCCCTGTCCTCCTGAGCCTGAGAATACAATCCGGTATCTTTCCATTATCGTTGCTATCCCTTTTGTGCTTTTTCAACTATTTTTTCATATTCAGCGCAGTATTCTGGTCGGTCCTCTTCTACGAAAATGCCCCGCTCAATCAGTGCAGGATTTTTTCTCTTTCTTTCAGAGCCAATTGGTGCTGTGCTTTCTTTGAGATACTTGAGCATCTCTACAGCATCGCCTCTTTTATTCTTTCTACCGAAGTAGGTTGGACACTGGCTCAATATTTCCACAACAGAAAAGCCTTTGTGCATAATGGCCTTTTCAATGATTTCCTTCATAGACCTGACATGGTAGGTAGTTGTCCTTGCCACAAACGATGCGCCCGCTCCCCTGGCAAGTTCGACCGTATCAAAGGCCTCGTAGATATTGCCATAGGGAGCTGTGGTGGCAAGGGTACCATACCCGGAAAGAGGAGAGAACTGTCCCCCCGTCATTCCATAGACTCTGTTATTCATGATGATGGCAGTTATATCAATATTTCTGCGAGCTGCGTGGATAAAATGATTTCCCCCTATCGCAATTGCATCTCCATCCCCCATCGGAACAATGATTTTCAGCTCAGGGCGGGCCAGTTTCACTCCTGTTGCAAAGGCCAGTGCTCTTCCGTGCAGGGTGTGAAGGGTGTGAAAATCCAGGTATCCCGATATCCGAGAAGAGCACCCTATACCTGTTACCATTACGATATCATTCTTCTTAATTCCGAGAGATTCAATTGCACGGATCAGGTTGTTCATTATGATCCCGTGCCCGCATCCCGGACACCAGAGGTGGGGCATGAACCTTTCGCGCAAATACTCCCTTACAGACATAGGTCACACCCCCTTCCCTTGCACCACCCGGAGGATGTTCCTGATGTCAGTGGGGCTGATAAATGTTCCGTCAATCCGGTTGGCCAAGAATACTGTTTCGTGGTCATGAACAACTTTCCTGACCTCTTCTGTAACCTGACCCATGTTCATCTCCACCACAATCACGTACTCGGCACGCTCACAGCTCTTTCTTACCGCCTCAGCAGGAAAGGGCCAAAGTGTCTGAAGTTCAAGCAATCCGAGTCTTTCGCCCCTTGCCCTGCGGTTTTCTACCAGATGGAGTGCGGACCTGGCAGAAGAGCCGTAAGAGATCAACACAACGTCTGCATCATCCAGGTAGTACTCTTTAACGTGGGTCATCTCCTTAACATGGCCCTCAATCTTGTCAACAAGGTGCCTCATGAGGCCATATGCAATTCGAGGATCTTCTGACGGGAACCCCCACATGTCATGCACAAGTCCGGTTACATTATAACGATGGACACCGCCAAAATCAGACATAGGAAGCCTGCCGTCTTCTCTTGGTAAGTATGGATGATAATCCGTGCCTTCCTTGACCGAGGTCCACAGCCTTTCTACCAGGGGTATTTCACCTTTTTCAGGTATGACCAGTTTTTCACGCATGTGGGCAATGACCTCGTCAAGGAGCAAAATGACAGGTGTGCGGTAGGTTTCAGACAGGTTGAAGGCCTCTACAGTAATGGCAAACAGATCCTGGTGATTTGAAGCTGTCAAGGTGATGATTGCATGGTCACCGTGTGTCCCCCATCTTGTTTGCATAACGTCTCCCTGGCTCACCTTGGTGGGCATGCCAGTGGAAGGGCCACCCCTCTGAACGTCCACAACAACGCAGGGCACTTCTGCCATTACGGCATACCCTATTGCCTCTTGCTTAAGGGAGAAGCCTGGCCCGCTAGTAGCGGTCATGGACTTATGCCCTGTTAGGGAAGCCCCAATTATGGCGCACATGGAGGCAATTTCATCTTCCATCTGTATGAATTTCCCCCCCTTTTTAGGCAGCCGCATGGAAAGCATCTCGGCTATCTCAGTCGAGGGAGTGATGGGGTAGCCTGCAAAAAAGTCGAGACCAGCGTAAAGTGCCCCTTCAACGCATGCCTCATTACCCTGGAGAAAAAGAGTTTTCTTGCTCATTTCCCGACAACTTTCCTTTTGATATGGTTATCAAGAGCTAACCCACAATGACTTCAATGGCTATATCCGGGCAGCGAAGCTCACACAGGCGGCAGGCGTTACATTTCTCCAGATCCTCGACAACAGCCTTTTCATGATCATCCATACCCAGAACTCCCTTGGGGCAGAACGCAACGCATATGCCGCAGCCCTTGCAATAGTCCCTGTTGATTTCAATGCTTAAATGATTCTTCGACAAGTTTTCTTGCTTCTTCGACCTGGTCACAAAATCTCCAGCCTCTTTCCCGTCTGAATGCTATGTGAAGAGAAGTATCAAGATTTAGGTTCAGGGAAAAACTTTCAATTTGTCTAATAAAACATTTTGTTTCAATTTTCAAAGTCTTAATTACGTTTCTTATTTAGCTTCAGAAGAAAGAATTTGGGCTAGTTTTTTTAAGTCCTCGCTTTTACCCAGCGAAATTAAGGTATCTCCTGCTTCTATGCGTGTCTGAGAAGAAGGGTTGAATTTCATTTCACCGCTTTTCTTGCTGATGGCCACGATTATAACGTCCAGCTCCTGGCGAATTCCTGAGTCAATTAGAGTAACGCCGTCTAGCTTCGAGTTCTCGCTCACTTCCAGTTCTCCCATCTCGAGACCAATCTGTCTGTTGTGCACAGTCAATTCCAAGAAATCTGTAACAGCTGGTTTAAGGATTGTCTGGGCCATCCTCTGCCCGCCTATAAGATAGGGCATTACCACCCTGTCAGCCCCTGCTCGAATAAGCTTCTTCTCAGTGCGCTCTTCATCAGCACGGGCAAGAATAAAAAGCGAGGGGTTCAGACCCCTTGCGGTCATTGTAATGAAAACATTGTCGGCATCTGACGCGACCACGGACACCAGACCCTTTGCACGCTCAATACCAGCCTCTATCAGAACATCCTCCACTGTGGCGTCGTCATTGATGTAGGGAATCCCCTCGTCTTCAAGCACTTGCCTGTTCTCAGGGTTGTTGTCGACGACCACGATGGGGGTATTGCTTGCCTTTAGTTCGCGGCAAATGATTTTGCCCAATCGCCCAAACCCACAAATTATGTAATGATTCTTCATCGTACGTATTTTCAATCCCAATCTCTTCCTCCCTATAATGGATCTCATCTGAAAATCCACCATTGCCTGGGCCACAATGCCCAGAATGTAGGCGATGATGCCCACCCCAGAAAAAATGACAAATATGGTGAAGATCCTGCCTGCTTCCGAGACCTTCCCCACTTCCCTATACCCTACGGTGGTGATTGTGATCACCGTCATGTACAATGAGTCAAGAAAACTCCATCTCTCTATTATCATGTATCCGGCTGTTCCGGCGAAAAGAATCACAAACAGAATAAAGATTCCCTTGAATATTTTACGAGGCGCAAGAGAGGATATTTTACTGTCAATTCTTATCATGGGAGTATCTCTTGAGAAGAAAAGGCGGGCGGAGTCGCTCATCCCTTCTCCTGGCAGGTCAATGGAAAACTACTTTCCTGGAGAGGAACTGACAGCCTCTACTGTAAACTCACTCAGGTTTTCAGGGAGATTCTCGAAAATGATCATGAAAGGAATTGACCCTTGAGGTCTCACGTTGACATTAATTCGGCCTTTTCCAAACCGGTTCTTCATCGCCTGATTAATTCTATCCACGGACATCTGCTTGAGCTGCTTTTCAGAAAAAACGTTCCCTGCATATGCCAGCTTTGTCCTCACAACCTGGCCCTTGTCATCAAGAATGGTGCCCTTAAGGAGGATAAAGCTTCTGCTTTTCGGGTAGTTGTTCGTTACTATCCCTTTTATAGCAAAGAGCTGCCCGGCAGTCTCTGATTGAACAAAAGACCCTGATACCCCTTTGAACGAGAGCCTTCGGACTCCCAGGTCCCCTATCTCACTTGTTTTGGTGGGTTTTAGAAAAGAAAGGGAGTTAGGGATAAGCCCGGGAGCGTAGACATAAATCGCTACCGCTCCTCCCAGAATAATCAGGATGATTACAAGGACAATAGGGAGAACCCTTACCCTTCCGGCTTTCTTCTCCTCGGGGGCTTCTGCAAGAACTTCTTTCTCTTCTTTTTCTTTTTTTGCCTTTTTCGCCTTTCTTTCCTTTTTCTTTTCCTCGGGTTTCACCTCAGGCTCTTCTTCCTTGCCGCTCTTCCCTTTTTCGGAAACCCCCTCCCCTGGAACAGGCGGCGCAGGCTTCGTTTTCATAGCCTCTTCGAATGCCTTGCCAAAGTCTTCTTCAATCGCCTCTTCCGCTTCCTTCTTCTTTGCGAAAGGTGGGGTCGGGCCAATGGCCTCAGTCTCTATCATATCCTGTCCAAGCAAGAATTGATCAGTTTCTTCCGCTGACTCCATGCCGGGCGGGTATGCCAAGAACACATTGTTACAGACAGAGCATCTAACTTTTGACCCGCTTTTCTTGAGCAGGCCCTCGTCAAGCCTGAATTTAGAACCACAGTTTTTGCATTCAATAATCATTTTTATCCTCCAGTACTGTAACTACCGCTGCCCATTTCACTTTAGGACGCAAATGTCGGGTAGATACCTGTATTGTTCGTCATAGTCAAGCCCGTATCCGACCAAGAAACCTTCTTCGACCTCAAATCCACAGTAATCAATGGTGACTTTCTTTTCGCGTCTTTCTTTCTTGTCAATTAATGCGCAAACCTTGACCGAGAGAGGGCCCCTGGCCTCAAGGGCGCGAACTATATGGTTCAGGGTCAAGCCGGTGTCCACGATGTCCTCTACCACAAGGACGTCCTTTCCCCCAACAGGTATCTCAATGTCTTTTACCAATTTAATATTTCCGCTCGAGTTCATACCGGAGCCATAGCTCGCTGCCCTAATGAAATCAATTTTACACGGAATACTCATGGCCATTACCAGATCCGCAAAAAAGAACACGACTCCATTCAATATTCCAATCAAAACAGGCTCCTTCCCTGCATAATCGGAAGATATTTGCCGGGCAAGTTCCTGAACCCTGGCACGAATAGCCTTGTGGGGTATTAGGATTTCTGTGGCCACCGGAAGAGCTTTGGATTTCCTTATTTTCTGTAATGTGACTAAATGACAAAAATTTGAACAAACAACCTATAATTAAGAGCTAATATAACATATTATAAAATGTATGTCTCTGTGTCAATATGATAAATATGGAAGGGAAGGAGCTACTGGTGCAAGAAGGGAAGCTTTTCCTTCTTTCTGTAGGCCAGGGCCATGCAGGAGGCTATCAGGGAGTCCTTTTCGTCCGTAACCCTGATCTCATAGGTGGCGGTTTTGCGTGCGCGATGAATTTCCCTTGATTCGGCTCGAAGTAAGCTGTTTTTCTCGGGTGCGCGGTGATAGGTTACGGTCATGTTTAGGGCAACGGCAATAGTACCGTGTGCATTACATGAGACTTGGAATGCTTCATCTATGAGGGAGAAAATTGCTCCACCGTGGGTCATCCCGAATATGTTCGATGTATCTTCCCGGGGCGGCATCTCAACAAGAGCATAACCCGGCTGGACGTTGAGCAGGCGGAAGCCCATCTTGCGCGCAAAGTCCTCCTTTTTGACCTGTTCCCTGATAGCTCTTAGAACCGTCTCTCCCATGCGTTACCTTTGTGGCTCCTTAATCAAGAAATCTAGTGCCCCAAAACACCTGGCCCCTCTTCGCTCTCCGCCACGGCCTTGCTCGTTATTTTATGCAAAAGCTGATAAGAGTCCCTCTAATAGGAAGGTGGCTTAGCGGTTAACGACTCGGCTCTTAATACCCTTGGATGCAAGCTCTACCCGTTGTTGTTCGGCGCCCTCCCTTGTCATAAAGGCACCCACAAGCACCCGGTATTTGCCATCAAGATCTTTGACTGCATAAGGGGAAAACCCGAGTTTTCGAAGGCAAAGCGTTATCTTTTCCAGGTCCTCGCGGTTTGAATAAACCCCGATCAGATCAGCGTATGGAGCCTTCTTGACAAGAGAGCCTTCTAATTTGTGTTTTTCTTTGAATTCTCTCGCCTTTTCTGCACTTTCAAACCTGCCGACAAAAACCCGGTACCATGTCCCCTTATCCCCCAGGTCAACCTTTGCCCAGTATACTGAAAGCCCCCTTCGCTTGAATGAAGAAACGGCCTTTTCTGCTTGCCCAAGAGTGCGAAAAGCACCTAGGCGGAGCGAATAGGGCTTTGGGATATACTTTGGCTTGTTGCTGGGAGGGCTCTTGTGGGCCTCAATGGCCCTTCTATTTGGCTTAGAGCCGGGAGCAGAAGCCACAACCTCCCTGGCCGCAGTTTCAATATGAGCAGAAGATGGTGCAGGCAGCCGGGCACCAGGAACCTTTGCAGTTGCGGGACTTTTCCCTGGAGAGACTACTTTCCCTTCTTTCGATGCTGTTTCCGGTAACCCGGCAAGAGCCACACCTTTAGGATTCCCCTTCTCTTCATAAGAAGCTATGGGCCCTTGCACTCTTGCTCCCGCAGTGCCCTTGACCACGCTTTTTGCGCCTGGGGAAGTGGTTTCCTCCTTCCTGGGTGCAGGGCTGCTGTGTGGTTCCTTTTTGGGAGGAATGTTAGCGCGGCCTCTCACGTATGGGATTACCTCCCTGGCCCATCCTGAAAAATTTACTGTACCACTCTGCCACAATACGCCCCCTACCAGAAAGCATGCACCGACAAGCAAGAGAAGCAGCCTTTGCGAATGATGATCCCTCGCTTGATCACCACGCTCCCCGGGCCTCTCAATACCCATCACCTGGGTGCTTTCAAAGCTCTCCTCCGGCTCACTTGTAAAAGCAAACCCCCTTTTCTTTTTCTTCCTTTTGCCTTTCTTGTGATCTTCGCCATAAGCGTAGTAGTAGCTGTAGTATTTATAGTCCTGAAAATCCGGGCTTACATCAGGCTTCATACCGTTCAACACCACTCCCAGCAGGTTGCACTCTACCTGGTTGAGTTGAGATGTCGCCCTTTTGAGTAAGCCCCTTGATACGGACCCAACGCGATAGACCAGCAGCACGCCGTCCACCTTTGTTCCAAGTATTGCGGCATCTGCTGTTGACAGGATTGGGGTCGAATCAAAGATGATGATGTCGTATTCTTTTCTGGCCTCTTTAATAAAATCCTCAAGGGACTTGGACTCTATAAGTTCGGTTGGGTTGGGGGGGATCGCACCGCTTGTTATAAGGTGAAGATTGTCGAGACCGGGCGTGAGAGTTACTTCATCCAGAGACATTTTTCCCATGATGAGATCAGTAACCGTTTTGGCAGCATCCCGCCACGGAAGATTACCGAGCAAAATATCCGTCAGCCCCGGGGTCTTTTCCACACCGAATACTCTGCACAACACCGGTTTCCTCAAGTCGGATCCTATCAAAAGGGTCTTCATCCCCCCCTGTGCCATGGTGATGGCGAGGTTCGTGGCAACAAGGGTTTTCCCCTCTTCGGAGGAAGCACTTGTGACAGCGATCGTCTTTATCTTTTTCTCAGGGTTCCTGAAGTTGACATTTGTCCTGAGTGCCCTAAAGCTTTCTGCCATCATTGACTTCGGCGAGAAATGGGATACAAGGCTGGCAGCATGTGCAAGGGAACGCTTCCCTATTTTGTCCGGATAATTCTCCTTCAAATTATTACGGAGATTCTGAACGTCGGCATGGGGCACAACCCCGAGCACATGTGTTCCCAGGGTTTCCTCTACGTCTTCGATAGCCCCAAGGGAAGTATCAAATGTTTCTACGACAAAGGCAATCACCAGCCCCAGAACCAGGCCGATAAAAACTCCCATGGCTCCGGTGGCTGCCGTTTTCGGAGGGTTGATCGGCAGTGTAGGCAAAAGGGCAGGTCTGACGATATTAACTTCTTCAGGTCTTTCAGCACTTTTTATATGAGCTTCCTGGTTCTTTTTCTCCAGGAGGGCGACCATATCACTGTATAGTGCCACTTTTCTTTTGAGTCGGTCAAATTCAAGCTTCCTATCCATCAAGACCCTGGTTTTTTCGTTCACTTTTTCAAGCTCAGCCTTGAGGTCCGCTTCCCTCTTATCAATGCCCCGGAGCTGTTCTTGGAGAAGAAGAACCATCTTTCGGGCATTTTCAACTATTTGATTGTTCACCGCCACGACATCAGGGTGTTTAGGTGTAAAATCCTTTAGCAAGGTGTCCCGCTTTAACAAGAGTCCAACCAACGCATCATTAGCGCTCTGATACTGGCTGCCAGCTTTTGAAGAGTAGAAATCGCGCTCAGGGCTAAAAGGGTTTTCAATAAATTCTTTAACCTTAATGACCAGGTTTTGGAGCTCATTCCTTTGCTCATGGAGGTTGCGGATCTCTTTTTGTAGCTCCTGCTTCCTGGCAAGGAGACTTTCACTCTGCAGATCAATAGAGATCAACTCGTGTTCCTGGCTGAATCTGTTGAACTCTTCCTCAGCTTTTCTCAACTTTTCCCGCACATCCTTGAGCTGGCTGTCTATGTACTTGAGCGTCTCCTTTATTCTTTTCATCTGCTGTTCAAAATGAAACTCCTTGTATGCCACAGCGACCGTATTGGCCAGCTTTTGAGCAAAAACAGGATCCCTGTCAGTGGCTGTAATATCAATTATGTTGGTAAGCCCTTGCCTGGAAACCTTTACCTTATTTTGGAGACCCTCAATGACGGACACGAGGCGAGTTTCTACAAGTTCATTGCCCCCGGCAATCGCAGGGGAAATCAGACCAAGCTTCGCAGCTACTCTTTGAAAAACAGGGTAGGATTTGACCACAGAAATCTGAGTGTCTATGTCCTGAGGTTCAGACCAGGAAATAGTCAATCCAAAAACACTTTCAAGTGTGTTTTGTTTTTCGAACTTAACGGAACACGTTGTTGAGTAAAGAGGACTGGGTGCTCTAAGCATTGCAAAAGTGGTGCTGAAAGCTCCCACAATAATAGTGACAAGAATGACGACAAATTTTCTTTTTCTCAGAATACGCCAGTATTCCCTGAGATTTATATCATATTGCGCCACGTTAGCCCTTTTTGCCAGCGTTGTTGTGAAACAAACGAGAGATACTAAGAAAAATTATATATAAAACCAAGCATTTGTCAATTTCTTAGCAAATTAAGCTCACGAAGAGGAAAATACCGCTATTGGCTTATCCCCTGCCATGTCCGCGCACTTCACCTGCCAAACTTTCACTTCCTCTGAGCAACAAGGATCGTAGTGCACTTTTAAAATCCAGATTCTTTTTGGATCTGTAAATATCATCAGCCTGCCTCAGCCGCTCCATCATTACTTGACCGATCTCGTGCGCAAGGAGCCTGCTTTTATAGTCTTTAAAGGAAAAATCCCCACTATCAAGGGCGTGCAAAATAGCACCTGCGGCCACATCTCCATAGCCCAGTGAAAAAGAAATCCCCTCTCCCCAAAACGGATCAACTCCTGCAGCGTCCCCAACAAGGATAATCCTTTCGCCGGAGAACTCACATGAAGGGTGAAACCATCTTATCGGGTGGGATATGAATTCTTTTTGATGTAAAGGAAATCCATTCTTCTGCAAGAACTCTGAAAGCACATCCATGAGTGATGGAGTACTGGGTCCGGCACTCTGAAAGCAAACGATACCCGTATTAAGAAAGCATTGGGTGTTAACAACAATAGGGCTAGCCCAAAGATAACCCCCAATTCCCCGCTGGAGTGTGCTGGAAAAATCTATTATTGCCTCATTTTTCTCATATCCAGCGCTATGACCACCGTGAAGGCTGCACATGCTTGATAGGGTGCTACAAATGTTTTGGGGGCCTTTTATCCTCCCTTTTCGATACAAGAAGGAGCGGACAGTACTTTTGGATCCGTCAGCTCCGACCAGAATTCTGGTGAATATCTCTCTTCTTGGGGTCTTGACAGCAATGCCTTCCTGTTTGTATGAAAAAGATCTTGCCGGCTCCCCCTGTGCCAGGAGAACTCCCCTGTTTTGTGCTTGCTTTGCCAGCGCATCATCGAATTCTTCCCTCAGTGCCATCCGGAACCCCGCTCCCAGCACCACGTCGTATTCCATGTACTCACTCTGCTCAATCACGTAGCGCACTCTGCTTGGTTCATTGGAGTTAACCGATATCTCTATGCCAAGTCGCTCCAGCCATTGCTGGGCATACGAACTTATAGCGCCACCGCAGGGTTTCTTCCTCGGGTGAGTGGCTTTTTCCAGGATGAGGATCCTTTCTCGTATCGAGGGCTCAAGCCTAACCAGGCTTGTGGCAGTCGAGATCCCTGATGGTCCTGACCCTACAATGACTACATCATATTTACGGCGCCGGGGCCCGGCCATAACGCAGTCTTCTCCTATAAAGGGGCGCTCACCCTATAGTAAAGGTTAATATCTTTTAGTGTTTCTGCTACTACCTCTTTTTCAGAAAAAGCCAGGCTGACGTCAACAGGCTCAGCTCCGCTGAACCTGGTAAGAGCCATGTCCAGAGCTTGAATATTGCTGTAAACCAGAGAAAGCGGCCTGCTGGCCAATGAACGAACAAAACGTGTGGGATGCATGGGATGAAAATGAAGAATCCGTGCCTCTCCCTTTTCAAAGGATACTGTCAGGGCACGGCACCCCTTCAGCAAACGCTGTACCTGAACCTGGAAACCAAGTTTCTTAATTAGAATTGAATTACGCAGGTATTCTGTTTTAAAGCGTGGGTATATCTCAATATCATTTCTTCCGTCAAAATGCATTTCAACGGCAAACAAGAACGTATCATCAACAAGATAATGCTCTATGCCTTTTACTTTAGGATGGAGCCCTAAGACCAGATCAACGATTTTATCTTTTTTGTCTACCATAAAATAACACTTGGTCTTGGAGTCCCCAATTTTTTCGCTTATCTCAAGCCCTGCACCAAGAGCGTAGACTCCGGACATGGACGACATGCTGCGGACAATCTTTTCAAGAACATTACGATCAAGAAACACGTTTTCATGTTCAGAGACAAGATCCAGGAACCAGCAAATCTCATCAAAAGCATGGTCCAGTGTTTGTCCTGCGCTGCCCAACCTGAATCTTTCTGCGCGAAAATCTTCTCCGGAAATTCTTATAGAACCTTCGAATATGGAAAAGCACGAGGTGCCGAGCAGTTTTTCAAATAGGGCCAAAAATGGACTCCTCCTCACCCCGAATGCCTTTTTATGGAACCCGAATGCAAACATTAATGCGGTCTTCACTGTGCTCTTACCGGTAGGTTCCTTTTGCCTCCTATTCTATTACGCGGCTCTGTCCAAGCATGTCCGTGCTTAAAACTTTCAAAAATCCGGGTAGGAAGTGGCCTTAACGGCCACCCCCTCCCGACAGAACGGCTCGTACCGGCCAGGTAAGCCGCTCTTCGATTAGCGACTGAACAAGGGTTGTTCAAGAGATCG
>JAFDEF010000096.1 GCA_019310485.1 Deltaproteobacteria bacterium | reverse complement strand
TTGAGGCGAAACGAAGGGGCCGTCCTAAAGGAGGGTCGCTTCTTCCCTGGCAGGCGGCGCAGATTGCCAAGACGGTTATTGATCGCCATCCGGAACAATTGAAGCTGCCATTTTCTCTTTGGACCCGAGAGGGTGTGGGGCAATTGATTGAAAAAAGGTTTGGTATCCGACTTTCGGTCTGGACAGTGGGACGATATCTTTCGCGTTGGGGATTTACACCTCAAAAGCCACTTCGCCGGGCCTTTGAGAAAAACCCTGAGCAAGTACGGCACTGGCTTGATGAAGAATATCCCGGAATCCGCAAGCAAGCCAAACGTGAGAAGGCCGGAATTTACTGGGGAGATGAGATGGGCTTGCGGTCTGATCATGCGGTTGGGCGTTCCTATGGGCGCCGTGGTCAAACGCCGGTGATTCCTGGAACTGGTCAGCGTTTTGGTTGTAATATGATTTCGGCCATCACGAATCAAGGGCAGCTTAATTTTATGGTATTCAAGAAACGGTTTCGCACTGAAGTGTTTCAGGAATTTCTCAGACGTTTGGTTCGCCATACTAACCGCAAGGTGTTTCTCATAGTTGATGGTCATCCTGTTCATCGTTCGTAAAAGATTAAAGAATGGGTTGAGAAGAACCATGATCATATCCGTCTATTTTTTCTCCCGGGCTACAGCCCGGAACTTAATCCTGACGAAATCCTCGATCAGGATGTCAAAAGCAATGCAGTGGGGAAAAAGCGTCCCCGCAACCAAAAGGAATTACTTGCGAATGTACGAGGTTATCTCCGAAGTCGGCAACGTCAACCTCGCGTTGTGAAAAAATATTTTCAAGAAAAACATGTTCGTTATGCGGCCATATAAAATGCAAACTATTAGTTGCTCTGAGTAGTAACATTAGGAAAGCAGTGTTTCCACAATGCCTTCCATCTCAGTAGATGCACGAGGTGCATCAAGAACACCGCCCTCGAGGCAAGCAGCCACGATTTCGCCGTGGTAATGGATTGCCCCAAGTATGGGAACACCGGCATTTTTTAACTTCTCGGAAAGGACAGCCTCCTGCTCGGATGATGCTACTTTGTTGAGAATGCCACCTCTAAAGGCTGCACCTACAGATCGGGTTAACTCCTTGACTTTAGAGGCCATGTCAACCGATTCAAGGGAGGGCTCAACAACGCAGACCACTGCATCTACACTTGTTTCCACTCCTCGGCCAAAGTGTTCCATACCTGCCTCCATATCCACAAGCATGGCATCATTTGGCCCCAATTCCACCTTTTTGAGAAATTCCCTTGTTACAGCACCCATAGGACATGCACACCCTTCCAGGGCCTGATGAATCTTGCCTGTTTGAATGAGCTTTATGCCACCCTTTTCAACAATAAACCCTGGCCCAAGCAGATCTGGCGAGATAAGATCTTGCTGCCATATTGACATCTCGGGCTCATTTTCGCCCCGGGAGAAACGCTCAATCATCTTTGCCTGAACGCTCTTTTTCCCTCCCAACGAGTCCATCAATGGTCGCGGAGGTCTTTCAAAGCCAAGCATCCAGTAAAGGCTTGTATTGGACTCGTCTGAATCCAGTACGGTGACCTCTTTGCCATATTTTCTAAGAGCATCAGCCATGAGTTTTACGACCGTACTTTTTCCGCTCCCCCCTTTACCACATATGCATATCTTCATAATTTCTGAGTCCCCCTATCTTGTTTAAATGGTTAGCTAAGAAAACCGGCGGACTACCGATAGCCTGGTATTCCCGCTTCATTTGGCCATAGACAGGCCTTCCTACTAGAAATGTATAGATTTCATCTGCCTTTTTCTCGGGATCAATGTCCTTGAACATCTGTAGATAAAGAACTTTTCCAATGGCATATGCATCAGACAGAGCAGTCCCTATATTGGTTGCATACCAGTTGAACGGCAGCAGCGTATAAACCCTCTTCTTCGCAAAGGCGTTCAAGGCCCTGTAATATGCAGGTCTTTTACGGTAATCCTCTGCCACCAAGCGCAATCCTCCGCTGTCAATGAAGATAATATCAGGGTTCAGCTTGAGGAGCATCTCCTTATCCATAAAAACATGGCTGCCTATGGCGGGTTTGACCTTTTCAGCCACGTTTTTTGCTCCAACCCATTCAAAGGGAATATAGTGCTGTTCTGTACTTTTTATGCCATGAGCACCTCGATAGCCGATACCGCCCACATAGACCAAGGGCTTCTCATCGTCAGGAACACCCAAGGTGCGTCTCGCTAGATCCTTCCTCAGGGATTCAATATAATCTACAACCTCATCGGCCCGCTTCTTACGGTTCAGGATCTTCCCAGCAATGCGAAGCGCGTCATAGACCGCCTCGTCAAAGGTGGCAAAGGCGCCATAATCAAGCACCACTACAGGGATTCCCAGGGTGCGCTGCACCCGGTCAGCAAGTCCCGCCCCACAAACTACCGCCGCAGCCACGCGTGGGAGCCTGATACTTGCAATGACTACCCGGGATGTGCCTCTGCCTCCACCAAAAAGGACTGATAGAATATCCCTTAACGCAATATCATAGCTTCCTTGGGCGACGGCGTACACACCCACGCCAAACACCGCAAGCATCAAAGCCGCCAAGAGAAGGATCTTCTAGTGAAGCCATCTTATGTAGTCTCTCGTAATGGCGCCTGCCTCAACCTGCATCTTCTGCCAACCGAGGTATCACCCACACAAAAAAGGCCACAATGGCACCTCCCTTCAGGGAGATTGACCTTCGTGGCCTTGGTTATTCAAATATCCGTTTATGAAATGGCCTTGCGGCTCAAACTGGCCGATCTATAAAGATAGCTTCTGCTATCGCTTTTTTATTCTCCGCCTAGTGACACAAAGCCTCTGTTGATGTCAAGTTCTCGTGTCTTAGTCGGTCTTTGATTCAAAAAAGATCTTGTGGTCTACGAGGTTCATCATCTTAATCCTACCCTTGATGATCTTTTGGTCACCAAAGATGCCGACTAACCGCCAGGAATCGTTACCCTGGGGCTCGACTATATCAACGGATTCCATTACCAGCTCCTCTTTGTCTCCCTGGATAAGATAAGCATTGGCTTCACACATCACCTATCACCTCCTTTATCCTCTCTACCGCCTGCTGCACAAGGTGCGGTAGAGGCTCCTGTGATGTTCCCACGATCTCTACCATCTCCTGGCTCAAGGGCAGCAGGATTTTTCTTGCTGGGCTGGACATAATAGCCTCGGCCATTTTTGGTGTTACCTCTCCAAGCATTGCATTTGCCCATGTCACGGAAATTGGCCCAACAATTAGGTCTGCCCTAGGCGCCGTGTAACAAACAGCACTCTCTCCACTTGCCCCCTTGTTTGCGCCAGCCTTGAGCATACGTGCCGTTGCTATGCCGTTAGTTCCCAGGGCTATCAGTTCCACAGTCTCTCCGAATACCTCTTTTAGATACTTGACAAAGGTAGCTCCTATGCCGCCTCCTTGCCCATCTATTATGCAAATCCTTTTGCGCACCGCCTTATGCCCCGAAATCACCGAAGGTCTTTCACATGAGTTCAAACACAATACTGACCTCCAGGGGCACAGGCCCGGTGAAAAGGCCTTTGGGAGGTTCGGGAAACGGCGCAGAGTCCATGACTGCCCTAACCGCTGCCTTATCCAAGACCGAATAGCGATTTTCCCACAACCCTCATACTCCTAACCCTGCCATCGGGCCCTATTATAAACCGCAACCTTACCCGCCCTTCCATGTGTAGTTTCCTCGCCATAATCGGATATTTTTTATGCCGTTCAATCCTCATGCGAACCATGCTCAGATAATTTTCTGCAGAGCCATATGTGATGTTACGCCTGTGTTTGGTGCCGGCACAACGCTATTTGAGT
Organism: Deltaproteobacteria bacterium; assembly: GCA_019310485.1. Lineage (GTDB taxonomy): Bacteria > Desulfobacterota > DSM-4660 > Desulfatiglandales > HGW-15 > JAFDEF01. Next base: position 1,512 of record JAFDEF010000096.1, on the reverse strand, counting down.
CGGTAGTGGTGAATATGAAAAAATCCTGGGTACCTCCACCTCAGGCCGTTCAGGCACTCCAATAGGCTCAGTCACCGCCGAAGGCGTTGGGGACACCTACGGCATGACCGGTTTAGCGATGACATTTTGCACTGACACGGGACGTACTGTCTTTGCACCTGGTACCTTTAAAGCACGCACTTGTCTGGGGTGTCTTGGAGGCACCGGAATAATTCTTCCAATGGGCCTTTGCTCTGAATGCATTTCAAGTTCAATGTATTCCGTCTTTCGGGGATGAAATAACCCTGCCATGTCTGCCAAGATCATTGCATGGACGGCCAGCGATATGATCACTAGTCCCCACAAAAGCCAGTTTGGCCTTTCACTGACTTGAGCCCTCACAAACACCTCCAAGGCCTAGAACTCCTTTTCAGTGGCGAGACATAGCCTCTTGGCGCCCGCCGCCTTGGCCACGTCCTGCCTTATTGAGCACCACCCTGCGGTCGGCCTTGATCACCACCAGCCTGTCTTCTGACCTCGCAAGCAATGTCTTCAACCGGTTGAAAAGCTCATTTAACGATAACTGCTTATTGGCCAAAAATGTCCTCCCCTGCTCATCAACATACACCCTAATCTCCACCTGGGTCTGTTGCTTAGCGGCCTGAGCTTGGGGTAGCTTGACACTACCCCCATTGAGGTCTGATTCCTGCTTGAATGGGACTCCGTCACGAAAGCGCTGCCATACATTAGTCTGTCCATCTCCAGTCGTATCACCCATGATAAGCCGCAGCCTTCCCTGGTCATATTCATAAATCGTATCAAAATGCCCGGATCCTGTCGTGTCGCGCTGCCATTTGAGAGGTTTGCCATGTGTGTCAAAGGTCAGGATCGCAATTGGCTTGGCTTTTGGGTTTAGCTTTTCTAGCCGGACGGGTTTGCCCTGTTTCAAGACAGTTATCTCGTCTATATGTCCATCGTAATCTGTGTCTCGCTCCAAGCGAACGACAATCTCATTTTTGTAATATTGGAAGGTGTCCATCTTGCCGTCGCCATTGCTATCCACTTCAAGCTGTGTGATATTTCCGCCCTGATCCAGGTGTGCAACCTGCTCCACTTTTCCGTCTCCATCCAGATCCCGGGGCTCTACGCGATCTTGCGCTTGTAGCGGGCTCACTCCGAACCGGAGTCCACCCCCTAAAGGGCATGCAATTACAAAAAACCAAACCAGCAAAAAAAGCTCTTAGGATGTCTTAAGGCATTCATTGCTCGCCAAACAAAAAGGCCACGAAACCCGGCGATTTACCCACCAAGGCCTTCGTGGCCCTAACTTCCTCATACAAACCGATTAGTTATGTGTCTGCCGCACCTTCATGGTGCGCTCTAATTTTGGGGTATTAATACTCCATCAATAACGACTATGTCAATAGTATTTTTGCCCATGCCTATCTACCAAAACGCATCTAAAGCTCTATAAATTTTGCTGCATTGCAAGGGAGTGCCTTAGGAGACAAAACCTAGTACCCCCTATGGCAG
>JAFDEF010000021.1 GCA_019310485.1 Deltaproteobacteria bacterium | reverse complement strand
CCATAGTGCGACAACATCTTGGCATACAACACATTGAGCTCCGGATCATAAATATCCGGCTTGATCACGCCTTCCTTCAGGTTATCGAGGGTCATATATTCCGGGCATCCTCCAAAATAGCGGAATGCTTCCTCGTGCAGCCTGCACCACGTTTCCTTGCTCGATTTCCATACCACTTTCCGGAAGGCCCGCCCGGAGTATTTCAACACCATGACAAACAGCCGGGGTCGGCGATATTTCCCCCTGTCATAAAGCGTGGGCGCTCCTGCCCCATAATCAACCTGTGCCTCTTCTCCAGGAAGAAATTCCAGACGGTCATACTGACGGGGATCCTTTGTCTTCAGCCCCCGCACAAACCGTTTCACGCTATTGTACCGGTGAGTGAATCCGAACAGCTCCACCAGATCCTGGTAGATGGCCATGGCGTTTCGCCCCAGCCTCAATTGTTCTTCAATCCACTCCCGATGAGGCTCACACGCGGAACCGGCGTGCTTCGGCAGCTTTCCCTCCAGAGCCGGTGGCCGGGGTGGGGTATTTTGGCCGGGTTGAACCCAAGAGCCGGTGGCCACCCCTTCTCTAGTGGGGTAGTTTGAACGGGCAGCAGCAGGGGCATCCGACAGCGCCTCATGATACAATCGGGCATATCTTCGGATGGTTTTTCGATTGATTCCNNNACAAATGGGAGTGTGTACGTTCTGTCCCCGTTTTCAGCAATCTCTTAATGGCAAATCAGTCTTGCTGGGTGGGGTATTTTGAAGTGGCCACAGGTGGGGTATTTTGGGAGGCCACCAGGGGGCAAGCAGCGGGGTACTAATAGGAAACTATTTTAACGCCACAAGGAGCGGGGAATTAAACCCTTGTCCGCTTCTGGCGGATCAAAGCCCTCCCTAAGGCCTGGCTTCACTTCAAAGCTCTCAGTAGTTTATCCCGCGGGGCGCTTTCCGGCTCAAGTATGACCCTGGCGTCAATTGCTGTAGCCCCCTTGCCTTTTGGGAAGACCATCACCGGGTTGATATCAATTTCTCGGATGGAAGGGAAGTCAACAAGCATTTCTGATAGTCTCACCAATAGATCCGCTATCGCATCTATGTCATATGGTTCTTTGCCTCTAAGGCCTTCCAGGATTTTCTTGCCTCTGATCTTGGTAATCATATTGGCAGCGGTATTGTAATCTATTGGCGCCACTCGATAAACAACATCTCTAATAGCCTCCACGAATATGCCTCCAAGGCCGAAAATCACCACAGGTCCAAAAACGTCATCCTGCTTTCCACCCAGAATACATTCAAGGCCTTTGTCTGTCATGGCCTGAACAAGGAATTCAGCATCAGGGCCGGCTACATCAGTAAGTTCCTTGCACGCAGAGATTATTTCTTGCTTGGAGTTTAGATTAAGCATGATTGCCCCTGCATCAGTTTTATGAGAAAAGTGCGGATTGTTTATCTTAATAGCCACTTTTGAAGCAATCCCATCCCAGATCCGGATTGCTTCCTCTGCGCTTCTGGCAATACCGTGAGGTGGAACCGAAAAACCGTAGCGCTGTAAAAAATCCATACTCTGCTTTAGTGAAAGGTAGGGTTTCTTTTCAGCCTGCAGCAAGATTTTCTTTGCCTTTTGACGCTTTATTCCTTTTGTGTATAGTCGCTTTGTTCGAGGTGGTTTTCTTGATGCCCATTTATAGGAAAGGTAAAAAGCTCTCATCGCGTTTTCCGGGGCTGTGTATACAGGGATATTCACATTTCTTTTTAGGTAATCGATTTCCACGGCTTCAGCAAACACAACAAGCGCCACAGGCTTTTGATATCGGCGAGTCAGATCTGCGACTTTCTTGATGAGCTGACGGGATGATGCTTCCTCGAATCCCCTTCGATAGCCATGCCCAAGGAGTACGCCATCTACTCCATCCTGACTGAGCAATCCCTCAATGATCTGTTCGTAAAATTCAAGCTCAAAAAGATCACCAAGGTCCAGCGGGTTTTGAAGGCGTATGACGTGGGCTCTCAATTTACTCTCTATTTTTTTCAGAATCTCCTGCGGAAAACGTGCCAGGCTGAATCCGTAGTAAGCACAGGCGTCTGCCGCAATAACTGCGTGACCACCTGAGCGGGACACAACAGCAAGTCGCCTACCTTTAAGCGGTGGGAGGGTAAGGCTCTTGACGCAGTCAAGTGCATCATTCATTGTGTTCACCCGCAGGCAACCAACCTGCTCCAGGGCCTGGTCCACCAACATGTCATCGGCAAATAGGGCGGCAGTATGAGAATGGGCAATCTGGGAGCTCGTTTTAAATCGATTAGATTTATGAACCAGAATTGGTTTTGTTGATCTGGCCGCAATCTTCATAAAACGTTTTCCGTCAGTGAAGCCTTCCAGGTAAAGTAAAATGATTCTTGTGCCTTTGTCCTCAATCAAATACTCCAGAAGGTCATTCTCATCTACATCAAGTTTATTTCCCATGGACACGAATTTGTTGATTCCGATGTTTTCTTCTGCAAGAAAACTAAGGTAGCTCACCCCAACTCCGCCACTTTGGGCGAGAATAGAGACAGGCCCAAGGGAAAGATCGTGTCTAAGGGGCCAGAACGGAAGTGCCAGTCCTTTTTCGAGATTGGTAACACCCACCCCGTTAGGACCTATGAAGCGAATACCATGTTTTCGGGAAATCTCGAGGCAAGCCCTTTCAAGGGGCTTTCCTTGTTCGCCCATCTCGGAAAACCCAGCTGACTCAATTACAACCCATTTGATCCCTTTTTGGCCACACTGCTCCAGGATACCTGGGATTGTCTTTGCCGGAGTAAGGATGACAGCCAGATCGACCTGGCGATCAATTTCCAGTAGTGAGGAGTGGATTCTCTGTCCGAAGACAACGCCTCCTCTTAACCCTACAGAGAGGATTTCGCCCTGGTATCCAAATGTGAGGCAGTTTTGGACAATGGTTTTGCCGAGGTTGCTCGGCTCGGGGGAAACCCCCACGATTGCAATGCTTTCAGGGTAAAAAAATTTGGACAATTCGGAATGCTTTTTCATTATCTTGCTTTTTTTCGCCTCTGCTTTCTCGCCTCTTCCTTCCATCCTCGACGTTTTTTGGCCTTAGAGCGGCGGGAAAGATCCGGGTCCCTGGCTACGTCCAGTGTAAAAGAACCCGCAGAAACGCCCAGTGGTCTTGTTCTCGTTTTTCTTGATGGTTCGGTTCTACCCTTTTCACGGAGCTCTTTTGCCACCGGTGGACCTAATATACATCCAGGAGGAATTTCAGTTGCCAAAAAAAGATCACCAAAGCTAAAGAAATGCACGCCCACTTGCGCTGCAAGAGCTGGTAGGATCTCAAGTAAGACCGGCCTCGGATCCCTTCGCCTCCCGATTCTCAGTGCCATTTCCTTTTTTTGGGAAAGCACCAGGTACTTATCAGACTTCAAGCCTTTCTCAATCGCATGTGCGTGCGCCCTTGTTCTAACAGGGGTGAAAAGAATCTTAGGTAGGTTTGGATAAGGGGTGTGCAGGTCAAGGTCCCAGCGCCTATCCACAGTCCTTATACGGTCGTTTTCAAGCTCAAACAGGGAGCGGTTCCTCCCCATCAACACTTCATTTATGTGGCCATGCCTTACAAACCCCCAGCCCTGTTCTTCATGAAGAGCCCAGAGCAACTCCTTAAGCATAATAAAGCCATCCTCATCCGGCACTAGGCCGAACTCATCAGGCCTGTGCCCAAGAATGTAAACCATCAGGCGAGCAAGGTTATCAATCCTTATCTGGTTTTTCCTTTGCAAGCCGCCATCCTTTTATCCGCCAGAGGCGGATTAATCCGCCAGAGGCGGACAAGCCCGCCAGAGGCGGACGAGCCCGCCAGAGGCGGACAAGGGTTCAATTCCCCGCCCCTTGGGGCGTTAAGAAAATTTCTGATTGATACCCTGTCCGCTTGCGGCGGGGTAGTTAATTTCTTTAAAGGTATCATCCAGACTCACCTTGTCCAGTTGGTGAAGTACATAACGGCGGATAGCCTGAGCGGTGGGCAGAGATTCTTTAATCTTTCCCTTTTCAACGAAAATGGAGAGTAAGTCCTCGTTTTGGCCACCGCACTCACAAATTGGAACCTCGGCTTGAGCAGGGACCACTGTGTTTTTGAAACACTTCGAGCAGCGCAGAACCTTCTTTGAGCCGGATCTTTTCCCCCTTTTGGCCAACGGTTTTCCTTCAATTTCAACGATATCCATGGAAAAATCCACGACCGGCGCATTGCTGATAGCCGTGCCTACCCCGTAACCATCAGCCATGGGGTTGAATTTCAATATCTGGTACTCATTGATGCCGCCGCTTACGAAAATTTTCACATGGCCGAATCCCCGCAAGTCAAGCTCCCAGCGCACTTCTTCCATAATTTTTAGAAAATCTCCCCTGCGTGAACCAGGGGTATCAAGCCGGATAGCGAACAGGTCTTTTCCCATGGCCTTTGCGACATTGATAGCCTCGAATTTTTCATCATTGAAGGTATCAATCAAACTTATAAGGCCTACCTTTGCCTCAATTACTTCGTGAAAGGCCTTCGTGGCTTCTATGGTATCACCCATTATGAGCACCAGTGCATGGGGCATGGTGCCCACTGGCTCTTGCCCGGCCAAGTGAGCCCCGAGTCCTACCGCAACTCCATCGCACCCCCCCACATAGGCATTCCTTTCAACCATGGGAGCAATTGCCGGGTGCATGCGGCGCGCCCCAAAACTGATAACCGCCTTATCCCCGGCTGCCTTACGGCACCTGGCAGCCATGGTGGCAACCCCCGACGCCTGGCATATAAGGCCGAGAAGCGCTGTTTCATATCGGCCGAAATCAAGGTACTTCCCGTGTATTTCCATAACAGGCTCCCAGGGATGAAAAATTGTACCCTCTTTCATAAGCCTGACATCGACAGGAAGTTCCTTAAGAAGGACGGCCAGTTCCTCTACTCCTGCAAAAACCGCCCATGACCAGTTTGAAGGAAACCCTTTGGCAATGAATTCTGCCCGCACTTCTTTATTCAGGTTCTTGGCTTTGAGAATTTCCTGAGTTCTTTCAAAATACACATCCGTAACAAGACCGTTTTTTATTTGCTGTGCACTGGCAGTATGAAACAACGCGACCCTCCTCGTTTAGAAGATATTTTGCTGAAGCGCTGATTATTCTTAATCATTGAGGCGCATCTGTCAAACAGATTAAGTTGTATTGAGGTAGAAGGAAAACTTTAGGGATCATTGAAGGTGGAGGAATTATGAAGAGAATCACAATAATTCTCGGGTCGCCTCCTTACAGCGGCCAGGATGTTGACACTGTGCTCGGGATTGCGCAGGCAGCAGTGCAGAAAGGGCACAATTTGACTATCGTGGGATCCGGGGACGGCACCTATGGTTTTTTGAAAGGGCAACGGGCATCGGGAGCGCCCAGTGCTGAGAAAGGTTTTGCGGATCTTGTTTCAAAGGGCGTACGAATTGATCTGTGAGGCACGTGTTTCAGCTTTCGCGGTCTGCGGAAAGAGCAGTTTATCGAAGGGGCAACACCCGGTACCCTCAAGAGCCTGCTTCAAATTCCGGAGAAAACGGACATTTTGCTCAGTGTGGGTCCATAGGAGGAGAGGAAAATGAGAAAGGATATCCTGATAGTCGTACGCCATGGACCTTATAGCGGGTTTCAGGCAGCCGAGGGGCTGCGCCATGCCAATGGCGCTATTTCCTTGGGGTTTCGGCCTATTTTCGTTTTAGTGGATGATGGAGTCTATTTGGCCAAGGAGGGCCAGGATCCTGGCCAAAGCAAGTGGCTGGCTCTGAATGGGACCCTTGAAGAGGTCGTAGCGCGTGGGCTTTATGAAATTAAGGATAAACCAGCAGAGTTCTACGTAGAAAAGGAGTCCCTCGTTAAACGAGGACTGGATCCCCAGGAACTTGTTGAAGGCCTGGAGCCTATTGACCATCAGAAAGTCTCAAGGTTAATGGCTGAAAACCAGCTGCAGCTCATGTTTTAGGGGTGTGATCGTGAAAATAGTCATCTTAGTGAAAAGTGGGCCATGCACAGATGAAGCCGACCGTGCGCTCCAGACGGCCGCAGACATGCTGGCGCAAGGCCATAGCGTAAGCCTTTATTTATTGCAAGAGGCTGTCCGTTTTTGCGGCCCCCACACGAAGTGTTCGAATTGCATGGAGCTTCGGGAACTAATTGAAAAAAACCTAGAAGTTCGTATTCTGATCAGTGATGCCAAGTTGCGTGGCATTGATGAGCCCTCTACTGAACATCAAATTTTACTGGGATCTTATGAGTCTTTGATTGATCTCATGGAGTCTTGTGACCAGGTAATAGGCATCCTCTGAATGCTGTCTAACCTGGATGTTTCATCAACCGTAACACTTTAGTTGTCTCCAACTTCCTGGCGGCCAGCCGCCCCCTTTTTTCATTCGAGAGAAATTCTAAAAGAGATTACACCTGTGTCATTTTGATCGCCGGGAATGCCGACACTGCATTTTTGTGCCTCGTCTCTTCGTTTTCCCTTCACATATCCTTACTTTATTAGGGGAGCAACAATTGAATGGAAGAATGCAAGGACATGATTAAGAAAATGTGGTATTCTAAGTTTGAGAGGGCCAATTTTAGACAGTAATCGCAATGGATTACAGGAAGGTTGCCAATGGAAAATACCGGCATGAGTCCAGGGGACAGAGAGAAGGAGACTCCTACGCCGAGTGTAATTGAAATGTCTCCAGAGTACCCTAGGTACCGGGACTCGCTCATTAAGCTTGTGTTTATAGTGATTTTGGTAATAGTGGTGGGGGGCGCTTACTTTATTACCAGGGGAAAAGGCCCTAGCCTAGAAAAGCTCAAGCGCAGTCCCTCGGAGTTTTTCTCCAGGCTGATTCTTGGAGGAGACATATACGAGGCATGTGGATCCTTTGTGAGAACAAACCAGAATCTTTTTCGTCCGCTCGGGCAAAATGTGAGATTAATTCCCGTGAGACAGGAAGTGAGCATAATTAACAGAACCAAAACAGCCAGGGTTGTCTTTAAGGTGGACGGGAGCAAGAATATTGACAAGCTGTATTTTTCTCTGGAAAAGAAGGAAGGAAAATGGCAGGTGACATCTGTAAAATCTAAAACAGTAACAGGAGAGTACAAAAGAATCTATCCCTTGAAAAGTAAGGGTGGAGTTAGAATGTAGGCCAAAAACTTTTGGGTGTTCCCTTGGGCCAATACAGGATTCTTGAACTCTTTTTCGCATTCATACAGGTTTTTCATGCGGGATCAAAACATAGGAATAGCGAGTCATGGGGGATAAAATCTCGGCTGAACGGGCTTCATTTCTGGCAAAGGATTTCTCTCGCGGGTTCATAAGGTATTGTGAGTTTACTGCAGAGAAGGCAGAAAAAGGTTATTTTCAATCTCATGTCAAAATCAAGGATCATCACAGGCAGCAGGATGGATTTATTCACGCAGGTGTCATGGCCACCATGGCCGACCATACGGCAGGTTACGCTGCATTTACCACTGTTGCTGAAGAATACCAGATCCTGACAATAGAATTTAAGATTAACTTCCTGAGACCCGCCTACGGGGATGCTCTTGTTTGCCATTCAAGGGTTATCCGGGAAGGAAACAGGGTGATTATTGCAGAATCAGAAATCTATGATCACAGAGAGGACGGCGAGGTGGCGGTGGCTAAAGCGCTGGTCACCTTGATGGCAGTTCACAGAGACGATATTGCATCAAAGAACTGATTCTATTTCTTCTGACACTCTTTTTGCAGCCTCAGCAGGATTGTCTGCATCCCTGATAGGCCTCCCTATCACAATATAGTCTGCGCCATTTTTAACGGCATCGGCTGGGGTTACAATTCTTTTTTGATCATCCTTGCTCACAACTGACCAGAGAGGGCGTATACCCGGGGTAACGGCTATGAGGCCCGGGAACTGCCGCTTGATCATAGCGACTTCCTGGCCCGAGCAAACCACTCCTTGACATCCCGCCTCTTTCGCAATTCGAGCCCTCAGGAGAACGAGCCGGGTTAGGTCGTTTACATATTCGTCCCTGTATCCAAGAGTCTTGAGATGCTCCTTGTTGAGGCTCGTGAGCAGGGTTATGGCAAGGATCTTTGTGCCTCCCGGATTTTCTACGGCCACTTCCTTTAGGAACCTCTCCCCCATATCGCAGTGTACACTCACAAAATGGGGCCCATAGGTGCTTGCAGCCAAAAAGGCGCGCTTCATGGTGGCCGGGATATCATGGAGCTTGAGGTCAAGGAAGACCTTACACCCTGCGATTTTCTGAATTACCTCGAGGATTCGCGGACCCTGACTCACAAAGAGCTCAAGCCCCACCTTGAAAAGGCCAACATGGTCCTTCAAAATCGTGACAAAACGAGCGGCCTCTTCCTGAGTTGAAACATCAAGTGGAAAGATAATGTAATCTTTTCCTGTTTTCATAAGCTACCTCCCGGCCTTGAAGATCATATTTCCTTATCCCTCGATTTGGCCAATATACCAATAAGGAGGATTCTGTGAAAGAGCAAATTTTTGAGCTATGATGTCAGGTAGCACCCACTTCAGGAGGGGGACCCGCCGGGTGGCTTCAATTTTTTGGTCTGGCGTTCTGGAAATCAATGTGGTAATCTGCAGGAAAAGGGATCGAAAGTTCATACCATTTGCTCACAGCGTTCTTTGAGGGGAAGAGTAAGATCAGGCGGGAAGTGTTGGATGCTATCGTATTAGCCTTCCTCAACTATCCAGAGCCACCGTAGCTCAGCTGGTAGAGCACCTCACTCGTAATGAGGATGTCCGCGGTTCGACTCCGCGCGGTGGCTCCAATAAATAAGGTAAGGGCCTTGCATTTTTGGAATTGCTAGTAAATTTGTGAGATCAGGTCGCTTTCAACCCTCTTACGAGAGGTAACAATACTGTCAACAATTTTTACACCTTTGCTCACCCGGACGTCCTCCCATAGTATTGACCTTTGCACTTCCACATTTGCCTCAAGCCTGGCATTTGGACCCACTGCGGCCCATTGCCTGAACTTTACTGACTGATCTACCCGGGAATTCTCGGCTATTTCAAATGAGTGGTGTGCCAGCTCCTTGTTCGCCTGTATGTAATCATCTATGCTGCCTATATCCCGCCAGTAATGCTCTTTTGATACAAAGGCGGCGGGAGGATTCCCTCTGTTGATCAGTTCTCTGTAGCATTCAATGATATCGAAGTATCCTTGCGCGGGAATATAAGAGAGCAATTCGGGATCCATGATGTGTAAGCCGGTGAAGGCCAGGGCACCGGGCTCGGCTTTCTTTGCAATTTTTGTGATCCTCTCAGTAGCAGCTTCGGTGTGGATTTGATTAAAGGGCTCGCAGTCATGAAGGATTAGGGTAACCAGGGCTCCGGATGCTTTATGGTGGGCATAGGCTCGTGAGAGATCAATATCTGTCAAAACATCGGCATTCACGACCACGAACGGCTCACTGTCCCAAAAACCGAAGGTATTTTTTATCCCTCCTCCAGTGCCCAGAATTTCCCGCTCGACCCTGACCTCTATATTCACTCCGAAAGGCTTACCGGCGTCAAGGTAATTCACGATTTGTTTGGAGTGATGGTGAGCATTTACCACAATCTCACTGACGCCATGTGCCTTCAGGTACTTTATCACTCTCGCAATCACAGGCTGGTTTGCAACAGGGATCAGAGCTTTTGGTTTCTCATTGGTAAGGGGCCGCAATCTTGTTCCTAAGCCCGCTGCCAGTATCATAGCCTTCATCGCGCGCACCTCAAACGTGAAGAACCCTCTTCGTAGCCGATCAATACTCAGGGCAAAAGTAATGGCACCAAAAAACCTTCCTTACAAATACAACTATGAGTCATGTTTTTCAAGACCACCCCCCTTTCAATGCGCCAGCCTCAACAACAGACTTGATAATAAGGTCTGATTATTCTAAGAGTATGTGAAGAAATTCTGCCATAAACAGGAGTTTTAAGGAAAGGAGCCCCTGACAAACAGTGCGAACTTATCTGGAGTGCATCCCGTGTTTCCTGAAACAGGCTCTCTTTGCTGCCAGAGCGGCCACAAATGATGAAAAAAAGATAAAAGAAGTTCTGGACAGGGTGGGGCTGCTTTTTCCTGAAATCCCCTTAACCAGCCCGCCTCCTGAAACAGCTAGCCTCGTATACCCTATCGTCAGGGAGATAACGGGTGTTCTGGATCCTTACAAGGGCATGAAAGAGAAAAATATAAGAGAAGCGCTTAAGGTTTACTCTTCCATGAAGGCGCTTGTGGAGGCAGCGGATGATCCATTGCAGATGGCCGTCAAGATCTCTATAGCGGGAAATAGCATTGATTTTGGAGCAAACCCTGGTTTTGACTTTGAAGCCGAAGTTAAAAAGGCAATTGAAAAAGATTTTTCGCTCACCCACTTTGAAGCCTTTAAAAGACGTCTTGATAAGGCCAGGAACATCCTTTTTCTGGGGGATAATGCAGGGGAGACGGTTTTTGACAGGATTTTGATAGAGACAATGAGAAAACCGGTGACTTACGTTGTCAGGGAAAAGCCGATCATAAACGATGCAACACTAGAAGATGCTATAAACAGTGGCCTGAATGAAGTCGCAGAAGTGATCCCCTCGGGCTGCGATGCACCCGGCACTATTCTCTCCAGGTGTTCAAAAAATGTTCTTCAAGCTTTTAGAAATTCAGACCTCATTATCAGTAAGGGCCAAGGCAATTTTGAAGGCCTTTCAGAGGAAAAGGGCCCTATATTTTTTCTCTTGATGGTTAAATGCCCGGTCATTGCAAGGCACACCGGCTTAAAAGAGGGTGAGCTTGTTTTGATGCAGGCATAGGAGGAACAGGGTATGCCGGCCAATCTGCCGCCAATGTATTTCGAGGCAGAGAAGCGCTACCGCGAGGGTAAGACGCCGCAGGAAAAGGTGCAGGCCCTGGAAGAGATGCTCGCGATTATGCCCAAGCACAAGGGCACTGACAAGCTTCGGGCGGATTTGCGGCGAAAAATATCCAAGCTCAAGGCGCAGGCCCAACAAAAAAAGGGGACTGCCACAAGAGGCACAGCGTATTCAATTGACAAAGAAGGAGCATCCCAGGTAGTGGTCATAGGGCCCCCAAACTCGGGGAAATCCTCCCTGGTAGCGGCTCTTACAAATGCAGAGCCTGAAGTCGCGGAATTTCCCCATTCAACGTGGAAGCCCACCCCAGGCATGGTCCCTTATGAGAATATTCAATTCCAGCTTATAGATACTCCCCCAATCACGAGGGAATACAAAGAGCCATGGATGGGAGACTTGGTGCGGAGGGCAGATGTCGTGATCCTTCTTCTGGATCTTCATGCCGATACTTTACAACAGCTTGATGACAGTCTCTCCATTTTGCGTGAATGGCGGGTTTTTCCGGAGGGTACTCCCCTCCCGGACGATCTTAAGAAAGCGCCCTTTATAAAGAAGACATTGATAGCTGTTAACAAGGTAGACGGGGAAAGAGAAGAAGACTACCAGGTTTTCTTGGAACTTTCGGAAGTTAACCTCACTACACTGGGGATATCTGTCAAAACCGGGCGAAACCTCAGGGCTTTGGTAGAAAAGGTTTATGAACTTTCGGGCATTATTCGCGTTTATACGAGAGCTCCCGGGAAAGAGCCGGACTTAAGAGCCCCTTTCGTACTCCCTAGAGAGAGCACCCTTGAAGACTTGGCAGAAAAGATTCACAAGGACTTTAAGGAGAAACTGAAATATGCCAGGGTGTGGGGATCAAAAGTATATGATGGACAGATGGTACAACGAGACTACGTGCTTCAAGATGGAGATATAGCAGAGATTCACATTTAACATGAAAATAGCTCCTCGATCAGTGAATGCCGGGCATAAACATTTTCCTCAGGAATGATAGAACAAAACAGAGGCTTGGCGAAAACCAGGAGGAGCGCAGACAAAGGGTGATATTCCATGGAGAAAAGAATAACAAAGCATCCGATACTTGAAATCCCTAGAAGAAAGGAAGTGGAGTTCACCTGGAACGGGGAGAACCTGGTTGGTTATGAAGGAGAAACAATAGCATCTTCCCTGGTTGCAAACGGCATAAACGTCTTTGGACACCACGCCAAGGACGGAAGTCCTCAGAGCATTTTTTGCGCCAATGGGCAGTGCTCACAGTGCCTTGTCATGGCAAATGGGCTTCCGGTTAAGTCATGCATGACACGACTTGAACCCGGAATGGCCGTTGAAAGCATTGAAGGGTTGCCGGATCTTCCGGAAGATGACAGCGTGCCTCTCCTGAGAGAGCCACCTGTTAGAGAAGTCGAAGTTCTTATCATAGGTGGGGGGCCAGCCGGCCTTTCTGCTGCAGTGGAGCTTGGGAAAAGAGGCATTGACACACTTCTTGTAGATGACAAGTCTCGCCTGGGAGGAAAACTAGTGCTGCAGACCCATAAGTTTTTTGGCTCAGTAGAAGACTCCCATGCCGGGACCCGTGGCTTTGAAATCGCGCGCATCCTTGAACAGGAGCTGAGCAGGCTGAGTTCAGTGGAAATCTGGCTGAACGCAACGGCAGTAGGAGTGTTCTCTGACGGGATTGTGGGGATAGTAAAGGATAAAATATACCGCAAAATAATACCATTGAAGCTACTTGTTGCATCAGGTGCGAGGGAGAAAATGCTCTCATTCCCTGGGAATACCCTACCGGGAGTCTATGGGGCAGGGGCTTTTCAGACCCTTGTCAACAGAGACCTGGTCAGGGCATCAGAAAAGATTCTGGTGGTTGGAGGAGGTAACGTAGGACTGATCGCCGGATATCACGCAATCCAGGCAGGCATAGGCGTGGTCGCACTTGTGGAGGCGCTACCCCAGGTAGGAGGTTACAGGGTTCACGCTGATAAGCTCAGAAGGTTGGGAGTGCCCATATATACCGGCCACACGGTGGTATCAGCAAGTGGCAGAGAGAGGGTTGAATCAGTTACAATTGCGCAACTGGATAAAGATTGGCGGGTTATGCCCGGCACTTACAAAACATTTGAAGTTGACACCGTGCTCATAGCAGTAGGCCTGGCGGAGGTAAATGAGTTTTATCTAAAAGCCAGGGAGTGGGGTATGGATGCATATGCAGCGGGTGATGCCAGGGAAATTGCCGAAGCTTCTGCTGCCATGTTTACTGGAAAGATAGAGGGTTTGAAGATTGCTAGATCCCTTGGCCTTTACGAGGGAGAGATACCGAAATCCTGGAAGGAAAAAGAGATTGTCCTCAAATCCAAGCCGGGGCCTTCTGTTAAAAGGGAGAAACCAAAGAGCGAAGACGGGGTAATGCCCATTTTCCATTGTTACCAGGAGGTCCCCTGCAACCCATGTGCATCGGTTTGCCCGGAGGGGGCGATCAAGATGGAAGGGGATGAAATCATGGGACTTCCCTATATGGTTGAACAAGGAATGTGTAAAGGGTGCTTGAATTGTGTCTTTGTATGCCCCGGCCTTGCAGTAACCCTTGTGGATTACCGTAATGACAGCGAACACCCGACCGTGACATTGCCCTACGAAATCTGGCGGGAAAAGGTAGAGATTGGAGAGAAGATTCCTCTCACCGACGAGGAAGGCGCTGTCCTGGGGTATTATCCTGTTGAGAAAGTCATTACAAATCGCAAGAAGTACCCCGGTACCCTTCTTATCCAGGTCCGAGTTGAAAAAAACATAGCAAAGGAAGTGGCTGGAATATGGGTGCAGGAAAAACAGGTCGAACCATCCCTGGTATATGAGAAAGAGTTGCCCCCCGATGAAGCCATTATCTGTCGCTGTGAACGGGTTACTGCAGGAGAGATAAGGGCTGCCATAAGGGGAGGAGTTCGAGACATGAATCAACTCAAGGCACTCACAAGGGCGGGGATGGGAGCCTGTGGATCAAAAACGTGCAGGCCCATGATTTTACGCATATTCGAGGAGGAAGGTATCGATCTAAGTGAGGTGACCGACAGAACCGATCGCCCTCTCTTTGTAGAGGTACCACTCGGCGTTCTGGCAGGGATGAGGATGGCGGACAAAAAATGATGCGCTGCATGGAACCGAACTCGTTTCCAGAAAAATCAGCAGGCCACTTGAGTGACGATGATATGGGGTGGAGGAAACGGTGACAAACAGAAAAAATTTTGATGTGATCATTGTAGGAGCAGGCTCTGTGGGAGTTCCAACTGCGATGGCCCTTGGAGAACAGGGGGTAAAGGCTCTCGTTCTGGACAAAATGCCTTCCCCGGGTCAAGGTGAAAACAAGCGTGCAATTGGCGGTATAAGGGCCACTCATTCTGACCCGGCTAAAATTCTTACTTGCCTGAGATCCCTGGAGATATTTTCCTCGTGGAAAGAGCTTCACGGGGATGACATTGAGTGGCTTAAAGGTGGATACACATTTCCAGTTTACAGAGAGGTCGATGAGAAGGCCTTAAAGAGCATACTGCCTATTCAAAAGAAGTTCGGCCTTAATATTGAGTTTGTCGGCCCTGAAGCAATAGCAGAGGTTGTTCCTGGAATAAACAGGGATGGGCTGAGAGGGGGCACTTTTTCTCCTGATGACGGGTCAGCCTCTCCACTTCGCTCCAGCAATGCTTTTTACAAAAAGGCGGTGCAAAGCGGCATTGAGTTTCGTTTTAAGGAGAACGTTGAGAAAATTGTTCTAAATAACCGAAGTGTCGCCGGAGTTATTACCGACAAAGGAGAGTACCGCTCTGAGGTTGTGGTGGATGCAGCAGGGCCTTATTCACGTACCCTTTGCAGGAGTGCGGGTGTCGATATTCCGGTTACCCCTGATTCCCATGAAGCAGCAATAAGCGAGCCGGTAAAGCCATTTTTTACATGCATGGTGGTGGACCTGAGGCCGGGGCCGAACTCGAAAAATTACTACTTCTACCAGAATAAGCTTGGCCAGGTCGTCTTTTGCATCACCCCCGACCCCGTGATTGTCGGGACCGACAAGAGGGAAACCTCCCGATTTTTGCCCCAGGTGGGAGCAAGGATGGTGAATCTTCTGCCCAAACTCAAAAACCTGAGGGTAAGAAGAGTGTGGAGGGGGCTCTATCCTATGTCACCCGATGGTTCTCCGCTGGTTGGATGGAACAGGGATGTGAAAGGACTTCTACATGCCACAGGCATGTGCGGGCAGGGGTTTATGCTCGGCCCCGGGGTGGGAGAGCTGGTAGCCAGAACGATAACAGGAAAAACAACTGAAAACGACAGAATAATCCTTGAAGCTTTTTCACCTTACCGATCCTTTGGAGGTGAAGAGGCGCTCAAGTGATGAACTGGCTGTGGCAATTTCCTTTAGACCCAAGTTATTAAACCCTTTGAGACCAAAAAGGGGGAGCCCATGACAGAGATAAAGCTGAGAGAGGTAAAAACGCTGAAATATCTACGGCCTACTATTGAAAGGGGTTATGCGAACCAGACGCTCCATGTAGACCTGTCCACTTCCGAGATTTCGATCAAGCCACTTGAGGAAAAAGTGAAAGAGATCTTTGTAGGAGGGAGGGGTTTTTGCCTCTGGTTTCTTTGGAATGCGGTAAAGGGCAGCACAAAGTGGAACGATCCTGAAAATGCTATCTGTATCTCCAGCGGACCTCTGGGCGGAACCCCAATATATCCCGGGTCTGGAAAGAGTATTGTCACTTCTATTTCTCCCACCACCGGATCGGTGATGGACTCCAATGTGGGTGGTTACTTTGGTCCTTACTTGAAATTCTCCGGTTTTGACGCCCTTGAGCTACGTGGTAAAGCCACCGGGGATGTAATAATTTTAATAGACGGTATATCTCAAAAGGTACAGCTTTTCCAGGCGCCCGAACTCCCTGATATGGCTCATGAAATCTCGCATATTTTGACACAGCACTTTGCCCAGGGAAAGCCGAGAAATGTTTCTGTGGTATCAACCGGGCCCGGAGCCAAGCATACACTCATGGGCTGTCTGAACTTTTCCTGGTATGACACGGGGCGGGGAAGGGCGAGGTACAAGCAGGCAGGTCGAGGAGGCATAGGCTCTGTTTTTTCCGACAAGGGGATAAAGGCGCTTGTGTCATGCTGGGACAAGGTTACGGTGAAAACTAATAATCCCGCGAATGAGGAGGAATTGAAAAAGGTCGCAAAGATGCATTCCCGTGAAATTGTGGAACTGGATCCCAGACAAAACGATATGGCCAGAGTCGGCACCACCCACCTGGTGGAAATTATGAACGATCATGACTGTCTTCCGGTGAAAAATTTTCGCTATGGTCAGGATCCTCGAGCACCCAATCTGGGCCAGGAGGTATTTAGACGCATATTTGACAAAGGGTTTGACGGATGCTGGATCGGGTGTACCGTGGCCTGTTCACACGGCGTGAAGGACTTTGTGCCTGTTACAGGTCCTTACAAGGGCAAGAGGGTCTTTGTCGACGGCCCGGAATATGAAACCATTGCGGGTTGTGGGTCAAACCTGGGCATTTTCGATCCCTATACAGTGACGGAGATGAACTTCTACTGCGACACATACGGGCTTGATACAATTTCAGTGGGTACCAGTATGGCCTTTGTGATGGAATGTTTTGAAACTGGCTTGATAAATGAAAAACACACCGGGGGGTTGGATCTTTCCTTCGGCAACAGGGCCGGGGCCCTGGAGCTTCTTCATCAAATGGCTGCCGGCCGGGGCTTTGGCAGGGTCGTCGGCCGGGGTGTGCGCCAAATGAAAAAGATTTTTGCCGAGGAATACGGTGCGGATCCTGATGCAATACAGGACATTGGGATGGAGGCCAAGGGCCTCGAATTTTCAGAGTACATGACCAAGGAGTCTCTTGCACAGCAGGGTGGCTACGGCCTTACGCTCAAGGGCCCCCAGCACGACGAAGCCTGGTTGATCTTCCTTGACATGGTGCATAACTATATGCCCACCTTCGAGCAAAAAGCAGAGGCTCTCTACTGGTTTCCGATGTTTCGCACATGGTTTGGTTTGTGCGGACTTTGCAAGCTGCCCTGGAACGATATCGTGCCTGAGGACAATAAGGATACAAAAGAACCTGCCAAAGTGATTAAGCACGTGAAATGGTATGCGGAGTTTTTTGGTGCAGTTACAGGACGAAGCGTAGAGCCTGGCGACTTGATTACCATGAGCGAGGCGGTATACGATTTTCAGCGAATTTTCAATCTCAAGATGGGTTTTGGCACCAGCGAGCATGATAATATTCCTTATAGAGCTATGGGCCCTGTAACGGTAGATGAGTATGAATCAAGAAGAGAGCGCTACGACAAACAGCTGGTAGAAGTGTACGGTGTGGAGATTAACGGGAAAAGTACGGGGGAAAAGCTTAGACTCTTGAGAAAAATCCGTGAACAAATGTATGAAAAGCTCAAAGAGGCTGTTTACAAAAGAAGGGGATGGAATGAGAACGGAATTCCGACCCTTGAAACTGTAAAACGGCTTCGGATTGATTTCCCCGAGGTATTGGAAGTTCTCAAGGCACACGGCGTGGAGAAATGATCAAGGTAGGTAAAAAAATCATACCCTGGCGTGAAGGAATGAGCGTGGCGGACCTTCTCAATGACTTGAAGGATCCTTATGCCTACCCAGTAGTAAAGGTTAACGGGAAACTGGTTTCCAGAATAGATTTTGAGAAAACACTCATTCCGGATAATTCAGAAGTCTACCTTATTCCGATGGTTGCTGGAGGCTAAGGGGGGCCCTGAATACCATTTTTAGCTAAACCATCCTCCTGCCTTAGCGCTACAAGCGAGAATTGACCTTAGGGCACTTCATGCTGCCATCAGGAGCAGGTGGTCCAGAGGAGGTAAGCAAAAGAGCGAGAAGGCTGAAAAGAATGCTCCCACACTCAGAAAGCCTACCATGGAAGTAGAACTCTTTCCGGGGAATCTCCTGATAAACTTAATTTTTTGCAGGTATTAGGGTTGACGCCCCCCCTTTTTTTTGATAGGTAAAACTGCCTTTTGGGGATCTGGAACAAGGAAAACCAGAGGAGCTAAATTTTGTAGGGTTTATGAGTTCTCCGGATCTCCTTGAGACACCAGTGGCGAAGAAGAGCAAAAGTGTAGTTTGCAGGAAAAAGGCTGCAAGGGAAAAACATATAAAAAGGAGGATAGAACCTATGGCCTATGATGCGACTAAGATGAAGGACTGGCAGATTTCGGAGGCTGCCGAGCAAAACATGCCCGGACATGATGAGTGGCGCGAAAAACTGGGACTGGAGAAAGATGAACTTATCCCTTATGGGAGGCTCGCTCGGCTCGACTTCATGAAGATTATGAAACGCTTGGAGAGCAGGCCCGATGGCAAATATATTGAGGTCACGGCGATAACCCCCACACCCTTGGGTGAAGGCAAAAGTACGACGTCATGCGGCCTCATGGAAGGGATGGGAAAACTCGGCCTAAACGTGGGCGGTGCCCTACGGCAGCCCTCCGGTGGCCCTACAATGAATATCAAAGGGACAGCGGCGGGTGGCGGAAATGCCCTTCTCATCCCCATGACGGAATTTTCCATGGGCCTCACCGGTGACATCAACGACATCATGAATGCCCACAACCTCGCTATGGTCGCTTTGACTGCCCGCATGCAGCACGAGCGAAACTATAATGACGAGCAGCTCAAAAGGCTGACCGGTATGAAAAGGCTGGAAATCGACCCGACCCGGGTAGAGATGGGCTGGATCATAGATTTCTGTGCCCAGGCGCTGCGAAACATTGTTATCGGCCTTGGAGGGAGGTATGACGGTTTCACCATGCAATCCAAATTCGGGATTGCAGTTTCTTCGGAATTAATGGCGATCCTTTCGATTGTTACGGATTTGGCCGACCTCAGAAAACGCCTTGGAGAGATAACCCTGGCTTTTGACAAGAGCGGCAAAGCCGTCCTTACCAAGGACCTGGAAGTTGACGGTGCTATGACTGCGTGGATGCGTAACACCATCAACCCCACCCTTCTCTGCACTGTGGAATATCAACCCTGTATGGTCCACGCGGGACCTTTTGCTAACATCGCAGTCGGCCAATCCTCGATTATTGCAGACCGCATCGGGCTGAAGCTTTTTGATTATCATGTAACGGAAAGCGGTTTCGGGGCTGATATCGGTTTTGAAAAATTCTGGAACGTGAAGTGCCGTTACAGCGGACTAAAGCCACATGTATCAGTGCTAACCACAACGATCCGCGCCCTGAAGATGCATGGCGGCGGACCCAAGGTCGTGGCAGGTCTTCCCCTTGACGACTCCTACACCAAGGAGAATCTGGAACTGGTAGAAAAAGGCGTCCCCAATATGGTGCACCATGTTAACACCATACGAAAGGCGGGGATTAACCCTGTTGTCTGTATTAATGCCTTCCATACCGATACCAAGGATGAAATCGCCATTGTACGCAAGGCGGCAGAAGAAGCGGGGGCCCGTTGTGCTGTATCAACCCACTGGGCCAACGGGGGAGAAGGCGCCGTGGAACTGGCAGAGGCTGTAAAAGAGGCCTGCGAAGAGAAAAACCAGTTTGAGTTCCTCTATCCCCTGGAAATGAAACTCAGGGACCGGGTTGAAACTATAGCAGAGGTTGTCTACGGTGCGGATGGTGTCACATGGACCCCCGAGGCCGAGGCAAAGGCCAAGATGCTAGAGAATGATCCCAAGTATGCCGACTATGCGACCATGATGGTCAAAACACACCTCAGCCTGAGCCACGATCCGGCACTGAAGGGTGTGCCGAAGGGCTGGACTCTTCCCATTCGCGACGTGTTGATATATTCTGGTGCCAAGTTCCTCTGTCCGTGCGCCGGGACAATCAGCCTGATGCCGGGAACGAGTTCCAACCCTGCCTTCAGGCGAGTGGATGTGGATGTGAAAACAGGTAAGGTGATGGGTCTGTTCTGAGAAGTTGAAAAACAAATGTGAATTTGGAAGGGGGCCTCACGGCTCCCTTCTTGCTTTTAGGAAGAAGGGTCTGATCCACGCACCCGCAAAAGATTAATGTAGTTTGGCTTCTTCCAGGGTTCGCTTCTTGGTTTCAGGGCGTTTCCCTGATTTAAGGGCTTTCTGGACAATATCCTTACCCAAAAGCGCAGCGCCCAGCGCACCGGTTATTAGAGGTTCAGGGGGCACGAGTATCTCGCACCCGAGCTGCTCGGAGAGTGCTTTTAGGAGACCCTTGTTTTTTGCGCCCCCCCCTGTGAGAACTACCTCCTTTTCCACCTTGAGCCTCTTTGCCATGCGAGCCACTCTATCGGCGAGTGCTTCGTGGATCCCGGCAACCAGGTCAGGCACTGGTACTCCTTCAGCCAGCCTTGCTGCTACTTCTTGTTGTGCCCATATGGTACAAATATTGCTTATCTTTGCTGGATGCGTGCTTCTAAGAGATATATCTCCCATCTCCTCGAGTTTTACCCCAAGACTATCGGCAATTACTTCTATGAACCGGCCACTGCCGGCAGCGCATTTATCGTTCATAATAAAGTTGGTCGGCCTTCCGTTGGCATCTATTGTTATGGCCTTGCTGTCCTGGCCACCTATATCAATTACTGTCCTGGCCTGGGGGAAAAGACTTCCCACACCCCTTGCATGACAGCTGATCTCGGTGACCTGTTTATCTGCAAAAGGGACATTTATTCTGCCGTAGCCGGTTGAGATGATGTACGTGATGGATTCAAGGGCCAGGCCGGCCCTTCTAAGGGCTTCTTCCATGACTTTGTTTGCCAGTCTTCTGTGTTCAGGCCCGGTAGGGCCAATAACAGAGGCCACAATTTCTTCAGCAAGTATCACCGCTTTTGTCATGGTGGAGCCTATGTCAATGCCGGCGTAATATTCCATCTTCTCTAAAAAGCGTTCCAAAACATCAAGCGTTCTTGGCAGGAAGCGCTCTCAGTTACCTCAGGCGGCCCTGGCTCTTCGGAGTGATTCAAGTGTCTCAATAAATGCATCTATCTTATTTCTTGTATCAACTTCCGAATAAGAAGTGATGTCAATAATGTCACTTTCAAGCACAAGGGAAGGGAGTTCTCTTTGCTTTTTCTCCTTTTTACCCTCTTTCCCGAGAACCAGTACCGGTATGGGTTTATATATCTTTGCAAGCTGATGGAGCTGCCATATAAGCCCCACATGCCAGGTTCTGCATGAAAAGGCCTCGTGCATTACAACGCCGTCAATCTTGTAATCCTCTATATACTGAATAAGACGCTCAACATCAGGCTCGGAGCCCGGGCGCTTTCTGGCCTTTTCGTACCAGAAGGTCCAGTAGCCTAGCCACCTCCAGGCAAGATGTTCAATAGGGTCGTTTGTCTCGGGAATGTCCATCTCGTAAAGGGGCACCACCATGCGATAAGTCGTCTCGGCCGGGAATGATGCCCCCTTGCTGTTGAAGTAATTGAAATCATTGAGCGCGTACCATGCTGGAAGGCCGCCCCCCCATAAAAGCCTGTATTTCTCTTCTTCGACTTCCCCTTCTCCCCTGGCAATTTTTTCCTTTAGCTCTTTGTTCAGGTCCAGGTAGAAGTCGTATGCCTCCTGAGTGCCCATCATAAAGCACATGGGCACCATGGTATTCATTGCATCACCTGTGCCCATGGGGCAGGGCACCGCTCTTCTTAGTTCGTAAGTTTCATGGATCAGGTTCCATGTGCGGTCACCCAGGTCCACGAGTTCTCTCAAACGATCATAGTCCATTTTCTTACCGGTCTGTTCTTCCAGAAACGAGACAAGCCCACGTAGTTCTTTGACAATGTAGCGGTGGTAGTATCCCCATACCTCCCTGTGATCTCTTTTCGGATCAAACAGCGGATACGGAAGGTCAATGTTATAGATCGGTACGTCCGGCATAAATTGCTGAGCAGCCTGATACCACTTTGACCTCGGGTCGCACAGGATCTGACCGCTTGAAATCATGAAATCAGGCCTTACCTGCCCTCCCCATGGTGCATCGGGAGGCATTTCTCCGAGCTCTTCCCGCCACTGGTCAAATCCCAGGCCACAAAGAGCATACGTGCAGAGCGAGCGCGAAAAACCCAGGGATTCAGCTCTCTGGAGGAAGCGTTCAGCATCCCTTTTTGCGCCGCAGATTCCTGAATAGTTCTCGGTCCAAACAGGCACGATATCCATAGCCCTTAGGATTTCATCGTGTTGACAAACGATAAAGGTGTAAGCGATTTTTTGCTTTCCTTCTTCCCTGGCCCTAATGGTGCTTGTTATGGATTCCTTTACCATTGGTCCTATAGAAGCCGCAGCCTTGGTGGCTGTTTTTCTTTTTTTTCGCTTTTTTTGCTCCTCTGCCATTATTTGCTCCCTCCTTTTTGGCTGCTCTAGCCGATCATCTCCAAAAATGCCTGAATTCTTGTTCTCAGCTGTCCTATTGTCCCTGCAGAGTAAAGATCCTCTAAGTGAAGAAGAGGGACGTGAATTAACTCATAGTACGCCTTTCTTGCAGGGACTTCAAAACCAAAAGGATCGCAGTACCTGTAAAGATAAATAATCGCGCCGTCCACTTGAAACTCTTTGGCAGTAAACCCTATGTCGGCAAACCGCGCCTTAATATCTTCTTCGAAATTACCTGTCTTGTTTTCTCGATAAGTCTTGGGGCAATTAAGCTTGTCAAGATAACGATCCGCCAGAGCCTCAATAGGAGGTTTTTTTTCATCCACCTTAGGCCAGTAATCCCTGGAACCGTTGCAGATGGTATCTGCAACGACACTTGCACCCAGATCCTCCACAAGCCCTGCAAGCTCAGCATTGTCAATACAGGCTCCATCAATAAGGATACGGGGTCCTTTTCCAAGAGGGGATTTTTTTCTCTGCCCCACTTCTTCCAGCACCTCGTCCAAAAGCCTATTTGATTCCTCAATTGGCAGGCTTGAGCATGCAAGAAGCGTCTTTGCCAGTTCTTGCCCTGTAATCAATGGTGGATCAGGCTTCCTAAATTCATAAACAGCCCTGGCTTTGTTCCTGTTCTCGTTATGGAGCTGTATGGCCCCAGCCAGGTCATCGTCTGTGATTTTTTTGCCCACAAATTCTTCAAGAGATTTCTTGTATGTTTTGAGCTCCTCGTTGAAAAACTCAAAGGACGAATCTTTGACCACCGAAGGAGTATTTACAAACTGAAAATAGGGAAGGTTCAGCGAATAGCTCCATACGCTAAAGCTCCTTACCATGCTGTCGCAAGCATGGGGGATTACCATGCCGGAAAGAAACTCATACCTATGTTTCACGGCAAGGTCAAAGCAGCTTCTGTAGTAAGGACATACAATTGTTTCGAGGAGCGTGTCTCCTTTTGTAATGGGTTCATGTATATCTCCACGGAGCCTGAAAGGTATGCACCCAGAGGCGGTAATCATTTCCAGTGGTGCAAAAGAGCACACGTAGCCAATCACCTTTTTCCCTTCAGCACTGAGTTCGCGGGCGCGGGATCCATAATTTTCATAGTAGCGTTCAACCTTTGCCATTCCTTTGCTTTGCTTATTCATCAGCTTCTTGTCCTCCTTCAAACTTCACAACAAACCCTTCACCTATTGGCAAACAAAAAAGGTGCATGCGAAAGCATGACCAGCTCTCGGTCCATGCTGCTTTCAACATAAATCTTTCAGTTGAGGTTATCCTGTTCCCATGGCTTGTCTTACTTTTCTTTGCGGGGGAATTAGTTTTGCTTTTCTCAAAATGCTCCCATCAACGTCCCGCA
This sequence comes from Deltaproteobacteria bacterium, assembly GCA_019310485.1. Taxonomy (GTDB): domain Bacteria; phylum Desulfobacterota; class DSM-4660; order Desulfatiglandales; family HGW-15; genus JAFDEF01. The sequence goes on along the minus strand of JAFDEF010000021.1, from coordinate 19,228 downwards.
TGCGCCCACAAATTACTATTTACTAGCATAAGAGCCTGTTAGCATGCAAGAAACGGGAAAAATGCATCAAATGAGAGCAACCAAGTCAGCTCACGGACTTTTTCGATCTTCCAGGGAGTCCAGAGCCAGCAGGGCAGCACCCAGGGCAGCCGTCATATGCGGCTGGGGGGGAACAAGCACTGAATACCCTGTTATTTCCTCCATGGCCCTGACCAGTCCCGCGTCTCTCGCCCCACCTCCTACCATCACCAGGTCTTTTTCAAGGATCACCCTTTCTGCCATGCTGTGCAGTTGAGCAGCAAGAGCCCTGTGAATACCTGCAAGAAGGTCTTCTTTGGAGACTCCTTCTGCAATACGGGATATGGCTTCAGACTCTGCAAACACTGCGCACCCCGTGCTGAAGTCCACTCTTTTTTTCGACTTAAGAGAAAGTGGGCCCATATCTTCAACTTTCACCTGCAGAACCTTCGCGATCACCTGGAAAATCCTTCCGCTTCCCCCGGCACACTTTCCGCTAAGCACGAAATTGATCACATTTCCATTTTCATCCATTCGAAACACCTTGCTGTAAAGGTCCCCGATATCAATTCCCGTCCTGGCAGTGGTGAAAAAATGATGGATTCCTTTTGCATGGCACGAAATGTCAGTCTTTACCTCATCAGCATAGCCGACCATCTGGGATCCAAACCCGGTTGCAAGGGTATATACGATATCCTGTTCGGAAAGGTCGGCACCGGAAAGAAGTCCTTTTTTGATTCTTTCTGACGTCAGCGCAAAATCACCTCCTGAAGGGCATTCAAAGTATCCATGAACTTCTTTATCTTTCAAAAGAACGCCCTTTGAAAACGCAGATCCGATATCGATTCCCATTACCCAGACCATTTGTATTTACCCGGAAAGCCTAGGACGCTGTCGGAAGACGCCCATCTGCCATTCGACAGGCTCATGGCCCTGAGCATAGCCGAAGGGCTGCGTTATCCTCTCCCTTCGTCGTTGGGGCGTACTTCTAGGTATGCCTCATTCCCCAGGGCTTCGTTCCGCTGCGAACAGCGGGATGAGCATTTTCCAACAGCCTCCAATGGATCCAGTTTCCCGACAGGCTCCTAGTATTTACGACAAATTATTGCCACTGCGTTACAAGGCCAGCTTTTTAGTGACGAACCTACAAGGATTTCAGCTTCTTTTGCCTGGCGGCGGGTTTTATGTCAAGGGAAAAGCATTAATTAAGGCCGGCTCTCCGGCAGAAGACCAAACTGTACCCACCAGGAAACTTCCTAATGGAAAAATTTTTCCTCCCCCTCTTTCTTATGTGGTTCAAGATTACTTGCAAAATGCCATGGGGGACGCCATAGGAATGCGGGGTGCGGAAGCGCTTAGTTCAGTGCACTGAGCCCAATTCCAGGCAGTATTATTGGCAAAGGCGTTAAAAGGGGCGCTACAAATACAAATAAGAAGAGCGCCCCTTCTTTGCTCTAGGACGATATATTTTATTCTTGGCTTTAACTAACCTTGAAAATCATGGCAGCAGCGGTATCCCCGGCAGCACACCCAGCCCATAGGCCGTAACCACCACCCAAGATAACCAGTTCCTCAATCAATTCAGCGATCAGCCTGCCGGCAGTTGGCCCCTGTGGGTGACCATACACGATAGAGGAACCATAGTTATTCATGTTCATCACATCAAAGCCCATTTTCTTGGCCATGTTGATATCGTTTACGATAAATGGGTTATGGGTTTTAATTGCCTTTATATCTCCTATTTTGAGCCCCGCTTTTTCAAGCGCCATTTCTGAGGCCGGGACCGGTGCTGCGGCCATATAGCCCCTTTTTGCCCTTGAGAAGCCGTATGAAATAATCTGGATCTCCACGTTGGGATCCGCACTGATTTCTCTAGCTTTTTCCTTTGTAGTAATGATGAAACCAGCGTTTCCATCTGCAGGGTGTGTCTGTGCGCCATAGCTCATAACACCGCCGGGCTCCACCGGCTTCAATTTCGCAAGTCCTTCTGCGGTAGTTGGCGTAATACCTTCATCTGCTTCAAGGACCACGGTTTTCTTCTTAGATACCCTTACCTCCACAGGGAACATGTACCTTTTCTGGAAAGCCCTGTCGTTTGCAAGCGCGTCCTGATACTGCTCATACCTTCTAAGCGTGACGGCATCGCACTCTTCTTTGGAGGTTCCTATGTCCCTGGCAACATTTTCAGCAGTCTGTATCATCTTGAGCCCTGCATTAGGGTCAGAGTTGAAATTGTCCATCATCCAGTTTTCAGAAATGACCTCTCCACCAGGACCCAGGGGATTAGGCCACACTGTGTGAGGTCCATTAGAGCATCGGTCTGACATGAGCGCAAATGCAGTTTCGTAAGTTCCTGCCTCAATGTTGACCGCAGCCAGATGGATACAGGTTGTCGAAGTGGTGCAGGCCTGGTTGATCATGAGCGCAGAAAGAGGTACCTGGTTATCCACCAGCATGGCCGCTGCCCAAGCGTGGCTGTAAAACATGTGCTTCTGGGCAATTGTGGTACCGTAGTAAAGGTATTGAAGCATTGTAGGATCAAACTTCTTGCTCAACATCCAGTTTCTTGCTGTCTTGGCTCCAAGGACAATGGAATTTTCATTTGCCATTGTTCCCTGCCAGCGACAAAACGGAGACGAATAGTAACCACCATAAGGTATGAACGCTTTTGTCAACATTTCAATTATCCTCCTGTAATTATTTTGGTTTTTATTGTTGCTATTTTTGTTCGCTCCAGATTCCGTATTTTTCTCTCAGAACGCGGTGAAGGATCTTGCCGGTGGCCGTCCTCGGCATCTCCTCATCTTTTATAAAGTCTATGCTTTTAGGGCGCTTATAACCGGCAAGCTTCCCCCTCGTAAAGTCAATTATCTCTCGTGCCAGCTCCTCGCCGGCAGTGTAGCCATCATGGAGAACAACGACCGCTTTTACCGCCTCGCCCCACTTGTCATCGGGAACCCCGATTACGGCTATATCTTTCACTGCTTCATGGGCGCCGACAACACTCTCCACCTCGGAAGGATAGACGTTTTCTCCTCCCGTGATGATCATGTTAGCCTTCCTGTCAACCAAGACATAGTAGCCGTCCTCGTCTCGTTTTACCATATCTCCTGCCGAGGACCACTCGCCAAAAAAGGCTTCTTTGGTTTTTTCCGGTTCTTTCAGATATTCTTTGAAGATCATAGGAGTGCGATAAAAGAGCTCCCCAACCTCCCCATCGGGCACTTCATTTTTCTCTTCGTCCAGAATTTTTATTCTATCTGTCCCAAAAATTTCTTTCCCTATGGACCCGAGTTTCTTAAATTGATCTTCGGGTCTCAGCAAGGTGACCAGCCCTCCTTCGGTCGTTCCATAAGCCTCCCACAGCTCAGCATTCTTAAAGTAATCCATAATGGCGAGCTTGAGGTCTTTTCTCGCAGGTGCGGAAGAAATCAGCAACTGGCGAATGGAGGAAACATCATATTTGCTTTTCACTTCCTCGGGAAGGGCCAGCATCATTATGTAATGGGTCGGGACCAGGGAGGTAAAGGTTATTTTGTATTTTTCGATGGTCCTTAAGACATCCTCCGGGTCAAAGCTTACCATGTTATAAACAAAAACCGGGGCTGTAACCAGGGTATAGGGGAAAGAATAAAATATCGAATTTACGTGGCACATGGGCATGACCAGCATTACTTTATCCGTAGGAAGAACGCCCATGTTGATATTGTTAAGCAGGTATTGGGCATGATAACTCTCGTGGGTTTTTATGACCCCTTTTGGTCGCCCGGTTGTCCCTGAAGTGTACATGATGGTCCAGGTGTCGTCTCCGTCCACCAGGTAATCTTGCTCTTCTGGCGATGAGTTGGCAAGCCACTCTTCATAGCCGATGTATCCCTGGGGAACAGGCCCGTCTCCCAAATAGATGTAAGCATTTTTCAGAACCGGGAGCTTGTCTTTAATTCCGTTTATAAGATCTACAAAGGGCTCTTCTACGATGAACGCTTTGCACTCCGAGTGGTTAACGATATACTCTATCTCCGGGCCTGCGAGCCTGAACATTACAGGAACAACGATTTGCCCTCCCTTGGCGCAGCCGGCATAGATGTCCATCCATTCTCCTCTATTGTAAGCAATAACAGCAAATGTATCTTTGTATCCTACCCCAAGATCCTTTAGTCCATTTGCCAGTCGGCATGATCTGTCATTCCACTGCTTGAAGGTGAATTCTTTGAACTTATCCTGCCATCCAAGTTTTTCAGGATAGTTTATAGCGTTCATCTTCAAAACAGTGCCTGCGTGCATCCATTTACTTGTCGTCATTTTATGAACCTCCCTATCAATTGATCAAAAAGGTTATCAGCAAAGCTACGAGGATCCTTTCATACCGGAACTGGCCCTCGCGAGGGTAGGCGAGGAGATCCGGATGAAAAGTGTCACTCGGTCGCGGATGCGACGATCTCTGTGATATCCATAATTTTTATCTTGCCGCGTTCGCTCTTCGGAATTGCTTTGGCTCCCTTTCTCAAGTTGTCCTTGCATGCAGCGCAGGCCGAAACTATTATCTCCGCACCAACGGCAAGGGCATCCCGTACCCTTTCGGCAGCCATAGCCACTGCCATTTCCGGGTTGTTTGCCTGTACTCCCCCTCCCCCGCCACAGCAACGGGCCTGAAGCCTGTTTCTCGCCATTTCAACGTAGTCCAGCCCGGGGATTGCCTTCAAAATGTTCCTTGGTTCCTCAAAAATCTGGAAGGTTCTTCCAAGGTCGCAAGGATCATGATAGGTGACCTTCTTGCCGAGGTTTCCATTGAGGGTGATCTTCCCTTCTTTGATCAGTTTTTCCAAATAGTGGACCGAGTGGTAAACTTCCAGTCCCAGGTCTCCAACCATAGGATAAAGCTTTTTAAAAGTCTTGTAGCACCCGGCACAAGGGGTTACAAGCTCCCTGGCACCCGTGGCCTTAATTTTTTCGATCACCTTGCTTGCATGCTCTTCAAATTCACCGGATCCCATGAGGAACAGAGGGAAACCGCAGCACCCTTCTTCAGTGGCAAGGGTCGTGTAATCAACTCCTGCAGCATCCAGCGGCTTGATAAGGCTGGGTACCATTTTCATGTCAAGGTAACTGGGGACACATCCCATAAAAAGGAGGGTTTCAGCTTTTTTCTTAAGTTCTCCCTTCTTCGCTTTTTCCTTAAGTGCAGGGGGGTAGATCTCTATTCTTTCAGCTGTGGCACTAGCGTAAACATTTCCTGTTTTAAAGATGTTGTCCCTTACTCCGAGAACCGGCTCAGGGACAAATCCGGCTTCATACATCTTCCTTCTAACCCCTTCGACAATCTCGTCCACCTTAATTCTGGCGGGGCAAAAATAGGTGCACGCTTGGCAGGTGGTACAGCTGTAAAAGGCCTCGGCCAGATCGTGTGATGGTTCAATTGAGCCGTTTAGCAAGTAGAAAGCAAGTGCGTTTCTTCCCCTGGCATTTCTTGCCTCTCTCTGGGTCACACTGAAAGTGGGGCATCCCAGCCGGCAGAAACCGCAATGAATGCAGGCAAGAACTTCGTTGTCTACATCCGTGCCATACGAATTTACCCCTTCAGGGTGCTCGATTAAGGGCTGGAAGGCAAAATAATCATAAAGGTCGGCCTTCTTGTCTTTCTCCAGTCCCATCTTGCCCGGGTTCAAAATGTTATCCGGATCAAGGGCCTGTTTAATCTTTCGCATCACTTCCATGGCCGGGCCAAGTTGCTGTTCAATATGCGGTGCCCTGGTCAAACCGGTGCCGTGCTCAGCACTGAGGGTTCCTTTCATCTCCATAGCGGTCTTTACAAGCTCCTCTGCAGCCGGTTTCAAGCGGTTCCAATCGTCCCTGCTTCTAACATCGCAGACAAAAGTGGTGTGGACGTTACCGTCTCCCACGTGGCCGAAGGTGGTCAAAAGTATGTTATACTTTTCAGCTATAGCCTGTGCCCTTCTGATAGTCTCCGGGATTTTGGTGGTGGGTACTCCGAAATCTTCTGCAATTGCAACCAGGCGGTTACCCGGCTTGATCCTCGAAAGAGTGGGTACCAGCCCACCCCTGGCTCTCATCATTTCCTCCCTTTTTTCAGGGTCATCTGTCCATTCGAACTCCAATACATTGTATTTCTTGCATATTTCCTCAATTCGATTCATGTCCCGGACTACTACCTCTTTTGCTCCATCAGCTTCCATCACAAGGAGTGCCTCAATTTTGCTTACGTCTTTACCCAGCACATCCTCCACTATCTTGAGGCTGAACTTATCCAGAATTTCGCAGCCCGCAAGCTGAATCCCTGATGTGGTAACCTCGGTTACAGCATCAACAGCCACGCCCACATCCCCAAAAATAGCCACCGCCAGAGCGTCATATTCGGGTTTTGCCTCAAGCTTTACGATTATTTCGGTAATAATTCCCAAGGTGCCCTCAGCGGCACAAAAAAGCCTCGTCAGGTCGTAGCCAAGCGAAGTTTTAGGGGTGATGGTGCCGGTGTGGATTATGGTGCCGTCTGCCAGCACAACCTTAAGACCTTTGATATAGTCCTTGGTGGTGCCATATTTTACTGCACGGTGCCCGCTTGAGTTTGTGGAGACCATTCCGCCGATAGTAGCAACAACTTCGCTTCCAGGATTGGGCGGGAATACCAATCCTTCCTTTGCAAGGATACTATTGAGCTGCATGCAGATCACGCCGGGCTCCACCCTCGCATAAAAGTCCTTCTTGTTTATTTCAAGAATATTGTTCATGAGGTGAAGGTCCATCAAAAGCCCTCCCCTAACGGGCAAAACGGCGCCGGTAGTGCTGGTGCCGGAACCCCGCGCTGTGACAGGTATTTTGTCCCTGTGTGCAAGCTTCATAATGGCAGAGACCTGCTCGGTGGTTTTAGGGAAGATCACTGCATCAGGTACGCCCTGGTGAACTGACATGTCCCTGGAATAGCAAAGACACTCGATACGATCGCTAAACACACGATCCGGTCCTACGATTTCGCTAATTTCTTCTATAATGCTCATATAATTGCCTCCAAAGTTTTATTTTCGATTGAGACAAAAAAGATTGGAATGAATCGATTTTGTGGCTATTTTTTAGCTATAAAGTAACTATGTCTTATAACTTACAAGAAATTTTGATGTCAACCGAAAGATGACAGGAGTTTATGAACTCTGGGCCTTCAAGCTTCTAAATTTAGTCCCATCTAGCTGGGCAATGAAGCCCCACTTTACAACGGAACGGCCGTTTGCGCCCTGACCCTGATTTCAGGAATGATATGCAATCCTCACCAACCGGGGCAGGGTTTGAGCATAAAAACAAATTACTTGATTGTTCTGCAAACCTCAATTAAAAAGGGAAACTGCAGGAATCTGGCAAAGGCAATCGCAGACCCCTTTCCTATAGCAAAACAAAAGAAAAATAGCAAAACAGGCTGGGGTTTCCACGCTTCACAATCAAATTGAAATATGGTCAGGGAAACCAAGGCCTTATGAAGATTTGCCAGCAAGGGTCAAGATGTTTGGTCGCAAGGCAGCGCTCAGGATGCCCTTGGAGCCAAGGGCATTAGCAAGGGAATAATTGGATGCAGGAGATAATATCGGACATCTTAGTCATAGGAGGGGGAGCGGCCGGATGCTTTGCAGCTATCAAGGCCAAGCAAAGCGGCATTTCCAAGGTGCTGCTGGTTGATAAGGGGTACGTTGGAAAAAGCGGGTGCAGTAAATTTGCCGCCGGCTCCTTTAAGTGTTTCATTCCTGGAGAGGATGACTTTGAGCTCTGGTTTAGTAAAGCCGTGGAGGAAGGGTATTATATTAATGACCAGATCTGGACAAGAATCCACCTTGATGAGGTATTTGAAAGGGCAAAGGAGCTGGAAGCGTGGGGTCTGAATTTCTTGAAAGACAGGAACGGCCGCTTCCAAAGGCTTGAAGGCCAGGGCTCTTCAAAGCAAAGACCGATTAAGACCATGATGTTTCAAGGTCCCCAACTTATGGATGTTCTTCGAGCAACGGCGCGCAAGCATTCTGTCAGGATTATGGACAGGACCATGGTCACCCATCTCCTTCACCATGCTAACGATAGAGACATGATAGCGGGGGCGCTTGGTTTTGACCTTAAAACTGGGAGGCAAAAAGCCTTCAAGGCTAAGGCAATAATCTTGAGTGCCGGTGCACAAGCTTACAAATCCCATTATGCATACCAGAAGATGGCTACAGGCGATGCTCACGTTATGGGGCTTCGGGCTGGGGCTGCAATAAAAAACTATGAATTCACCTGCCACCACCTTTCCTGCGCTGATTTTGACACAACAGGGATGAATGTCTTGCAGGGAACGGGCGCTCGGTTCATGAACTCGAAGGGCGAGCCATATATGAAAAAATACGATCCCGAGTACGGGGACCATGCTTCAATGAATCGGCTATCTGCTGCAATGGCATGCGAAGTCAGGCTTGGCAACGGGCCGCTCTACTATGATTTTGGCGCCTTTGACGCAAAGTCACTTGATTACTTCAAGAAGACCTTGCCCATCATGTACAAGGCTTTTGAAAGGGCAGGATACATAAAAGGGGGAAAAATAAAGGATAGAGTGCAGTGGGTATCTGTCAATATGGGTAACGTTGGTTATGGCGGTGGTCTTGACATAAATACCAGGTGCGAAACAAGCGTCCAAGGTCTTTATGCAGCAGGAGATGCTACCTGTGGACCGGCATCAGGTGTGGAAGGCTTTAGTGCGTATGCCATTCCTTTTGCAACAACTTCAGGTGCAAGAAGTGGACTGGCAGCCTCTGAGTACGTTAGAGGAAGAAATGACCCACTATTAGACAAAGAAGAGGTAAGCTTCTGTCTTGGTGAACTATTGGCACCGCTCAGAAGACGGGACGGGGTGGAACCCGATTATGTTGTGCTAAAAGTCCAGGAGGCCATCTTCCCCATGGATGTATACCTCTTGCGTCATGGCAAGCGATTGGAGCAGGCACTCGGGAAAATTTGTCAATTGCGAGATGAAATCGTTCCAAGAATAAAGGCTTACGACACCCACTATTTGAGGATGGCTCTCGAAGCATCCAACATTGTAACGTGTGCAGAAATGTTTTTGCGCGCTGCGATTGCCAGAACCGAGAGCAGAGGCTCGCATTTAAGGGAAGACTACCCGGATATTGATAATACTAAGTGGCTCAAATGGATTGTGCTCAAGCAAGAAAATGGTGAAATCGTGGTCTCAACAGAGCCCATCCCGGTTGATGAATACCCCATGAAACCGGAAAGAAAAATTCGCCGCCATCCCATTGCGAGCGTAATGCGGTGGAAGTGAACTTTACGCGCAGGGTCGCGATGTTTAGAGAACTTCTGGAGGAGAAAATCAGTGGGTGTTAGCTGGATTGACCTGGAGCTTTGCAACGGATGCGGCAGGTGTGAGCTTATCTGCCCTGAAGATGTGCTAAGGCTTGACAGGAAAGAGAAAAAAGCTTTCATAAAATATCTGAGGGATTGCCAAAGCTGTTTCCTTTGTGAGCTTGAATGCCCTCAGGGTGCTATTTTTGTTACTCCATACAGGGAGAGAAGGGCTGTGATGCCCTGGTAGGGAATATAAATAAGTGGCCAATAATGAAGACAATTATAGAACAGGAAAGGGGGTGTAAAAGAGTTTAGGCTTTGGGATGTAAGATAAACTTAACACTTAATAAGGAGGGAACAATGAAAAAAGGATATGTATTTGTGGTTGTTTTAGTAGCAGGGTTTATGCTGACAACTGCCTCATGGGCAAAAACGGTGAATCTTTCCCTTTCCACAGGTTCCATGGGAGGGGGATTCTACGCCATTGGCGGAGGGATGGCCGAGTATATTACAAAGCATGTGCAGGGGGTCCGATGCACTGCAGTGACCTCCGGAGGCGTTGATGAGAATATCAACCGGCTGGACACAGGAAAGGCAGACATAGGCTTGGTTAGCACAGGCGATTCCCAGGCAGCCTTCAAAGGTATGCCTCCCTATAAGAAAAAATTCAATAAAATGAGAGGCATGGGCATTCTTTTTGCCAACTGGGGTGAGCCCTATACTTTGAAAAAGAGTGGCATAAAAACATACCTGGACTTGAAAGGAAAAACAGTGTGCGTTGGGGCGCCGGGTGGTTCCATGCATAAACTTTTCTTTGATTGGGTCAGAATCCATGGGCTGGACCCGGAGAAAGACATGAAGATAGTCTTTCTGCCGGCAAGAGGAGCCGTGGATGCGCTAAAGACAGGGCAGATCGATGCTGCAATGCAGATCGCTGCGATTCCAACTGCGGATATAACAGAGCTTTCCCTCACCCACGATGTTGAGATTATTCGTTTTGCACCCGGGTACAGAGAAAAATTAATCAAGAAGATGCCGAAATACCTTCCTATGGTGATTCCCGCCGGCACCTACAGGGGAATAAACGAGGACATTGAGACAGTAGGCATGGCGGCTTTATGGGCATGCAGGGCGGATCTACCGGACGATCTGGTCTATAGAATCGTCAAGGCCATGTATAGCCCACAGGGTCTTGCGTATTTGGCCAAGGTGCACCCTGCAGGAAAAGGTATCAAGCTGGAGAATGCGGCTAAGTGGGCCCCTATTCCTTTTCACCCAGGCGCGGCACGTTTCTTCAGGGAAAAGGGATTGCTAAAGTAGGGTGAATCCTCCCGGGCATTACGGTGGTTTGACCTGACCACCGTAATGCTTCGGTGAGAAACCTATTGTTGAGATTCCAAAAGCACTTGCTGCTATATCTTCGTGTCCTCGACTAAGGGCAAAACTGTTTCTATACCGTTTAAGAAAAAAAGGCAGGAAAAGGGCCCTTGTGGCCTTTATTATCTTGGCTTTCGGGCTGCTGGAAGCATTGGACAAATGGAGAAACATGGGAGCACAAGATACCGGGAAAGAGGAAAACCAGAGCATAAATAAGCCGCCAGATCAACCGCCTGGGCTCGAGGTAGCAGAAAGGGAATTCTCCGGGGTTTGGGGGAAGATTGTTGATGCTGCACTGGCCCTTTTATCCATCCTTATAATTTATTGGACTCTCAACGCAACTGCAGATGTTGTCATCAAACGCTCCCTTTACCTTATGATCACTCTTGCAATGTGTGCAGTGATCTATCCCTTCAGCAAGCGCTCACCCCTTCACAGACTCTCGGTAGTGGATACCCTTGTTGTCATATTCTCTATTCTGGGCTCTCTTTACGTTATGTACGATTACAACGAACGATTTGTCCGTCTCAGTGATCCAACTAGCCTTGACGTTTTTTTCGGAATAGTGATGATTATCATCGGCCTGGATATAGGCAGAAGGGTGATCGGATGGGCACTAACGCTGGTTGCAAGCGGAACCATACTTTATGCATATTTCGGTAACTTTGTTCCAGGAACTTTCTCTCACCCGGGATTTGATGTTGGGACCATTGTGAGTCAGGTCTATTGTGGCCTTGAAGGCTACTACGGAATGGCTACAAAATTCATGACTCGCTATGTAGTTCCGTTTATCCTCTTTGGAGCCTTTCTGGAAAAAACAGGAGCAGGCGATTTTTTCATAAAATTGGCCTTTTCACTGACCAAGCATACTGTAGGGGGTGCGGCAAAAGCAGCTGTTGTGGGTAGTGCTCTAATAGGCTCCATTTCAGGCAGTGCAATTGCAAATGTTTCCTCAACAGGTGTTTTCACTATCCCCATGATGAAAAAGGCAGGTTACAAGCCGCATATAGCAGCAGCGATTGAAGCTGCTGCATCCACCGGTGGGCAAATTATGCCCCCTGTTATGGGTGCCGTTGCTTTTATCATGGTGGAGTTTACTCAAATTCCTTATCTTAAGATTGTATCAGTCGCGGCAATACCAATCATTCTGTATTTCATCACCGTAGCAACTTTTATTCATTTTGAAGCAAAGAAATTCAATATAGGTGCCGATCCGTCCGTGTCCGAGTTATCCGCAATAAGGATAATGCAGGGGGGCTGGCATTTCTTCTTCTCACTCGCCCTGATCGTTGTCACCATGGCTCTTGGCTACTCTCCTGCTATGGCCGCACTAACAGGGATTGTCTCTTTAGTGCTCGTTCACATGATTCGAATTAGACGCTTTGATATCAGACTTATCTACCGCTCATTGGTTCTGGGCGGGAGGTATTCGCTGAGTATCGGCAGCATTGTGGCGTGTATCGGGATTATCCTTGCTCTTGTTGGATTGACGGGCGTGGGGCTCAAAGTTTCATGGTTCCTCTCGGATCTCACTCACGGAATGGCCTTTCTTGCCATTGTGTTTGTGGGATTGATCTCTCTTGTCCTTGGTATGGGCCTTCCTGCAGGACCTGCCTACATTGTTTTGGCTATAACGGCCGGTCCTGCTCTGGTGGACATGGGCTTTTCTCTTCTTGTTGCCCACTTGATCATGATCTGGTTCAGCATCGATTCTGCGATCACACCACCCGTAGGGCTTGCCTCTATCACTGCCGCCGGCATTGCAAGGTCGGAGCCGATGAAGACAATGCTCACTGCCTTTAAGTTTGCTAAGGGGCTCTACATATTGCCTTTTATGTTCTACTACCGTCCTGCGATTTTGCTTGATGGGTCGTTGGGTATGATTCTGGAAACCATTATTTCAGTTCTTTTGGGGCTTATCACCTTTGCTGCATTCTGGGACAGCTTCTTGTATCGTAGTACAAATCTTGTAGAGCGAGTTCTTTTGCTACTTGCCACAGCAGGGCTGCTTTTGCCGGGCCTTCTATGGAACGCTATCGGGGGAGCGCTGTTTGCAATAGTGGTGATAACCCAAAAGGTTGCAATCGGCAGATCCACTCAGGCTCTCAGGGGTGCTCCGCGAGCTTGACAATATTACACATGAAACACCTGTTTGAAGTTGTCCCGGTTATAAGATAACGCAGCATGATTTTCTATCAGTTACCCTACTTTTTGACTCATGTGTTCAAAAATGTGTTGACAAGTATATTTTTCTTGGATAAATTAAATAGTATTTCAATATATGAAATAATATGAAGCTAACAACGCTTGATAAGAGTCTTCAGGTTATCGATCTGTTGAGCAAAAACCCTCAAGGTTTAAGCCTTCTGGAAATGAGCACCATGATCGGTTTTCCCAAAAGCACAATCCATCATATCTTAGCCACGTTTCTACCCTATGACTATGTGTCACAGAATAAAGAAACCAAGAAGTATTCCCTGGGCCTGAAGTTCTTGTCGATCAGTAAAGTAATCCTGGACAATATAGATGTCCGGAAAATTGCCAGAAAATATTTGTTTGAGCTTCGTGACGAATGCCGGGAACGTCATAGTGACTTTAGCGAGGCTATTCATCTGGCTATACTGAGAAGCGGGAAAGTTATTTACATTGATAAAATCGACAGTCAAGGAGGGCTTTCGCTTGCCACATACATTGGTTTTAGAACTGATCCGCATGCAGCGGCCGGAGGCAAGGTGCTTCTCTCTGAGTTGTCACCAAAAGAAATTGTCGAGATCTATCCCGGTAGAGTTTTGAAGCGCTATGGCAAAAATACAATAACCAATATTGATGATTTATTCAAAGAGTTGGAAAAAATCAGAGGGCAGGGTTACGCCATTGACGATGAAGAATACTATGAGGGAGTTCGCTGCATTGCAGCGCCCATTAGGGCTGGGGGAAGGATTGTAGCGGCTCTCAGTGTTACGGGCTCTATTTTCACTATGAGCATGGAGCGGATCGAGGGCGAGTTAAAGGAATTGGTGATTAATAAAGCAGAGAGAATTTCGTCTGAAATGGAATGGTAAACTATATTTTTTTGTCTGATAAATAGAACGCAATTTCATATATTGAAACATAATCAAATAGGACTCATATGAAAGAAATTCGGATTCACGGCAGAGGGGGGCAGGGATCTCTTGTTCTTGCCCAGTTTATTGCTATTGCAGCCTTGGAGGATGGAAAGTATGGGCAGGCTTTTCCTTTTCTAGGGGGCGGTGGAGAGAGAAGGGGGAAGCCTATCATGGCCTTTTGCCGTTTGAGCGACCAACCCATTCGGCTTCGGAGTCGTGTGAGTGAACCCGACTACGTGATCGTGCAGGATGTTACCATTTTGAATGAACTAGATGTTGCAGAAGGAGTGAAAGATACAGGGATGATCTTGGTGAATACTGAAAAGGAAGCAGCCAGTCTCGGTCTGGAGGGACCCTTTCATGTGTTTTCTTTTTCAGGCGATAAACTTGCGCGGGAAACTCTGGGGCGGCCTATAATAAATACTGCTATTTTGGGCGCTTTCGCTGCCATAAGCAAGGAGTTAAGCCTGGCGGCAGCCTTAAGCGCGGTCAGAAAGAAGTTCAGTGGCGAATTGGGTGAGAAAAATGCTCAGGTTGTTCAGGAAAGCTATAAGAGGTTGATGAGGGAATTATCATGAAAATTACCCTTGGGGCAGTAGTGAAGGGTGGGACTTCGCTTAATTATAAAACCGGCAGTTGGAGAGATCAAAGACCGGTGCTCAATATCGAGCTTTGCAAAGCATGCGGGGTATGCGAAAGCGTTTGCCCTGACGGAGCCGTTCATTTGGTGAATGAAGCTTACAGGATCGGTTATGATTACTGTAAGGGCTGCGGGTTGTGCGCTTATGAGTGCCCGGCTGATGCGATCCAAATGGTCGCGGAGGAGAAATAAGATGCAGGAAACAGAGGTCTTAGAGGGATCTGAGGCGGTTGCTTTTGCGGTAAAGGCGTGTCGGCCCCAGGTTATATCGGCCTATCCAATTAGTCCCCAAACCCACATTGTGGAAGCCCTGGCAAGGATGATAGCTGACGGGGAGATGGATTCGGAATATGTGAGGGTGGAGTCCGAGTTTTCAGCAGCAAGTGTGATCAGTGGCGCATCCGCAGCCGGAAGCCGATCCTATACAGCATCTTCATCTCAGGGACTTCTTCTTATGACAGAGGTACTTTATGCCAGCGCAGGTATGCGACTTCCTTTTGTCATCACAGGCGTAAACCGAGCTATTTCTGTTCCGATCAGTATTCAAGTGGACCACCAGGACACCATCAGCCTGCGCGATTCAGGAGTCATTCAATTCTACGTAGAGAGCAGCCAGGAGGCTTACGATACTCATATCGCAGCTTTCAAGATAGCGGAGGACCCTGGGATCCTCCTCCCTGTCTCAGTCTGTATGGACGGCTGGATACTGACACATTCCTACGAGCGGGTCTCTTTTTTGGAACAAGAGGAAGTGGACCGTTTTTTACCTCCATTTAAGCCCAAAAATTTTTTGGATGTAAATGACCCCAAGAGCTGGGGGTCCTATGCAGAGGAAGATGTCTTGATGGAGTTCAAGTACTCAATCCACAGAGCCATGCAGTACGGGAAAGAAAGAATCAAGGAAATTTTTTCCGAACTGGCTACGATTACGGGTCGTGATCACGGCGGGCTTATAGAGGCTTACCGGACGCGAGATGCTGAAGTAATTCTGGTAGCTATGGGGTCCATGGTCGGTACAATAAAAGAGGCAATTGACAAGCTCCGTTCTCAGGGGCAACGAGTGGGGCTTATCAAAATACGTTGCTACCGCCCGTTTCCCTTTGAAGATATCCTAGACAATATCAAGGTAGCCAAGGTGGTCGCAGTTATGGATGCCAATTTCTCCATGGGGAGTGAAGGCGCTCTAGGCATGGACCTTAAGGCAAAACTTTGCGGAAGGCGTGGAGCCCCCCTTGTCCTGGACTGTGTCGCAGGATTGGGAGGAAGAGAAGTCAATGAGAAGAGGGTTTTGGAGATTGTTGAAAGGGCCAGAGAGGTAGAGGAGAGTGGTTTGCCGTTGGATGAGCCATACTGGGCGGGTTTGCGTCCGGAAATTTTGCCAGAGGGAGCTGAGAATGATCGCCAAGGAAAAATCGGGTGAGCAAGAGCTGTTTGTTTCAGGACACAGGGCATGTCATGGATGCGGGATGGCTCTCTCGGTGGGCCATATCCTGAAGGCTACAGGCAAGGATGTCATTGTGGTGACCCCAACCGGATGTTTGGAAACATTTACCTCTCCTTACGGTTATTCACCGTGGAGAGTGCCGTGGATTCATCACCTTTTTGAAAATGGACCGAGTATCGCCTCAGGTGTTGCAGCGGCTTTGAAGGCCCAGGGACGGATCCATGTGCGGGTGCTGGTCATAGGAGGAGATGGTGCGACCTTTGATATTGGTTTTGGGGCATTGTCCGGAATGCTGGAGCGGGGTGACGATGTGCTCTATATCTGCGTAGACAATGGTGCCTATATGAATACCGGAGGGCAGCGGAGCGGGGCAAGTCCCATGTATTCATCCACTACCACAGATCCAGCGGGGAAAATTTCTCCCGGGAAGTCACAGATGAAGAAAGACCTTCCTGCCATAATAGCAGCCCACGGTGCTCCATACGTGGCTACTGCTTCTGTTGCATATCTAAAGGATTTAGAAAAAAAGGTGAAAAAGGCAATGGAATATCATGGACCACGGTATATCCAGATTGATACTCCATGCCCCTCGGTGTGGGGATTTTCCCCTGATAGGACCCTAGAAATTGGACGTTTGGGAGTCCAGAGCGGTCTGATTCCAATTATCGAGATGCAAGGTGGCATGCTCACAAATGTCCTTAAAATTAAAAAGAAAATCCCGGTTGAAGAATACCTCAAATCACAGAAAAGGTTCAGCCACCTGTTTAGAGATGGTCAACACCAGAAAGAAATCGAAAAAATTCAAGCCCTGGCAGATATAAACATTCAGAAATACGGTCTCTTAAAGGATGTCGAAGACAAGAGGTAAGAATTTTTCCAGAAAAGGAGGGCTGCTAAAGTGATCCTCGATAAATTTCACCTGAAAGGACGAATCGCTGTTGTGACTGGAGGAACAAAAGGGATAGGCAAGGCTATAGCCGTGGCTCTTGCAGAGGCAGGGGCCGATATTGTTGCAGTCAGCCGCACACCAAATGATAATCTTGAAAAAAATGTATTAGCCTTAGGGCGACGATACATGCATTACCGGGCGGATCTCACCAATCGAGATCAAGCCAGAGGAGTTATTCCATCAGTATTGGAAAAAATGCGGGCCATAGACATCCTGGTTAATAATGCGGGGATCATTCGAAGATCGCCAGCAGCAGAACACTCTGAAGTTGACTGGGATACAACTTTAGAGATTGATCTGTCTTCGACATTTATACTTTCTCAGGCCGCAGGACGAATTATGCTGAAAAAGGGAAGGGGGAAAATCATAAATATCGCATCTGTCTTGTCTTTCCAGGGAGGGATCAATGTAGCGGCCTATGCCTCTGCCAAACATGGCGTTGTTGGGCTTACCAAGGCTCTAGCAAACGAGTGGGCAAGCAAAGGTATAAATGTTAACGCACTTGCACCCAGCTTTTTTACTACGGAACTGACTGAGGCACTTAGGAAAGACCCTGTACGCATGAAGGCTATCACTGATCGGACACCGGCAGGACGCTGGGGTGAACCGGAAGATATCGCTGGAGCAGCGGTGTTTCTCGCCTCATCGGCCTCCGACTATGTTCACGGGGTAGTCCTTCCGGTCGACGGAGGTTGGTTGGCTTGGTAGGACCTAGGTGGCCAGAATGGCGAGTCCAGGAGGTATTAAAAAGTGACAGGTCGATTTGAGAATAAAGTGGCTCTTGTGACGGGGGCAGGGTCCGGGATCGGCAGAGCATCGGCTCTAGCCTTTGCCAGAGAAGGAGCAAAAGTTGTTGTTGTGGACTTAGCTGTTGAAGAAGCCGAAGATACAGTAAGCATGATTAAGGGGTCAGACGGCGAGGCATTTTTACTGAGGGCTGATGTCTCAAAGGCGAGTGATGTGGAGGCAATGGTAAGCAGAACTATTGAAACCTATGGCCGCCTTGATTGTGCTTACAATAACGCTGGGGTGGCGGCACCCCCGCATTTGATACCTGATACGACTGAGGAGGAATGGGATCGCGTCATTAGTGTGAATCTCAAAGGCGTGTGGTTGTGTATGAAGTATGAAATCCCACAGATGCTCAGGCAAGGCAAAGGAGCTATTGTAAACGCATCCTCGATGCTAGGCTTGATCGGCCTCCCCAAACGTTCAGCTTATGCTGCTAGCAAACATGGGGTAGTAGGACTTACAAAAGTGGCGGCGCTGGAATATGCCAGTGATGGCCTTCGTGTTAACGCCATATGTCCTGCTGTAGTCCGTACACCCCTTGTAGAGAGCATTATTTCAAGTGACCCAGAAGCTGAAGCTCAGCTGATGTCTATGATACCAATGAGACGTCTCGGAACCTTGGAAGAAATCGCTGAAGTAGTGATATGGTTGTGCTCGGATGCGGCTTCATTTGTTACTGGCCACGCCATGCTTGTTGATGGAGGGGCGGTTGCTAAATAGCGGTGGGACCGACTTGGAGGAACGCAGGAAGATCTTCTTTTCTACGAAAGGAAGGTGATGGGGCTCAGGGTTGCGGAGGTAATTGTAGTTTCTTTTTTATCTGGGTTAGGATGTAGTCCACATCGGCTATTTCATGATGGTGGGAACTGATTGGCAAATTGACTGCTGTTCGCTAACAGAAACCTTAAAGGAGGTAGATTAGCAATGGGGGAAATGAGAGAGGAACTATTGGAAAAGGCGTACAAGCTTGGATTTGAATATGAGAAGATTTACAAGGGTTGCTGCCAGTCAACGATCGCTGCGGTACAGGATACCTTGAATATCAGGGAGGATAGCGTATTTAAGGCGGGCACCGGGTGGGCAGCAGGTGGTGGACTTACTGGAATTGGGATCTGTGGCGGCTGCATGGGTGGTTCAATGGTTCTGAGCCAGCTCTTGGGTCGGGTGCGATCGAATTTTGAAGATCCCGAACGAGTCAGGTTCAAATCCTATGAGCTCACCAAGAAGCTGATAGATGCCTTCATAGATGAATTTGGCACGATTAACTGCTGGAATATCCATTATATTAAGTTTGGTCGCCCATACTACATCAATGATCTGGAGGAATTTAACAAGTTTGAAGAGGCAGGTGGCCATGTAGACAAGTGTACTGATGTTGTTGGCAAAGCGAGTCAGATCGCCGTTAACCTGATCCTGGATGAGCGCCTAGTTGAGACGCCCAAAGATTAGGCCCCGTCTACCTAGTGTCATGTCATACTTGTAATGTCGTATAGGATATGATATGTTTCTTCATAATCAACTCCTATCTCGGAGGATCGAGTATGAAGAAATTTATTGTAACCCTGACAGAAGAG
>JAFDEF010000095.1 GCA_019310485.1 Deltaproteobacteria bacterium | reverse complement strand
ATGCAACATTTGTCAAGTATAAAATGCATATTACATGGCTACATTATTTGCATGTAAAATACCAATAGTCAACGATATATCAATATGTTATGTTCATTATTGAGCCGATTTTTATAGGAACTTCGGTCTAAAGGGGTATTTATTGCATATGTCTGGAATCCCTGGAGCTGAAATCTCTGTTCGTGGTTTGGGGAACACCGGTCAGCACACCTTGAAGCTCCTCCAGTACCTCTCCAACTTCAAGGCCGCGGGCCCCGATTACCAGCTCCCTCAGTTCAGTGCTGAAAGCTCCAAGCCTTTTTTTAAGGCATCCAATCGCCCTGGTTACTTTTCCACGCCGCTCTATGTAACGCAGGAGAATAATGTTATCAGCCAGAAAACTGATACCCATTTCCGTCATCTTTAGATCACCAGTGATATTCTCAACCTCGTTGATCATTAAAACGCTTACACCTTGGCTTCTCAAATAGATCACCATGTTCTGGAGATGCGCGGTGATAGATCCGAACTGGTCCATTGCCAGGGCATAACCCCTCAGACTGTCAATCACCACTATTTCATAACCCTCGGCTTCTACTGAAGAGCGGACAATTTCTAGGAATTCATCTGGGTAAAGCTCAAGGGGATTGACCTGCACGATCCTCAGTAGACCGGAGCCCATCAGCGAATCCACCGCTATACCCAGATTGCGCGAACGCGTCAGGATAGATTTTATCGGCTCTTCAAAAGTGTAGAGGATTCCGCGCTTGCCCTCTAGGGCTTCGTGGGCGAGGAACATCATTGCAAGGCTGCTCTTCCCTGTGCCCGACTGGCCGCTTACTACAGTCACGGTGCCGGCTTCAATCCCCCCACCCAACAATTGGTCAAATTCAGGAATGCCGGATCTGATCATCCCCTTACCTGTCAGCACGTCCTTGAAAGATTCCATCCTGTGAGGAAACAACCTTATTCCTTTGGGAGTAATCCGCATTGGGTGGAGGCCCGGCATGAAATCCGACCCACGGAATTTCTTTACATGGAGGCTCCGAATGTCAATGACGCGCTCAGGCGAAGTTTCTACATTCAAATAAAAGATAGCGTCCACGATTGATGCAATCGCAGTCTCGTGCCTCAACTCTACGGGCTCAAACAAGAAAAACGTTGTACAATTTTTCTGCCGCAAGGTTTTCATCAACCCAGATAGGTGCCTGCGAAACTGGTATTCATCTACCGAGAGCCCACGAAGTTGTGTAATGGAGTCTATGACGATGCGCTGGGGGCGTCTTTCCTCCACTACTCTATGGATATCCCTCCATGCATGAACATCTTCGACCTCGCTCGGGGGGAATACCCGGTATTCTCCATGCTCATTGCCCTTGACTGTCCCTGTCTCTGAAAGATCAACAATGTCAAGCTCCTCCATGTCCCAGCCAAAACCCGACATGCTTTCCCTGATCATATCAGGCGGCTCAACCAGCGTGATAAATAGGCCTTTCTCTCCCTGTTTGACCCCGTCAAGTATCCACTGGACTGAAAAAATTGTTTTGCCGGCTCCAGGGCCACCCACAAGCAGGTAGGTTTGCCTTGAAATTAATCCGCCCATCAGAATTTCATCTAACCCCGGAATCCCGGATGGCATGCGCCTTTGACCCATTTTTCGCCTTCCTCTTTTCTCCCATGGATTATTAAAACCACTCGAAAGTCAAAAAGCAAAATCCGATCCCCTGCTCTCAAGCAGCGATACTGTTTTAATTTTTTAGGGAATCAGTTATGGCAAGAGCAAAAATACAAAAAAATGCGGAGCGTATAAAGAAAAAATTAAGGGGACGTACTTAACTTTTTAACTTAAGATAGACACCTTGCGGCAATTGTCAAGTGCATATTTGATCTCTTAATCCGCAAGTTTACCTTTTCTTTTTTTGCCATATCACCTCGAATCAGTGATTTCCTGACTGCCGGAACCGAAATTCCAAGTTTGCACATCGGTGAGACATCCTTACTTCAAGTTTTTCACCGCACCAAAACATCTATTGGCGAATTCCTAGGCATGCCAGCTTAACAGTATAGGCAGCTTAAGTTAATAAATTAAGTACGTCCCCTGTGGTGAGGGCACGGTTTACCAGCGAGACCAGGGTCTCCTTTCCAAATGGTTTAGTCAGGTAGGCAAATGCGCCTTTTTCTAAAGCAGTTTTAACAATTTCACTTTCGTGCAACGCGCTCATCATGATACACTTTGTTGTTGGGCTAACTTTTTTAAAAATGTCAAGCAACTCCAGTCCATCTATGAAGGGCATTCTTATATCCAGGAGCGCCACATCAAATGATCCCCCTCTCTCAAGCAAGGCGAGCGCTTCCCTAGGGTCGCTCACTGTACGGATGTTTTTGAAGCCTGACATCAGCAAGCCTCTCCTTATGCTTTCCAGGGAAGCCGGTTCATCGTCCACAACTAGAATGCGGTTAATCATAATAGCGTGCCACCCCCGTTGGAAATCTGCCTGTAATTTCCACTCTCCATATCTTGAAATCCCATCCTCTCCCGGAATCCCCTTGCCGTCCCTTGGACCCTATCAGCAATAATTTCGCGGGCGGTTTTCTTGAATACATCCACTTGTCTCTCTGGCAAAACCATTCCTTTCAAACTCGGGGAATATAATGAACTTCCCCGACGCAAGTGCCTCCAAGCTCAATGTTCACCCATAAGTAGCCCAAATCTCCCTCCTTTATTTTTTCTGAAAAAGCTGCACGTTTGGGGCTACGCGTTTGAAGAGACGGCCTGTTTCTGAAGGCATTTTCTGCGTTTGCTCGGTTGCAAAAAAGCCCCCTGCTTTAAGGCACTTGTGAAACATCCTGATCACATCAACTCTTTCCGAAGGTTTCAAGTGAAGAAGCACATTCTTGCATACTACCAGGCCAAAGCCATCGCGCATCGGCTCGAGCGAACGCAGGTCATGCTTTTGAAAAGAGACACATCTCATGATCTCGTCCGCAATTTTAAAGTGGCCCGGCTTACCATCAGGTAAAAAGTACTTTCTAAATATATCCCCGGGTATCCTCTTAACGGCCTTCTCAGGATAGACGCCCTCCCTGATAATCCTTCCAAAGTCATGGCTCTCCTCGTCAAGATCCGTTGCGTATATCTTCAGTCTCTTGAACGCATAAGAGCTAAGATTCTCCTTAAAGATAATGGCCAGGGAATAGGCCTCAGCCCCCATAGCACAGCCCGCATCCCAGACATTTATATAGCGGTGGCTGCGAAGCTCCGGGATCACATAGTCTCTTACAGCATGAAGGGTTACAAGATCTCTGAAAAAATATGTAAATGCCATGCATCAACCGACTAAGATAATGCGCGGGGCTTTACGGGAGAGAGACAAAGGGCAGGATACATATGCAATCCCGCCCTTTACAGTCTGGTTAGATTTAGAAGTCGGCAAAATCCTCGTCCTTCACTTTTTCATCATTCATGGGAATCACCTCCTCTGGCTTGGCCGGCTTTGCTTTACCTCCTGAACCCAAAGACGATTCCCCCTTTGCGTGGGTAGCAGGTTCCCTGGCCGCAGCCTTTGCGTGGGTAGCAGGTTCCCTGGCCGCAGCCTTTACCTGTTTGCGCCCACCACTGCCTGCATTCAATGTAAAAGAGGCAAGCATGCTGTTCAGCTCCTGCGCCTGCGCAC
>JAFDEF010000062.1 GCA_019310485.1 Deltaproteobacteria bacterium | reverse complement strand
TGGGATTGATACTTCCTTCCGTCCTTTGAATAGACCTCCTGGGGTGTAAGATCCCCTAGTGAGGAATGAATCCGCTCATTATTGTAAAACTCAAAGTACCTTGAAAGGCCTTCCTTGGCCTCCCTAACATTACCATAGTCGTGCAGATAGACCTCTTCATATTTGACCGTGCGCCATAGCCACTCAATGAAGATATTATCAAAGACCCGGCCCCTACCATCCATGCTAATGGCAATGCCCTCGTTCTCAAGGCGCCCCGTAAACTCCCTACTGGTAAATTGGCTGCCTTGATCCGTGTTGAAGATCAAGGCAAAACTCCTTTTCCATGCTGATTGATAGCTCCCAAGCAAGCACATAACGCGAATACCAGTCCATCACAGCCACAAGATAGAGAAAGCCTCGAAGCATCCTGATGTACGGTTGAGTAGACCAGGGGAGTTTCACCCCCAGCCCCTCCGAGAACCCGGCGTGAACCTCTCAGCTCACCGGGCTCCTACCACTCAAACCTCATGGCATATACCCAAGCTCCCAGTGTATAAAAAGCCCCGGATTTTGCTCCGCCAATCTTCTTAGATGCTCCCAAGCCCGCCTCTTATGTCCGGCAAGGCTCTTGTATTTGCGACGTAACCATCGAACCAAATACGCGTTGATGTTCCGCCAAATTCGACAAAGCTTCGATGGGTAAAATCGACCATAATAAGCATACCACCCCCGAATCTTCGGGTTAAACATGTTCGAGAGATCCTCAAGAGACTTGTCATTCTTGAGCTGTATATGCCAGCTACGTATCTCCCGATTTATGCCTTTCATGGATGATCGGCTGATGGCAGGAAGAAAATTTGGATGAATACCGTGTTTCTCCGATACGCATCGCCTTGGGCGAAACGTGAAGCCCAAAAAGTCAAAGCTAATGTCTTCACATGCTCCCTGACGATTGGCATCCTTACAGTATACAATCCTGGATTTCTCCCCATTGATCTCAAGCCCACATTCCTTGAACCGACGGCTTATCATGGCCATCACAAATTGGGCCTGCTTTCTACTCTTGCAATGAAGCAGCCCATCATCGGCATACCGACAAAAAGGCACCTTCGGCATGGTGCGTTGGACCCAGGCGTCAAATGCATAATGGAGAAACAGGTTGGCCAAAAGCGGACTGATCACACCGCCTTGCGGTGTTCCCACATCCCGAGCAACAAGCTCACCTTTATTACTCATAAGAGGGGCTTTCAGCCAGCGCTCCACATACAGTAGCACCCAACGGACCTTACAGTGGTGACGGAGCGCCTTCATCAAAAGATCATGATCAATATGATCGAACAGTCCCTTGATGTCAAACTCCACAACCCAGTCGTACCGCCAGCAGCGCTTTCGCGTTATGCTAATGGCATCATGTGCCGACCTCCCAGGACGATATCCAAAAGAATTGTCATCAAATATGGGATCAAGCATCGGTTCCAGCACCTTCTTCACCACTGTCTGCGCAATGCGGTCAGATACCGTGGGAACTCCAAGTACCCGGATCCCTCCGCTTTTCTTCGGTATCTCTACCGCTTTGACAGGCGGTGGGAAATAGCTCCCAGATGACATTCGATTCCATATTTTGTACAAGTTATCTTTCAGATCCGCCTCAAATGCCTCGATCGATTCCCCATCTATACCAGCAGCACCTCTATTGGCTTTCACCTCCTTGTAGGCTTCCCATACTAGAGACTTGGGAATGTCAAAAGGCTTTGCGGGTTTCACCAGCTCCTCCTGAATATCAGTTGGCTTGCACAACCTCGCAGAGTGGCCAAGTCCCTTCGCTCCACCCCCATTACAGGGGCTTCCACACTACTTCGGACTTGTCCGCCCCTGTGCCGCGCATCGATACTATCAGCCTCGCGGGTTCTCCGCTTGTGCCTTTCTCTTATACATCGCGGCGACAGGTTCCCGCAGTTCAACATGAGAGCCAGAACCAAGATCACGCCACCTCTATGCCGGGCGCCGCCTGGCCAGTAAGCAGGTACCCTCCAGGCTCATCCCGGAGCAACATAACCTCCCCGGTTTCGACGCCATCTGTGCTCTTTCGACACTTGAGCGGTGGTTCACTTGTGTTCGTCTTCTTGATCCACACCTGATGCATTTACTGCACCTTTTCCATAACGCTCACGACGACAGGCTCTTTACCAGCGCCGCTTACGGTGGTTTGCAGCCTGCTCCTGCAAGCCGGCTGCGAGGGGCCAAACCCTCATCTCTTATATCGGCAGACCAAACTTGGTCAGGCTCCTTGATCTCAACACCTCTGAGCAAATATGGGTAGATCTTATGCTCTTTGGAGGCCACAGTAAGCCTGCGCTTAGGGTAAACCGCCTGAAGTCCCATCAGTTTCATCAGACGCTCCACCCGCTTGTGGTTAACCTCGTATCCTTGCCTTCTCAGCCACGCCGTCATTCGAGGCACACCGTAAAATGGAGTCTTAGTGTATTGTTCGTCTATTAGTCTCATGAGCTCCAGGTTCAGCTCACTTATTGGCCCGGGCCGATAATAGTATGTACTCCTTGATATCCCCAACAGCTCACATTGCCTCATTACCGAGATCTCCCTATTGTGGACCTCTACCAATTCGCGCTTTTGATCAACGGAGCATTGCAGCTTTTTTTTTCACCCAGTCCAGTTCCACTTTCAACTGCCCTATCTGTCTGTATAGCTCAGCAGTAAGCTCCTCTGAGTCTTTCTCAGACCGTCTCCTGCCATTGGTAAAAATGCTAGGGAGCTCATTGAGGAGATGCCTTCTCCATTGTCTGATCTGGTTGCCATGGACCCCAAACTCGCTGGACAGCTGGGCAATGGTCTTCTCACCACGCGCATCAAATCTTCTCCTTTTTCCTCCCATCGTGTCCGTGTCCTCCTTCTCTTTTTGCCCACGATGGACTATAAATGCACCTTATTACACTGTCCAGTTTTTGGGGGGAATTATAGAGAGGCCTCATCAGGGCTTGGGCGATAGAACACCTGCTGAGGTCTATTTCGGAAGTCTCCAACTGAGAGAGGCTGCATAACGATGAGCTACATGAAGGCAGCTATGGTACACCTTAAATTCAAACAAAAGTGGTCTTGACAATGGGGTCCACCTTACCCAGAGGGAGAATGATCAGCGAACCGGATCGGCCCACACTCGGCGTAACATTCCCCCATGTTAACTTATCTTATCATCCATTTAGCGGAATAAAAGATGGGCTCGCTAGACGCTTACATAAGTTCTGGACAGGCGGGTACTTCTACAGGACGGTTGGCGCTGTCAACAGCGAAACCGTTAGCCGCTACGTGGAGCATTCACAGAGCAAGCACTGGGAGGTCAATACAGGAATACAGAAGCAGTTACTCGAGTTCACGGCTAACTAGCTGTGGACCCCCACCACTTCAGTGGCGAGTAGTTCAGCCTTTTTTCTTTACCCAATTCCGCGGAGTTCCTCTTTTTCTTTTTATCTTAGTGAGGCCCCTGGACCCTCCTTTCGGATGAATAATATTAGCATCGGATGCCATACCAGCAAGGATAACCTGACGGAAAGACCACGCAAGCTCACGACCATCCAAACAATTCTTGAAGGCGGCCCACTGAAGTAAGATTCCATCATGGATGGCTAATATGACAGCAGCGAGCGTCTCTGCCGTAAGATCAGTACGAATGTTCCCTGCCTCCTGGGCTTCTTTTATAAGATCTACGATGAAATTTCGCTGCCTCTCAAGAATCCTGAAAAATGCTCTTACATGATTATCTTCTGATGGAGACAACTCCAATGAAAGATTTCTTAGGCAATGAACCAGATCCGTATGTTCCGCCCCAAAGCGCGCATTAAACTTGAATGCCGACCAAATCTTGTTCATAGGTACAGGACCGGCCGCCCTTACTTCTTTAATGAATCTCTCCAAGTACTCCTTTCTTAAACGCTCCACGACCGCCGCTAGAACGTCTGACTTCGAATCGAAGTGCCAATAGAGAGCACCACGAGAAATTCCAGCGGCCCGTGTAAGATCCTCGATTCTTGTAGCGTGATAACCTCGGCGACCGAATAGGTTTGTGGCTGCTTTCAAAATCCTTTCGCGGCTATTCTTTTTCTTTCCCTCATCGTCCTTTGTAAGCATGTCCTCATTACCTGGTTATTCTCTTAATAACTGTCCTTGTTTAACCTTATCATAACATTACAACAGGTTTCCCGATGGGCCCCAAAACATTTTAGGACCCATCTTATCTTGATCACTTCAAAATCTCAACCTTTCTCCAGCCGGTTGCCGAAACAAATATTCCTTTACTAACATCAGCCTTGAAAATCTTGCTATAACGAGAAGGAGGATAGGCCTTTGGCGTATAGGTCATGGGAGAAAGCATGCCCCCCACAATCAAAGCCCTTGAAGGTCTCCCATGCGTCCACCAGTTTTTCCACTGTCAAATCCCGGCCTGCCCTCCTCAAGCCCTCTTCCAGAATCGCGCCGTAGGTGAATCCCTAAATGTAGAGGCTAGGTAAATTCATCTGAAAATCTTCGTCGTTTCACATCGCATCCCCTTTTTCAGTATTCCGATCTTCACTTTACTATATTGTCCCATTTTCGGGGTCAACCATATTCCATGTCACTCAGCTTTGTCAGCCTTTCGACCCTCACTTTAGAAAGAGATTTTCTTTCTAAAACATTAACACCTTGCTGCTTCATGCGTCGCTTGGTCTTCACGTAAAGGAGCTCTGTGATACTTAGTCGGACAGGGACTTCTTGTCAATTTTACCAATGGATGTCTTCGGCAAGCTGGATACAAACTCTACAATCTGAGGGACCTTAAAATCCGCTAGTTTTCTACTGCAATGCTTCTTGACATCGTCTTCGGTCATCATTTCACCTTGTTTTAGAACTATGTAAGCCTTTACCTTTTCGCCCCATATATCTTCTGCGTCCTTTACACCCACCACTGCAACCTCTTCGATCTTCCGGTTCTCCAATAAAACTCTTTCAACTTCACTAGCTGCCACATTCTCTCCCTTGGGCTTGATCATGTCTTTTTTCCTATCTACAAAATGTACCCCTCCCTTTTCGTCGATATATCCAATATCACCTGAATGAACCCACCCATTGACCAAGGTCTTTCGCGTCGCCTCAGGATCACTCCAATACCCCATAAAAGAAACGAGGTTCTTGATTACAATTTCTCCCAGTTCTCCTGGAGCCACTTCTTTACCTCTTTCATCCACAATTCTAATTTCTTGGCCTAAGGTAGGGAATCCAACACAGGAGGGCAGCGTATTTCTGGGTCCATAGCGTGGCTGCATGCACACGCTGCAAAAGGTCTCGGTCATTCCGTACCCTTGCATCAGACGTACCGCGAATCTATTCTCAGCGGCATGAAATTCCTCTTCACTGCATGGTAGACCATAGTTACAGAACTTCAGTGTGTTATCCTTTTCCTGGGGCGACTCGGGAAGACGCAGCAGAACCCTCAGTATGGTTCCGGTAAGCGCCGTTCCTGTCGCTTGGTACTTCTTCACCTGTTTCCACCACTGGCTCGCTGAAAATCGGGGCAGAATCACAACGCTCCCACCTGCCACAATTGTTGACATACATCCGAATATTTGGGAAAGAGCGTGAAACAGAGGGAGCACACATATAAAACGGTCAGCAGGAGTTGCCCCGTGACTTTTTGCCATTACCTCAGCCCCATATACATAGTTTCGGTGGGATAACATGACGCCCTTTGGGCGGGCAGTGGTACCTGATGTGTACATTATTGAGAGCAGATCATCGGGGCTCACATTAACCTCCGGCCTTATAGGCTCCCCCTGGAGAAGTACCGACTCGAACGTAAGGTCTGCTTGATCTAGGTCCTTTCCGTCGCAAACTATGATTTTCTTCAAGCCAGGTTCATTCTCCCTAATAGACCGAAACATGGCATACTTATCATCGTCTGTGACGACAATCTTTGAGTCTGTTTGGTTAATGGTAAATTGTACCTCGTCTTCTTTGAGTAGCGTATTGATTGGGACAATAACGACTCCTAATTTCATCAAAGCCCAAAAAGTTATTAGAAACTCAGGCCGATTTCCCAAAAAAACGCTCACTCTATCACCCTTTATCAATCCCAATTTCCTGAGGCTGTTAGCCATGATATCCGTTTTTTGATCAAATTCACTGTAGCTTATTTCCTGGTTCTCATAGTAAATTAAGGTTTTGTTTCCCTGCCTGTGGGCATAATATGTGAGGTAATCGTTCATAACCTTGTTTCCAGTTATGTTGATTATATCATTCATAGACTCCCCCCCCTGAAAAATGTCTAAAAAATGGAAATTCTGGCTAATCTTACCTCCGCTTGATGAACCCAACATCCTAAATTGCTATACACCAAGATAAGCCCTTTTGACATGCTCATTTGACGAGAGTTCCTGGCTGGGTCCTTCTAAAATGACCCTACCATTTGAAAGCACATAGCCCCTATCAGAAAGTTCTAGGGAGAGGTAAACATTTTGTTCTATAAGGAATATAGTTGTTCCTATCTCATTTATCTCTCTAATTGTATTGAAAATTTCCTCGACGATAAGAGGTGCCAGGCCAAGTGAGGGCTCATCCAGCATTAATAGTCTTGGTAGAATCATCAAACTTCTAGCAATAGAAAGCATCTGCTGTTCACCTCCGCTAAGGGTCCCTACGACCTGTTTTTTCCGTGCAGACAGAATAGGAAAAAGGTTGTATATTCGCTCAAGGTTTTGCGTTTTTCTTCTCTTCGCCTCCCCTTTGTAAGCAGCTAATTCCAATGTGTCAGATACACTCATTGTTGGGAAAAGCTTCCTTCCTTCTGGAACTTGGACCACTCCCTTTTCGACAATCTGGTAGGGCTTAAGTCCGTCGATTGGTTCGTCCTCTAGAAGAATGGTACCTTTGATCAGAGGTACTAATCCTGAGATAGCATTTACAATAGTCGACTTACCTGCCCCGTTTGAACCAACTAATGAGACAATTTCCTGGGCTTCAATTCGTAGGGAGATATCCCACAAAACTTGCATATCTCGGTAAACAACATCCATTTCTTCAATTTGAAAAAAGGATCCCATTTATCCAGTCCTAAGAAGCTCTGTGATATCTCTGATATCGTCTAGATTCTCCAGGTTTTCAAGAAGGCCAATCGCCTTTTCGCATCTTTCTTGTCCTATAACGCCCCTGCTTAGATTTCTGAACTTCTCCCGCAACTCTTCCTCCGTAAAAGGCGAATCGTTTCCACCCCTGCAGTTATTTACAAAAGATTCAAGGGTCTCTCCGTTAGTTAAGTGGATTTTAACATAGGCTGGTCTTTTCATTGAGTCTACATTGTAGGATTTCTCTTCTATGATCGTCACTCGTTCAGACAAGGCTCTGATATCGCTTATATGGTCATTGTATGATATTATTCCTTCATCGTCGATTTTCCCTCTTATCAGAGCAATCGCGACAAGAAAAGGAAGCGAAAATCGCACGGCGTTCACGTTCCTAGGGTCCTTGTTCTCAAGATGCAAAGCCTGGCTATAAGTTCTAATTTCAATACTTTCTACCGTTTCCGGCTTCACCTGGGTTCTCCCCAGTATTTTTTCTGTAGCCTCAAGTGCCGAGTGTGAGAATCTACAGGACGGATACATTTTGAAATAGTTTTTATTGATCAGGAATTTCCTTCCAAGGTCTCTTAGGAGAACTCCCTCATCAAAATTTTCGGATACAAGTTTACCAAAGGTTACAATGAGATTGTCTGGAGCTGCAGAAAAACCACACCGAAATAAATGATAGGAAAGGATTCCGAAATAGTTGCTCAAAGCCGTGTACATCTCCGAGATATTTTCGCCTAAGAAAGAATTCTCTATATTGGAGGAGATGGCGAAAGAGGAAGCTATGTTCAATACTTTTGCTATTTCATCAGCAGAAAAGCCTACTACTTTTGCGGTGGCTACAGCCGCTCCGATAGTGCCCCATGTTCCACTAGGGTGAAATCCATCCCTCATTTTAGAGGCCCGGCTAATGCGTCCCGCAATTTCATAACCTACGACCAACCCCTCAATAACCGTTCGGCCAGCGCCGCTAACCGTTTCTCCGACAGCGATAGCTGAAGGTACTATTTGAATCGCAGGGTGACCGAAAACTAGAGAGTTGCCTTCTTCAAACTCCTTTGTAGACCCTGCAGCTGCATTAACCATTGCCGCGAAAGAACAGGGGACCCGATCCGTTCTCCCGAAGACTGTAGCTTCTTGTGGGGATCCATTTCTTCTAACCAATTCGTAAAGATTGCTGATTTGTGGTTCATGGCTTCCGGCTATAATCACCGCGATGGTATCACGAATAACCTTTTTCGCATGTTGAATTGTATTAGCATCCAGATCTGTCAACTTAAGCTTCGCAACAAACTCCGCCAACATATTCAGGCTTTCTTGTTTCATCTTATCTCTTCTCCTTACTAAGATCTTGAAATCTATCTGAAAACCCCCTTCCTAAGTATGCGGTTATAACCCTCTCGTTTCGGGAAATCTCGGCAGGAGTTCCCTCGGCTATTTTTGCACCATGATTTATTACAATTACTCTTTCAGCCAGTGCCATAATTGCGTGCAAGATGTGCTCAACCACAAAAAGAGTAATTCCCCTTCCGTTAATTTTCTTCAGAATATCCATCGTATCCATCACTTCCTTTTCGTTCAACCCGCTCATGACCTCATCTGCAAGTACCAGCTTTGGTTGAGTTGATAATGCTTTTGCCAGTTCTAACCTCCTTTTATATCCTATGGTAAGGAATTTAGCCTGGATGTCTTTGAAATCCAGAAGATTAAGGAATTTCAGGATCTCATTCCCCTTCTCCTTTGCCGTCTTAACCGGTTCACCTTTTGCCAAAATTCCGATCATTACATTCTCAAGGACCGTGAGATTCAAGAATGGCTTCGCTAATTGGAAGGTTCGACAGATACCCCTCTCGCACAATGAGTAGGGCTTCAGTCCAACTATGTCATGACCATTCAATTTTACACCACCAGAGTCAGGACTGGTGAAACCTGAAATGACCTCGAAGACGGTGGTCTTACCTGCTCCATTTGGGCCAATCAGACCTAAAATTTCTCCTTGCTCTATGGAAAAAGTCAGATCATTTACTGCGCGAATGCCTCCGAAGCTTTTGTGAAGTCTATTAACTTCTAGCAGTGCCATAGTGTCTCACCACTTCACCTCTTCTTTTTTCGAAATACTTCCTGAATAACGTCTGAATTTCGACGAATATGCCTCTCGGAGCCCTAAGGCATACAACTATCAGTATGATTCCGTATACCAGAAGATGAACTCCGCTTTGTCCACTCCCAATTAGAAGCCTTGTGAGTTCCGAAAGTGGAGTCAATACAAATGATCCAAGAATGGGACCCAAAATGGTCCCGACTCCTCCTATAATAGGCCTTAGGACGATCTCTATAGACACGAAGACGCTTAAAGTTGTCTTAGGGTCAATGAAGGTCGTGTATTGGGCATAGAAAACGCCTCCCATAGCTGTCAGAAAAGCGCTTAACGCTGTTGCTATAAGCTTGTATTTCGTTGCATTTACCCCTACAGCTTCCGCGGCGTCTTCATCCTCTTTTATTGCTGAAAGAATATAGCCGAATCGCGACATTTTAGCCCAGTGTGTGATTCCAATTGAAATAATCATAAGTGCGAAACAAATGTAGTAGTACGGTTTCTTACTTTGAAATTGTAACGCCAAAAGACTGCTTTCTCTCAGAGGTATCAAAATGCCCAAAGCCCCTCCTACATATTCAATCTTAAGCGCCAATTTCTCAAAGATTTCCACGTATGCTAAAGTCACGAGCGCGTAATACGCTCCTCTGAGTTTATAATGAAAAACAGGGAAAGAAATGATCAAGCCAAGAACAGCTGCAAACACTCCTCCGACAAGAAAGCCGACCCATGGACTGACATTTAGCTTGATAAACATAATTGACGATGTGTAGGCTCCGACGCCAAAAAAGATCCCATGGCCCAAAGACAGCTGGCCAGCCAATCCCCCAAGAATATTCCAGCTTTCTGCTAGAAAGGCATAGAAAAAGATTATGATCATGACGTGAAGGAAGTAGGATCCTACAAAAAACGGAACGAGTATTAGAATGATACCCGCGATTAGCAGTATATGAAATTTGCTTGGAAAATTCATACGGACAGTTATGGATTATCTAAGTTTCTTCCCAAACAGGCCTGATGGTTTAAAAAACAGGATTATAATAAAAAGTGAAAAAGTTATGATCTGTTTTATTGATTCATCGGCCAAGATGCCTCCAAGAGATTCAACGACTCCAATGATCAACCCCCCAACTAGAGCTCCTTCGATCTTGCCAAGTCCCCCCAGTATTGCAACAACAAAAGAAATCAATATGAAAGTCAGCCCTATATGAGGAGATGTGTAGAAGAATGGCATGATAAACACACCGGCTACTCCTGCGCATGCCGCACCAATACCAAACGTAACAAGAAAAACCCTTTCAACTCTTATGCCTATCAAAAGGGCACCCTCCCTATTATCAGCACATGCTCTGATGGCTTTCCCCAAGTTGCTCTTTTTCAAAAAAACCAACAATAAACCCGATACTGTAAGAGCTCCGATAAACGCTAGCAATCTCGGAACGCTTACTACGTATCCAAGGAAGTGAATAACAGATTGGTTCCTACTAACTTGCAATGATTGGTAGTTGGGTCCCCAAATCAAAAGGGCGATATTTTGCAGAGCAATAGAAAGGCCTAATGTAATTAAAACTTGTATATCTGGGGGTGCGTCTAAAACGGGCTGTATCAAGAACTTCTGAATGAATACTCCAAACAGAAAAAGCAATGGCAGAACCAGAAAAAATGCGAAATAGGGTTGAACCTGGAAAGAGTTACTAATGACTAGGGTCACATACATAGCAATCATCATAAGTTCCCCATGCGCAAAGTTAATGACCCCAAGAACCCCAAAAATGATTGTCAAACCAATCGCAAGGAGAGAGTAAACCCCACCTATCAATAATCCACTAATAACCCCTTCTACGATGAGGGAAGGATCGAACATTGTTAAAGGGCCTTATTTGGAAAAAACCGGTAAAATAGCCAATTCTCTCTCTTAACCATTTTGATTCTCACCATGGCTTAGGAGCAGGCCATACGGGATCTGCGGTAGCCATCTTTTTGGGGTAAATGATCTCTTTCACCCCTTTAAGCCACTGGGCAAAGCAGCCCTCTGCAGGAGCTTGGCCTGTTTCGTCGAATCTAATGGGGAAAGCGAGAAGTATGCCTGGATCATCGATGCCCAGATCTGTTTTCGAAAGTGCCTTTCTAATTGCTTCATTATCAGTGGATCCAGCCCTATTGATAGCATCTACCAAAACCCATGGGGCTGTGTAGGCAAAACCAGAGAAGTCGAGCATATCATAGCCGAACCTATTCTTATGTCTCTCGTTCGTGTCTTTTATTCGGGGGTGTTTCATAAGAGGCGACCACATAAGGTTAAGAAACTCGCAATCAGCCGCTTTGCCTACAGCCTCGAAATACTTAGGGTCACTGTGACCTCCTCCCGAACAAATTCTGGCTATATTGGGATATACATCATACTCCCTCATCGTTTTCGTGATTAGTATGGCATCTGGGGTGACACCAATCTCGAATATAATATCAGGATTTACTGCTTTAATCTTGGAAACGGTACCTGTCACATCCATGAGATTTGTTGGATGGGGAAAATCGCCAACAATCTCAAACCCATATTCACCCGCTTTCTTCCTCCAAGCCTTTGCCGTTGATTGGCCCCAAAGGGAATCCTCATATAAGAAAACCACCCGTTTAGCCTTCTTCCCCGTAATTTCTCCCATCCAATGCGCAAATTTTAGATTTGCAATCGCATTCCAAGATGCTTTGAAACTTATTCTAAATATGTATTTGAATCCCCGTTCTGTTATCTTATCAGCCACTGAAATGTTTACAAGGTGGGGCACCTTGTATTTCTCCGAGATTTGGGTGCAAGCGAAGGTAACGCCACTAGAATATGCTCCAATAATAGCAATAACATGTTCGCTTTTTATCAGCCTTTCCGTTTCTGACATACCAACTTCAGGTTTGCCCCCTGTGTCAGCGACGATGAGCTTGATTTTGGCACCACCTAGTGACTTAATGCCCCCTCCTCTATTGATGTCGTCAACTGCGAGCAACGTGGCATCTCTAACTTCTTGTCCAATTGTGGCTGCTCTTCCTGTCAGGGGAACCAGTAGACCGATTTTTACACCTGAGTTACCTGCAGTGACTAGGCATGGTGTTAGAAAAACGATCAAGATGACTGTCGCTAAAAAAACCACCATTCGATAATAACTACTTTTTCTTTCCATTTATCTACCTCCTAAGTTCTATGAATGGTTTAGTAATCTAGGCGCGGTTTTCTCCCTCCTTTCTGAGATCCTTTTCATACTAAAGCCGCTAAAGCAGAATGTTCAGGCCACGTGGTTTTCAGCTCGTCTATTATACCATCTAAGGCTCTGTCCTGATGATCCCAAGCGATGCCAACAAGGACTACACAATAAAAAAAACAACTACATTTTCTTCAGTATCTCTCTTGAGATGATCATTTTTTCAATCTCTTTAGTACCTTCAACAATCTCGACAATCTTTGCCGCCCTGTAAAATCTTTCGACATCATAGTCTTCAAAATATCCCCATCCACCATGCATTTGAAGTGCCTCATCAGTTACCCGAACACCAACCTCAGCGCCATACCACTTGGCCATAGAAATAAGCTCAGGATATACTTTTCCTTCGTCCAAAAGTCTAGCTCCACGGTAGTACAGACTGCGCGCCGCTTCTATCCTGGTGGCCATCTCAGCAATTTTAAATTGGGTCACCTGAAAACTTGCGATGGGCTTACCGAACTGCACTCTTTTCTTCGTATGCTTTATAGCCTTCTCAAGCGCTCCCTGAGCAACCCCTACCCCTTGTGCCGCAACACAAATGCGTGTCCTGTTAAATGTGTCCATCAGTTGATGAAATCCTTTCCCTTCCACTTCGCCAATCAAATTGCTTTCAGATACCTCTACGTCAGCGAAGCTTAACTCTGAGGTCACCGAAGCCCGTGCTCCCATTTTTCCGACAAGTTTGTTTGCCTGAAAACCTTTTCGATCGGTTTCAACAAGAATCATGGAGTGCCGACCAAAAGGACTTTCTGCATCAGGGTTTGTGCAGCAAAAGACGACGAGGTAATTCGCAAGCGTCCCGTTGGTTATGAAAACCTTTGACCCATTGATGACATACTGATCACCTTTTCTCACTGCAGATGTACTTATGGAGGTGACATCGCTTCCCGCATTGGGTTCTGTGATCGCCATTCCCATAATACACTCGCCTCTACAAAGGGGCGGGAGATACTTCTTTTTCTGTTCCTCTCTCCCATGGAGAAGAATGAATTCAGAACCAAGAACGCTTAAAAGAACAGTCCCCAAACCCGGATCAACACGCCAGAACTCTTCTGTGATAATCGCGTTCTCTAGATAACCCAGACCCGCCCCACCATATTCTTCGTCAATGAAGACGCCCATAAAACCCAAGTCGCATGCCTTTTTCCAAATCTTTTTGGGAAATTCCTCTTTCTTGTCATATTCTAGAGCAACATCGGGAAACTCGCCCTCCGCAAACTCCCGAGCTGCCTTCTTAATATCCTGCTGTTGTGCTGTTAAATCATAAGACATATGACATCCCCTTATTTCTTTTCCTCTGTGTTTCTTAGGTCAACCCCTCTAATAACCCGAAGGGCAGAGTTCCACAGACTTGCTCGTGGGTGAATGAAGAACTCGCCTGCAAGAGTGTCCAGCGAAGCTGGTAAAAAAGTGAGTGCCACGGCTTTAGCCGTGGGAATCTACTTGATTGGTCAAAATGCAAACAGCTCTATACCCCCGGTAACATTAAGAACTGCGCCTGTAATATAACTCGCTTTTTCAGAAACAAGAAATGCAATAGCATTCGCCACATCCTCGGGGTTTCCAAATTTCCTCATGGGTATTCGTTTCAAGATTCTTTGCTGCATATCTTCTGGCATGGCAGTCGTCATTTCTGTTGCAAAGACGCCACCCACGATAGCATTACATGTAATTCCGAAGCGAGCGCCTTCCAGCGCGATGGACTTGGTGAAACCAATCACCCCAGCCTTGGTAGTTGAGTAGCTTGCCTGGCCAAAACCCCCTAATGTCCCAGCTACAGAGGCCATATTTATGATCCTTCCCCAATTCTTCTCTCTCATTTGTGGGAAAAAAGCCTTTGTACAATAATAGGTGCCGGTGAGATTCACGTTAAGGTCCCTTTCCCAAAGACTATCTTTCATCTTTTCAATCTGGGCCAGATTATTAAGCATTGCCGCGTTGTTTATTAAGATATCCACTCCTCCTAATTTCTCTTTTACTTCATCTGCTAAATCCTCAATGGAGCCTTTATCTGTTATATCTATAGCAGACACAATTGATCGACGACCAAGCATCTCTACTTCATCAGCAGTTTTATGCGCACCTTCCTTATTGATATCGACAACCACAATGTCGGCACCTTCCCTGGCCAGGACAAGTGCATCCTCCCGGCCAAGACCTTGAGCACCTCCTGTCACAACGGCCACCCTATTTTCCAACAACATACTTTCCTCCTAAAAGACTATTCGTCTGCAAGCTTTGGCTTTCTTTTCTCAAGAAAGGCAGAAATACCTTCCTTTGCATTCCCGGTTTCAAAGAGCCTTCCGAAGAGAAGGGTTTCTTTTTCCATACCTTCCGATGCATCCGAATTGGCTGAAGACCGAATAGCCTCGAGGACAGACCTCACGGCGACTTGGCTTTTATTACTCATTTTTTCAGCCAACCCCTTAGCAATATCAACACTCTTTCCAGGCGGCGCTATAGCATTGACAAGGCCGATCCTTCGAGCCTCTTTAACATCAATCAATTCACCTGTTAGGATCATTTCGAATGATTGAGGGAAACCCACTAATCGGGGAAGACGTTGAGTTCCCCCTGCACCTGGCATAAGACCTAGATTTATCTCAGGAAAACCAAACCTAGCTTTTTCATCCGCAATACGCATATGGCAGGCTAACGCCAATTCCAAGCCACCACCTAAACACATGCCATCAATAGCCGCTATGACAGGCTTCTTGAAATTCTCGATTCGCTCAAAAAGCGATTTTGCGCGAGTAACAATGCGTTCTGCCTCCTTGGATGTGGCTACAGCCGCTAGTTCTTTCAGTTCAGCACCTGCAGAAAAAAGACCTCCCCTTCCCGTCAAGATTATTGTTTTCAGGATTCTCTCCCTTCCCAAATTCTGCATAGTTGCTTCCAGGCTTTTTAAGGTATGCCTGTCTAGGCTGTTTGCAGGGGGATTACTAATAAACAAGATGGCCACACCTTCATGTTGTTCAACAACGATTTTTTCGTTAACCATTTCAGCTCTCTTTGTTCTTTAGGATACGGCGTGCCCCCCAATTACTTTACAAAAGATCCCTGCGGATAAGGATTGCATATCCCATTCCACCACCAGCACATAGGCTCGCAAGACCTACAGCAACATCTTGCCGGATCATTTCATGAATGAGAGTGACCACAATGCGACTGCCCGTGGCACCGACAGGATGCCCCAAAGATATGCCGCTGCCATTTACGTTCGCCCGCTTCCTTTCCAAACCAAGTTCTTTTTCGCAAGCGAGATAATAGGCAGCAAACGCTTCATTAATCTCTATTAGCTTTAAATCGGAGAGGCTCAAACCTGACAAGTCAAGAACTTCCTTTATGGCTGGTACTGGCGCTATACCTGTGAGCTTGGGGTCAGCTGCCTTGATCGACCATACTCCAGGTTTGGCTATAGGCTTCATACCGTATTCTTCACATGCTTCTTCTGTGGCGAGAACAATGGCTGCAGCGCCGTCATTGATAGCGCTAGCATTGCCTGCAGTCACCGTCCCCTCATCGGAGAACACAGCTGGGAGTCGCCTTAGATTCTCCAAGGTGGCATCCTCTCTTGGGTGTTCATCTTTCTGTATTACTTTCGCCTTGTTACGTTCCTTCACTTCGATGGGAACGATCTCATTATCAAAGTAACCTTCTGATTGTGCTGTCAGTGCTCTCTCGTGAGAAAGGGCAGCCAGTTCGTCTTGCTCCTCACGAGAAATATTGTATTTCTTAGCTAGATAGTCAGCACTTCTTCCCTGTCCTCCCATGATCGGATCTTCTTGCATCCCCCACCACAACAGATCAGTCGCCTGAGCATGTCGGAGGCGTTGCCCCCATCTATTCGAGCTTAAGATATAAGGGGCATTTGTCATGGACTCGACGCCGCCAACAAGCGCTGTTTCTGTCTCTCCTAATGTAATCGCTGAAATGCCGCTGATCAGTGCTTGCATAGCGCTGGCACAAGCACAATGGATTGTGAATGACGGAGTTTCTGGTGGGATGCCGCAAGCGATGGCAGCAGCTCGGGCAATGTTTGGATTGAGGGGAGCTAGGGTGTTCCCTAGAATGACTTTCCCCACTCTGTCTATCGGAAGGCCTGAACGTCCAATCGTCGTTCTCATAAGAGGAACTATCAAATCAATTGCATTCAATGACTTAAAACCGCCGCCAAAATCGCCTATTGGTGTTCGTTGAGCAGCGACAATGAAAACATCTCTATTCATCGAAGCCTCCTGCTGAAGTCGTGGATAAGGGCATGAGTTTATATTGAAACAAGAAATACTATCGTCTAAGCAGTACCTGACTTTTGCACCATTTCAATCAGATTTCGTGCAAGAAACTTTTTGCCAGGGATATTTGAATGACTTATCACCGATTTTCGCGCTAATTTAACCGTCACAGGAATATAAGATTTTTAAGGTCAACGAATCATCTAAATTTGAGCTTGAGGTTAACGCCTTCAAGCCAGGACAGTGAGTT
>JAFDEF010000005.1 GCA_019310485.1 Deltaproteobacteria bacterium | reverse complement strand
TGCAGGCCCGCTCGTATGCCTTGAAGTTCTCGGGAAATGCTTTCTTGAACTGCAGGGCAATTCCTTTACCCATGTAGCCAACGCAATTCACGGTATTGACCAACGCTTCTGCGTTGGCTTCGACGACATTACCACGCGTAATCTCTATCATGGTGGCACCTCCTTTCACCAGTAGTACCACTCTCGTCGCACCCGCACGGGTGGGTGCGAACGATTAGGGAAGCGGTTCAGTACGTTATCTACCTTTACGCTCACTGTGTTATTGATTACCCCTATTTCATGGATCAATTTCCAATCACAGAACCGATGCACCAGGAATTCTGCTTGCTTCCTTCGCTGGCGGTCCATATCGTCTATGTTGTCTGCCCAGTACCGCTGATAGACCATGTTCCAGTCCACCTTACCTAAATCGGATAAGTCATCGTACCACTCTGTATAGGCCGCAATCCCGTGCCCGTCGGAGAAAACGTAACCGACTCCGCTATCCACTACAGCCTGTGCCGTAGAGACCAGGTAAATCAATGGTTCTTGCCCCTCATTGTATCCTTCTACCTGCCCTGTCTTGAGTTGGAGCATCATCGGAGACAAAAAACCGAAATAGAAGCCTACGTAGTCATGTATCACACCTCCTGGCCCACATGGAATCCGGACGACTCGACGCTGGAGTTGGATATCTACGTTATGAATCGTCTTGTATCTTAATCCGTCGTTTGGGGTATAGTTCGGCGCATGTAGTCCGCCGTGCTGCAAGCATACGTGCAGGTTGTCCACATGGATTAAACGATAGATCGGCGTGGGATTCGGCACCGGCATCAAGCGACCTCCTCCCGCACATCGATCTTACCCGTCACCGCGGCCGTGATGAGGGCCGTGCGGTATTCGCGGAGCAAGTCGATGCTTACGCGGACTTTTGCCAACAGAATATCGAGTTTTTTTGTTTCTTGGCTTATCCAAGCAAGTATTTCACCTTGTTCCTGAATGGGAGGCAATGGGAGCCTAACCGCTTTCAAAGAGTCAGAGTATATTACGTCAATTGTAGTTGCATTGCTCATGAGTTGAAGTTGAAGTAGCACTATGCCTCCATCTTGGATTAGCAAAGCGAGATACTCAGACAGGACCATATTTGGATTAACTTGTATCCTCATCAGGCATGGATGCAAAATTCCAATTTCTGCATCATCTGGGAATAGTGCACAGTTGACTTCCAAATGGTCCTGTTTTGACAGCATCTCCTCGAGGCTTAAGAGCAAATTTTAAAGGAACGATCTCCCAATGTGCCGGTATATCGCCCAGCCATTCGATGCCGGAGTCCCTATATCTTGGGTAGGCCCGCCACTTCATTCGCAGCCCCTCCTGCTCACTCCCAGGATTACCTCCGGCTTTTTAAGATGAAACTCAACTTCATATAGTCGAAGTTCAACATCCGGAACTGTGCTCAATGCATAGTGGAGGGCGTTATCCGCCTCGTGGCAGATTATGAGTCCATGCACTTCGTCTCCATCCTCTGCCAGATGTTGTTTGACCCACCCGATGTAGCGAAGGAGTTGCCCGACAGTCTGATCACTGGTTTGATTGCGCTTCAACTCGACTACAAGCCAGCGTGGTTTCTTCCTGTGCTTGGCCAGAAGATCAATACGGCCGACGTCGCAAGGATACTCGTACCCGGCCTCCTCGTCACCGGGTTCATGGTAGAGCGCCCATTCGCCACCTAGCTCCAGCCGGTCCCAGTTGTCACGGAGGAATTCATGAAGGTGACGTTCAAGTCCGAACCGCTGTTCGGTTTCCGCCGACACGCCGCCGGACGTCGTTCCGGTAACTTCGGACAGGGGCAGATCGCCCGATTCTTTCTGGTCCAGATACCACCAGAGGGCATCCAATGTCCAAAGGTCGAGCTGGAGCATATCCCGGAGCTGAAGCAAGATCTGGTTGACCTTCACATACCGACTGCCAAAGGATTCGCCTCGGTCGAACTTCGGCCAAATGCCCAGCCGCCTCATGTTTGCTTCGGAACGGTTGTTCCATACACCGTACCGCTCAGGCTGGGCGACCAGAAGGATGGCCGAGGCAACATTCTTGCCCATGCCGGAGACCATTTCGATGGCCCTATCCAGCCGGTCCGCTACCGGTTGACTCTCGTCAACGAGTATTGCCAGGGCACCTCTGAGCCGGTCCATGTCGGCACACATCCGAGGTCCCTGCCGGTGGAGTCCGCTCCAGTGCTGATTGTCCTCAAGCAGGAGGAAGCTGCGGAACTCGTCCTCACTTATCTCGGTCACATGGTCGGGAGCAAAGACCGGCTGGAACCGCGCCAATACGGCATCCCTCGGCTCCACAATCTCCTTATAGATAGCCGTGCCCTTGAGGCTCGCGACAGCCTCGCGAAGCTTTCCGATCACATCTGCTGGTACAGTTTCAGCCATGCCATTGCCTCACTCGGTGACCTCGGACAACATGTCCGCGATTTCCTGCTCAATCTTCTTCAAGTCCGCTTCGATTTCCTCCAGTGGGCGCGGAGGTATGTACTTGTAGAAGTAGCGGTTGAAGTTGATCTCGTAACCTATCCTTGTCTTGCTGTAATCGATCCAGGCGTCGGGAACATGTGGCAAGACTTCCCGTTCAAAATAAGCCTGCACATCTTCCTTCAACGGCACGTTCTCGTAATCGCGCAATTCTGGATCAGGCTCGGGATTGCCCTTGGAATCAGTGCAGATGTCCGCCGTCTCATCCCGCTCTGCCAGCGCCATAAGTATGGCCTTGAAAAGGGACGCTGGGACTTTGATGCCCGCTTCCCTGAACGCCTCTTTCAGCAGTTTCACGAAGTGGTCACGGTTCTTGACCACACCCATCCCACTTAAGTCATTAACTGC
The DNA here is from genome assembly GCA_019310485.1 of Deltaproteobacteria bacterium. GTDB lineage: Bacteria > Desulfobacterota > DSM-4660 > Desulfatiglandales > HGW-15 > JAFDEF01. Next base: position 99,715 of record JAFDEF010000005.1, on the reverse strand, counting down.
CGATAGGATCGCTTCCTGGAGCTTCTTTCCTTCAGCTATCTCGGATTCGGCCTTCTCTTTATCCTTGCGCTTCTTGCTCGTTGCCAGGTTCAGGAATTGTTTGGTTTCACGTACGCGCATAAGCCGCTCGTCCGTAACAGTGAAATTCAACTTCAGAGGTCGCTCTACCGTGATGCGCCGGTAGCCTAAGTCCTCGTTATCGAATATCTTGACATATTCGTTTTTATTGATCTCGCCGTAGAGGCGAGTGATCTCGGCGCGTTGGTCTTCGCATATCTCGTGGCGCTTTTGGCCCAGACTCTTGCGCATTTTCTTGAAGAAAGTCCGGGCGTCGATAAGCTGGTCGGGTAGGGCGACGATACCTTCCAGCCAGTCGTTCTCGACAATCCAGCGACGGATTTCACTCTCGCCGGAGCCCGCGCCACCGGTAAACAGAGGAGAGCCGTTAAAAACTATGGCCAGGCGCGTGCCGCCTTCCTCGGGGTCTTTCATCTTGGTGATCATGTGTTGCAAAAAGAGCAGGGACCCGTCGTTGATGCGCGGTAGTCACGCGCCGAAGCGACCGCCAAAGCCCTGTTCCTCATGTTCCCGCTTGATAAACTCGGCTTCTGCTTCCCATTTCACTCCAAAAGGTGGATTGGCCAGCATGTAATCGAACTTCTTGTTCGGAAAACGGTCCTCCGTGAAGCTATCCCCAAAGGCGATGTGGTCGATGTTATGGCCCTTGATCAGCATGTCCGAGCCGCAGATGGCATAGGCCTGCGAGTTGAAATCCTGTCCAAAGACCTCAAGGCGTGCATCGGGGTTGAGCTCCCGCACGTAGCTTTCAGCAACGGAAAGCATCCCTCCGGTTCCGCAGGCAGGATCATAGAGCGTTTTGATGATGCCTTTCGTGGTAAGAATATCGGTGTCAGGGAGAAACAGGATATCAACCATCAACCGGATAACTTCGCGTGGTGTGAAATGGTCGCCCGCCTCTTCGTTGCTCGCCTCGTTGAAACGCCGGATGAGCTCCTCAAAGATGTAGCCCATTTCACGATTGGAAACTCTGTCCGGATGAAGGTCTATCTCGCAGAACTTGGAAACTACCAGGTAGAGGATATTGGCCTCGCGCATCTTTTCGATTTCGTTTTCGAACTCGAAATACTCGAAGATGCGCCGCACGCCGGAGGAAAACCCCTTGATGTAGCTGACCAAATGCTGGGCGATGTGGTCCGGGTCGCCCTTGAGTTTTTCGAAATCCAGAGGCGAATGATTGTGAAACCGCTGGCCGGCCGCCAGATTCAGCTTGGCGTCCAGGGCCTCATCCCGGAGCTTATCCGACCACCGGTCGTACTCGGCCAAAACCTTGGCCTTGGTGGGGGCCAGAACACAATCGAACCGCCGGAGCACGGTCATGGGCAGCATGACGCGCTCGTATTGCGGCGGCCGGTAGGGGCCGCGCAACAAATCGGCAATCTGCCAGATCAGGTTGGCAAAATAGTTATGATCGGGCATGAAAGAGCTCCTTATCTATCAGCACACACAGCAATGGGACCAATACACAGTCGGCAATATCAGCTTTGCTCATCAGGGAAAAACTCCTGCAAGAGATCCTCGCCGCGCTCACCCATACTCCGCAACAAGTCTTCAACCTGTTTCAACGCCAGCGGTGACGGCCGGGCGCGGCCGTTTTCCCAACGGTTGATGGTGGGGAAGGTCACGCCGAGCCTGGCGGCGAACTTTTCCTGGGTCAGGCCCGTGCGCTCCCGCAGCTCACGGACCAAGCGAGGGATATCGGTCTGGGCGTTCAATGGTGCTCTCCTTGAAAAGTCGGGTAAATCTGAATCCCACAGAATTCATATCACGCGCGTTATCAGATGATCTATCATACGATAGACCAAATCCCTGTCAAGAAAAACCCTTTATTGAAATTTTTCTTGATCAACTCCCGAATGAATCGGCTGCAGATAAAGATATTCGGCTATTTTTAGGTTACTGCCGGCCGCGCTTCCCGACCCTGAATGCAACCGACCTGTTAACCAAGGAATTCTGAAAAACGGAGAATCGGAGAATTCCGCGTTCGTTTCGGGGTCCGAAGGCAGATTTCAGGTTAAAGATTCATCGCCGGACATGAATCAGGCGGTTTGGCGGAGAATCGAGAATGCAGTCGGTAATGTCGGGGGTGGCGTAACTTTATGAAATTACTGCACTTATAACAACGACGCCCCGCATCGCCGATGCGGGGCTTTATTCGTTAAGCAACCGGTTAGGAAACCGGTTGCATTCGTTGTTGGCTCCCCGGGACGGACTCGAACCGCCGACCAAGTGGTTACAAGTGCCCTGATATTTCTACCAGGCTTGGACTATCTCATCACCCGTCCCACATACCTGGGCTGAGGGTGTCGGGCGCTTCCCCCGGAACTGTCCGGAGTACGAGCCGAAGCTCTAGTCTCTGCACCTTCCCTGAACAGTGACAGTTCAGGGCTTGGCTCAGGATTACCATTCTCCATATGCGGTGGAGGGCAGGCTTCCCTGAATTCACCCGATTTTTCAACCACGATTTCTCGTGGAAGCTGCAGTTCTTTTCTTACAGCCACCCGCTCTACCAACTGAGCTACCGGGGATTTGTAATTCTTATTTAGCAAAACCAAATGTTGGGGTCAACTAATTTATTGAAGGTTTGAGGGCCGCGGGTGTATAAGTTGACAATATTTGGCATTCCTTTTATTTAACTGAGTATAGGGTATTATAATGCTAAAAGGTGCAACAGTAATGAAGCAGATAATCCTGGGAACAGCAGGGCACATTGATCACGGTAAGACTGCCCTTATTAAGGCGTTAACCGGTATAGATACCGACCGGCTAAAAGAGGAAAAAGAACGGGGGATAACAATTGAACTGGGCTTTGCGCACCTCCAATTGCCGAGCGGACAGGTGCTGGGGATCGTGGACGTGCCCGGCCACGAAAAATTCGTCAAGAACATGGTTGCAGGCGCTACGGGCATTGATCTTGTTGCCATGATAATTGCCGCAGACGAGGGTGTAATGCCTCAAACCAGGGAGCACCTGGAGATCTGCGAGCTGTTGAAAGTGAAACGGGGGCTTGTTGTCCTTACCAAGATAGATATGGTGGATGAGGAATGGCTTGAGCTGGTAAGGGAGGACGTGAGGGAGTTTCTTTCAGGAACGTTCCTGGAAGATGCACCGGTTGTTGAAGTCTCATCCCTTACAGGCCAGGGGCTTGAAGAATTATTGGGGGTACTTGACGAACTTGTGAAGGAAATTCCAGAGAGAGAAACCGGTAATTTTTTCCGACTCCCCATTGACCGCGTTTTTACAATGAAAGGGTTTGGCACGGTTATTACGGGCACTACCATATCGGGAGAGATTAACACCGGGGATGAAGTAACGATTTATCCGGAAGGGTTCAGCACCCGTGTAAGGGGAATCCAGGTCCACAATCGAGAGGTCAGCCATTCCAGGGCAGGGCTCAGGACTGCAATTAATCTTCAGGGTGTAGAAAAAAGACAGATTCAGCGCGGCGATGTTCTTGCAAGCGAGGACTCCCTAAAACCCACCTACATGGTTGACGTGGTGCTGGAACTGCTGCCGAGTGCCCCCCGAATGCTGAAAAACAGGGCCAAAGTAAGGTTCCATACCGGAACGAGTGAAATCATCTCAACCGTTATTCTACTTGACAGGGATGAGCTGAAGCCGGGAGATCGTTGCTATTCTCAGATAAGGCTCGAACAGCCCACAGTGGTCCTTGCCCACGACCGCTATGTGCTGCGAAGTTACTCCCCCGTAAGAACCATAGGAGGTGGCGAGATCCTGAACGCTCTTCCGCAAAAAAAGAAGCGTTTTTCCGAAAAGGTGCTGGCAGAACTCAAGGTTCTGGACAGTGGAGATCTTGGCAGGATCACGGAACAATACATTGCCTCAGGTCGCTACAAAGGAGTAAAGCGCTCAATTTTGCCTTTCCTGACAAACGCGAGCAAGAAAAGCCTGGAAAAAATATTGAATGACCTGGCTGCCCAGAAAAAGATAATGCTTTTTGACAAGGAAAGCGGTCTTTTCTTGCATGCTGACTTCTTGGGGAAAGCAAGGGATGAAATCACAAAAATACTTGCAGAATATCACCGTGACTTCCCCCTCAAGGGGGGGCTCCTAAAGGAAGAGCTCCGCTCCAGGCTGAAATGGTCGGATAATCAAAAGCTTTTCAACTACCTTGTCAACCAGCTCGTAGAAGAAAACGTCATAGTTCAAGAAAGGGAAATACTCCGATTGAAAGGACACAGGGTCACCCTTGCCAGAGACCAGGAAAAAGTAAGGAGCAAAATCGAGGAAATTTATCTCAAGGGGGGCCTTCAACCTCCTTATTTTAGAGAAGTGAAAGAAAAGCTTGGCGGAAGTGATGCTGATGAACTTCTCCAGGTCATGGTAAAAGACGGTATCCTGGTCAAGGTGAAAGAGGATCTTTACTTCCACAGGAATGTTATTGAGGGCCTCAGGAAAAAATTGATTGAGTTCTTGAGACAAAATGGAGAGATAGACACTCCCGAGTTTAAAAGCATGACCAACGCTTCGAGAAAATATACGATTCCTCTGCTTGAATATTTTGACCACAGCCAGGTGACAGTCAGGGTAGGAGACAAGCGCATTCTAAGAAAAAGTAGTACTTAACAGCCAGTTTGAGCCTGAAAATTGGAAAAATCGCACAGAACCTTGGTACAAGCCCTGGGGCTGGGGCCCAGGGAACACGTTGCCCTGGTTGGCGGGGGCGGGAAGACCACATTGTTGTTTACCCTTGCGGAGGAATTGAAGCAAGCCGGGCGGCACCTGGTCACTTCCTGCACAACAAAGCTCTGGCACCGGGAAGCCTGTACTGCCCCTACCGTGCTATTTACGGAAAAGGATCCTGCCTGGCGTGCTAAAATAAAAGAGGTTTTCAAAACAGGGGGATATGTCTTTCTGGCCCGGGATCTTCTCCAAACAGGAAAGGTAATGGGGATCAGTCCATCTCTTGCAGACGGGCTTTTCCAGGACACCGCTATCGATTACCTGATCCTGGAAGCAGACGGTGCTGCCGGGCATCCCGTGAAAGCGCCCTCTGAACATGAGCCGGTTATTCCCGGTTCGGCAACAAAGGTCATAGCCATGCTCGGAGTGGAGGCGCTGGGCCGGCGATTGGAGCCAAGCATGGCCTTCAGGATAGATCTTGTCAGCAAGTTAACAGGGGTTCCTCCCGGGGAAAGGCTGGTACCTCCAGCGGTTGTAAGACTTTTCCTCAATCATGAGGGGCTATTCAAGGGAAGCCCTGATGGTGCGCACAGAATCGTATTCCTTAATAAACTCGACCTGCTAAAAGAAAGAGGTATTGCTAAAGAGCTGGCAAGCGTAATCCTTGAAAAAGGCCAGGGAAAAATAGAGCGAGTTGTAATGGGATCAGTAGAAGGGGGAGAATACGAGGTCCTGAGGGGCAGGAGTGAAAACAATGGAATCGATCTATAGGGATATTGCAGAGAACCTTCAAAAAGGAGAGTTCTTAGTTCTTGCAACTATTATTAAACTGACAGGATCAGGGCCAAGAGGAGTTGGCACTAAGTGTCTGGTGAAGGTAGATGGCTCTTTTCTGGGTACCATTGGTGGGGGAGTGCTTGAAGCAACGGTTCTCAAAAAGGCCGAGAACATTTTCAAAATGCGCCTGCCTGATCGCTTGAGTTTCAGCTTAAAAGGGACGGATGTGGCTAACACTGACATGCTCTGTGGTGGTGATACTGAGATCTTCCTGGAGCCTTTGGCCCCTGAGGACTCCGGAGCTGTGGCTGTGTTCAAAAATGTCTCGGACATCCAGAAAAGAGGAGGCTCCGGGATTGTTGCCATCCTCCTTAACACTGAGCTGTGGGAAAAAGGAAAGGCAAGCAGGATGTTCCTTGGCTCTGGGGGTCAAAGAGCCGGGTCACTCCACGTGGAGGAAGGGATAGAGGAAAAGCTTGCCCGGGGTGTCGGGGATTTTCTCAAGATGCGCCAGGGCACAATTTTAGCTTATCGTGATAGCGCGGGGCGAAACCTTGAATTTTTCGTTGAACCTGTCGCAGCAGATCCGGTCCTCTATGTTTTCGGCGCAGGACACGTGTCTTCAAAAATTGTCCCAGTGGCAAGCATGGCGGGGTTTAAGGTGGTGGTTGTTGACGATCGCCCGGACTTTGCCGACCCGGGTAAATTTCCGGAAGCCTCAAAAGTTTACAGGTATTCCTTTGAAGGGGTCATGGAAAAACTGCCCGTTGATGAATCATCCTTTCTTGTGATTGTTACCAGGGGGCATATACATGACAAGGTTGTGCTTGCCCAGGCCCTGAAAACAAAAGCGAGGTACATAGGCATGATAGGTAGCCGGAGAAAGGTGTCTGCCATTTTTGAAAGGCTCAAAGAGGAAGGATTCAGTGAAGATGATCTTAAGAGAGTTCACGCGCCGATTGGCCTTGAAATTGGGGCAGAGACACCCGAGGAGATTGCCATCAGCATTGTGGCAGAATTGATAAAAGTGAGGGCATTCAAAGACTAGAGAGCTAAGTGGAGGACGAAACAGGCCCCCAAGAACCAAAATTTATCGTCCGTACGTTGTTCAGGCCAAGGCCAAGTTATTAGCCAAAAATGCGTTTTGCAACCTCTTTATAGGTGTTGAACACCTTTTGGCCAAAGCAAACGAATATTACTTTTTCCAAGCTCTTGTCCGCCTCCAGGAAGTTCTTGGTCTCCCTGAGCGCTATCTCTGTGGCCCTTTCCAGGGGAAACCCGTAAGCGCCGGTACTTATGGAAGGGAAGGCAATGGTCTTTGCACCCAGCTCCGTCCCAGCTTTCAAAGAATTCCTGTAGCAACTTGCAAGCAATTGATCCTCGTTTCTGTTCCCACCAGCCCACACCGGCCCTACAGTATGGATCACCCATTTGGCAGGGAGGCGATATCCTTTGCTCACTCTTGCCTCACCGGTGGGGCACCCTCCGATCTTTCTTGTTTCCTCAAGCAGCTCAGGTCCTGCAGCCCGGTGGATAGCACCATCCACGCCTCCTCCTCCCAGAAGGGAGGTGTTGGCCGCATTTACTATTGCGTCCACCTGCTGCTTGGTAATGTCACCTTCAAAGATTTCAATTCTTTCGCGCATAATATCCCTCCTGCTCAACGTTTTTCCTGGTGGGGGGAGTTGAGTTCCTGGCATCAAAGTTATTGAATTGAGCTACCGGAAAGATACATACTATTTAAACACCTCAATCGTCCCTTTTCCCTGCAATGAACTCCTCCATCATCCTGCGTGCCTCATCATCTGTAAACTGCCTTGGCGGGTGTTTCATGAAATAGGCAGATGGAGAATAAAGCACTCCTCCTTTTCCTCTGTCAAGGGCAAGCTTACAACACCTGATCGCATCTATAACAACACCCCCTGAATTGGGTGAGTCTTCCACTGAGAGCCGCAGTTCCAGGTCCATGGGTATGTCACCGAAAAGTTTTCCTTCCATGCGAATAAAGCAGATCTTGTTATCTTTCTGCCACGCCACCCAGTCGCTTGGCCCAATATGAATGTTTTCGTTCTCCAGCGGGTGATCCCCCAGTTGTGACTGCACGGATTGGGTCTTGGATTTCTTTTTTGAGCGCAGACGATTTCTATCAAGCATATTCAAGAAATCCGTGTTTCCTCCCGTATTTAGCTGGTATGTCCGGACCAGCTCGACCCCCCTATTCTTGAAAAGGTTGGTCAGTACCCTGTGCACAATGGTGGCACCCAGCTGTGACTTTACGTCATCTCCTATTATCGGCAGGTTCGCTTCTTGAAAACGGCTCGCCCAGTAGGGATCACTTGCTATAAACACAGGCATGTTGTTAATAAAACCAACTCCCGCCTTTAAGGCACACTCCGCATAAAATCTTACCGCATCCTCAGAGCCAACAGGCAGGTAATTGAGAAGAATTTCGGCCCCTGATTCCTTCAGTGCCCCTACAATGTCTTCTTCCCTTGCCTCCGGTTCAGGAGAAGGCAAGAAGGTATATTTTTCATCATAGTTCCTCATGTGCTCGGCAAAGCTGTCAAGTATCCTGCCCATTTTTACTATTACACCCTTTTTGGGCACATCCGGGCAGATATCCCTTGTACAATTGGGGGGCTGAAAAATAGCCTCAGCCAGATCCTTTCCTACTTTCCTTTTATCAATATCAAAAGCTGTGACGACTTCAACATCTCCAGGCTCATACCCACCCAGGTTCCAGTGCATGAATCCAATGGCATTATTACTGTTCCTGCTCTTGTAGTATTCGATACCCTGAACAAGCGCGCTGGCACAGTTTCCAATTCCCGCAATAGCGATCCTGATCTTACCCATATCAAAAAACCCCTTATCAACAAACCATATTATCTTGTAGCGAAAAGTAGCAACTACTCAGGTGGACGGACTGAACGCTGCCTTCAGTTTTTAACCTAAATACCTGCGCAATTACGAAAAGCATTCATATAATATTTTCTTGCGCCCTGTCAAACTATTAACAAGGGCAGCAAAAACCGCTTGCTCTGGCTGCCAGGGCAAGGAGGTATTGATGGGTTAAGGGAACCCTTTGTCCTTGATGGCTTCCCGCGCCCAGAAGTTCTGGAGAAACTAGCGTAGCAAGTCCCGAGGACTTCCGGGAGCACTTCCTGGTGGCGCTGCCTTGATTCCTTTGTTCCCTGTAATTGGGGAGGGCTTTACTCTAAATTTGAATCTTATTTCATGCGGCTCAATACTCATAATGCGAACCCCTTCACTGGGAAGCAAAATCTGGTTTGCGGTTATGGTAAACGTTCTCCTGCCGAAACTTGCAGCCGACAGATCCAGCACCGCGCGCACGTTCTTGTCGCTCAATGTGCTGGCGTCTTTTCGAAGTCCTCGTACCCTGAGCATTATACGAGGGTCGTGTGGGTCAAGAATTTCCATCTTTTGAGGTACGTTCTTTAGCTGTAGCGGAACACTGAAAGCCACTTCAAAATCTTGCTGCCCTGCCAGGAGTAACCAAAATACCATGACCAGGACAAACGCCCCTGCCTTTACTCGCCACTGGTTTAAGATCCCAGACTGAATTTTCTCCCGAATTGTGAGCTTTGATGGGGCAAGCATGCGGAATGTTTCCAGAACCCTTCTTGAAAGCTCTTCGGCTGCCGCGGGATGCTCAACCTTGCTTTCTACGACCAGTGATACTTCACCACGTTCTTCGGAAACGACTATGACCAGAGCATCACAACGCTCGCTGAGACCTAATGCGGCCCTGTGCCGGGTTCCCCACTCAGATGGTAGTCCGCCATCAGAGCTGAGGGGAAGATAACAGGCCACGTGAGTAACCCTGCCGTCCCTTATTACAATGGCCCCGTCATGAAGGGGTGAGTGCTTTTGAAAAATGCTCAATACCAGTTCAGCATTCGGAGTCCCTTCCAGCTCTTGCCCACCAGTGATCAACTCCTCCACTCTATCCTCTCTTTCGATGATTATCAGGGCTCCAATCCTTTCTCTTGCCATCTGGAATACTGCATCAGAAAGTTCGTTGACCCATTTTCCGGGAGTCCTTCTTTTGCGAAGACCCAGCGCCTGGAGGGGATTCACCCTTTCCAATGCCTGACGAATCTCTGATTGAAAAAGGATAATGAGAAGCAGAACAAGTACCTGCCAAAGTATCTGGAATACCCAAGTGGTCAAAAACAGCCCCCATGTGCGTGCTATTGTGAAAATGATGCCCAGTACCAGTAATCCTACCAGGGCCTTGAAGGCCTTTGTGCCCCGGAACCACTGGTAGAGATGGTATGCCACAAATGTGAGAAACAGGATGTCAAGCACATCCTGGAGACGTAGATTTGACATAATAGCAACGAGGTGCATGCTACTCCCTCTTCAATTTTCTAAACCGGTATTACATTTTGCCCCACCTCAATCCCTAGCAAAACTGCCTTAGCAGCTAAACATACAAGTACGCTTCTCCCGCATTTGAGATGCTACTTGCCCTGATCTCAAACGTGAGCATCCTGCCTACAGCGAAAATATTATAGCATAAACCTTGACAATACTGCTCTACCAAAGTGAATGAATTTAACCCAAGCCCGCATCATGCCCGCACCTAGGCAGCACAATTTTCCACAACCACTGCGTTTTCAAGAATTTTCCAAATTTTGGTCCAGGTATCCGGTGGTGGGGCTTTATGCCGCGGAGGTGGGATGTATTTTCAAATGGCGGCAATTTCAGCAAAGAGAGTCTATCTTTTTTGGATGTAATACCTTTCCAGTTGGTCCAGGTTTTTCACGTACTCTTCTCTGAATTGAAGGTCGGAATAGACCGTGATTTCCTTGGCAAGAGGGTCTATCATGGGGAATATATCTATCCCGTAACTATTTTTCCCCTTTTTGTCAGCCTCGTGGATTATCAGAAGACTGTAATAGGTGCAAAGAAGCCTCAGTTTGAGAGGCCTCCTGAACAGGTAGGCTCTTCCCCCAATGGTGTTCAGGAAAAAGCCAGCATAGTCATATAATACTTCCAGTGGCGGCCTGATACCTTCAGAATCCGGGCACCTGTTGCCAAGCATGAGCCACTTGTAAAAAAGATCCATGTTCATTTCAAGGGTATCTTGCTCGTTTCTGAGAATAGCTTTGATAAATCTGATATCCCCCTTGTCCAACACCCTGTATAAATGAAACACGTTCCTTGCAATGAGAGCTGAATCGACACCTTCTCCTGCAGGCACAGGAGGCCGTGAAGAAAGGCCTTTTATCAGTCTCTTGAAGTGCGAATAAGAATCTTGATCGTTTTCCAGGTGCTTTATATAGGGCTTGGTATCCAGATAGTCGAAAAACTCGGTGATGTCCTTTTGAATCTGGGCACAGTAGTCCTCCTGGCTCTTAGGACCCCTTTCTTCACTCTGGGGTGGTATTGATTTCTTGATTTCCTCGGATACAAAAGGCTTGCCTTTTTCAGGTGTGAGCTTTTCTGGTATTTGGGACGTGGGCCTATTTTCAGTGTGCTCTTGAGGCTTAGCAGCGACCATCTTCCGTGACTCTTCCCGCAGTATTTCTCTTCCGAGAAAATAGCCTGCCAAGATAGCCGCTCCTACAATTACAATAATAATCAGTGCCGTCCTGGACAGCCCCCTGTTTCTTTTTTTCATAATGTTTCCCCTGAAACCGGGTCCCTCCTTTATGTTTGGCTATTCAACCACTAAACCACTGTGATCGGCAATTTTATGATCACAGTTGTTCCCTTCTCTAATTTGCTGTTGATTTTAATCTCGCCATGGTGATTCGTGACAACCTGGTGGACCATGGTAAGGCCTAGACCCGCTCCCCTTGTCTTAGAGGAAACAAAGGGGTCGTATATTGAATCCAGTTGATCGGGAGCTATGCCATAGCCCGTGTCCTTTACTTCCATGGAGATAAAGTTGTCATTCTTTTTCAGCCGCACCGCAAGAGTTCCCCCGTTTGGCATTGATTCAACAGCATTTTCCAGAACATTTCTTAGAGCAATAGCAATTTGGGAGGCATCCAGTCTTATTTGGGGTAAAGATCGCGGGATACTGGACTTGAGCTTAATCCCCTGCTTTTTTGCCTCTTTCTTGAAGTCTCTCAAAACTTCGCTTACAACACTCTGTAGGCTTTCCGGGTTCAGGTGGGCTGTCTGCACTTCGGCAAATTGACGCACCTGTCTGACGAGGTGCTCCAGACGGCCGGACTCGTCAATAATTATGTCCAGGTACTGCTTTAGTTTGTTATTGTCTGAAAGTTCCCTTTTTATCCTTTGCGCAAAGCCCCCTATGGTCATCACCGGATTCCTGATCTCATGGGCGACCCCCTGGACCAAGTGTCCCATTGCGATCAAGCGCTCGGAACGAATCAGCTTTTCCTGAGTAATTTTCAGCTCCTGCGTAGTGGACCTAACTCTTTTTCTCATTATTTGATAGAGTCTTGCGTTTTCCAGGGCTATAGCAATTTGTTGAGCCATCCCGACAAGAAGCTCAAGATCAGAGCGGTCAAATGACTCTCCCGATTTTTTATTCAGAACCTGAAGGGCTCCTATCGCCTTATTCCTTATTATAAGGGGGACGCAAATCATGGATCTGGTCTGGAAACCGGTCATCTTGTCAAACTTGTCACTGAAATGCTTTTCTTTCCGCACATCCTGAACCACCATAGGCTCTCCTGTCTTAACAACAAAGCCTGCGATCCCCTCGCCCAATTTGAGCTTGATCTTTCTGACGGGCTCTTTTTTCTCACCCCTTGCCACCCGAACAAGCAAAAGCTTCTTTTCTTCATCAAGCTGGTAGACAGAACTTGCTTCTGCTCTGGTAAATTCCTCAGCCCATTTCATGGCAGTCTCAAGGATACGCTCAATATTAAGGGAGGAGTTGATAAGGGCACCAAACTTTAGCATGGTGACAAGCTCTTTGCGGTAAACTTTCTCCATGTCCTTCAAAGCAATATCACCTTTCTCAAGTGGTGGCCCAGGTGTGTGCCCGTTCAAAAATACTTTCTCCAGTGCACCCTATGTATACAGGAAACCGCCTGGAGAAGCAACGAAAACTCCTTCCTGGAATTTTTCCGGAGTCTTTGTATTGGGAGAAATTTCTTTTTTTCAAAAGTGCTTGAAACGGGGACGTTACAGTTTTGTCTTCAATCTTTAGCTCTTTAATGCTATACGCACATGCGTAGCCCAGAAAATTATGCAAGAAGACGGGACCGGACAGGAGGAATAAGGGATGAAAATTCTCCTGACAAACGATGACGGTATTCACGCGCCGGGACTGATGGCCCTTTATCAAGAGTTGAGACACGACTTCGAGGTCCAAGTTGTTGCACCCGATTCTGAAATGAGCGCTGTAGGCCATGCCATTACCCTAAGCTCTCCCCTGTGGGTCAAGCCTGTGTACAAGAATGGAGACTTTTTCGGGTTTGGGGTTAAGGGCACGCCTGCTGATTGCGTAAAGATCGCCGTACAAGAACTTCTTGAATCCCCTCCGGATATTATTATCTCGGGAATCAATCCCGGTGCGAACGTTGGAGTCAATGTGCTTTACTCAGGCACTGTCTCCGCTGCAACCGAAGGAGCGTTCTTGGGAATAAAATCCGCAGCTATTTCACTGGATGCACGGCAGCATCCTGATTTCCGTTTTGCTGCCCGCTTCAGCCGGCAGATAATAAGTTTTATGCAAGAAAACGGCCTAAGAGACGGAATGGCTCTTAATGTGAATATACCGGCCCTGCCTGCTGATCAGATAAAAGGCATATCAATAGAAAGGCAGGGCGTAAGCCGGTTCAGGGAACGATTTGAGAAGCGGGTCGACCCCCGCGGGAACGTCTACTACTGGCTTGCAGAGGAAATGCCTGTCAACGGACGCCTTGCTGATCCTGATGCCAGGGCTCTGCAGCAAGGGAAAATCACAATCACCCCTATCAGCTATGACCTCACGTGCATGGAAGAAGTGGAGAGGCTAAGATCTTGCCCACTTCCTGACTACCGGCACTTGCTTGACCCTGAATGAACCTCGCTCTACTGCACTTTTTGGGGTCTCTCATATAAGGAAAGTATTCTTAAAGCGGATAAAGAGGGCGGCTTCAGTTTTCCCCAATGATGACTTTTAGAGAGGCGAAATGAAAAGGAAATATCCAGACTGTCCAATCCTTGCCACGGCAGGAGTCATTTTTAACGAAGACATGGTTTTGCTTGCAAAAAGGAAACAGGAGCCAGGCAAAGGACAGTGGAGCCTGCCTGGAGGCGTGGTGGAACTCGGAGAAAAGGTGGAGGATGCTTTGAGGCGCGAGCTCTGGGAGGAACTCGGCATACGGGTCAAGATCGGTGGACTTGTTAGGCTTGCGGACAGGATAGTACTGGATCGCAAGGGACGGGTGCAGTTCCATTATGTGATAGCCGACTACTGGGGATCCGCATCCTCCCGTACCGTTAGCCCCGGCTCTGATGTGACCGAAGCTCAATTTGTGCCTTTGAACAAGTTGGGTGAGACATTGCTGCCAAAAGAGGTTTTGGAGACCATTTTGATGGCTGACGAGATACGTACTCGCGATCTCAATAAAAGTAAGAGAGATGTTGCCCCCTGAGCAGTTATTTGATGACGTGAAAAAATCTCCTCCAGTGTGGCCACGACCAGTAAATCAGAAAAGCCTTCCCTTCAATAGCACCGGAGGGCACAAACCCCCAGAATCGGCTGTCATAGCTGTGGTCACGATTGTCTCCCATTACAAAAAAATGGCCTCTTGGCACGGTGATGGGTCCAAAATGGTAGCTACTCCACGGGTTATCCATGGATGAGCTCTTTTCGGAGTAATAAGCATGTCTGTCAGGGAACCGCTTCCCATTTATCAGGATGTCCCTTCCAACAATCTCAATAGTATCTCCGGGTAGCCCGATCACACGTTTTATAAAATCCTTGCTCTTATCTACGGGATAAATAAAAACTATTACATCTTCTCTGGACGGTTTGCTGATCGGAATGATTGTCTTGCGTACAACAGGAAGCTTTATGCCATAAATGAACTTGTTCACCAGGATATGATCGCCCACAAGAAGGGTGGGCTCCATGGATCCGGAAGGTATCTTGAAAGCCTGAACCACAAACGTTCTTATAAATAAGGCGAGAAGGACCGCAATGACTGCCGCCTCTGCATATTCCCTAAACGTACTTTTTTTCTTAACAGCGCCCCTGCTTTTCTTTGCGCTCAAAAGCTCCTCCCGATTCTTCGTCCTTGTGCACTCGAGGCGCAGGATCTCTCCTCGCAGGCCGGATTAAACTGCTGGATTCCATCCTCTGGCCGGGCCGGAATGAATCTAGTAGCGGCAAATGGATTTGTAAAGGATTTTTTTCCTGCACCGCGCCTCCGAAAAGAGCATTCTCTTCGCTAGTTCCTTGCAAAGCCTTCGACACAACATATGGTATGAATTTTTTTTATTATAGGCTACATATAGACAAATTATGCAAATTTTAGTTAATTTATAAGAAAATACTTGACAAATAGCAATATATATATGATATTTTTAGCATCCTCAGAAACCGAATAATTTCAACCCTGAAGGCTGGAGGAAAAATTGGCTCAGAATATTGTTAGAGAAATCCGCGAAGAACTTTTAATGAGTAAAGCGGAACTGGCTAGGAAAGCTGGCGTCTCCCCTTTGACAATCGACAGGATTGAGAAGGGTAAAAATTGTCGCATGGAGACTAGGAGAAAGATCATCCTGGCGTTGGGCTACAGCCTTGCAGACAAAGACAGAATCTTTCCTGAAGATTAAAGAAGGACAGCTATATGGCGGTACCCAAGAAAAACCAGCTTGTCGGGCTTGATATTGGATCCTACTCCATCAAGCTTGTAGAGATCGATAATAGCAAGAAGGGGATGATTCTCAAGAACTTTGGAACAATCGGCCTTCCCCATGATGCTATAGTTGAAGGCTCTATCAAGGAGATGGAGGTGGTTTCCTCAGCCATTAAGAATCTTTACAAGAACCTCAAGGTTAAGAACAAAAATGTGGTGACTTCAATATCCGGATATTCGGTGATCGTCAAAAAAATCAGCATTGAGAAAAGAAAAGAGTCTGAACTCGAAAGCTCTATTCAGGAAGAAGCTGAACAGTACATACCTTTCGACATTAATGACGTGAACCTAGACTACGAAATCCTGTCGGAGCGTGCTGGGGAAGGGGGAGAAGAGCAGGCTGAAGAGATGGAAAAAGATCTCATGGATGTCATGCTCGTTGCAGCCAAGAAAGATATCGTAGACGACTATGTAAGCCTTCTTCAGCTTACCGGCCTCAACCCTGCAATACTTGACGTGGACGCCTTTGCCCTTCAAAACGCATTTGAAAGTAGCCAGGAAGATATATCAGGTTGCTATGCCCTTGTAAACCTCGGAGCAGAGGAGCTGGGCATCAATGCGATAAAAGGGGGTGTTTCAATCTTTACCAGAGATTCCTCCTATGGGGGGTATCAAATAAATGAGGCAATTATGTCCAAGTTTGACGTCTCCTATGAAGATGCGGAAAAAATGAAGCTTGGAGGAACCAAGATTGAGGCCAAGAATAGGGCTGATATGGAGGAGATATTCACTTCTGTTGTCTCGGGATGGGTAAATGAGATCAAACGGGCCCTTGATTTTCTGGCGACCACTTACCCTGACGAGCATATTGAAAAAATATTCGTAAGCGGGGGCTCGTGCCGGATTCCTGGCTTTCAAAAGTACCTGGAACTGGAAACCGATATCGCAGTGGAAGAACTGAATCCTTTCGTTAACCTTCAGATAAACGAGAAGGTGTTTGATCCAAAATACCTGAGCTATATGGCTCCCCAGGCTGCTGTTGCAGTGGGCCTGGCCCTTAGGAGTATTGGCGACAAATGATAAGAATCAATTTACTGCCCTTTAGGGCCGCCCGGAAAAAAGAGAACATAAGACGGCAGGTAACTATTTACGCGCTGAGCGTGCTTTTCCTTGTTCTTGTGATGGCCTACTACATGATACAGTTTAACGGCCGGCTTGCCGACCTTAAGAAAGAAGAAGCGGATACCCAGGCCAAACTGAGAAGTTATCAGGCCACGATACGCAAGATCAACATTTTGGAAAAAAAGACCAAGGAGATAAAAACCAAACTAAAGGTTATCAGGGAACTTGAAAAAAACAAAACCGGACCTGTGCATCTCCTGGATGAGATCGCAATGGCTGTACCTAAGGATAAATTGTGGCTTACCTCCCTCAAGGAGTCGGGGGGCAGCTTGAAGCTGCAGGGAACCGCTATGGACAATGAAACCGTGGCCCTTTTCATGACCAACCTCGAAAAGTCAAAATATATTGGAAGTGTGGATCTGCAAAGCGTGAGGTTGAGGTACTTGCCAAAGTACAAGCTAAGGGTCTCTGATTTTGTCCTGGACTGCAAGACCTATGCCTACAAAAAGGAAGAAAAGGCACCGGTTAAGAAAAGGAGAAGGGGCTGATTCTGAACAAGGAAAGCTAGCAAAAAATGCCAAAAGGATCCTTTATAGAGCAAATAGAAAAACTCAAGATGTCCCACAGGATCTTGATCTTTGCGGGCACGATTATCCTCCTGGCGGTTGTGTTCGGGTGGTTTTTCTTCCTCCCAAAAACCCAGGAAATTGAGAGGACCTCGAAGCATATCTCTGATCTCAAGACAAAGCTTAACAGGGCAATGGTCAGGGCAAGGGCATATAAGAAGTTTCAGGCCGAATTCGACGCCGTGGATGCCCAGTTCAAAGAGGCACTGAAGCTTCTCCCGAATGAGAAAGAAATCCCCAGTTTGTTGAAAACCATTACCAAGCTGGGAGCCGACTCACAGCTTGTCTTCCGACTTTTCAGTCCGCAGAAGGAAAGACCGAGAACTTTTTACATGGAAATCCCAGTTGCTATTGAGGTGAGCGGACCATACCATAATGTGGCTGTTTTTTTTGACAAAGTGGGCAGAATGGAACGAATTGTCAATATCCTGAATGTGTCCATGAAGCCGGTAAGCAAAACTTCCAATATTTTGCTCACCAGGTGTGATGCTGTGACATACAGATTCAAAGGTGCTAGTGATGTTAAGACCACTCAGAAAAAAAGGCGTAGGAGGTAGCTTCTTCCTCGTCCTTTGTATTTTCATTGTCTTCCCCGGTGTAGCATTTGCTGCCCATGAGATCATATACAAGCCAGCTCATGCCCCCAAGGAGGTGCTCAGCAAGCAGAAAAAGGAAACAAAGAAAGAAGTAGCCGCCGAGGAAGAGGAACAGTATATATATGACCCTACTGGAAAAACAGATCCTTTCAAGTCTTTCCTTGCAAAGCAGGAAGAGCTTGAAGAAAAGAAACGCAGAAAACCGAAAACATACCTGGAAACTCTAGAGCTTTCGCAATTGCAGTTGATAGCCATTATTACAGGCCCAAAGGGTAATTTCGCCATGGTTCGTGATTCTAAAGGCACCGGTCACGTGATCAAGAAAGGAACAGCCATAGGTACAGACGGCGGCGTGGTAGACAAGATTACGGACAAAGAAGTTATTATCAAGGAAGAATACAGGGATTTCAGAGGTAATAAGAAATTCAAGATTATTAAGAAAAAACTACCTTCTCCTGTAATGTGAAAAATATCTCATCTGAGAAGAGCTGCACGCGGCTCTTGCGAGTGGGAGGAATGGAAAAGTAGGCAGTTAGAACCAATTAAAAGGAGACCACCCATGGGGAAGAAATCAATCCTTAACAAAAAGGGAAAACTCTTTTTCATATATATCGCTGCCGCGGCTTTACTACTGGGCAGTTGTGCTACAACCAGCACAACCCAGAGCACGGGGCAACCAATAGCTGTTATAAAATCCATAAGCGTTAATCCCGGACCTGACCGAACAGTAGTTGAAATCACCTACAGAGGATCCGCTCCCTACAAAGCATTTAAACTTCTTGACCCCCCCAGGATCATTTTAGATATCAGGGCGAAACCCTCCGGAGATCTTCCCAAGAAAAAAGAGGTTTACAGCGGAGAGCTAACCACCATTACTGCAGCTGAGGGCAGGACCCAGGCCCTGACAACAAGGGTGACCATCGGCCTACTCACCCCTCTTGATTACGCGGTAGAAGACAGGGACGGCAAAATTATGGTAACCTTGACACCCCAAAAGGCTGCTGCAAAAGCTGCCCCAAAAGCTACCGCTGGTGAGCAAAAAGAAATTGAACTTCCCTTCACTCCTTCTGAACCCAGAATCTTTTTCAAGAAAAAACCCATAGATTTGACCCAGATTCTAGGCATTGATTTCACAATGCTTGCACATGGAAAATCTAGAGTCATTGTTACCACAGACAAAAAAGCCCGCTACTCTATCGACCAGAAGGGAGCGAAGACCATTGTTCTGGCTATCCCCGATGCGACGATCCCCCCTCTTATAATGCGACAGGTGGATTCCTCCCAGTTTAATGGAGCCGTTGACCGAATTAAGGCTTCCCGCTCACCTGCAGGGAGGCTCGTTACCGTGGAAATAACCTTAAAGGAAATGGTCCCCTACCATGTTAAACAAACACGCAATGAAATCACCATTGATTTTGGGCGCACGTCTGTTAGACCTGTGGAAAAGAAAATAGTGCCCCTAAGGCTTGCGCAAGCTACTCAGCCCGCTCAGGCCCAGGCCCCTGCGCAAAAGCAGACGGCTGTTGTTGCAATGCCTGTTTCTGCAAAGGCTAAGGGAATCCCCGGCCTGCAGAAGAAATACACCGGTGCGCCTATGACAATGGATTTTGTGAATGCCGATGTCACCAATATCCTACGGCTGATCGCAGAAGTAAGTAACTTAAATATTGTCTGGGGCCCTGATGTCAAGGGAACGGTTTCCATGAGGCTCAAGAATGTGCCATGGGATCAGGCCCTGGATTTAGTGCTTGATAATAACAATCTGGGCATGAGAAGGGTCGGGAACGTGATTTGGGTGACGACCAAGTCACATATCTCCCAGATCGAAGCCGAGGAGAAAAGAAAGGTCCAGGAGTATGAAGCCCAGCTAGAGGCTGCTCGAAAAAAGATGCTCCAGGAAAAAGAAAAAGAGAAGGAACTCGAACCCCTGGTAACCGAATACATCCCGGTTGATTTTGCCAAGGCCGATGAAATCGGGAAGCTCATCCCCCTTAGTGAGGCGGGAAAAAAACGCGGTGCTACAATGAGCGTTGACGCTAGAACAAACACGATCATCATAAGAGATATCGCTTCTAACGTCGAGGAGGCAAAACAGATAGTCAAGCAGTTTGACACGCCGGTAAAACAGGTGATGATAGAAGCGCGGATCGTGGATGCTACTGATAGGTTTATCCGGGACCTGGGCATCCAGTGGGATCAGTTTCAAATACAGCAGCGCAGCGGTACGGGAGTGACCTTTACAGATTTCGGGGGCACGCCAAGCTCGGTAGACCCGGCAACGCCGGGAACAGACCTTCCTGCTGGGAGCAGACTGGTAAGCCCCACTTTCGTGACCAACACACCCAGTGATTGGACCCCGAATATGGGGCTTGTCTTCTCAAAGCTCAGCGGCTCAGGGCTGACCGCAACTATCCTGGACGCAAAACTGGCACTTTCCGAAAGCGAAGGCACCGCCAAAATTATTTCAGCACCCAAGGTTATCGCCATGAACGGAAAGACAGCTACAATAGGCAGAGGAACATCATTCTTCCTTCCGGCCACAGAGAACATTCCAGCGAAAGAGATCGAAGCAAAGCTTTCCTTAAATGTTACCCCAACTATCAGCTACAACAACTACGTTACGCTACACGTGGTACTCGAGGACAAGAAAAAGGAAGGCGATGGAACGAGTGGCAAAAACTTGGAAACTACTCTACTTGTAAAAAGTGGTGAGACGATTGTGCTGGGTGGTATTTACAAGGAAGACAACTCCAAGAGCGAAAATGGAATTCCCGGCTTAAGGCGGATCCCGTTCTTTGGATGGCTTTTTAAGGCTCAAAGGAAGACGATTACAAAAACGGAGCTTCTGATATTCCTGACCCCCAGCGTGCTTCCGTCTGGGGTCAAGTCTTAGGAGGCTGCCCCGGGAAATATCCCCCGAAATGGGGCGCCCGAAAATCTAAGGCCTTTTGAGATCCAGGATCTTCTCTGCTATGTCCATCAGGCGGTCCACGTGATACTCTGCTGATAATGCTTTGTTCTTATAAGCGATGAAAGGAACTCCTGCTGATCTGGCGGTTTCACAATCCACGGAAGAATCGCCCACATAGAATGCTTCCTGAGGCTTAATAGAAAACGCCTCCAGGATCTTGAGGAGGGATTCGGGATGGGGCTTTGGGTGAGTAACATTCAGACATGAAATCACCAGATCAAAGAAGTGTCTGATCGCGTGGCAGTCAAGCACCCTTTCGATTGTATTACTTCTGTTTGTAGCCACCGCAAGCCTCACTCTCGGCTTTAGAATTTTAAGCAATTCTTCTAATCCAGGCTCCATTTTCATGTCCTTTATATATGGACTGTAATCCATCTTCTTCCGGTAGGCCTGGGCTGCGTCTGCGAAAGGCGTTCCCTTGAATATGTGGTTTACAGACTGCTCAGCAGTGTGCATGTGCACGAAAGCCACCTGCTCCTGGGTCATGGGGGGGAGCCCAAAGCGGGATAAGAGATGGTTGTAGAAGTTGATGTTGGCCACGCGGGAGTCAAACATCACCCCGTCGCAATCAAATATTACCGCAGCAATCTTTTTGACGGCTTCCTCTGCATCTGCACGCATCTTTAACACACCAAGGGCACAATCCTACTCCCCCCATCCTTCTCCCCCAGTACGGGCTCTGCGGGGGGAACCTTCACACTATCCACTTTAATGGTGAAAAGTTTTCTTGATAAATAGGATGCGACACAGTAAAAGAAATTATGTTCTCTGTCAACCTTGCAAGGATGAGAGCCTGATCTATTGAAAATGTTGTAGCATTAACTTTCTGCCCACCTAAAGGTGAACTGAGGAGAAATCTCTTTATTCTGTTAGCGATTTTGGGGGACAAGAATGGAAGTTCAGTCAGACTACCTCGTTATTGGAAGCGGCATTGCCGGACTGAGTTTTGCACTCGAGAGCGCACGCTCTGGCACCGTGGCTATTGTTACTAAAAGGGATCCGCAAGAGACATCAACAAACTATGCCCAGGGAGGTATTGCTTCTGTACTGGACCCCGAGGATCAACCCGAGTTACACATTAAAGACACCCTTGAGTCAGGAGACGGCCTGTGCAAAGAAGATGTCGTCAAAATGGTAGTAAGGGAAGGCCCTGGAAGGGTTCAGGAACTCATTGGGCTGGGAGTGAACTTCACCAGGCAATCCGGTCCCGAAAAAAAACTCGATCTAGGGATGGAAGGAGGGCACAGCAGGCGCCGAATTGTGCATGCCAAGGACCACACTGGCCAGGAGGTTGAAAAAGTACTCCTTGAGCGCGCCCGCGAGCAGCCCAACATAACCATATACGACAATCACATGGCCATAGATCTCATTACAAAATCCAAGTTGATCAAGAGGGGAATTGTAATTTCGGAGACAAGAGAGACATGCTGGGGGGCCTATGTTCTGGATGTCAAAACAAATCAAGTCAAAACATTTCTTGCCAGGGTCACTGTGTTGGCTACGGGAGGAGCGGGCAAGGTGTATCTTTACACCAGCAATCCTGACATCGCCTCCGGGGACGGTGTTGCCATAGGTTATCGGGCAGGAGTCAAGGTGGCGAACATGGAATTTGTCCAGTTTCATCCCACGTGCCTTTACCACCCTATGGCCAAAAGCTTCCTAATCTCAGAGGCGGTGAGAGGCGAGGGAGGGATTCTGCTTGACAGCAAGGGGAACCGTTTCATGGAAAAATACCACCCGCTCAAAGAACTCGCTTTCCGTGACATCGTGGCAAGGTCAATTGACCTGGAACTGAAAAAAAGCGGGGATGAATGCGTTTACCTTGATATAAGCCATAAGCCTGCGGCTTTTATAAAGGAACGATTCCCCCACATTTATCACACCTGCTTGAAATATCAGATTGACATTACAAAAGAGCCTATACCGGTGGTTCCTGCAGCCCATTACATGTGTGGCGGCCTCCTCACCGATAAGAATGGGCTCACCAATATTGATAACCTATATGCCATTGGAGAAGTTGCCTGCACGGGGCTTCATGGTGCTAATCGTTTGGCGAGCAATTCGTTACTTGAAGCGCTCGTGTTTGCCAAACGCGCTGCCAAAAGTGCCTCTGAGGACCTTGCTGCAAATCGGAATATCCCTCTCAGCAAGGCACCGTTGTGGGATTCGGGAAGTGCAACAGACAGCGAGGAGTCCGTGGTGGTAACGCATAACTGGGATGAAATAAGAAGATTTATGTGGAATTATGTTGGTATTGTGAGGACCAACAAACGCCTGGCAAGGGCCAGAAGCCGTGTTCAGATCATCCAGGAAGAAATAAAGGAGTACTACTGGAACTTCATTGTCACCAGCGACCTACTTGAGCTGAGGAACCTTGCCCAGGTAGCGGAATTGATAATTACCTGTGCATCCCTGAGAAAAGAAAGCCGCGGCCTGCACTACAACCTTGATTACCCCCACCAGGACAATGAACATTGGAAAAGGGATACTGTGATTTGGATCTGAGCGGTTTGGTGTGATACATCTCTTCTGATCCAGGCTTTCATGGAAACGCTACTAAATACCGTTTGAAAAAAGATAATGGCAGAGCTCAGTGTTCACACAATCGACGGTAAAACCAGCACCTATTTGATTGAAAAAGGTGAAATCATAATCGGCCGGGCGCCAGAGAGCGATATTGTCATACCTGATTACACGGTATCCAGAAGACACGCCTCTTTAAGAAAAACCCTCAGGGGATATCTCCTGAAAGACCTTGACAGCCACAACGGTACCTACGTCAATGGATCACAAATCAAAGAGCATATCTTGGAGCATGGGGATGAGGTCAAGGTCGGAACTGCCACAATTGTGTTTCTGGACAAAGTTCCAAGAGCTCGGCTGGTGGAAGATTCAGCGGAACAAAAGGAAGAGGAAGTTCTGAGGAAAGCCCCCCGTGTTGGTGAGCTGGACTCTCAACAAGACCTGCTAATCTCAGCCCGCCGGGTAGCCACGGCAAAGGCGGGTGATTCCGAAACTACTCCAGAACGGAGGAGGTCGGGACCTGAGCATGCAAGGTTCGTGGACCTGGAAAAAAGTAACAAGATCCTCTACGTGCTCTACCAAATTAGCCGCAAACTTAACACCGTTCCAGATTTTGACCAGCTCTTGAGCGCCATAATGGACTCAATTTTCGAAGTCATTGATGCTGACTACGGTTTTGTTGCCCTGCTGGGGAAAAGTCCCGACGAGTTGGTTCCAAAAGTTGTAAAATACAGAATCTCTTCCAAGAAAAGCAGCGGCGAAATGAAGGTTAGCCGCACGATCCTCAACAGGGTGGTTCATGAAAAGGCATCCGTGCTCACTTCAGATGCAATGGAAGACTCCCGCTTTCAAGGAGCCAAAAGTATTTTTGTGCAGAACATTCGCTCGGCAATGTCTGTTCCACTGTGGCGAAAAAATGAGGTCATAGGCATTATCCAGCTTCACAGCTCACGCCTGACGAACAAATTTACAAGGGCGGACCTGGACCTGCTCACCACTATCAGCAATCAAGTGGCTATGGTTATTGAGCAGGCTGAATTAAACGAAAAGATACGGCGTGAGACAATCGCTAGAACTCGCCTTGAAAGATTTCATTCCCCGGAAGTCGTGGACCTTATCATCCACGGGGAGGATCTGGAAAGCGGAGCCCTTGTGGCTCCCACTGAAAAGATTGCAACTATCCTGTTCAGTGACATTGTGAGCTTTACCCCTCTCTCGGAGAGGCTTTCACCCGGAGAGGTCAGCCTGCTATTGAATCACTATTTTCGCGAAATGACTGATATTATATTCAAGTATAATGGAACCCTGGACAAGTACATCGGAGACGCGATCATGGCAGTGTTCGGAGCGCCCATTGAACGGGAAGATGACCCGGAAAGAGCTGTCAGGGCCGCGCTTGACATGCGCAAAACTCTTTCTCAGATGATGGAAGAAATCGAGCCCGACAGGAGGTTCAGCATAAGATTGGGCATAAATACCGGACGGGTGGTAGCAGGAAACCTTGGTTCCCCGAAGCGAATGGACTATACCGTCATAGGGGACACAGTCAACACTGCATCAAGGCTGGAAACTCTTGCGGAACCAAACCAGATTCTGATTGGTGAAAAGACCTACCGGAGTGTCAAGAACATGTTTCGGATCAGGCAGATCGGGGAAAAGAAACTTAAAGGCAAAAGCAAGCCAATCAAGGTTTACGAGGTCCTGGGTTGATATTTTCCTCTTCTCTTTCCACTTTTGAGTAAACCTCCACCCTGTTCCTGGCCTTACGCTTAGCCTGGTAAAGAGCGCGGTCCGCATCACTAACGAGAGTCTCCAGATTATCTGAAATCTCCCTGTAGTGGGATATGCCAATGCTGATCGTTACAGGGCACGTTTTCTCGACCTTTTGCCTCAACCGTTCTCCAATTTTTTTCGCGTCTTTTGTGGTGACATCGGGAATCATCACCACAAATTCCTCTCCTCCATAACGGTAAATATGGATTCGGTCATAATCCCTCAAGCTCTGCTCTATGCATTTAGATACTTCTATTAGAACCTGGTCTCCTCTTTGGTGCCCATATTGGTCATTGAATTTCTTAAAATGATCAATATCAATAATCAATAATGCCGATCCTTTTTGGGTTCTTCTGTATACGGCTACCAGCAGCTCAACATCGCGGTCAAACTTTCTCCTGTTGTACACGCCGGTAAGTGGATCCTTATCAATAAGCGCGGCAATAAAGTCCTTTTCTTCGGGGTCTAGTTTGCTAAGGATCTCGTCAAGGTTTACGGTCATAATAAATGATTATCTCATCAGAATTTTACCAAGGCATTTCGCCAGCCTTCAAACGCCCAGCCCGACAATAAGCAAGATTCAGCCGGTTCTTTCCACCTTATCAAGTACTTCTTGGTATGCGCTGTTTATTCCCAGGTCATTCCTTGAGGCGAGATCAGCAAGGTGCCCACTGTCCCCGTATTCCACCATAAGAGGCTCAATGGGAATCGTCCCCAAAAAAGCAACCCCCTTTTGATCCGCCATCTTTTGGCCGCCACCCGAGCCAAAGATAGATATAGGTTGGTGGCAATGCGGGCACATGAGCCCACTCATGTTTTCAACAACACCGACAATCCGCATATTTACCTGGCGGCAAAAATTAATGCTTTTCCTGACATCTGCAAGCGATATCTCTTGAGGGGTGGTCACAATAATAGCTTCTGCTTCGGGGATAGTCTGCGCTACAGTAAGAGGCTCGTCCCCGGTTCCGGGGGGTGAATCTATGATGAGGTAGTCTATTTGACCCCAGTCAATGTCAGAAATGAATTGCTTGATCGCACTTATCTTTATCGGCCCTCTCCAGATAACCGCTGCATCTTTGTCATGAACCAGCATCTCCAGCGAAACTGCTCTTAATCTATCTGAAACAAAATAAGGCTTCACAAGCCCATCTTCAGAGATTACCAGCCCGCCACGAATGTCTAGAAGATGAGGTATTGTTGGCCCGTGGAGATCAACGTCTAAAAGGCCGACCTGCTTGCCATTCTTGCTCAAGATTAAGGCCATGTAAGCGGCCACCGTACTTTTCCCCACACCTCCTTTGCCGCTCATTACAAGTATTTTTCGCCCGATCTTTGAGAGCCTGTGCTTAATAGTCTTTTCTTGGTCTAATCTTTCAAGTTCTGCCGGTGTCATAACCGGGATGTTTTGCTTTTCCTTATCCACTTGGACTAACCCCGCCTAAATAAAAAAGAATCCCCCAAAACGCATCTTCCAGGGGGATTCCTTTTCTTCTCTATTTGTTCAGGAACTTCGGTCTATACTTCCAGCCAAGAGTCTGAATACAGGGTATGGCCCAGGATTACACGTGCTGTCTTGACATAGTCCTGGAGTTCCTTGGACAGAGAGTCCATGTCAATCTCCTCCCCGTCCATGACTTTGTGTATGACTTCAACGATATCGGGTCTCCTCCCCCTGGCGATATCAATCAATTTGTCGTCATACGCATCCGCAATACAGGAATACATGCCCTTGCGTTCGAGCATGACCATGTAAGTCTGGTTGATGATCGGCCTCAGGTGAGTCGGAGGTCCATTTGAGACATTTGAAAGCCCGCATGTAGATTTTATGCCGGGGAACATATCCTGAAGCATCTCTTGAAAAGCCAGGAGACTCATCAACTGAGGCTGCTGGATATTCAAAGGTGTCACAACACCGTCCACGAATATGTCTTCATTGGGAATGCCAGCTTCGTTTGCAGCGTAAATGAGTTCTGCGGCGAGCGCTCCCCTTTCATGCTCGTCTCTTGGCAGACCCTCCGGCCCCCACATAAGGGCAATAAAGCTTGCTTTATATTTGACGGCCAAAGGAATCATTTTTTCATATCTCTCAGCCCTGCACATAATCGAGTTGATAATTGCTTTGCCTTTATGAACCGCAAGACCTGCTTCCATGGCCTCTATATTGGAAGTGTCCAAACTCAAGGGAGGAGTATCCCCAATTTCTTCCTGGATCGTTTTGACCACGAATTCCATTAACTCGGGCCCTCCTTTACGAGCAGGACCCAGATTGACGTCAATCCAATCCATGCCTTTTTCCTTCTGCCTTTTCGCCTCCTCCGCGATCGGCCGAGGGTCCTTTTCTCTAAAAGCCTTTCCTATAACCCTGTTGATTACATTCAGATTTTCGCCTATAAGTAGCATGGTCATCCTCCCCCTCTGGATTTTACCCCGTAGGAATGCCCCGTGCAGAAGCACGGGGATGGCAAATAAAGTTTTCTTCCACTTTTGCGCACCGAGTTTACTTTACCATATCTTTTAGAAATTTCGGTATCAGGGAGGCATCCCTTGGCCCAATGATCACCTCCCAGTCAGGCAGTTCCTCTTCCATATCACCGCTGATGGCCGCAGCGTATCCCGGAATAATAACCTTCCGGTGGCTTATTTTATCAGCAATCCCTGACTTTTTCACAAAGCCACCCACGGCATCTCCCGAAAACTTTCCCGCAGCCCACGCAGTCATGACGGAAAGTCCTTCGGTATCCATGATCAGGAGCCAGCTGGGAATCCTGCTTCCCTCAATCTCGCCACTGACAATAAAGTAGGTCAGTGAAAAGTTGGTGGTCACGAGCACCGGAGAATTCTCATCAGGCACACCAATTTCATAAATCCCCTGTGTAACCGTCATTGGTCTCTGAGGATCCGTGAATATGTTCAGCCTTTCAACCAGCAACGGAAAAAGGCTATCCCCTCTGAAATCGGATAAAACAACAATCCCTGCGTATTTTGCAATCAGCATTGAAGCAATCATGGTTTCCACGTCAAGATTGCTCGCCATTTCACAAGGGAACGTAATTGTCGGGAATCCCAGGGACCGGTTTCCGGCCTTAAGGGGTGCCCTGCGAATTATTACCTGGTCCTGGAAAGCATCTTTAAGCTCTCTTGAGCCGGAATCGAGCACGAGATCTTTTAGCCCCATGCCGGTGAGTTTGTCACTAAGCGCAATAAGGTTTTCCAGGCCCTCCGCCTTGACAGCGAGAGGCAACTGCTTCTCTTTTGCCAGGTTGCCCATTTCCTCTGCATTTTCAGGTGTTGCGGCATAAAGGAGGGGTCTCTTGAAACCACACGCCTCCACTGCCGTCTTCATCACTTCGGGCTTATCGGTCATCAAAATAAGGTTGAACTCACTCTCTTCTGCTATCTTTTTCGCTGTTGCGGCAAATGCTGCCCCGTCACCGTTAACGTCCTTTAATGCCACGGCCTGAGGCCTCAGATTAAGACCCACCCTTTCAAACTGAAATGCGTTCCAGGTCTTCAGCTTATTTTCAAGGGCACCGGGGTCTATGTCCGAGGTTATGAGCCCTGCTACAGCCGTGGGATTATAAAAAGTCTTCTCATGCCTGAACATGACTGTCTCGCCGCCGATCTTGAAGGCCCTTACACCTGCCCCTACAGCAACCTGTCGAATCGGAGGAGCCGAAGCCTCGGCCAGCTTTTCCCTTGCTTCATCCGATACATAGGGACATGAATCAAGTTCTGCCTTGCCGGCGGCCAGGTTCATGGCAAACGCCAGGCAGGTGGGAACCCCACATTCACCACAGTTCGTCTTGGGCAATAGCTTAAAAATTTGAATTCCAGTCAATCCCATAGTCCACTCCTATGCTAACTAAAGTAAAAGAATCCTCTATTCACTTACAATGGGCTCCATTTTCAAAGCAGGATGATCCTTTTCCTGGAGAAAAGGTAGAATCTCCTCCTCAGTGGTCCCAATAGTCTCATCCGCTATCCTGTCAATTAAATCAGGCATGCCCAGCTCTTCTCCTCGCTTGATCAGCCGCTCCCTTATTTCCTCTTTCAAGGATTTAGGCATCCAGACCATTCGCAGGAGTCCTCCGTCACCCACGATAAACTTGCGCTGCGTGATATTGTACTTCGAATGGCCTACAAAACCCGGGGTAGACTGCCCCCCGCCTATTACACCTGCAAGGGTAGAGAATTTCATGCCGCAGGGCGTCTCACCGCTGTAGTCCCTGTGTACGGTCATGACGCCGTTACAGGCTGGCAAAACCGCCGCTATACACTCGCAGCACCCGCACGTGGTCATTGGGTCGTGCACCAGGCTGTAAAAGTTATAGTGGTCAATGGCCTGCCTTGAGGCTTTATAAACAAATTCATTGACCCCTTTCCACTGCCCGAGCTTTGGATCAAGGCACTCTCCTTTTTCAACAGGCTGGTTCGGCCCAGTGGGGTTAATCTCGTAGGAGGCCTTGCAATCCATCCAGTTGTAAGCACCACAAAGTCCTGTTCTTTCAGGGCTTACAACGCAAACGTGGTTAGGTGCAAATGACTGGCACAAGGTGCAGGAGTAAAAAATCTCAATGCTTTCATCCGTCATTTTCTCCACGCGGTCATCTCTTGTTTTATACTCCTTCCTTGCCCACTTTGTGAGCTTGTCCACATCCTCCTTCTTTGTATAAAGGGTAACCTTCACCTTGTCCAGGATATTGCCGAAGTCCTGATGAAACTTTGCATGCAAAATTACGCCAATATCCTTTAGGGTAAACCCTTTCTCTATTGCCTGGTTGCTTACCCTGATCCAGGAAATGTCGCGCTGCCCAATATGCATAATGCCTTGGGCATAGTTAATAAGGTGGTGTATCTGCCTCTCCAAAATCGGTTCAAAGTCCACTTGCATCTGCCTTCCAGCCACCTGCACATAGATGCCGAGCGGCAGTCGGTCGCCTTTTTTCACATCGGTCACGTCCGGGCCGATAACTTCCACTTCGCCGTCCTCGATCTCGTTCATTTCGGCCATCTTGCAAAGCTCGGTGCACTGAGTCTTTCCCCCACCCATTTCAAGGTAGAGATCATCCTTGCGCACTCGTTCGCCCTCGAAAGCCGGTCCATACGCAAGCGGGATGTCCACCTTGCTGATCGTGACTTTCAGTCCGCGTATCTCGATTGACTTGGCGACAATTTCATCATGTGACGCGTTTGCGACAACATGCTCGTAAGTGCAAACTCCTGTGGGTAACACCTCAGGTATGTCCGTATCCGCGATCGTGGGGAAACCCCAGTTGAGGGCGCCTGCTGCATTTGCAGCCCACTCGGCGTTAACATCTCCCAGGGCGTTCACGAATGCAAAAATTCTGTTTTTCTGGTACCTGAGCTGCCTCTTATAATCGCCGGGAGCAATACCGCCAAATGACATTCCCGCCCTATTGGCAAAACCAAGAGCAAAAACCGCGGCAGATATGTCCGGTCCAAAAGGCACAAGACGTGTATTCCACCCGATCTGCACCCCTGCTTCGATTAGCTGTTCGGCAAAAGTTGTCCCATTCTGGTTCGCAGCCATAAAAACGTAAATCGTCTTTACCTGGTACTCTTCAGCGATCTTCTTTGCTGTCTCCGGCTCCGGAGCTGCGCCGACGATGGCAGCAAAACCGGGCGCTGTTCCATCCACAAATTCAACGCCTCGCTTTCTCATGATTGCATCATCTGCGGCTCCAAGCCAGATCTTCCCATTGTCTATGTCAGGCTCCTCCACTTCAGGCTGGTAGAAATCGGGATCCTCCACGTAACGAATTGCTTCCACGATCTCCTCGGCAAAGAGCGCTGCCATACCGGCGTCCAACAGGGGGCCCAGGTAGGGCAGGTAACAGTCTTTCTTTATGTGCGGGGGTAAAAGTTTTCTCGCAAACTCAAGCGGTTTTCTTGCAGAATCAAGGTCTGTAACCTTCATACCTGTCAGAGAATAAATGATAGGTAAGTAGTAAGCTGTGTTCGGAAATTCCAGTTTCTGACTTCCACCATACGTCTCCAGAGCCCTTTTGTACTTTCCTTCTGCCTTGGAAACTATATTGTAGGCTCCCTGTATGGCAGCAAATGCGACTAGTTTCGACATAGGTTCTTTCCTCCCTTCCTAAGAGGCATTAAATTTTTTACAATTCACTAAGCTGCTTCGATCTCACGACGCGCCGCCATATCGAAAAGCACTCGCTCCCTGGCCTTATCAATGCCAAGGGCCTTTCGTTTCTTGTCGATATGGGCGATCATTTTCTGCGCGTGTTTAACAGGATCAGGTTCACAATCCCACATGCCGCCATAGATGTCTTCCAGCTCCTTATAGAGGTAGTGTTCAAAGACCGGTGCACCGGTAACCGGCATGGTCACACCAAAAACGGTATAAACTCCTGATGCCACAAAGTAATGCCCAATACTAATGGCCTTTTCACTCATCCACTCAGGTGCTGAACCTGCAACAGGAACCTCACTTATATCTTTACCCAGGCCTCCTGCCTTAACCACTTCTGTGGCCGCCATTAAAATCCTACTGTTATCCACACAGGAACCCATGTGCAGCACCGGTGGAATTCCCACTGCCTCACAAACCTCGGCAAGGCCTGGGCCGCAGTAAACTTTTGCAGACTCAGGCGTCAAAAGCCCTGCCTTTGCGCAGGCAATTGCATTGCATCCCGTGGTGAGAACAATGACATCGTGCTTGATCAACTCTTTTACTACAGTGATGTGCCCCTCATCCAGAGAGGTTCTGGCATTGTTTCACCCAACCACGCCGCCGATACCTCGTATCCGGCCATTGATAATATTATCGTTAAGGGGCGTATAAGATGCCCGGAACGTGCCTCCGAGGTGGTAGTTGATCGCCTCGTAGCTGAAGCCCGCCACCAGGTCGGAGCTCTGGCGAGGGATAATAACCTCTTTTTCCCTGTTTGGGAAATTCTCTATTGCGGTTCTCACTATTTTCTTTGCGTCTTCAAAGGCAGTGTGTTCGTCAAACTCAATGTGAACTGTATCTCCGGAAGCTATTCTTGCTCTTGGGTTTGTTGTAATGATCTTGGTGTGAAAACATTGCGCCACGTTCGCGATATTTTCCATTATGCACTGCACGTCAACCACCATCGCATCCACGGCTCCCGTAATAATGGCCAGCTCCTGCTGGAGGAAGTTTCCGGCCAGCGGCACCCCGTGGCGCATTAAAATTTCATTAGCAGTGCAGCATATGCCACTGAGCTGGATCCCTTTGGCGCCTTTTTCTTTCGCCAGTTCGAGCATCTCCGGGAGTTCGGCTGCCTGCACTATCATCTCGCTTAAAAGAGGTTCATGGCCGTGAATCACCAGGTTCACATGATCCTCCTTTAAAACACCAAGGTTTGCGGAACTCTTCAACGGATAGGGACAACCAAAAAGTACATCCTGAAGATCAGTGGCAATCATCGAACCGCCCCACCCGTCGGCGATGGCAGCCCTCGTACATTGTTCCAAAATATTTTCATAGTCCTGGTCAACCCCTATGTGGGTTCTGTGCATGATCTCAACAATTTCACGGTCTATTCCTCTTGGAACCACGCCCAGCTTTTTCCAAAGCTCGTATCGTGGCCCCGGCGCTCTCTTGACAGTAGCAACCTCGCCGGTTTGCTGTCCCCACTGGGCCAGCGCTCTTTCGCCCACCTCCACGGCTATCTCATCAATATCCCTGTCAAGGACCTCTCCGTTTTCTCCTTCCACCGTGATGTCGACTCCAAAATCAGGTGCAATCTCCAGCAGCTTCTGGGTATCCTTAATTCTGTAATCTTCGGTTTCTTTTCTTGCCGCGGCCAGGAAAGTCTCTGCCACTCCTCTTCCATGATCCGAGTGAGCAGCAGCCCCGCCGGCCACCATCCGGGCGAAGTTTCGAGCGGCAATTGTTTGCGGTGTTGCACCACACAAACCTTTTCGGGTATCTTCACCTTCGATACCGCTCTTTGGTAAAGGAAGCCTGCACGGTCCCTGTGCGCAATTCTTGCAGCAGGTGCCCTGTGCTCCTATGTTACACGGCTTCATTGTGGCAGCCCTGTCGAAAATGGTCTCAACTTCCAATTCCCGAGACCTTTCAATCATTTCCATGCTGGCCACGTCAATAGTCAGTTCTTGAGGCTTAGCCGCTTTTTTTACCTTTGCAGCGGCTGCCTTTTCTTTGACACCTTCTGTCGCCATTGGTAAGGTTCCTCCTCGTGTTATATTATTGGTCAACGCTTTCTAGGACTGGCGCCTGTGTATCCGATCAACGTTCATAATCAATCGATCCACAAGGCTCAGCTGGTGAGCAGCCGGTGTTTTGGGCACCTTGCCTGCTTCTGCAGCCTTCCTTGCTGCTTCCAGCCTTTCCCTCTCTTCTGCTCTTTTCTGCCTGAGCGCAAGAAGCTCTTCCCTTTCTCTGGCCTTGGCTTCTGCCTTGGCTTTGCGCTCAGCTTCTGCTTTGGCCTTTGCCTCTTCTTCTGCCCTGGCTTTTGCTTCTGCTTCCGCCTTCTTCTCCTCTTCTGCCCTGGCCTTTGCTTCTGCTTCCGCCTTGGCTCTTGCTTCAGCTTCTACCTTCTCCCTTGCTTCCTCCTCTTCCTTGGCCTTCAGCTCTACAACCTTTTTCTCTTCCACCTTTGGAGCCTCGGCAGGCTTTTCTTCCTTTTTCGGAGGCCCTTTGACCTCTTTCTCCTCAGGCTTTACTTCTTTTTTGGGTGGGGCCTTGGCCTCTTTCTTTGGAGGTGCTTTGGCCTCTTTTACTTCAGGCTTCGCTGCTTTTTCCTTTGGAGGAGCTTCCTCTTCGGCTATACTCAGATCAGGCTCAGGAGAAATAGCGGCAAGATCGACCTCTTTAAGCTCCGCTCTTTTGTTGATCTCCGCGAGGTCCACCATGGAACCGCCCTCACTAATGCGTTCAATGAACGCTCTCACGAGTCTCACGCTTTCAGGGTGCCGCAAGATCACCAGGTCGGATCCTGCAAGAAGATAGCACACAGCGGCTACCGTCTCCATCAAGATGGCGCGCCTTTCAGGGTCCCCCATGGTAGGTGCCTCTTCAATGGATTCACCTGCCTCCTTACACTTCCAAATCTCATTTCCAATGTTTGAAATCATTGGAACCTGCAACTTGTCATCTTCCTGGGTAAGGGCTGCCATCCGGATTCTTTCCATAACGGAGTATGAGTACTCCAGGCCATAGCCAAGGCCCCCAGTGGTGGGATCAATTATGATCCTGTCTGTCTGGACGCCCAGATTTCCGAGTAAGATATTTAGTTGTTTAGCTAAATTAACGTCAATCGGAGTTGAGGCAACTACTATGTGCCCGTAGCCCAGTGCAGCAGCACCCACGCCCTTATGGTTGCCTTCCTCCACGGGCGCAAGACCGAAGTTTTTGCCCTGAAATGCTTCTGCAATCTTTTTCAAAACTTCTTCATCTTTTTGATTATTAGCGGTCCCCCAGAATACAATGGGCACAGAGACAGCATCCACGATTTTCTTCACGACCTGCAAAACTTCATCCGGACCCCTGTCCATCCCATTAGGATCAGTACTCTTTAGCTGAACAACGAGGATATCCGCACCGTATTCCTCGATGCATTTCTTCGCCCATGCTTCAGGGGAGGAGATAACGTCTTTAAAAGGCTCCACCGCTGCAGCCGGCCATTCCTCAGAGGGGTCATAATCCCATATTTCCATGGCAATCTTTGGGGGATTGGGCATGTGTCCTTCGAATAAATGAAATGGGTATGAGTCCGTCCCCCCCAATGTGATGGCCGATTCTCCTGTACCAATAGTTGTAGTGGTGATTTTTCCTGAATAAGGCTGTTTTGGAATTTCAAAGGCCAATTTCTATCCCTCCTTGTTGATCTCAAACATTCGCGATTCTTCGCCACTGGTATTTAGCATATATACCAGGGCACCCCATCTGCACGTTATTCGCCCTCTCAGACCCAAAAGCAGCTTTCAGGCGCCTTTATGGTCTGTGGGGTCTCCAGTGGCTGTAACAAAAAAAGCAAACTATTTCTGGAGGTTGTTGCAACCCCGGAGAATACAGAGTTATCCTTTCCAAAAGATTTTAAAAAATAGATGACTCAAGCCACCTTGTCAAGCAATTTCTGGCACCCTGGAAGGAAGATTGAATAATTCTTTATACCTGAGCTCAATAGATGAGGTACAATCCTAGGTGGCCCAAAAGACTGAGGAGGTGGGAGAGGTACTTTCAGGGATTCATTTGGAAACAGCAAAGATGTATCAGCAAAATCATAGACTTAAAACATTTCCAAAAATTGAATAAGCTGCCTGCAGCGCTTTGCTGGTGGGACTTAGTTGTACAGTGGGTCTGCCGTTCAAGTCGAATTCTCGAATCTCCTCATCCTCTGGAATGACACCTGTTAAGTCGAGATTAAACTCCTTAGCAGTTTTGGATAGGTTATCAAATTGGCCCTCTCTGGCCTGGTTGACCACCAGCAGTTCACGATCTATGTTCAAGCCTAGCTCCTTGGTCAACTCGAAAATCCTGGCAGCCGACTGTATTCCTCTCCTGGTTGGATCGGATACAACGAGTAAGAGATTGATATCGTTCGTAGTAAGCCGGCTGATATGCTCCATACCCGCCTCGTTGTCAATAACCACGTATTCATAATTCCCTATGAGTCTTTCTAGGTATATGGTGAGAAGAGAGTTGGCCGCACAATAACAACCCGGACCCTCAGGCCTTCCCATTACGATCAAGTCAAAACCGTCTGCTTCAACTACTGCCTGCTCAAGTTTCATTTCCATAAAAACATCCTTGGTCATGCCCGTTGCCACACCTCTTTTCATTTCTTCACGAGCGCCGCCAAGAGTCTCCTCAACTTCAAGTCCCAGCACTTCATTCAGATTCGCATTTGAGTCAGCGTCCACAGCAAGAATCGGGCCCTTTCCCTTCTCCACTAGAAACTTAACAAGCAATCCCGCGATTGTTGTTTTACCAGTACCACCCTTCCCAGCCAGTCCAATAGAATAAGGTTTACGAGGCACACTATCCTCCTTTACCCTACTTTTTGTTTGCCATTTATGAAAAACTTTCCTAGTATCCAATAAAAATTAAGCTTTTAGTTGCTCATTATCAATATGTCAAAAAAAAAAGATATATGGGATAAAATCAGTGCCGATCTTCGCTCTAAGCTCCCTAGCTCAGAGTTTGAAATATGGTTTAGGCCACTAGCTGTCGAAAAACTCGATCCGGACCTAGTCATCCTTCGGGCACCAAATAAGTTTGTAGGAAACTGGATCATTGAGAAGTACCTTACCGAGATTAAAAAGGCCTTTTCGCGTATAACAAAACATTCTCCAAGTATTTACCTTACCTACGAGGGAAGCTCCCGCACAGGAGTGGCGTTTCCGCAAGGAACGTCTACAGGAGATTACCCGATTCAGCGCCTCAATCCTTCGCTAACTTTTGAGAGCTTTGTCGCAGGCAAATGCAATGAGTTCGCTTATTCATCTGCTTTAAGTATTGCAAAAGATAGGCTAAATCCCTATAATCCTTTCTATATTTACAGCTCTCCGGGATTGGGTAAAACGCATCTGCTAAATGCGATTGGAAATTATCGCGCTGCAACGGATCCGCACTGTCTTGTTAAGTACGTTTCAGCAGACACCTTTACCTCGGATCTGACCTATGCAATCAGAAGCGATAGCGTCAATGAGTTTAGAGCGGAATATGGCACGCTTGACCTTTTCCTCTTCGATGACATGCATCTTTTGGAGTTCCGCGAAAAGAGTCAAGAAGAATTCCTAGTCATCTTTGATAAGTTACATAAGAATCAAAAACAGATCGTAATCACCGCCACTGAACCTCCACAGAATCTCAAAAACATAGACCGCAGACTGAAATCAAGGGTTTCCGGTGGCCTTATTTCAGAGCTGCTGGTCCCTGATACAGGTATGAGAATTGAAATCCTTAAAAGAAGGCTGCAAGAAGACCATATCAATATGGCTGATGATGTCCTATTCTTTTTGGCGAACTACAGCTCGGATATAAAAACCCTTGTTAAAAACTTAATTAAGATAACCAATTATGCCTCAGTAAGTGATTCAAACGTTAGTATTTCAGTTGTCAAGTCACTTGTTCATGATAGGTATAAAACCGAGATAGATATACCAGATATTAAGGGAGTTATTGCTACCTATTTTGATGTCCCCATAAGAAATCTTACTTCAACTAATAGAAAGCGAGTGTATACCTATCCAAGGCAGATCGGCATATACATAAGCAGGAAGTATACCTCTTTGTCCCTAAAGCAAATCGGGAGGGCTTTTGGCTATAAGGATCACTCTACAGCGCACTACGCATTGAAAAAAATTGAGACCCTTAGGAAAAAAGGGCAAAAGGAGGTCATTAATGACCTTAAGAGAATCGAAAACCTCTTACTCTGATCGCTTGGACCTCTGTTCCGGGAAAATTCAACAAATTGCACTTCAATGAGTCCTAGAGGTGCTGCAATAAGGTAAAAATGTAGTTTAAAACCAAAATATTGAACATTAGAGATAAGAAAATTTTTACTGTAATCATAATAAGTTATAATAGTTCTAAACAACTTACTGCTTCTTATTGTATACTATGATATGAAAACAATGGAGGATATCATGGAAATTAAAGTTACAAGAGATGAGCTTTACAGAGCCCTTTCAAGAGTTCAGAGTATTGTGGAAAAAAGAACAAATATGCCCATTCTTTCAATGGTTCTTTTATCAACAAGCAAGTCTGAGGTGTATATAACCGCTACTGATCTTGAGATAAGCCTCCAGCAAAAAATACCAGCAAACATAATTAGCACTGGAAGCGTCACTATTTCGGGCAGAAAGCTTTTCGAGATACTAAAAGAGAGTAAGAAGGCGGAAATTCACATCAAAGAAAAAGAAAACAACCGCGTCTTCATAACAGACCAACAGGCAAGATACAATCTCGGATTTATGCCTCCAGATGAGTACCCGGTATTTGTTGAACCTGAAAATGTGACTACGGCAGAAGTACCTTCAAAAGTGCTCAGAGAGATGATTGCTAAAACAATCTATGCGGTGACTCTGGAAGAGGCGGGGTTTAAGCTCTCAGGGACTTTCCTTGAAAAGATAGTCCAGGGTGGGAAAGCGCTTCTGAGGATGGTGGCAACCGATGGGCATCGTCTCTCATTAATCGACAAAGAAATGGAGACTATGGAGAAGGTGAAGTTTGACGGCGGAGTCATGATCCCTAAGAAGGGAATGTCAGAGCTTGCTAAGCTGGCAAGTGAGGATGACTTAATTCATCTTGGATTCAAGGGTAACAACTGCGTGGCCAAGACCAAGAACTCCATAATCGTTATTAGGCTCCTGGAAAGTAAATTTCCAGACTACAACGCTGTTATACCTAAGAAAGCAAAGTCGGTGGTCAAAGTAGACAGGGATCTGCTTCTGGATGGAATGAAGAAAATGCTTATATTAGCTACCGAAAGCTACAGGGGGGTTAAGATAATCCTGGATAAAGGCAGTATGGAACTTATCTCTATTAACCCGGACCTTGGAGAAGCACAAGAAACCCTGGCTGTTGAATACAAAGGACAGCCACTTGAGGCTGGTTTCAATGCCAGGTATTTTATAGACGTGCTTCAGAATATGGAGAGTGAAAAAGTTGAGGTGGGCTTTATCGATAATTCAAGTCCCTGTACAATTTACGGAGAAAAAGACCAAGGGTTCTTAGGGCTTATAATGCCAATGAGGCTATAAAATGGTAAGCACAAATTCCACATACCGCGCAGCGGATATCAAGGTTCTTGAAGGATTGGAGGCTGTTCGGAAAAGACCGGCCATGTATATTGGCAACACGGGATTTGAAGGTCTTCATCACCTGGTCTATGAGGTGGTTGATAATAGCATTGATGAGGCACTG
The DNA here is from genome assembly GCA_019310485.1 of Deltaproteobacteria bacterium. Lineage (GTDB taxonomy): Bacteria > Desulfobacterota > DSM-4660 > Desulfatiglandales > HGW-15 > JAFDEF01. The sequence continues at coordinate 60,902 of JAFDEF010000005.1, read as the reverse complement.
GCCGAGTACTGCGATTTAATTGATATCCAGATACTGAATGATAATAGCATTGTGGTCAGTGACAACGGGCGTGGGATTCCAGTTGATATTCATGAAGTAGAAAAAGTGCCGGCCCTGGAAGTTGTGATGACTAAGCTTCATTCAGGGGGTAAATTCGATAACAAGAGCTATAAAGTATCCGGCGGGCTCCATGGTGTGGGGGTCTCTGTTGTCAATGCTCTCTCGGAGTTCCTGCAAGCAGAGGTACATAGAGACGGTAAGATGTATTTTCAGCGCTTTGAGAGAGGCGAAAAGAAAACTGAGCTCCAGGTCACTGGAGAGACCAAGAGGACTGGAACCAAGATTCATTTCAGGCCCGATCCCAGTATCTTTGAGAGTATTGATTTTGATTTTGATACGCTCTCGAAGAGGATGAGGGAGCTGGCTTTCCTGACTAAAGGGGTAAGGATAAAGATATCAGACGAGCGTACAGGTAAGAAAAAAGATTTCCTTTACGAGGGTGGCATTAAATCGTTCGTAGAGTATCTTAGCAGGAACCGAGCTGTTATTCATTCGGAACCGATACACATTGCCGGCGAAAGAAATGGGATAATAGTGGAGGTGGCGTTTCAGTACAACAATTCTTACAACGAAATTATCTTCAGCTTCGCAAATAATATTAACACCAGAGAAGGCGGCACACACCTAGTGGGGTTCAAGTCCGCGCTTACAAGAACCATAAATTTTTATCTCCAGAACTCTCCCCTTTCAAGGAATTTTAAGGAAAAGGTAACGGGCGATGATGTTAGGGAAGGGCTCACAGCGGTCATAAGTGTCAAGCTTCCAGATCCCCAGTTTGAGGGGCAAACAAAGACGAAGCTGGGCAATAGTGAGGTAAAGGGTCTAGTGGAGAATCTTGTTAACGAGGGCCTCGCTACTTTCTTTGAAGAGAATCCTTCTGTGGCAAAAGCCATCCTTTCCAAGGTTATTGATGCGGCAAGGGCGCGGGAGGCCGCGAGAAAGGCAAAGGAGCTTGCCAGAAGGAAGGGCGTACTGGCGGATCTTTCTCTACCAGGAAAACTGGCAGATTGCCAAGAAAGGGACCCTGCCAGAAGCGAGGTCTTCATAGTGGAAGGTGATTCCGCGGGTGGATCTGCGAAACAGGGTCGGGACAGGAGGTTTCAGGCGATCCTGCCGCTACGGGGAAAGATCTTAAATGTTGAAAAATCGCGTTTCGATAAAATGATGTCTAGTGAAGAAATAAGAACCGTGATTGCAGCCCTTGGCACAGGCATCGGAGATAAAGAATATAATATTGATCGGCTCAGGTATCAAAAGGTCATAATTATGACGGACGCTGACGTAGATGGGGCGCACATACGTACACTCCTGCTTACTTTTTTCTTCAGGCAAATGCCGGAGTTGATAGAAAAGGGCTATCTTTATATAGCACAGCCCCCTCTTTACAGGGTCGTGGACGGCAAAAAGGAAGTCTACGTCAAGAACGAGGAAGCTTTCAACCAGTTTATCTTGGATAGAATAGCGCAGAAAGAAACGGTTTCTGTGGACGACACTAAAGTATTCTCCGGAAAGAAATTGAGTTCACTGGTCGACAGCCTCATAAGGTATTACGAAAACATAGCACGGCTTTCCAAGAAGGGTTACAGCGCAAGATTTATCGAATTCCTTGTTTCTTGTGGGGCTCACGACAGATCAGTGTTTAAAGACAGGGAATTCATGGACAGAATCTTTGCGTGCCTCGAGGAGGAAGGGTTTAAAGTTGGAGACATAAGAGTTTCTGAGGATGGTCATGGGTACTACGATTTTACCGTTTATGAGACAAGAAACGGGGGTCAGAGTTTTAATGTGGACTGGGCGATGTTCACTTCCCCCGAACTCAAGAGATTAATGAATGTCTCGCGGCAGCTTGAGCCATTCAGGGGAGCAAGGTTCAGAATTGATGGAGAGGGCGAAGGTAAGGTAATAACCTCTTGGAGCGAGCTTCTTGAACTCCTTATGAACAAAGGGAAAAGAGGGCTTACCATCCAAAGGTATAAAGGACTGGGCGAGATGAACCCTGCTCAGTTGTGGGAGACCACAATGGATCCGGAAAAGAGGACGCTACTTAAGGTTCGGATCGAAGATGTTGTCGAGGCTGACGAAATATTCAGCATCCTGATGGGCGATAAGGTTGAACCCAGAAGAGAATTCATCCATAGTAATGCACTGGAGGTGGAGGAGTTGGACATATGAGCCATTTCAGCGAGGTTTCCAGCCAAACGCCATGCCTCAAGACGGGGTTGGGGCTGAATTGGAAGATACTCCCACCCAAGGCACTACCTTTTATATGCTGCAGAACCTACCCTTAAATGAGCCTTCGCTTTGAACGATCATACAACATCGCCAGGTATGAGAAGGTGAAGCGACACAGCATAGATTTTGTTAGTGGAGAAGCAGAATGGTTACCAATGTAATCCCTGAGAGTGTCAATATTGAAGACGAGATGAGGAAATCTTATCTCGAATACTCAATGAGCGTCATAGTGGGCAGAGCGTTGCCTGACATAAGAGACGGTCTGAAGCCGGTGCACCGGCGTGTTTTATACGCTATGTATGAAATGAAGAACTACTTTAATAGGCCGTTTAAAAAGTCCGCCAGAGTTGTCGGGGACGTTATAGGCAAGTACCATCCGCACGGAGATGCCGCTGTTTACGATACGATTGTTCGCATGGCACAGGATTTTTCCATGAGGTATGCCCTTGTAGATGGTCAGGGGAATTTTGGATCAGTGGATGGAGACCCTCCGGCGGCTATGCGTTATACCGAAGTCAGGATGACGGAACTTGCTCAGGATTTCCTCACCGACATTGAAAAAGAAACAGTAGACTTCATGCCCAATTATGACGGTTCGTTGAAGGAGCCGGTCATCCTCCCGACATCCATCCCCAATCTACTTATTAACGGTTCATCCGGGATTGCGGTCGGTATGGCAACAAACATTCCTCCCCACAACCTCTCAGAGGTTGCAGAAGCTATTGAGAAAATGGTGGATAACCCCGAAATTAGCATTGATGATCTGATGAAGATTATCCCCGGGCCTGATTTCCCTACAGCTGGATTTATCCTTGCCAGTAAGGGGATAGAGGATGCGTACAAAACAGGCAGGGGCGTTATAAAAGTCAGGGCAAGGGCATTTGTTGAAAAGCTTGCCCACAACAGGGAAAGGATCGTAATTTCTGAGATTCCCTATCAGGTGAATAAGGCAAAGCTTTTGGAAAAAATTGCAGAGCTTGTGAAAGATAGGAAAGTCGAAGGGATAACAGACATAAGGGACGAGTCTGACCGCGACGGCATGAGAATCGCCATAGACGTGCGCAGAGACGCCAACGGGCTTGTCATTCTGAATCGTCTCTACAAGTTTACGCAAATGGAGGTTTCTTTCGGGATCATCCTCTTGGCAATAGTAAAGGGCCAGCCCCAGGTGCTGAATCTCAAGGAAATACTTGAAAAGTTCATTGAGCATCGCCGCGAGATTATCGTAAGGAGGACGCTCTACGAGCTCAAGCAAGCGGAGGAGAGGGCGCACATTCTGGAGGGATTGAAAAAGGCGCTTGACCTGCTTGATGAGATCATTGAGCTCATTCGCTCCTCAACAGATCCCAAAGAAGCAAAGTCCCGCCTTATAACAGAGTTCTCATTTAGTGATAGGCAGGCCCAGGCAATTCTGGACATGAGGCTTCAACGTCTTACCGGTCTTGAACGGGGAAAGGTGAATACGGAGTACGAGGATTTGATAAAGAACATTTCCCGGTATAAGGCCATCCTTGAAAGTCCTGCTATGGTGCTTCAAATAATCAAAGAGGAAATGCAGGAAGTCAAGCGAAGATTTGGCGATGAGCGCAGAACGGAGATCCTCCAGGATGCCGGTGAGATTGATGTTGAAGACCTAATCGCCGACGAGGACATGGTAGTGACGATCAGCCATACAGGGTACATAAAGAGAAATCCAATCAGTCTTTACAGAGCGCAGCGCAGAGGGGGTAAAGGGCTTACAGGAGTCAGGCCCAAGGAAGAAGATTTTGTGGAACTTCTTTTTGTGGCCTCATCCCATGACTCACTCCTTTTCTTTACTAACAAAGGAAAGGTACACTGGAAAAAAGTCCACGAGATTCCTGAAGCCGGCCGCATGTCCAGGGGTAAAGCCATAGTAAACCTGCTGAATCTTGAAAAGGGGGAGCATATAGCGACGATACTGCCGGTGAGGGAGTTTACCGAAGGAAGTTATGTTGTGCTAGGAACAAAGAGGGGCTTGGTGAAAAAGACCCCCCTTTCAGCTTATAGTCATCCTAGAGCGGGGGGCATCATTGCCATTAAGATTAATGACAGGGATGAGGTAATAGGAGCGAGAGTCACAGACGGTAGTCAAGATATTTTTCTCGCCACAAGGGGAGGGAAATCAATTCGTTTCCACGAATCAGAAATACGTCCTATGGGACGTGTTGCAGCAGGTAATATCGGAATCAGGATTGATCAGGAAGATGAGGTTGTCGGCATGGAAGCACTTGCGGAACGAGGGGCAACCATTTTAACCGTAACGGAAAACGGTTATGGCAAGCGGACTAAGACAGAAGAATACCGTGTGCAGGGACGGGGAGGAAAAGGCATTTTAACAATAAGGACAACCGAGCGCAACGGACCGGTTGTCTGTGCTCATCAGGTTATGGATCAAGATCAAGTCATGATTATTACGGGCCAGGGAAAGATAATTCGTTTGAAAGTTTCAGATATATCAACCATCGGACGCAATACCCAGGGAGTGAAACTGATTGACCTTGGAGAGGGCGAGAAAGTCGTTGCTGTAGCCAAGGTTATGGAGGACTAGTGGGAGGTAGATGGAAGGGACGCAAATTAGCAGTATCGGGGTGATAGGGGCGGGAGCATGGGGTACCACGTTGGCTAACCTTCTTGTTGAGAAGGGTTACCGGGTCTCCCTGTGGGTGAGAGAAGAAGAGGTCTTTAACCAGATAAAAGAAAAGGGAGTAAATGAGACCTTCCTTCCAGAAACCAGGCTCCACCCCCAACTTGAGCCCGTAAGGACTTTTCGGGAAGCACTGAGAGGCAAAGACCTCGTGTTGATGGTTGTCCCATCTCACGTTTTCCGCGATGTATTCATGGAACTGAAAAGCCACCTACCTAAGGGTGCCCCAATCGTTACGGCAACAAAGGGTATCGAAAACGAAACCCTGATGACCATGTCACAGGTGATCAGGAGCGTCCTTCCCGCTTGCAGTGAAGGCCGGCTGGCATGCCTGGCAGGTCCGAGCTTTGCCAAAGAGGTATCCATGAAACGGCCTACTGCCGTCACAATAGCGTGTAAAGACGTGAAGCAGGCGGAAAGGATTCAGCATACCTTTTACACTGAATTCTTTAGGGTTTACACAACCAACGACCTTATGGGGGTTGAACTTTGCGGGGCCTTGAAGAACGTGATTGCCATAGCGGCGGGAGTGGCGGACGGTCTGAGCTTTGGTCACAATGCCAGAGCAGCGTTGATCACTAGAGGGCTGGCTGAAATCGCAAGGCTGGGTGTATCAATGGGTGCGAATCCTTTAACCTTTGCGGGCCTGGCTGGACTTGGTGACCTGGTTCTGACCTGTACAGGGGACCTCAGCAGAAATAGAACGGTCGGCCTCAAAATTGCCCAGGGCATGGACCTTGAGGAGATAGTGGCTGGGATGAAGACAGTGGCAGAGGGCGTGAAGACCTGTGCTTCAGCTATTCAGTTGGGGGAGAAGATGGGGGTTGAGCTGCCTATTACATCCCAAGTCTATGAAGTGTTATATAGGAGTAAGGATCCCCGAGAAGCGCTTAGGGATGTTATGACCAGGGACCTGAAGGCCGAGCTCGACTAATGGTACCCAGGTATTTAGGTTTAAGACTGAAGTATTCTTAATGAGGAAACCAAGGCAGCTACCCTTTCCCTTCAGCCTTCTACCCGCCATGAGATCAGCAGGTAAACCTTCACTCTATCTACATGAGTAGTTACCAATGATGAAGCAAAGGAGCCTATTTTGTGTCAGACGGAGAGGGAAGAAGACAAGCCTCGGAGCTAAATAAGCGCAAATCGTCTACACACCGGGATCGCATTAATGTCTCGGTTTTGAGAGAAGAGTTGGCCGATTGCATATTCGCGAGGAACATAGTCTACCGTCCAGAAATCGATTCAACTAATACGCTGGCAAAAACTCTGGGAGCGCAGGGAGCCCCAGAGGGGACGCTCGTCATTGCCGAAAAGCAGAAGAAAGGCAGAGGAAGAAGGGGTAGAAGCTGGCATTCCCCGGGATATGTAAACCTGCTTTTTTCAGTGCTCCTGCGGCCTCCTATTCCGGCAAGACAGGCTTTCGTGCTGACCATGGTGCTTGCCGTTTCTGCCGGCCAGGCCATTGAAGAACTCACCGGCCTGCGTTCCATGATCAAGTGGCCAAATGACCTCTACGTTGGAGAGCGAAAGCTGGCAGGCATATTGACGGAATTTTCGCTTCAGTCAGAGGGGATCGAATACGGGGTATTAGGACTGGGCCTTAATGTCAACTGGGAGCCGGGAGAGATATGGGGTATTGCGCCTCCGGCCACCAGCATCTTGGTGGAAACAGGGATGCGAGTGGACAGGACCGCTCTTTTGATCCAGCTTTTGAAGAGTTTTGAAAAATCTTACGGCAATGTTAAGTCGGGTGAAATTGATTCCTTTTACAGAACATGGAATGAGCGCTCCATGATCCTCGGAAAAGATGTGATTGTATCCTCTAAGGGGCAGAGGATCCAGGCTAGGGCGCAAAAGATTGATTTGGACGGTGCGCTGGTGATTGTCGATTCTGAAGGGAAAGAGAAAAAAATAGTGAGCGCAGATGTCTCAATAAGGCTGGCAAAGACTCGCTAGTGGATTTTGCGGCTTAGCGGTGCGGCGGAAACAGGGGCACAGAGAATCATATCCACTATGACCGCACATTCCAGCCCAAAAGGAAGATAGCCAGCATAACCAAGAGCGGGCATTTCAAAAACTTTGAATCTCCCCACGTAGGGTACGTGATAGATCCATTTTGCAAGGCTGTAGTAGTTCCACATTTCCCAGAAAAGTCCGCAAATGAGGGCAGAGAGGGAAGCCACGAGCACCGGGTGCCAGTCCCCATGGCTGATGCTCGAAAAAATGGTGCGCTCCCCCAAACAAGCCTGAATACAGACAAGAAGGAGCAGGGGCGAGATCCACAAAAGAGGAAAGAGCAGATTGGGCAAAATGCCTATACAGGCAAGGCCGGTGCACGCAAGAGCGAGAACCGCGAATGCAAGTGCTTTTGGCTGAGTAGGCGAAAAAGGCGCGAAATTGCTATATGTGTCCTGGAACCAGGCAAAGCTCATGAGCCACTGGCGCGTTCCTGATACTGCGGGAAGGACCGTGGAAAAAGACATGGTGGCAAAGCAAAAATACCCCTCGGGGCCAAAATCAGGTCCCATGTATTGCCAGTTTTGAACGAACCGATTGAGGTATTCGAAAAACCACCAGAAAAGAGCGCTCACGGGAAAAAGAACGAGAAATTTGCTCGTATGATCAATCAGCATGCAGCGGCCGGTTCTCTGATACGACAGGGCATTTATGGTGACGATGTAGGCTATCCAGAGGGGTGTAAAGGTGTGTGGTTGAAGCTTTTCAAACCAGGAGAAACGGGTCCAGGCAAGCACCCAGGCGATAACGCCAAAAGAAATGCCAAGGTACCCCCACCAGGGAAAAGGAAAGCGCTGGCGAGGGCACGAATCCATTTGCGTGTGGCGCCGGAAGGAGCGGATGATGAAAGGGATCGTCACTCCCAGGACAAATACGGTGTAGGCGCAAAAGGCAACCCAGGAGAAAGGGGCATGTTGGATGTAAACTGAGCGCGGTGGGAATTCAAAATAGTGGCCAAGGGGTTTCCGGGTGAGAGAAGGGCCCAGTAAGGGCAGCCCAAGGAGCAAAACGGTGACTACAAAAAATTTTACTGGTATTGCCTTCATACAAGTACAATTTTCCCTTATTTGCGCCCACTCGAAGGTAAGCAGCTTTGGGTTCCTGATTAGAAATACTTCACTCTTCAGTCTTGAACCTGGATCCCCGAACAATTAAACTATACTCAAAGCTTTAAGGTGGGGCAATTAAATTTTCCAAACAATTATTTGTAACTCGGCGCCTTTATAATTGCTCTCGGTATTATTTTTGGTTAACTGGCGATTGGCACTACACTGATAGACAAGTGAGGTTAGATTAATGGCAACGATTCAACCAAAAGGGGAGAAGATCAGGCAGGCGGTAAAATGGATTTCTGCGGAACGACTTGAAAATGAGAAAAAACCGATAAAAGAGCTGATCCAGGATGCAGCGCTCAGATTCAATCTATCACCAATGGAAGAGGAATACTTGGTTTCATTTTACGCTGAGGGCCCTAAGGACAAGGGCCGAGAGTAGAAATCGGCTTTTCCTCGTCTTGATTATTCTTTTTTCTGTTATTCATCGGCAAAGGCTATGGACCTAGCCTTTTTGAGCGCCTGGTCTGGTTGAGTATCAACTTGGAAAAGCGGAAGAACACCCACCCGGTGGCCGCGACTATAAGGCCACCAGCTAGCAGGGGAAGCCAAGAGCCATCTTGGTGAGTATGATCGAACCCAACCCATAATGAGATACAGCCGATGAAAATGAGGTAAGCACTGAGAACAGTCCAGCAAGCAAGCAACAACCACAGGGCAAAATTTCTGAAAGGGAAGGGCCTTCGATCCTTCATTTTCTCATTTTTTTCAGCTTTTGATCTAAGAACTCAACTTCTTTCTTGATTCTGCCATCCGTTTTGATCTTGCGTTCTATGACTTCAAGCCCATAAAGCACTGTGGAGTGGTTTCTATTGAGAGATTTTCCGATTTCTTCCAAGGTCTTGTCGGTATGTTTCCGACACAGGTATGCATACACATTCCTGGGGTAAGCGTGTATTTTTTTCCTAGATTTTGAGCGAAGACTTTCAGGGTCGACTTTGAAATACTGGCACACGAGTTTTTCAACGTCCTTTATGGTGGTGGGCTTTTCCAGTGGCACATGGCACTTAAGCACCTCTCTGGCAAGATCCAGGTCAATTTTGACTTTCATCAGCTCGGACTTAGCCTTCAGGCACCTGAGGGCACTTTCCATCTGGCGTATATCTGCCTGAAGATTCTTAGCGAGCAAGTGGAGGATTTCTTCTGGTAAGTTGAGGCTTTGTTCACGGGATTTCTGTTCAAGAATTCTCACCCTGGTTTCATAATCGGGTTTTTGCAAGGTGGTGATAATACCTGAAGTAAGCCGCGATGCAAGCTCTTTCTTGAGATTTGGGATGTCTTTTGGGAGCAAGGAGCTTGTGAAAATAACCTTCTTGTGATCGTTTATGAGAGAGTCCAGGGTGTAGCCAAGTTCGAGCTGGGTTTTTTCCTTTCCGCCAAGGAAGTGGACTTCTTCGAGGAGCAGAACATCGCATGATCTTCTATACTTATTCTTGAATTCATCAATTTTGTGATTTCTAAGAGCGAAGATCATTTCATTTACAAAGTCTTCTGCGGTGATGTAATAGACCCTTAGGCGAGGGTCGCTTTTCAAAATAGCGTGTCCGGTTGCCTGAGAAAGGTGGCTTTTACCAAGTCCGGTATTTGCCAGGATAAAGAGGCAGGGATAGCTGGGGTTTGGCTCAAATGCCATGGCTCTTGACGCTGAATATGCGAATTCATTGCATTTTCCCACAACAAAGCGCTCAAAGGTAAAGTCATGGTTAAGGACATTGAGCCCCCTCTTTGGAGGTCGGGGTATGTTGGGGAGGAGGAGTTGCCTTGACTCTGCCTCAAACGTCGGAAAGGAGGCTTTTGCGGGAGGGCTCACCCTGAGGGCAATTTTAAACTGATTTTCCCCAACTTTTCGGAGCTCTTTTTCTATGAGGGCCATATAGTTTTCCGTGATCCATTTCATGGAAAACTTATTTGGGCAGCCAAGAACAATACTATTGTGCTTTTCTTCCAGAAAGGTGACCGGTTCGATCCACAAGGAGAAGCTATTCTTTGGTAGCTTGGTTTTGATTTGCTCCTTTACAGCTTCCCAAAGGGTGGTCATTTTCCGCCTCGTAACAGAGAAATGCGCTATTATCTATGGTGAGTCATTATGATTAGATCGGAGCTACCTTTAGCGGGTTCTATTACAAGAAAAGAAATAGCTCTGTCAAAGAGGATCAGAGCCAGGAAACACTTAGCCGCCCCGTGAGTCTTGACAAAGAATAAGTCATTGAAACAACAAGAATATGTTTTCTGAACATGATAAGATATCGGGAACAGGGATGATATCCAGATTTCTGAGTAATCAACGATATCAAATGCTTATCAGGTGTTTTTGCATGGTGCAAAAAAATATCAACAGGATGCAATCTTCGATTTTCTCGCTCTTAAGCTCAATTTTGGCGATTTTCATTCTTTTTCATTTGATTTTTTCTGAGCTGCTGAGTGGAGTCTTTTAACGGGTTGGTTTCGGAAAGAATCTTGCATGTTTCCTGAGATGCAGGTAGGTCGCTCAGGCTACAATTTTTTGGGTTGTATTGATCTTCTCAATACGCTATGGAGGTGCAAGATTTTTTGATAATCTTAGAAAAATTTTCATAAAAAAATTATTTGTTTTTTTACCACTCAGGAAGCTTATCTAGTTCTGTGACGGGGTACGGTTGGGGGGAAACAAGCCCCTAACTTTATTCCTTAGTAATATCAAGGGATTATGTCTTAACGCTGAAATTTATGGGGCAGGCATAGGGAATGGCGAAGCTAAGAGTTGCACTGCTTGCGGGAGGATGGTCTGGAGAAAGAGAGGTATCGCTTAAAAGCGGAGATGCCGTTTTTGATGCCCTTGACAAAAGCAAGTATGAAGTAAGCCGGTATGATCCAAGGGATGATCTTGAGACTCTGGTCAGGGACCGAGAGCAAATCGATCTAGCTTTTGTGCTCTTGCATGGTAAGCTCGGAGAGGATGGCTCTATGCAGGGTTTTCTGGATATCCTGGATATACCCTACGTGGGCTCAGGCGTTTTGGCCAGCGCCATGTCCTTTAACAAGAAGATTGCCAAGGAACGATACAGAAATGCCGGGCTATCCGTAGTCGAGGACGTGGTCGTAAGACGTGGCGGGGATTTTTCAGTGGCAAGAATTCTCGGGGCACTGGGTCCTTTAACGGTTGTGAAGCCTGTGGCCGAGGGCTCAAGTCTTGGTGCTTCAATTTGTCATTCTCATGAAGAGCTTGAAGCAGGGATAGAGAAGGCCTTTAGCTATGGCGAGGAAGTCATGGTGGAAAGGTATATTAAGGGTCGTGAACTTACATGCTGCATTCTAGGAAATCGTGCAACCGAGGCGCTACCTGTTGTGGAGATTGTGCCGAACCCTGAGTATAGTTTCTTTGACTACGAGGCCAAGTACAGGCCGGGTGCCACCAAAGAAATATGCCCCGCCCCCTTGACGGAAACAGAGGCATTAAAAGCACAATCCTGTGCAAGGAGGGCGCATGAGGTTTTAAAATGCAGGGTATGGAGCAGGACCGACATGATTTTGGAGGGTAAAAAGATTTATGTCTTGGAGACAAATACCCTGCCCGGAATGACTGAAACAAGCCTTGTGCCGCTTGCAGCGCGCGCTGCGGGCATCCCGTTTTCTAAGCTTCTGGATAAATTGATTGATCTATCCCTGGAGGAAAAAGGCCCAGGGAGCTTGCCCTAAGTCAGGCGCCGCAAAGGGGAAAGGCCGAGAAATGTTTCACGTGAAACATCTCTCGGCCTTTGCAAGTTGCCCCTTTTGAGCAATTTTTACATTACGGCCAAGTTTTCCATCAACCTCCGATGAATTTAGTTTTCCGGACACAGTCCTGGCCCTCAAGCGAGTCGAATTCTTAGCCGTCCTTTCACCTTGGAGAAAACTGCACATTTTCAAGCCCTCATCTGCTCAGTTTCATGGCCGCCCCGCCACACCGTCTCAAAAGTTGCCACCCCCGCTGGCGGGGGACTGACTTGTTGCACTAGCTTCACCCTCCCGTGCCTCTCCAGGCAGATTCTGCTTCAGTGAAGAGTCTTTCCGCAGCAGGAGAACAAACAGCGGCAAGTGCGCTTTTCTTTACAGCGGAAGGAGGCGCCAGTTTTTTATTTTCAAAGCAAAGTGGTTATGCTATCTCCAAAGAGAAAGATTGTTGGGAAGAGGGGCCTTGAGAGCGATATCTTGCCGGGAGATGATTGTTTTTCTTGAGCGGATGGATTATTTCAATTGCTAACCAAAAAGGAGGCGTTGGAAAAACAACGACTGCCGTTAACCTTTGTGCCTCCCTGGCGGTTGCCGGTGAGCCCTGCCTGCTGGTTGATTGTGATCCGCAGGGCAATGCAACCACTGGGCTTGGGATAGACAAATCTACGCTTGGAAAAGGGCTTTACGAGCTTATGCTTGGCTCGGCAAAGCTGACAGAGGTGATCTCACAAACACAGCTTCCAGGCCTCCATCTAATCGGGGCAACTCCCAATCTTATTGGAGCTGAAGTGGAGATGGCTTCCGCGGGTAAACGCGAGTTCATAATGAGGGAAAAAATCGTTTCCCTCAAGCATAGTTACAAGTTCATTTTTCTGGACTGCCCGCCATCCCTGGGGTTTTTGACCGTGAATGCCCTCACAGCGGCGGACTCTGTCTTAATTCCCCTTCAATGCGAATATTATGCGCTGGAAGGCCTGAGCCAACTCATAAAAACGCTGCGAGCCGTCAGAAGGGGCCTCAACCCTTCCCTGACTCTGGCCGGAATTCTTTTGACCATGCACGATTCACGCAACAACCTCTCCCGACAGGTGGAGGAAGAGGTTAGGGGGCATTTCAAGGGTTTCGTGTTTGAGACGATCATTCCCAGGAACGTTCGGTTAAGCGAGGCGCCAAGCCACGGGAAGCCGGCCCTCTTATACGATGCAAAGTCAAGGGGTGCTCAGAGCTACCTGGCCCTTGCCAGGGAATTGATGGGTAAAGGAGCTTTTCACTATGGCAAAACACAAGGCCTTGGGTAAAGGGCTCTCCGCCTTAATTCCAGAGGCGGAAACCCTGCCTGGGACAGAGGGGGGCTACTTTCAGTGCCCGATTGAAGAAATAGAGCCCAATCCCTTTCAGCCACGCCAAAGCTTTGAGGGACACGAACTCGATGAGCTCGTTGCCTCTATCAAAGAAAAGGGTATCATCACCCCTCTCCTGGTGAGCAGGAAGGACAAGGGGTACAGGCTCATAGCGGGGGAGCGGCGCTGGAGGGCAGCTCAAAAAGCTGGGCTGACAAGGGTTCCCGTAGTGATACGGGAGAGCACCCCTGTTGAGTCTCTTGAACTCGCACTCATAGAGAATATTCACAGGAAGGATCTGAATCCAATAGAAGAGGCCTCAGCATACAGCAGGTGCCTTGAAGATGGAAAAATGACTCAGCAGACCCTGGCAAAGAGACTGGGAAAGGACCGCTCAACGATTACAAACATGCTCAGGCTTTTGAGGCTGCCACAGAGCATCCAGAAGGATATTATCGAGAATCGCATCAGCATGGGGCATGCAAGGGCGCTGGCGGGCATCAAGTCAAGAGAGAGGCAGATGGCCGTTAGGGACTTGATCCTCAGAAATGGTCTTTCAGTGCGACAGGTGGAGGCTCTGGCCAAACAGGGGGAGGGGGCTGCGCGAAAGAGGAAAGGTTCCGGAAAGGAAGACTACTACCTCCGTTCACTGGCAGAGGATCTCAAGAGATCACTTGGAACAAAGGTTGAAATCAAGAAACGAGGAAAGCACGGCAGAATAGTAATTCATTTTTATTCTAGCGAGGAACTGGACCGGCTCCTTGATCTCCTCAGTTAGCATGCATCCATAAGTTGCGTGGCGGAGCGCAGTATGCCTTCGGGCAGTCCCTTGGTTCTTGATCGCACAAAAGGCTCTTCTCTAGATTTGAAATGTGCTTCTCTCTAATGTCTCACTTGTGAGTGGGTGCTCAGCAAGGATTCCTTCCCCTCCACCGATTCTCCTCCCCGGCCAGCAGGCGCCTTATGTTGTCCTTGTGGCGGATGCAAATAAGCACGCTTACAAGTGCTGACAGAGCAACGAGCGTGATTGACCTTCTTGTGGCGAGGAGCAAAAAGGGCATAATACAGGCTGCGAGCATTGAGCCGACAGAGACAAAGCCTGAAAAGCAAACGGTTCCTGTGAAAATCCCGGCTCCAATGAGGCACTCAAGTGGCGAAAGGGCAAGAAAAATCCCCAGTGCTGTTGCAACACCTCTACCGCCCCGGAATCCCAGGAAAATGGAGTACTGGTGGCCCAGCAGGGTGGCGAGGGCGATACCTGATAAAAGGAGTTCGGATTGATCAAATAAGTGCATGAAGAGAAAGGCGGGCACAAACCCTTTGGAGCAATCAAGCAGGAGTGTAATAATGCCCCACTTTACTCCCGCCTCACGGGCAACGTTTGTGGCTCCTATGTTGCCGCTACCTCGTTTTGTAATATCCAGGTGGGCTACTGCACTGGCAATGAGTTTACCGAAAGGAACTGCTCCCAGGACAAAGGATCCACAACAAAAAAGAACTATGAGGATAGCAGGGGCCAGCAAAGCGCTCTGGTTCTCCTGGTGCGGTTAGATTGTTGCGCCCAGGTGCTCAGTGAACCCTAAGATGAGGGCATGCTTAGGGAGAGCCGATAATTTGTGAAAAAATTATTGTTACAAAGCTTGAAACGTTCAGCCAGGGTAGTATATAGTTAAACACCTCTAATAAGTCCACAGTAAAATAAAGATCCAGTTACCTCTGCGGCTTTTGGGGTGCTGGGTGGATTCGGTGTGAAAGACATGTCGGGTCGCAAGGATAGTTTTCCGGATGGAGAGTTTGGTAAAGGTCTTTTCTGCTTTCAGCTCAGCTAGGGTATGCCTGTGAAAGTGATGGTCACCGATGGGCAGGGGGGCGGTATCGGCGCTACGGTTATCAAAGGACTGAGGGCAGCCTTTGGTGAAGGCATAGAGATACTGGCATTGGGCACGAACTCGATTGCCACTTCCCGGATGATGAAGGCCGGCGCCAACAAGGGGGCAACAGGTGAAAATCCGATCCTGAGGACCAGTCCCAAGGTGGATGTTATCATTGGTCCTGTTGCGATTCTAATGCCCAATGCGATGATGGGAGAGGTCAGCCCAGGCATGGCCGAGGCGATCTGCTCGAGTGAGGCGAGGAAGATTTTGATTCCTCTTACGCAGGAAAATGTTTTGCTTGTAGGGGTTGCAGGCGAGCCACTGCCGCACCTGGTGGATGAGGTGGTGAAAATCATGAGGGAGATGAAGGATAATGTGTGAATCCACAGCCTATTTGTTGAGAGAAGGCAAGCAAGAAAAGATTTTTGAAAGTGTTGATGTTCTTGAATCTAGAGAGGACAATGTCAAAATGGTCAATATTTTCGGGGAAGAAATGGAAGTCAAGGCCAGGGTCAAATCTCTTTCGCTCGTAGATCACAAGATTATCCTTGAACCATTATGATGTGTTCGAAAAAGACTTCATCTGAGGCGCCTTGGTCGTTGAGCTTTTTGCGGAGCCATTTCATAAAAAGGCTTTTTTTCAAATACACAATCACAGGAGGGAAAGATGTTGCAGGACATGGCAAAAAACATTGCGTGGCTAGGGCATGATTCTTTCAGAATCGAAGGCAGCAAAACGATCTATTTTGATCCGTATCAGATTCCTGAAGGTCCAAAGGCGGACCTAATCCTTATAAGCCATGAACATTTTGACCACTGCTCACCAGAGGATGTCTCCAAGATCCAAAAACCTGAAACCATTATTGTGACGGAAAAGGATTCCGCAAACAAGCTATCCGGAGATGTCAGGATTGTTAAGCCAGGAGATTCATTGAGGATTGGTGAAGTAAAAATTGAGGCTGTTCCGTCATACAACACAGACAAAGATTTTCATCCAAAGCGCAATGGGTGGCTTGGCTTTGTGGTCGAAATGGATGGGGTAAGGATTTACCATGCCGGGGACACGGATTTTATTCCAGAAATGAAGAACCTGGAGGTCGATATAGCACTGCTTCCTGTATCCGGCACCTATGTAATGACGGCGGATCAGGCAATCGAGGCTGCTCTGGCAATACGGCCCAAGCTCGCAATACCAATGCACTATGGTACCGTGGTGGGTGATGAAAACGATGCTAGAAAGTTCAAGGAGGCTCTTGAGGGAAAAGTGGATGTTGTGGTGCTTCCAAAAACCTAGGTTTCTTGCGCCGGCAGCCCGACTTTCTGGTTGAGAAGGGAGGCTAGGGGCGTAGAATGGCCGTTTGCCGGGGGATCTAGACATGAGAAGGAGGAAACCTTGCCCTAATATTTGACAATTAGCTTAAATTATTCCAAGGCAAGCTAAAGATATTTAATTTCGTTATTTAAGCGTTACAAAGCAATTTGTCCTTGGATTAAGAAGAATTGGTTGTGTTAAGACAAAATTGTACCATGTGCTGCGGCAGGTCAAGGTAATAGCGCCCCTCTTCGTTTCGTCCCCTCTTGAGGCACCCATTGGCATAAATACGGCATTTGAAGGAGAGTTCATCCAGTGCGGCCTTTCTTTGATCCTTTCCAAGCGCCCCACTCTGGATCAGCTTTACAAGTGCCTTGATTCTAAAACGATCCATAGCAGGCGTACTTCTGGAAAGCTGATCAGGCCTTCCCCCGTCTTTTACCACCAGGTATTTATTTATCAGGTACACAGGATAGCGGGACGTTACTCTCAGCCACAGGTCGTAGTCTTCACAAACTGGAAGCTCTTCGTCAAATAGTCCCACTTCATCAAGAAGGGTTCGCCTGAGCATGACGGAAGATGGGCTTACCATGCACAGCTTCAGGGATGGCTCAAAAATATGGCCTGAGAGCTTCTGATGCTTTTTCCCGGGGTTTACCCTTTGCCCGTTCCTCACCCATATCTCCTGGGTCTGGCACGCCAAAGCTTCGGGATTGTCCTTAAAAAACTCGATCTGGGCGCGGAGCTTATCAGGAAGCCAGTAATCATCGGAGTCGAGGAAAGCGATGAGAGGTGAGCTTGATTCCCGAATAGCCGTGTTCCTGGCAGCGGAAACGCCGCGGTTTGTTTCGTGCTTGAGAATCCTGACAACACGCTCAAAGGGGCGCAGCTTACTGAGCGTTTGGTCCGTGGATCCATCATCAACAACGATTATTTCATAGTCCTGAAAGGTTTGGTAGAGAACCGAGGAGATCGCCCTTCCCACCATGTCTCCTCTATTGAATGTAGGGATTATAACGCAGACCAAGGGCATGGCCATACAATGCCTCTCACGTAATTAATTGCCAGCTCAGAGCGAGGAGGCCGATCAGTAGGAGGTTTCCTTCCACAAGCGCTTCCAGGCGGGGGCCCGGGTAAAGCCAGCGTTTTTCATAAGCCAGAACACAGAGCCCAAGGTAAAGGCATGAGAGGAGAAGAAAGAATGAAAAACCACCCGCAGCCCGGATCAGGGCCGCGAGTGCAAGCACCGCAGCGGCAAATAAAACGAAGACCTTCAAAAGAACTAGAGTTCTTCTCTCACCCAGGGTAATGGGTAAGGTCTCTGCGCCCACGATTAGGTCCCCCTGGGCCTGGAATATGTCAAACAGGGCTGACCTGACGTAAACAATTGAAAATATGTAACAAAAAGATACTATAGCCACCCCCCATGCAGGATTTGCGCTTTCCAGGGTTGGAACCAGCGCAATCAATGCTCCCCATGCCAGAGCCTGAGAAAGGGTTTTTGAGCCCGGAATGTCCTTTATTTTATAATAACGCCACGCCTTTTTGCTGCCTCTTGGCAGTAAAGGTACACTGTAGATTGTCCCCAAAACGCTCAACCCCAGTACCGCTAGGAACACTCTAAAGCCAAGAATGTAAGACAAGACAAGAGCCCCTGCTATGGAAGAAATACCAGATAACACAAGAGGAGCACGGTATCGCCTGTAAAAGCTTGCCCTTTCAGGGTCGTTATAAGTGCTGGCTCCCTTGTCAAGCAGGCGGTTTAGAGCATGCATGGCGTAAATGTATAGTGCCGCAATGAGGGGATGGAGGAAGTCCGGTTTTCGGCCTGCCAGAATGGCGGCAGCATAAGATAGTGAAAAGGCTCCTGCTGCCACCAGTATGTTTGTCTGGAGAAGTCCCCTGATAGCAGTCCTTGACCATCTCACAAGCCGGGAGTCTCGTCGTGTTCTTATGCTCTCAAGCTCTCTGACCACGTTTTTTATCATCCAGTTAGGCGTGGAAGCCCCTGCAGTAACGCCAATCACCTCCAGTGAGGCGAGCTTTGTTTTATCAAGATCCTTTTCGGTCTCCACGTGAAATGTGGGGATACCTGTTGATCGGGAAACCTGTGCAAGCCGCCGCGTGTTACCGCTGTGATAGCCCCCCACAACCACCATGGCATCCACGTAAGGGGCCAGAGACCTGACTTCATGCTGTCGGTTCAAGGTTGCATCGCAAATTGTGTCAAACACAATGGCACCTGGAACGCGCTCTTTGATCCTTTGCGCTATTTGGTCATAGTTCTGCTTTTCCTGCGTTGTTTGGGCTACCACTATGAGTTTTCCGTCTGGGGGCAGAAGCTCCACCTGGCTCGGGTTGCTAATAACGAATGTCCGATCATTGCCGTAACCCATGAGGCCTATGACCTCCGGGTGGTCTTCCTCTCCTACAATAACTGCACTGTAACCCCTGCGTGTGTGATACCTGATAATGGATTGGACCCGGGCGACACGAGGGCACGTTGCATCAATTAGGGCCAGGCCTGAGTCTTTAATCCGTTTTCTGTCTTGAGGAGGGATTCCGTGGGCACGTAAAACAAGAATGCCGTTCTTTATCTCAGAGACATCCTCAACGGGTTTCACTCCCTTTGATTCAAGGAGCTCCATGACCTGCCGATTGTGGATCAGAGGGCCAAGGGTATACAGCGGGCCATCCCCCCTGTTTGCAGCGGCGAGCACCATCTCGAGCGCGCGGCGCACGCCCATACAGAAGCCCGCCATTCTGGCGAGTTTGACCTTCATCACTGAGCCTCGTAACGAGCAGCCGGGACGTTTTCTAGTTCTGCAAAGTACCTATCAACAGCCCCAAGCAATGAATCAAAATCCCTTGCCCTCGAAATGCTTTCCCTAAAATGGGCACTGTTTGGGAGACCCTTGGTATACCACATCAGGGCACCCAATATCCCATGAAGCGCCCTTTTCTCGGGCATATACTCGCGAAAGAGCCGGACATGGTTAATAACGAGGTTGCGCCTCTCCAAGAGATCAGGATCTGGAGCAGGCATTCCTTTTTCAAGCCTGAGTATCTGCCTAAAAATCCACGGCTTCTTTAGCCCTCCACGGCCTATCATCACCCCGTCACAACCGGTAGACTTTTTCATTCTAATCGCAGTGGGGGCTTCCATAACATCACCATTTCCTATAACCGGGATTTTCAGGTGCTCCTTGACCTTCCTGATCCATTCCCAGTCTGCAGGCGCAGAAAACCCATCCGTGGCAAACCTCGGGTGGATTGTGAGAGCATCAACCCCACAATCTTGCAGCATACGAGCCGTTTCAAGAGCAACAGGTTTCCCCCGAGACCATCCTAGCCTGATTTTCGCTGTTAGGGGCACCGGGCACACATGCCTCACTGCCCGGATGATTCTTGAAGTTTGTTTTAAATCCCGAAGCAGGGATGCTCCGGCCCCTGTCTTCACCACCTTCTTGACAGGACAGCCCATATTGATATCCACAATATCAGCGCCAGCCTCAACTGCTATCTCTGCAGCCCTGGCCATCGTTTCAGGGCTTGAACCAAAGATTTGAACTGCCAGGGGCTTCTCAGCAGGCACGCTTTTCAGGTACTCGATAGTTTTCTTCTGTCTCCTTGTCAGGCCGGCGGCACTAATCATTTCACTTGTAACAAGCCCTGCGCCCTGAGCCTTGGCAACAAGGCGAAAGGCAAGATTTGTATAGCCGGCCATTGGTGCCATTACCAGCCAATTCGCCAATTTGACGGTGCCGATTTGTAACATGATATCATGGCTCAGAAGTTATGACCCACACAGCTACCAACTCGCTTCCAGAGCCGGGCAGCCAAAATGCCGGGCCAAACATGTCGGCTTTTCTAAAGTAACTAAAATGAATTCTAAATTAGTATGAGAATAAATACAATCTCCAAAAATCCCGTGAACTATTCTGAGAGCTGATGCCCGGTTATTGTGCAGAAGCTCAGGGGCCCTACAAGGCCTCGCAGTCCTGGGTGTATGAGTTTGTCGGAATTACAAGTTATGGGACACCTGTCAATGTTCACAGGCTTCTTAGGAAGTCAGACCTGAGCCTGGCAGTAACCATGACCCAGGCTACGCTCTGGGGTTTTGCCGGAGGGGGAAGCATGGTGCTGCCGGGCATCTGTTCCCGGGAAAGCATAGAATGGAATCACCGGTTAATGACTTCTCCGACACGCACAGTTGGCAATGATGCTCCCAACAATAGAATGCGAGAAGACATCGAAGAGGCCACCGTTATGTCTGGTCTGGACATGTCGCTTTTGGTTATCCTCAACCCCGCTCTTGAAATAGTTGATGTGACTGCCGGAACCACAATTGCAGCTCACAGGGCTTCTGTGGAAAAATACAAACAACTCTATTCAGTCAGCTCATCTGAGGTGCCAGAAGGGAAGCTCGACGTCGGGATAAGCGGATCATTCCCGGGGGACCTTTTTTTTGCCCATGCATGCTGGCCGATAGCAAACCTTGATTACTTTGTCCGGGATGGAGGCACAATCATTCTGGCATGCATGGTGGAAGGCGGCCTTGCCCATTATAGCTACGCAAAGGATTACATGCCTTACAGGCTTGAAGCAAAGAGGAGGCAAAAGCCGTGGTCCGTGAAGCAGCCTTCAAGGGCGTAAAAAAGATTGTCGTTACTCACCTTCTGGCAAGTTTTGTAAATTACAGTGTGGAAGACATGAAAGAGATCCTGGATCTCGGGGCCACCTGCCTGGAACATGTTTACAACGACACCACCCGGCAGGTGTCTCACCAGATTAAAATAAGCGCTCTTTATGAGGGTATAAAGGCCATAGGCCCGGAGCACTGTATTATGTCAACCGATTCCGGGCAATGGCTTAATCCTGTACCGGCCCAGCAGATGGGGATCTACATTAAAGACATGCTGAACCTGGGTCTATCTGAAAAAGCTATAAGAACAATGGTCTCAGAAAACCCATCAACGCTGCTGGGGATTTAGATATGGTCTTTGGGAGTGAGCCGTTTACTTATCACAGGGCAAGTGGTCGAAGCCGTGCCCTTCAGGTGAGGTGCAGAAAATGAAAACTAGCGTGGGGTTTATGTTGAGTTTAGAAAAAGAGGAACAACCTGATGAATAGCTCGCACCGGGGCAAACCGGAGCAAATAACAGAAGCTTACTACAGGGGCCGGGCCAGCACTACATTCTTCCCCAAAGGGACCTGATTGGGTCCTCGATTGAGGCAATGGTAAGGGCCCATGGTTTTCAAGGGATGGTGATGCTTGCATCTTACCGTGAAAGGGTAAAAGGCGCAGAGCACGGGGCACTTTGGCTTTACTAGTACTTCACTGAGGGAAAAAGCCTGTGGTCAGTGTGCGGGAGAAAAAGGGCCGCTACAAATTCATCCATAAATGGCTGGTAATTGCTTAACTCCACGTTGGTGGTTGACTTGGCCACGGCCAGGCATTTTTCAAAAGCCGCCTCTGAACTGAGGGCCATTCGAGCACCCGTTAGCGAGCTGTTTCCTATAAACTTTATCTTTTCATGAGGTATGTCCGGCAAAAGTCCGATTCCGATCGCCTTGGGTATGTTGAGGTAATTCCCAAACCCTCCTGCCACATAAAAAGTATCAAGCTGGTCAAAAGTAAGCCCGATATATTCAACAAGCGACTTTATGGCCGCAAATACCGCTCCCTTTGACTTTATGAGGTTGTCTATGTCGGATTCAGTGATCACTATAGGCTGGCCCGTCTCCGTCTCTTCTGCTGGAGCGATTACGTACTCAGGTATTTCATCTTGCACCCTGAGCCGGCTGTCTTTGCGGTCTCTGTTGAACTTACCGTCAGATGCGATAATCTTGTTTTTCACTAATTCGTATATACAGTCGATTAGGCCAGAACCGCATATTCCCCGGGGGGCCGCATTCCCTATGGTGCTGTAGACTACCTCCCCGTTCTTGACTTGGACCTTTTCAATGGCCCCTCTTGTCGCCCGCATACCGCATCTCGTACCTCCGCCTTCAAAAGCGGGTCCTGCGGAAGCCGAGCAACAAACAAGCCATTCATTGTTTCCAATGGCAATCTCGCCGTTGGTGCCAATGTCGATAAGCCCCTGCACTTTTGGATGATCTGCAATGCCGCATGCTGCAATGCCGGCAACAATATCGCCCCCCACGTAGGAGGCGACGCTTGGAATCGTTTCCAGTATCCCCAGGGGATTGATCTGAATTCCAATTTCTGAGGCAAGGATCTGCGGATACACATCGGCTGTGGGCACATAAGGCTCCAGCCTGATGGCACAAGGGGTCAGACCCAGAAGAAAGTGACTCATAGTGGTATTTCCGGCAGCTACAATTGCATTAATGTCCTCGCGGGAGATGGAGCTTGCTTTCACCAATTTTTCTATGAGGGAATTGATATTTTCCACAATAGCTTTATGAAGGGGATGGAGCCCTCCCTTGCCGCAAGCATAAATCATTCTTGATATCACATCCTCGCCGTATTGGGCCTGCATATTGTGCGCGCCCTCGATACCAGAAACCCTTCCTGTTCTAAGGTCCACCAGTTGAGCCACTACCGTTGTGGTCCCAACATCCACGGCCACGCCGAAGTTTCGGTGAGAAGTATCCAGGGGTTCAACCTGTTGAATCCGGTACCCACCCTTGTCTTTCACAACTGTGGCTGTTATTTTCCAATCATGCTCCCGAAGATTGTCTGAGAGGTTTTGCAAGCAGTGCAAAGTGATATCGTAGGAGTGCCACCCTATTTTTCGCCGCAGTTCCCGGGCCACCCTCTCAATGTCAGTGATGTTGTCCTCGAGCGTGGGACGAGGAAGTTCAAGGTAAATTTTTCTCACCAGAGGCTTAAAGGGTGCAAGGGACACTTCAGGTGCCTCTTCACCGGGCTCTGGAGTAGGCCATTGCTCGCCTGCGGTGATGATCTGTTCTTCCTCGAGCCTTGACTCGGGGGGTATTTCCACCTCCAGGTCGCTGTGAACCGGAGTCTGGCACGCCAGGACAAAGCCCGCGTCCAATTCTTGCTGCGAAAAAAAGGCCGAAGCATTTTCATGAGGCTCTGCTTCACCCTTAACAACCTTCACCCGGCATTCACCACAAACACCTTCTCCTCCACAAAGGTTGTTGATATAAACTCCGGCCTTTTGAGCGGCCTCGGCTATGGTGGTTTGTTCTTCAACTTCAATGCTCTTGCCATCCGGCAAGAAGGTGACCCTATATTCTGTCATTCCGTATCTCCTGCTACACGCTCGATGCGGGTTTTTGGACTATTTTCGGCCGGGTTTTACCCCGTAGGGATGCCGCGTGCGAAATTCCATAGGGTTTACTTATAAGATTAGGACTATCTTCTTTAGTTACAATTAGAAAGAGAAAAACGACACACCCGGCTCCTGGCCCATTAATCCGTCATCCATATACCATCCCTGTGCAAATTGTGAAACAGAAAATATTGAGGGGATTTTTATAATTGACCTCTCTACATATTGCGTTTTAATATATTTAGAATGCAAGATATAAGGTCTCTCCCCTTTGGAGGGATTCATTGCACTGAGCCCCTAAACAGGCACTTGCAGAATTGGGCGAGGGACGTCCAAATGAAATTAAGCAAGTGTTTTTCCAGGATAATTCTATGAGCGAAAAGCCAAAGAATACAACCTTCCCGGACGGTGAAATGCTTGATCTCAGCTCCTATAGCTGGGATGAGCGCAGGCTCACTGACATTCTCACCAGGATAGATCCCATAAACGTGGACCAGGCCCGTGATATTAGCAGGGCATTGAGGGAGGAAATTGCCAGAAGAGAGCTCCGAGAGGTGACTATTCCTCTTTTGGAGAAGATTGTGGAAGAAAAACTCCGCGAATATGGTATTACAAAAAAATCTCCCGTAAAGCTGGATACTTCTATGTTTGTGAAGAAGGAGCCCCTATCTCTTTCCCCTAATGCAAGAATGGTGCTTGAAAGGAGGTACCTGAGAAAGGATGATGGCGGGAATGTAATTGAGACCCCGGAGGAGATGTTTCGAAGGGTTGCCAGAAGCATTGCGAAGGCTGAAGAGGATTATGGTGGCGACAGGGAATGGGTTGAAGAAATTGAGGAAAGTTTCTACCACATGATGACCAGTTTCAGGTTTCTCCCCAATTCTCCCACTCTGATGAACGCCGGGCGGGAGCTGGGGCAACTGGCCGCCTGTTTTGTGCTTCCGGTTGAAGACAGCATGGAGGGGATCTTCGACGCTCTTAAAAACGCAGCGCTAATCCACAAGTCAGGCGGGGGCACGGGTTTTTCTTTCTCCAGGCTTCGTCCCAAGAACAGCAAAGTCGGAAGCACGGGAGGGGTTGCTTCCGGTCCAGTCTCGTTTATGAAGATCTTCAATACCGCAACAGAGCAAGTGAAGCAGGGCGGCACCCGTAGGGGGGCCAATATGGCCATTTTGAGGGTAGACCACCCTGATATCATGGAATTCATAACGTGCAAGAAAAATAACCGTGAGCTGAATAATTTCAATATTTCTGTTGGGATTACAGACGCTTTTATGGAAGCGGTAAAAGAAGGAAAGAGCTACAGCCTGGTTGATCCGAGAGACGGAAAAGTTGTGGGCCAGCTCGATGCCACGGAAGTTTACTACAGCCTAATCTACCATGCCTGGGAAAGCGGGGACCCGGGTGTGGTGTTCTTGGACAGGGTGAACCGGGATAACCCCACCCCTGCTCTTGGTGAAATTGAAAGCACGAACCCCTGCGGGGAGCAACCCTTGCTCCCTTTGGAAGCGTGCAATCTGGGCTCTGTCAATCTTGCCAAGTTTGTGACAAACACAAATGGCACCCCGAGCATTGATTTCAAGAGGCTGAAGGAAACAGTATGGCTGTCCGTCAGGTTTCTCGACAATGTTATTGATGTGTCAAAATATCCATTGCCGGAAATTGAGAAAAGGGCCAAAGGAAATCGTAAGATAGGCCTTGGGGTTATGGGGTTTGCCGATACTCTCTTCATGCTGGGGGTAGCTTATGACTCTGACAGGGCTCTTGATATCGCAGAAAGGGTCATGGCTTTTATCCAGAAGGAATCGCATGATGCGTCAAGGTATCTGGCTGAAAAGAGAGGTGTTTTTGAAAACTACGATATTAGCATTTACAAGGACATGGAAAACTGCCGCTTCAGGAACGCAACAACTACCACGATCGCTCCAACAGGTACACTTAGCATTATTGCAGGCTGCTCGAGCGGTATAGAGCCCCTGTTCGCCATAAGCTTTGTGAGGAGGGTAATGGATAATGACGAACTGGTGGAAGTAAATCCCTATTTTGAAAACATCGCCAGGAAAAGAGGCTTTTACTCCCCTGAACTTATGAGGGCCATAGCCCGCAAAGGGAGCATCCAGAACATTGAGGGAATCCCGGATGATGTAAAAAAAGTTTTTGTTACCGCCCACGACATAGCGCCTGAATGGCACGTCAGAATGCAGGCTGCGTTTCAAAAATATACCGACAACGCGGTTTCAAAAACTGTCAACCTTCCTCGCGATGCCACCGTGGAAGATGTCAAGGCAGTCTATGACTTGGCATATGAGCTGGGGTGCAAGGGGGTTACAATCTACCGCTCAGGAAGTAAAGCAAACCAGGTTTTGAGTTTCGAGGAGGAAGAAAAAGGCGTCATGCCCCCTGCTCCGGACGTTAAAGAGAGGCCTGAAACGCTCGAGGGGTTCACGACCAAAGTGGTGACCGGCATGGGTAACCTCTATGTCACTGTCACAGAGTACGATGGCAAGCCTTTTGAGGTTTTTGCCACAATCGGCAAGTCCGGAAAATCCACAACCGCCAAAACTGAGGCAATCGGGCGCCTTGTCTCACTGGCGCTCAGGTCGGGTGTTCCTGTTGAAAAAATTGTGGAGCAGTTAAAGGGAATCTGCGGGGAGCACCCTGTTTTCCAAAAAGACGGTCTTATTCTCTCCATCCCGGATGCGATCAGCCGCGTGCTTGAAAAAAAGTACCTAAAAGACAAGAAAATTACCCGCCAAAAGCATGAAAATAGCCTTCTTGGAGAAATATGCCCAGAATGCGGGCAGAAAATAGCTTTCGAGGAAGGGTGTATGACCTGCCATTTCTGCGGTTTCACAAAGTGCGGCTAACCCTTTTAAGCATGCTAAATACCTCTCTTTGGTTTACAAGCCATGAAAAGATGCGCAATACCCTGAAAAAGAGGATAAAATCGTCCATTCTCCAGCCCTGCATCCGACATTAATTCGAGGAAATCCTTTGGGCGCGGAAAATTGGCGATTGAATCGCCCAGGTAATAGTAGGCATCCGGGTTTTGCGAGAAAAGGCTGGCTACAAGCGGTATGACCCTATTGAGATAAACGAGATAGGGCCGTCTTAAGAGAGGTGCTTCAGGGAGCCCCATTTCCAGAACCGCAATTTCCCCACCTGGAACAATTACCCGCATCATCTCCTTGAGGACCGCAATCCTGTCAGGAATATTTCGGATTCCAAACGCTATCCCGGCAGCATCAAAGGTGTTGGAACGGAAAGGAATGGCAAGTGCATCTGCCCTGGCAAGTTGGATTTTTCCGGAAAGCCTTCTCTTTTCAATCTTTTTTCTAGCAAAATCAATCATTTTCCCTGAAAGGTCAAAGGCGACAACGCAGGCATGCGGATGATGGACGGCAACCTCAATAGCGAGATCACCTGTCCCTGTTCCCACGTCCAGGAAGAGTTTCTTTCTGGAAAGAGAGATTTTCTTGATAGCAAAGCGGCGCCATGCCACATCACGGCGGATGCTGACAAGTCTGTTCATCACATCATAGCCGCTGGTAATTGTAGAAAATATATCTCTTACCATGGCCGCGTGCTCGGCTTCCGTAGCTTGTACCAGCGGTTTATATTTCTTCATATGAATTCCCGTATAATGGCTATTTCGGGCAGTTGTTTTCCCTGTCTCCATGGTGGTCCAGATTAAAACAGTGCTCGGGTAAAACCCGTAGACCAAATGAATAGCGAAAGAATATTCCCGTAATTCTTACTTTATTAGGGCCGAAATTATCAACAGAAAATACCAATTAAATCAAATAAAGGTTGAAATTGTCAGAATGAGGATATAAGGTGTATGTTAAACCACCCATTTAGGAGAAGGAGAATGGAAAAGCAATATTCTACACTTGACATCGTGAGAATTCTCGATATTCCAAGGGAAAGGCTCAGGGAGTGGCTCAACAGGGGCTTCATCAGGCCGAGTATCCAGGAGGCAAAAGGACCGGGCACAAAGGCCCTTTTCTCCCATGAAGACCTCCACCGGATTTTACTTTTCAAGCAACTCCTTGAAAACGGTTTAAGCAGGGAGCTGGCCTCAAGCGCCGTGGATAAACTGAGCCCTGAAGATATAGATAGGGGCGAGTTTGCGGCTCTCGGTTTTGGCGGCAAGGGAAGTCTCCAAAGATTTGATCCGGGCATAAATGAGGAGGAATTAAAGGGGCTTGCAGGAGAAGTTAGGTCAGAGATGGGGGCAGAAGATATTGTCAGGCTGGTGCCCCGCTGGCTTCGCGAAAGATACGGGCGAACCCTGTGGAAGGCTTTTCGTATTTTTGCAGAAAAGGTGAGATCCCTGACACTTGAAAGGCTCATCGGCAGATATGACCAGGTGATGCTGATCAATCTAAAAAGATTGCGCCACCACGTGTCAGAAACGCTGGGCCAGAGCTGAGAGAGAAGGTTGCAATGGCAGCCCTTGAAAGGCGCCCGGAACCAGGTAGAAGGAAGTTGAATTCTGTGGCACAATCTCGAGGGGACAGGGAAGCGACAGAGTGCTCAATAAGGGGTGTATAATACACCACCCACAAAGAATTAGTTTAAATAACAGGGCCTTTCCGCTTTGCCCCAGAATTCACAGGGCAGAGGGAAAGGCCCTTTTGCATGCACCTCAGCGCTTTATTCGGTTTTCCACAGCAACGGCGACACCCCTCCCGGGGGCCCTGGGATTGAGGTAGAACCCTGCTCACCCACACCTGCCAGGGACCCGCCGGCACTCATGACGCCAGCAGCCTGCCCTTCTCTTGTGATGACTTTTACAGCAGAGGGGATCGAGCTTGCGGAGAGGTACTGATAGGTGTCCGTAAGTTTCCTCACCTCACCTTCTGCCACGTCGTTTGTTAGGTCATAGTTGAAGGCAGCGGTGAAGTAAGAGAAATTGAGCCCATAGACGAATGCATTGCCAGTTGGATTACATGGATCATCGAATGTGGGCTGGTAGCTAGTGAAATACACATTCTCGAAGAAAAGCGTCGGCTGACTGAGCACTTTTTCCCCTGTATGGTCGAGGGAATCATCCACGCAATCGCCTTGCTTGTCGAGCACCCTGTAAACACCTCTTACCGAGTTAGTGCCCTGGAGCAGGATGTTCTTCAAGCTATTTCTAAGCAGGTCGTCATCCGCATCGAGCACGCCGTCACCATTGGCGTCAGCATCGTCATCAAGTTCGTCACAGGTAATGTTCAAAAGGTCGGTCTCATCACCCAGGGTGCCGTCATCTGTAATCATGTAAATCCGGTTGGAGATCATGGCATACCTGGGATGAGCCCTGTCGCCTGTGCCAAAGTAGAGCAAGGGATATGTTGTCCACTCGTTTCCAAAGTAAGAGACATCCGGGGAGTAGAAAGTCTTTCTTCCGGCATCAGAGGAATCAAGTGTCTGCGAGCCGGCAATAAAGGTATCTGCATCGCCGGTTGCAAGGTTAGAACCCGGGTTTGCCGTAAAGATTCTGGTTACACTCCACCTGGTGGACGAAGGATCATCATACGTATGCACTGTGTCGGTAAAATAGTCGTATCTTATCTTCCATATCTGGCCGTAAACGTCTGCTGCGTACATGACAATGTCTTTATCAGAGAACGGGATGACTGAGATGTCCGCAGGAAAGCAGTATTTCATCATCGAGTATTTCTGGTCTGTTCCTGAAGTCACATCCGTAGCGCCGTAAGTGGCCTTGAAGAGGATACTTCCATCATCAAGATCCACAACGAATATGCCGCGGCCCATGTTATCTTTTCCGGGGTTATACTTATCGTAACCCTCGGTGCCTCCGGCGGTCGCACCGAACACTTCATCCCCGGTGTTGTAAAGACCGTTTCCATTCAGGTCATCCCACACACCATCCTGGTCAAGGTCCTCGAACGATTCGGGAAAACCGTCCTCAAGGGGATCGTACCCGCCGGAAAAGATAGCAACATGTTTTACCTCTGAGCCTGTATCAAGCTTTGCAAAGGAAGGTTTGCTCCAGCTATATCCAAGCTCTTCAAACCCTGGCGTTCCGCCAAGGTAGGAAGGCCCGCCCTGGATGTGCCACTTAACTGACCACTGTGAAGGATCCGGGTTGGTGATGTCAAGGGCCCAGTAACTCCTTCCGCCCCTTCTCTCACCAAAGACCAGGATCTTCTTGTAATAATCACCCACTTTTGTATCGTACCTGTAAAGATTTGGCGCACCGTCTACCCCGAAGGTATGAGTGGTAGCATCCCCGAAGTTCTGAAGCTGGGGAAGCAGATCAGACGGGATGAAAGCAAATATTTCCTGTCCGGCTGTGTATGATATCCCGCCAATTGTGGCATCCATGTCGGTAAAGAAATGAATCATGCCGTCATTGGCACCCACGGCAATAATCCGGTACTGGAGATCGCCGCTTGCATCCAGGTAGTCAATGATGCGTGGCTCTGAGTGGATGATATCTCCCAGAATCCAGTCTCTTTTTGCCACAGGGTCGGAATCCACGGAAGATTGAGTGTCAAAGCTATAACCGTACATGAAATTTATGATCTTGTAACGCATCAGGTCACTTGAGACTGCCAGGTCACCATTTGTAATGCCAGGAGATTCGACTTCCGAGTGAATGAATCGCACCATTGCGCCGTCCTTGTACGTATAGATATTGCGGAAATCGTAGTAAGGTCCTGAAGGTGGAACAACCGTAGGATCAGACCCGGGCATGGAGTCTTTCAACAGTCCGCCTACGCCCCCGCGATCCACGTGCCCTCCGTCAGGCTCGGTTGACCAGTAGGAAGTGGAGCTCAGCTTGAAGCTACCGTCACATTCCCCCGCAATGTTACCGTCCTTGTCCACAACGGTCCACTCAGGATCAGACCTCCCGCAATCAGTTCTCGTTTCAAGGGAAAGGCCGTATTTTTTCAAGTTACCCATCCAGTAATTTTCAGGTACAGGTTTGAAAAAAGCCATGTAAAGCTTGTCTCCACTCTGGGTTCTGTTAGCCTCGTCAACTGAAACCACGGGCGCCACATGGCTAACTCCCCTTGAAACAATGTCTGCAAACGAGCGGCTAAGCTGTTGCTCGAGCTTCAGCGGGTTGACAACGTAAAAATAGGTGTCGGGAACGCCATCAGAGTCTGCATCCCATTCACTGTCGAGATTCGGTTTCTTGTTACCGTCGGTGTCCACAAATCCGCCCCACTTGGCCGCATACCACAGCGGGCTCTTGAGAAGAGTGGCCGTTGTGGTCTCTCCTGCCGCAAAAGTCCTGGTAGCCACTAGAGGCAGATCAACACCATCCTGCCAGGGATCTCCCGGGTCACCGGGCTGAACTCCGGGCGGAGTATCGAGGAAATAATCCTCGTCGCTCCCGTCACCAGTATCCAGGTCTCTCACCTCCAGGTAAGTGCCATCAGCGCTTGTTCCTGAAATCACGTATCCCATGTGCTGGATGATGCATCCGGCAGCATAGGTCGAGGTCAGGGTAATTTGCACCTGGGTCCCATCAGATGGGTTCTCCACAGGGTCTCCGTTGCTATCCAGGACCTGGTACTCGTACTTACAGATAGCGTCCATATCATGGTCAGCCCCTTGCTCCACGTCTTCGTAGTTGATCCTGAATGTTCCTGAGCCTGGTCTCAGGGATTCCACGTAAAAATCCACAATTGTATTGGTAGGCTGGAAATCAGCAGTGGGTGTAATGCCCAGGCAGCCTCCCACGGACTTGGCAAAGGGAACCAGGGTGATAGTTTTGTCGCCCACGGGGATCTCGATTCTGGGAAGAGGCGAAGCAAGAGCCACAATGTAGCTTAGCACATTTTGTTCGCCATCAGCAGGATTCATGTCATGGGTACGTCCAAAATAAGCAGTACCTGCAGCATAATAGCTTCCCTGCTTGGTAGGCTCTTCAGGGCACAGCCCCCGAATGTCTCCAAAACCGTTTCCGGTCAGGTCTTTCGGATTGCAGGAGCTGTCAAAGGTACTGTTCACCTGGCCAATATAATGAAGAGAGGTAATCCCTTCGTCAGTGCTGACAGTGTCTGAGAGGGATTCTGCATCAAAGTCAGCAGGCGGTGAATCGGATGATGAGAAAGTGTCGTGAAAGCTCGGGTCAGCAAACTGGGAGTTTGCTCCAGGAAGCTGATCTGAGTCATAGGTCGGGTTAATGTCTGTGAGCACCAGCATAAACGCCTTCGAGCATATGTCATTCGTCTCAAATGGGTCATCCCATGTGGCCTTGGGAAGATCGAGCTGTTCGTCCACAGCGGAGGTGGATGTATAATTGAACTGGCTTGTAGGAGCTTTTGTTCCGGCAAAGTACCTCAGCCCCTCATACATCATCTCTGCAATCGGGTTACCCCAGTCAGGGAATTCCCCCTCGCTCATGGCTCTTGTTGTGACCCAGGCGCTGGTA
Organism: Deltaproteobacteria bacterium; assembly: GCA_019310485.1. Classification (GTDB taxonomy): domain Bacteria; phylum Desulfobacterota; class DSM-4660; order Desulfatiglandales; family HGW-15; genus JAFDEF01. Next base: position 28,932 of record JAFDEF010000005.1, on the reverse strand, counting down.
ACGTTCTTCGAATACGCATGATCATAGTAATTGAACTGGCTGACCTTCAAGTTGTCAATTGTCTTTATGATACCCTCCACTGAGCTACTGTCTTTATAGAGGAATTCACCGGTATTCGGGTTGATCTCATCCGTAATCGGCCCGATTGGCTTTCTAAGCACACCACCTGACATGTTTTTCTCATAAGAACCTGAGAGCAGGCCAAAAAGCATGCTTCCTGATTCGCCGTATTTCTGCAAAAGCCCGGTAGGTTTATAAACTCCCGAGGGGTATTTTTTGCTATTCGTTTCAGGAAGGTTAGGATCGCATACCTTTACCTTGACCACGTAGTCAGTCATCACTGAAGCCGGGGTCTCATCAGTCAGTAGCTTGTAAGTAGTCTGCGTAAGGCCGCTGTATGCAGATGAAGGAATGATCTCCCAGGAATTGTCTGAATCCGGTCCTCTCCAGTACAAGTGGTAAGTATCGCCACCTGTCTTTTCCTCATGCCTAAATTCCACACTGTGCGCACCTGCGCTCAGGTAAATTCTTCTGCTTCTATGGCTTTGGCAATTGCATGCGGCGTGGCCCCCGTACCACCCGGCAGCAACAGACCCGTTTATCAGGACTTCGACCGCATCGTCTCCGTCAACGGCGAATCTGTAGTTGCCTGACTTTGTGATATTGAGTGATCCCTTGAAAATAGTGAGATAATTATCATCAGGACCAAAGGGATTGCCACTCCCGTCGATCTGGGCGGCAGAGGCGGAATCGTATTTCTTCGAGTCCACGGCATAAGTGTCCACCAGGTTCTGGTATGCGGTTGCATTCTCAGGATGACCCGGATGAAAACCGCCAGCCTGGGCGGCGTGCTCGCAATCCACACCATCCGGAGGACCGCCTCCATCCAGGCAATACTGCCCTGCCACCGGCCCTTCAATCGAGACCCACTCCCAGATCCGATAGTAGCTGTTTGTGAGCACCCGTAAAAGGGGGTGATTGTAATCCGGGTTGTTGGTCGTGCCCTGTTCCAGGGTGGTGTTTGCAAAAAGGTGTCTCAACCTGCGGGTGCTTTGTTCAGGCAGTTCAAGGGGGGTGTAGTCCCTGATATCGTAGCCGTCATGTTCCGGACTCTCGTATTCCTTGCCCCAGGAATGGGCATCCTGAGGGATGTAGGATCTCATGAGTACCGTTTCAGTTGATGTATCCGTTGACCTGTATCCCCCGTAGAGCACCTTTCTCAGAACGTCAATCCTTGACATGGTGAGATAGTTCAGGAAATCGCCGCTCCACTCGTCATTTGCATCCCGGTTGACTTTTTTGTCAGTAGTGTATCTTACCGGATAAAAGCGCTCATTGGTCGAATCGTACTTGTAGACCTTGTAGGAATCAAAATAGCCGTAATAGTCTATGTCAGGGTTATAGCCCACATCAAGTGTGCCGTCTCCATTGAGGTCAGAGGCGTCATTGTAAGCCTCGTAATAGAGCTTGTGGTTCCGCCCCATCACCAGGAGCACCAGCGGAGGTACACTCGCCCTGTAAATCTGGTCATCCCCGGCAGGTGGTCCTTCATAGGGCTTATCTCCCAGCATGAAGACCGCCACAATGGTATGATCGGCAGAGATATTGGTGAAAGTGTAAGAATCAGCAGCACCCTGTGAGAAACCGTCAACCACAACGTCGGCTGTCACGTAACCGGCATCCGGCGTCATGGTAAAAGTAAGCTGCTCTCCGTAATACTTGATAGTTTCGCCCAGTGGAGTGATACTTCCATTTTCCCTTGCTGCAGAGACGATCGAGTAGGTTCCTATAAACTGCCCTGTAATGGCTAGATCGCCTGTAATCGTAACCGTGGTGCTCTTGTTATTTTGGTTAAAGCCTGCTCCCGGATCTCCTGAATCGACATTCCATACCTGGAATTCGCAGCCTGCTATGGGTGGATAAGTGTCTGTAGCCGTTAAGGTTACCGTGTTTCCGGTTTCGTATACGTATGATCCAGGTGCAGACCCGCCAGGGAAAAGCGATGCAGGTGACCCGGCGCCTGCTGTTACAGCAGCTCCTCGCCCAACGCCTGTTCCAATCATGTTGATGGTAAGGGTATAGGTATGGTTAAATGTGGCGGTTATGGTCTTATCACTATCCATGGCCACACTTACTGTGTAATTTGAGCTGGTTACATCACCGCTCCACCCCTTGAAAATGGAGCCTGCCGATGGATATGTGTCGCCTGCCGTGAGCGTGACAGTATCCTGCCCGTCATAAACATAGGTCACCGGATTAGGCGGACTCGTCCCGCCGCCCGCACCTGACACACTTCCCACACTTGCAACTATAGTGCAATCACCATCAGCGGCCGAGCCGGCCTTCTGGATGGTAAGCGTGTGATCATTATCCGTTATCGCCCCTGTTGCAGTATCAGTGAGATTAATGGCCCGACCGCCCAAGGAGGTAGCGGTGGACATGGCTGCAGTGAAAGTCTCTGTGGCCTCAATGATGACATCATTCGTGATGGCGACCGTGACACTTTGAGATGCTGTGCTTCCTGCTGTAAAGGTGACTGAATCAGCAGCTGAATCATAGTCAGTACCACCTCCTGTGGCTGTAACATCAGCATAGGAGACATCCACCGTGATGGGGATATCTAGAGCCTTATCAAGGGAGATGGTGAAAGTTAGGGTGCCTGCCGCCTCGTCCACACTCTGGTCTTCTATGGTAAAAGTAGCAGTGTCATTATCTGAGATATTGAGGGAGGCACTGTCGTTGGATCCATCAATGGTAATTTGGGGATCTCCACTTGTGATGCTGTTTAGTGTGACAACTACTGTTTCTGTTGCCTCCACGATGGAGTCATCAGTAACAGGGACAGTGATGGTAGCGGTAGTGTCCCCGGCAGGGATGGTGACAGAGCCGCTGAGGGCTGTGTAGTCAGAGCCTGAGGTGGCAGTACCCCCCACAGAGTAGCTCACTATAGTGTCAGTAGAGCTTTCTGCACTCTGGGTTACGGTAAATACTCCATTGACAGGTCCTGCTTCATTTCCATCAGTTGTTTTGGCAATGCTAATTGTGGCAGTATCGTTATCCTGTATAGTGCCTGTGCCCTGGCTTTTTGTAATTGTCACGCCGACGGTCGCGTTGCTAAGGTTGACGTACAATTCCTCTACTGATTCCACAATAGTATCGTCTGCTATCGGTACACTGATGGTCTGTGGGCCTGAAACCCCAGAGGCCCAGTTAAGCTGGCTACTGGTTGCTGTGTAATCAGCGGGAGCAGAAGCTGTTCCATCGGCAGTGGCATAGTCAACATGAATAGCGCTCGACCCAGGTTCACTAAGAGTTACAGTAAACTCAGCATTTACGCCATTTTCATCAACCGCGATATCATTAATAGAAATCTCGGGAGCAGCCATGGCATCACTGGCAAAAGAGAAAAAGAGAAGTACTGTGCCAAGGAAAAGCAGTGTCAGCAGAGCTGGGCACCTCCTTAAGATAGTGAGCGCTAAGACATTGTCATTTTTTTTGTTTCTAACATTGGGCTTCATGGTTTTCACCTCTCCTACCCTGTTTTCCCTTGGTGATGAGTCAAAAGGGGAGTATTCGTATCTTGTTTTGTTTCTTGTAATACCTTGAAATTGCAAAATTTTCGTTGTTTCGGCATTTTATTCCTCAACATAAAGCTCGTAGATTTTTCGGCCATCAGCCTTAATCAAGACCTTTTGGCCTACTCGCAAACTGGTGATAGGCCACTTTTCCATGTGCCACGTCTGGGATTGGTCCAGGTAGTGCCTTTCATACTTGTCGTCTTTGAGCATGAGGGTATAGATGTTCTTGTCGATCTCGATACGGGTGGCTGTATCCACCCAGGGTGTCTTTGTCACCGTACCCTTCATCCACACGGCCCTGGCGAAAAGAGGTCCTGAAAATGCAAACAAAAGTAAGCCTGCGATAGCAATGACAAGAAGTTTTTTTGTGCACGAATTCATCATGTGGTTCTCCTAAGTTCTAGTCTGCTTTTGGGCCGATCTTATAATACCGCGCATCGACCCTGACATTATTGCTTGTCACGTCTATGTCATAGTCATACCTGCTGAAATGCAGGATGGAGTACCCTGTTGGGGGAGAAAAATACCCGAGGTAACTCACCTGAAAATTGTACGGTATGCCGTTTACCTGGTGCGGTGTCGGGGGAGGCAGACTGCCGCTTGACTGGGTGGCCAGAGTCGAGGCAACCTTTACGTTGGCAATCGGGTAGTTCCCCCTTCCAAGTTCCGCCGCCTCTCTCTGGACTCCGCCTTCGGCAACGTAGAAGTTTTGCTTGTAAGGGATTTCGTTGGAAGCGATCTGAATATCAATGGTAGATGTCCTGGTGGCGATGATCCCTATAATAGTGAGTACCACCAGAAGGATAAAGGCAAATATGATGACATTTCCCTGTTCGCTACGGCACTTGGTGATAATACACTTCATTTGAAACCTCACAATCCTTATGGTTTTCTCAAGCACGATACGGAAACTTTGTGCTTGTTCCCCTCCCATGTGACAATAACGGTTATTGCCTTGGAAGTGGGCATGGAACCAGAGGAGTCGGCAATGTTCCATATCCGGCGGTAAAAGCCGCCTGCAGCCACCTGCCCGTTTTGGTCAACTCCTTCCTCGTGATCCGTGGTCGTAATGGAAGAAAGGTTTGTGTTGTTGGCAGCAGTGGTGTCAGTCAGCGCGGCATCGGAATAAGTTCTATTTAGAAGATCTTCCATTTTCTGGCTTGCCAGGGTAAGGGCTGTAGTGGTGTTACCGCTCATGAAATTTCCACGAATGGAGGTAAGCTGCATTGTGCCCACGGCCAGCAAGCCAACCGTCAGAATTGCAACAGCAACAAGAACCTCAACAAGGGTGAAGCCCTTTTCCCTATCCAAATCTTTTGAAGTAAAAAACTTTCTCATGCCTAAAGTCCTATATTTCTGGTTTTTACGGTTGAACAAATGAGTTTTCTCCTGTACCCGTCACTGGGGTTTGTAAGAGGGTTATCTGCGAAATTGTAAGTATTGGGATCAGTGTAGCCACGGATGGTATGGGCCGTTCTGGCCAGCATGAAGATCTCAACAGCTCTCACCCTCGCTTCATTACCCGTGGGGTTGTCTGTCCATGTTCCGTCGTTTAGCTGATAGCGGAACTGGATGTTGTCGATATCCTCTGCAATAACCCGAAAGCCGGTATTGTTGCCCAGGTTCTTGCGGCGAAGGCTTGGATGAGTGCTATTTTCATCTATTTTATAGATGATTACATCAGCCCTGAATATCAGGTCGCCTGCCGTGTAGTTTTCAGACAGTCCTCCCGGCGGCGTAATGTTTCCCGAAGCAGTGTTGACCTCGAAAAAGTCGGCAGTGCGCAAATCACTTTTCACCAGCAGTCCGAATTTCTTGGTGGTATTATTCAGGTCGGCCTGGCCGTCGCCGTCCAGGTCACGGCTGCTCAGTTTGATGACACCGCCAGTGGCTTCCTCGCCTGCTGCGAGGGTCCGGCCTTCTTCCCCTGCTTTTACGATCACGATGGTGTCGGTGTTGTTCTTGATATCATCTCCAGAAGCACTGACATTATTTCCTGCGTAAATCAAGGGCCTGATGGATTCAGTGCCTGTTGAGGTATTGTTGTCGTTATCATGGTCGTCCCAGTCTATGCTGCAGGGGTTCCTGTCAAAGTTACTGTAATATCCTGCCAATTGAAGATCCCGGGTGAGGACATACATGGCAGCGCGCAGGTTCTGCTGCATGGCAGCAACCTGGTCCTGCACAACGTAGGAATCCTGCTGGGACTTAAAGGTCTTGAAAACCGCTGCCATAATGACCAGGCCCAGCGCCACGGCAACGAGAAGTTCAAGAAGTGTAAAACCTTTTTGCTTATGCATAGCCTACTGCTCCCAATTGTTATTCCGCCATTTTCTCATAACAATGACGCCTGTGGTCCAGGCTCCAACGGCCATTGTGTTGTTCCTGTTGTTCTGTACATACACGTATCCACCGGTTGCACTGTTGATCATGCCTCTTGAGTTGAAGACCACTGTATCCCCTGAAAAAGTGATGTCGTTGCCGAAACCTCCTCCGGACACCCCGGTCGTGGCACTGCCGTGGCCATAGCTTATGCCGCTGCCGTAATCAGTAAGATTGACAGTTCTTTGGACGACATTATCAGCCGATGTAGAGTAGTCCCTGTCGGCTCCACCGCTCACGACCTGGTAGCGATTGTTCGCCCTGTCAAAAACGACCGCCCACTCACCTCTCTCCTTTACGGCACCTATTTTCGCGAACTGTAAATTAGAGTAAATATCACGGGCGACTCCTTTGAGCCTGTAATTGGGTAGCCACCTGGAGAACCCGGGAATGGCGATGCTCGCTATGATGCCGAATATGACGATCGTCACCAGTAGCTCAAGAAGCGTAAAACCATCCGATTTTTTCATTTTATTCATCCTGACTTTTATGCGCCTTGCCAGAAAACCACGAGTAAGCCCGTGGGACTCCGTCTTTGCTGGTTTTGAGCAAGAAAAATGCCAGAAGGCCCTAATTAGGCTTCAAATTATGGCTCAGGAGAATTGTAGAGACAGCAAAAGAAGGTTTTGGAAGGCTGTAAGACCTTGAAATTGTGATGTATATTTTATGCCCGCCTTTTCTGAGGTAAAATGCGAAAGCCAATAACAAAGTCAGTGCTGCATTCACTTTCATGGCTGAATCTGGTGCAAAGGAGGGAAGAGTTGCGTAAAAAAAGTTTTCGATTGTAAAAAAACTTTACAGTAATCGGACCTTATCTCGCGCTCTTTACCCCGCAGGAATGCCCCGTGCGGAAGCACGGGGATGAAAAATAGAGTTTTATTCCGCCTTTCCGCACGGGGTTCAATGCCCCGTGCGAAATTCCTCAGGGTTTACCGGGCCGGCTTATTTAGCGCGTGATCAGTGGCTTGGGGGCCTCGATTCAGGTAAGAGCCGTGCTCTTCTTAGGGGCGGTAATAGGGAAGAGGGCTGAAAAACTTTGGACAAGATTTTCATTGCCATGGGGATAGTGATAATAATATCATATTAGAAGCTTCCCTTCCTCGGAAGATGGGCAGAAGGCATGCCGGCACACGCCGTCACAGGAGAAAGTTGAAGGGAAGGATTTCAAGGCATAAGGCTTCTTGATGGCTAAGAGTTCCGACAAGTTAAGCGCAGAGAATGTGTGCAAGGTTCTTCTCAAGTACAGGCTGATATCTGAAGCCCAGAGAAGGGAGATTATGGCCAAGAAGGATCGTTTGGCCGCCAAAATGGAACAAATCCGGGCAATGAGGCAGGCCTCCAGCAAGGGAAGGATCTTTAATCCTGTAACGATTGTAGATGTCATCGCCTCCCTTCAGATGGAAAGGGCAGACGATCCGTCAAAACCTCTTGATGAGGAAACTATTTTCCAGTGTCTTGCCAAGGCCTGGAAGATTCCTTACAAAAAAATAGATCCGCTCAAGCTTGATCTGAACCTGGTAACTACGACCATCCCTCACACTTTTGCAATGAAGCACCTGGTACTGCCTGTCGGCAGAGACGATGAGTCCCTGACTGTGGCAACTCCAGACCCATTTAACGTTGAAGTTATGCAGGATATCGCGCAGGTTACACACCTGAAAGTCAAGCCGGTTGTAAGCACCAAGACAGACATTATAAAGCTTATTAACGAGTTTTTTGGCTTCAAGCGCTCAATCGTGGCAGCAGAACACCAGTTCTCCATGCCGAGCGTGGATCTTGGGAACCTAGAGCAGTTTGTGCGGTTGCGCGCATCAGACGAGCTGCCCTCAAACGACCAGCATATCGTAAATGCTGTGGACCATCTTTTCAGCTATGCCTTTGATCAAAGAGCAAGCGATGTCCACATTGAGCCCAAAAGAGAAAAAAGTGTTGTTAGGCTTCGAATAGACGGCACTTTGCACACAGTTTACGAACTCCCAAAGAATGTCCACTCTGCCATAGTGACCCGCATCAAGAACCTGGCCCGTCTCGACATGGCTGAGAAGAGAAGACCCCAGGACGGGCGCATCAAGATGGAGAAAGGAGGGGTCGAGGCGGAGATAAGGGTTTCCTCAGTTCCCGTGGCATTTGGCGAAAAACTGGTTATGAGAATCATGGACCCGGATATACTTTTCCAGGAACTTGAAAACCTTGGCTTTACTTCAATGGATCTGATTCGTTACCACCAGTTCATCAACATGCCCCACGGGATTGTTCTTGTGTGCGGTCCAACCGGAAGCGGGAAATCCACCACGCTTTATTCCACTTTGCGCTACCTTTCTTCACCGGATATCAACATTACCACTATTGAAGACCCAATAGAGATGGTGGATGAGAGGTTCAACCAGATAGCGGTTCAGCCTGCAATAGGAATTACATTTGCTTCCATACTCAGAAATATTCTCAGGCAAGACCCTGACATTATCATGATCGGGGAAATGAGGGACCTTGAAACGGCTGAAAACGCCATTCAGGCCGCTCTCACGGGGCATCTTGTCCTTTCCACGCTCCACACGAATGATGCTCCCTCTTCCATCACCCGCCTGCTGGACCTCGGAATTCCCTCATTCTTGATTCAGGCTACGGTAGCGGGTATAGTGGCTCAGCGGCTTGTGAGGAAAATTTGCCCTCACTGCAAAGAGTCTTTCGAAATTGAGTCTGCAGAGCTTTCTTCCATGGGCCTGGATGTGGGTGGCAATGGATATGTTAGCTTGCACAGGGGAAAAGGATGTCTAAAATGCAGGGGAACCGGGTACCTGGGTCGAAGCGGGATTTTTGAAGTTTTGCCGGTTACGGAAGGTATAAGGAAGCTGATTACACCTGAGTGCGACGTTGAAATACTTCGAGACGTCGGGAGAAGAGAGGGAATGGTCACACTCAGGGAAAATGCTATTAAGAAGCTTCTGGATGGAAAAACTACCTACCAGGAGGTGCTCAGGGTTACCTGGGAGCAACTCTAATTAGTGACGAGTAACAAGAGACAAGTGAGGAGTTGTAATGCACAAGCCCTAGTCTTTTAAGCACTATGGAAGGTCCTCCCAACACTCTCGTCTTGTTAATGGTAGCGTTTCATTCATCACAGGAAATTGGGCACTTCTCCCTCGTAACTTGTGACTCGTAACTCGTATCTCGTAACTTATTTAAATTATGCTTGCACAGCTCAACATTTCCAATTTCGCCATAATCAGCCATCTGGAGATACAATTTAGCCCTGGGTTAAATGTGCTCTCTGGAGAGACAGGTGCGGGAAAGTCCATCATCATTAATGCCGTAAATCTTATCCTCGGAGGTAGAGCCTCATCGGAACTTATAAGAAGTGGCAGCAGCGAGGCGGTTGTTGAAGCCCTTTTTCGTCTTCCGGAAGACTCCGCCGTAGGCAGGCTCCTTTCAGGATTTGGAATTCCTTTTGATGGGGAGCTTTTGATCAAGAGGCATATCTCCAGGGAAGGAAGGAACAGGATTGTTATTAACGGTTCTATGGCTACCGGCCAGATGCTTTCAAAAGTGGGTTCCATGTTAATCAGCATCTCAGGCCAGCACGAACATCAACTATTACTGAGACCGGACAATCACCTCTATTTGCTTGATGGTTTTGGTTCGCTTGCCGGGGAAAGATCGAAGTTAAACGAGGCTTTTGCCAGGTACCAGTCGCTCACGGAGAAAAAGGCGTCTTTAGAGAGGGAAATCCGTACGGGCATGGAAAAGCAGGAACTGGTGAGGTTTCAAAAAGAAGAAATAGACAAGGCAGCTCTTAAAGAAGGGGAAGACGAACTTCTTGCAGAGGAGAAAAAACGCCTTCAGCACGCGGAACAACTTATGCAGATTGTTACAGAAGCCTATCAGGCGTTCTACGAAAGGGAACACGCCCTTATTTCAGAGCTTTCGATATATGCAAGGCAAATTAAGAAGGCAGAAGAATATGACCGGAGGCTTTCAGATATCAGTAAGGCCCTGGACTCAGCAAAACTCGAGCTGGAGGAAGCCTCCCTTGGGTTGAGAGAACTTCAGGGGAGCATTGTCGTCGATCCTCAGCGTCTGGAGCAAGTTGATGAGCGACTTCAACTTATCAACAGGCTCAAAAGGAAATACGGATCATCAATCAATGAAATCCTGAAATTCAGGGTTCAACTTTCAGAAATAATGGACAACCTTGACCACAAGAAAGAGGAGCTGGCAAGAATCGAACAGGAAATCCACGCCATGGAAGAGAGGCTTTCGTCACAGGCGAGGGAGCTATCCCGAAATAGGAAGCAGGTTGCGAAAGATCTTGAAAAAAATGTCAAAAAAGAGATGGAACTTCTCAACATGGCCGGTACCAGATTTGAAGTCAGGTTCGAACCTGATCTGGGGAGCAAGGAAGAAAATGCTACTGAAGTGATGAAAATAATGAGAGCAGATGGTTATGACAGGGTGGAATTTATGCTTTCCCCGAATGTTGGCGAGGAATTGAAGCCTCTTGCAAGGATCGCCTCCGGAGGAGAGCTATCCAGAATCATCCTTGCGCTCAAAAGCATCCTGGCAAGAAAAGCTTCCGTTGAAACAATAATTTTTGATGAAGTTGACTCCGGCATTGGAGGGGAAACCGCAGAGGTGGTTGGAGAAAAACTTCGCTCCCTGGCCGGATATCACCAGATTCTCTGTATCACCCACCTCCCCCAAATTGCAAGCAAAGGAACAACCCATTTCCTTGTACAAAAGGAGGTTAAGGACAAGCGCACGCAAACGGTTATATCTGAGCTGGCCCCCGAAGAAAGAGTCAAGGAGATTGCAAGGCTTCTGGGGGGCAAAAAGATAACCCGGAAGGGAATCGAACACGCCAGGGAGATACTGGCACATTGATTCTTTTGGGGATTTTTCTACCAGCTTAGCCTTTTGGTCTTATTTCCTGGCCGTGTGCAAATGGTCCGCCTTGAAGCGGGATAGCAAGTGAAGAGCGAGCTCTCACCTGGCGCACCTTGATTTCGCCCACTTTTTGACCCAGCGGGTAAAGAGTTCTTCCGTCAGCACAAGTGATAGGTTCTCCTCGGCCAAAGACTTCAAAAACAAAACCTTGTCTCAAACCAACATCTTTTCCGGCGTCAATAATAATTGATCCGGAATCTGTAGAGAGGATTCTGCCTGCCCAGGGCTGCTCTACGAGTGCTTCCCTGAGGGCCGAGGCCTGGCTTTTAACTATTTGTTTCAGTGCCTTGGCCAGTTTTTTTTCATCGATTTCTGACTTATCAAATTGTTTTTCAAGTCGTTTTTCGTACGCACTTGGCTCAAGGGCTTCTAAGTCCATTTCATCAAGGTTTGGCAAGCGTATTTTTCTGCTTTCCAGTTTGGTCAGGAACAAAGTGCCATTTGTTACGTCAAAGGCATTGACTACCACGGCAATCTCAAGCTTTCTCTTGATCCTCCGAAATGGCCAGATTCCGGCCTTCTTGGCATAAAGCTCATAGGGCGGGAGCACAACTGTAACCAAGGCATTCATCCCCATTTCTCTGGCTTTCTTCACCTGTTCCGGATCAACCGCAATTCCGAAGACAGGGGACTTAATCCTGGCAGTGCTGATTGCCTGCTGGGAGCCTTCGGTTACCAGGAACTCTTTGTCCTTGTTTAGGAGAGAAATGAACCTGGTTTTCATTTCTCTCACACGCACCGCTCCTACGCCTGCCTGGTCCATAAAAGGAAGGAGCAATATCCTTTTCTTAAGCCCTGAGTTCACGCCGGGCCTGGCCTTGGAGTAAAGGCGTTTTGTGGTACCGCAGCCGGCCCAAAAAACCAGTGACAAAAGTAAAATTCCCAATAATATTCTGCTGGCTACAGGATATTTCATAGAGGTATTCCTTTCTAATTTCGCTCTACACTCGCCCCCTTTGCCAAATATAGAGAATGGGCCCACCCTTTCTCCCCAGATTCTGGAAGAGAAGCTGCTTTTGCTTATTAGCATACGGGTTGCTGCCGGTACATAGTAGCGATTTTCAATAAGAAAAAACTATGTCAAAAGTATCGAATTCGCCCTGATAAATTTCCTCGGTCTCTTGCACTCGGGTCACTCTGGCAGCCGGTGGGCCGTGGTGGCACCACCTGACGAGTTCCCTTACGCGGTCCTCAGGCCCTTCGGCCAGAACCTCCACTGTCCCATCTCGCCTGTTTCTGACCCATCCGGTCACACCGAGCCTGAGGGCCTCACGCCGCGTGGAATCCCTGAACCACACTCCTTGAACCCTGCCTTCTATGACGAGTCGGACTCTGATGTTACCCATGAACCGAATCTCTCCCCCTGTTTTTTCTCAAATCCTAACTGCCCAAGATGCCCCAGGCACTTTTCATAGCACAAAATATAAGTGTTGTCCCCTAGCATATGCATTCATTTTGAGAAAAGCTCATGCACCCAGTGAGGGGACAAGCCCCAGCAGCAGATCAGCGGCCAGGTGCGATCTTTTCTTGAATTTTGGGTCAGAAAACCCTCTGCGCCAATTGAGATCAAAAAGCTCGTCAGATACGACCAGTAGAGCTGCCAACTTTACTGATCTGTAGATCGCAAGTGTCATGAGCGCAGACATTTCCATCTCAACAGCCATAACCTGTTTTCTTTGATATTCTTTCACCTTGCTGGGGGTTTCGCGGTAAGGTGCATCCGTGCTCCATACGAGCCCTTTTTTTACCGTATGGCCTTTGTTTTTAAGGAACTTTTCAAGAAGTCCGGACAGGCCCGCATCAGGCTTGATCGGCCGGTTGCTTATGGGATAGTGCTTGGAGGTTCCTTCCTCAGATATTGCGCCGGTCGGAACCAGAAAGTCCCCGATTGTTAGGCCGGCCTGAAGCGATCCACACCATCCGAGCGCCCAGACTCTTCTGGCCCCCAGAGCGATCATTTTTTCAATACCCATAACAGCCTGCGGTGCTCCAACAAAAGGGCCGCTCAAACTCAACCGGGTGTTAACTTTGCCAGGTAATTGATGGAGATTGAAAAAGCCGTAGTCATGGCTCCGGATTTCCCCTTTATTATAATGCCCGAGGAGATAGCTGAGCTCCTCGGGAGTCATTACTGCAATAAGATCGGGTCCAACATCGGGGTCTTTTTTTCCTTTTCTGGGTTGAATGATCCCTTCTTCTTTCTCCATTTGTTCAGCCAGCGCAAGTGTCATGACGGTCGAAGGCACGAACTGCATGGGGGGTCCAGCACCTCGCACAGGCCAATACTATGGAGTTAGAGTCATTGAAGCAAGCGCAAAATGAACCCTGCGCCAGCCCGGGATAGGGTTGCATGTTTTGATACCGATCCCGGAGGTAATTTGCTGGCAAAGACAAGTTTTGAGGCAAATATAGTAAAGTTGGCTTAAGGGAAAAAAACATTTTAGAAATGGATCCTGATATGTGCTAGAATCGTTGAAAAGGGAAAAGGAATGCATAAAATAAAATGAAAGCCATTTTTCTTGACATTGTTAAGAGAAACTCAGTATTTTAGAAGTTTGCAATTTTGATCCCAGGACGTTCTAGCAATGTTTGAGAACCTAACTGAAAAGCTTACAGGCATATTCAAGAAACTTAGAGGGCACGGGAGGTTAACGGAGAAGAATATCCAGGAGAGCCTTCGGGAGGTGAGGCTTGCCCTGCTGGAAGCTGATGTCAACTACAAAGTTGTCAAGAAGTTTGTTGAAGATATTCGCCAGCGTGCCGTGGGGGAAGAGGTCCTGGGGAGCCTGACCCCTGCTCAGCAGGTCATCAAGATCGTAAATGAAGAGCTTACGAACCTGATGGGAGGGACGAGGCAAGAGCTTGATCTGGGGGGAAAAACGCCGCTTGCCCTTATGCTGGTGGGGCTTCAAGGCTCCGGGAAAACCACAACTGCCGGCAAACTGGCCCTTCATCTCCGAAAACGTGGAAGAAATCCCTACCTTGTGCCGGCTGATGTGTACAGGCCCGCGGCAATTGAGCAGCTTGAAAAACTGGGGCAGCAAATCGGAGTAAACGTATATTCAGGCAAAAGAAAGCTGAAGCCGGAAGAAATTTGCTCAGATGCTCTATCAAATGCAAGCACGGTAGGAGCGGATGTCCTCATCATTGACACAGCCGGAAGACTACACATTGATGAGGCGCTCATGGCCGAATTGGTGAGGATCAAGGAAAGGGTTCATCCCCCGGAGATACTTCTTGTGGCAGATGCCATGACCGGGCAAGATGCTGTAAACGTGGCAAAGCAATTTGATGCGCTCCTGGAACTGACAGGCATCATTCTTACGAAAATGGAGGGAGACGCAAGGGGGGGTGCCGCCCTTTCGATCAAGGCTGTGACCGGCAAACCCATTAAGTTTATAGGCGTGGGCGAAAAGCTTGATGCTCTGGAGCCTTTTTTCCCGGACAGAATGGCCTCTCGAATTCTGGGGATGGGGGACATTCTTTCCCTTGTTGAGAAGGCCCAGGCGGAATTTGATGAAAAAGAGGCCAAGAGGCTGGAAAAAAAGCTCAAGAAGCGGGAATTTGACCTGGAGGATTTCCACTCTCAGTTGAGGCAGATGAAGAAGTTGGGGTCCCTGGAACAGATTCTGGGGATGCTCCCGGGCATGGGACAATTGAAGAAATTAAAAGGCTTAAAGCCTGATGAGAAAGAACTTGTAAAGATCGAGGCAATTATCAACTCCATGACAAGGGAAGAAAGGCGTAATTACAAAATCATTAATGGGAGCAGGAGGAGGCGAATAGCTCTCGGAAGCGGAACAAAAATCCAGGATGTGAATCGCTTATTGAAGAATTTTGCCCAAACAAAGAAGCTTGTGGAAAATATGGCTAGGAAAGGTTTGCAAGATGTACCGTCAATTCTACACTACTAGATGTTTTTGCGTGAGTAAAGAAGGGGGTGGTAAAGTCGATGGCTGTTAGGATAAGACTGGCAAGGATGGGAGCTAAGAAGAAACCCTATTATCGTCTGGTAGCTGCTAATTCCGAGGCGCCGAGGGACGGCAAATTTCTCGAGATATTGGGCTCCTATGACCCAACAAAGGATCCGGCCTCCATAAAGCTCCAAAAGGAAAAGATCTCTCAATGGTTGGAGAAGGGGGCCATGCCTACAGGGTCAGCCAGGGCTATTTTGGAAAAAGAAGGGTTGCTTAAAGGTTCCTAGAACAGTTTTGGGATGCACGTTGCGTTGTTTTCAAGAACGGAGGTGATATGGAAATGAAGGACCTGATCGCTTATATAGCCAAGGCATTGGTTGACAAGCCGGAGGAAGTGGTTGTAACCGAAATCGAAGGCGAGCAAACTTCTGTAATTGAACTGAAAGTAGCCAAAGAAGACCTGGGCAAAGTTATTGGTAAGCAAGGCCGAACTGCAAGAGCCATGAGAACCATTCTCAGTGCGGCATCTACAAAGATAAACAAGAGATCTGTGCTGGAAATCATAGAATAGCATTGGCAGGGGATTTTTCTGAAAAGTGGCTCCTCGCAGGGAAGGTGATTAGGCCTCACGGGCTCAGAGGTCTTTTGAGGATCTGGTCTTACGCAGTTTCAAGAGAGACCTTCTTGAACTCAGGCACTGTCCTGCTGAAATCCGGCAGCGGGGAGCCTTTTGAGTACAGATTGGAAAGCGTTGAACCCTACAAAAAGTTCTTTCTAATGAAACTGCAGGGCCTGAACTCCATAGAAGAAGCTGAAAAGCTGAGGAACGCCGCCGTTTTTGTAAGAAAAGACAGTCTCAAGGATAAAGGGGAAGATGAGTATTACTGGCATGAGCTTCTGGGAATGAGTGTCTATCTGGATACAGGAAAGTTCTTAGGAAAAATCGAGCATATTTTGCCCACAGGCAGTAACGATATCTACATTATTGTTCGGCAAGAAAGCAGGGGGGAATTACTGATTCCGGCCATTCACGATGTGGTCAAAGAGATTGACCCGGAAAATAAGAAAATGATCATTTCCGAAATGGAGGGGCTTTTTGATTTGAATGAGGCTTGATATTCTAACTCTATTCCCCGGCATTTTTTCTTCATTTCTTGCAGAAAGTATTCTGGCACGTGCGATAAAAAAGGGATTACTGGAAATAGGCCTCATTGATATTCGCTCTTTTGCTCCCGGGCCCCACCGCGTAACTGACGACAGACCTTATGGTGGGGGCAGCGGGATGGTCATGAAGGCTGAACCTGTTTGCCGAGCGCTGGAGTCAGTGGTAAGGGTAAGTGAGAAATCTCTCGTTATTCTCTTGACACCCCAGGGTCAGACCTTTAAC
Organism: Deltaproteobacteria bacterium; assembly: GCA_019310485.1. Classification (GTDB taxonomy): domain Bacteria; phylum Desulfobacterota; class DSM-4660; order Desulfatiglandales; family HGW-15; genus JAFDEF01. Next base: position 12,727 of record JAFDEF010000005.1, on the reverse strand, counting down.
CAATCGGTGGCATGGAAGCTAGCCCAGCTTGATCAGCTTATTCTGATCTGTGGACGATATGAGGGAGTTGACGAGAGGATAAGAGAAGGCTGGGTTGACTTGGAACTCTCCATCGGCGACTATGTATTGAGCGGAGGAGAACTCGGGGCCATGGTCATAGTTGACGCGGTCAGCCGGCTAATCCCGGGAGTTTTGGGAGGGGAGGGATCCAATCTGGAGGATTCTTTTCAGGACGGACTCCTGGAGTACCCCCAATATACTCGACCCCGTGTGTTCGAGGGTATGGAAGTCCCCTCTGTTCTTCTCTCAGGTGATCATGAAAAGATCCGGCGGTGGCGAAGGACGCAGTCCTTGAAAAGAACACTGGAAAGAAGACCTGATCTGGTGGAAAAGGCGGAGCTGAGCGATGAAGATAAGGCGATCCTGGCTGAACTCAAGGCCCGCGAATAGAAGAACACTTAGGCGGCAAAGGAAGAAAGGAAAGCATGCGGCTATATGTGGCGCTGCTTCATTACCCTGTATACAATAAAAATTACAAGACAATAGCCTCTGCGGTTACAACGTTTGACATTCACGATCTGGCCCGACTAAGTAAGTCATACGGCGTAAAAAGGTTCTTCCTTGTAACGCCCTTGGAAGACCAGCAAAGGCTTGCGAGGCGCCTTATTGAGCACTGGATAACGGGCTACGGGGCTACTTACAATCCTGACCGAAGAGCTGCTGTAGAACTGGTAACAATATCAGCTTCCCTTGATGATGCCATAAAAGAAGTGGAGGCTGTGGAAGGTGAGAAGCCCTGCGTGGTTGCCACAGATGCCTCGAAACACAATGCCCGCTCTATGGCTTATAAGGAAGCGGGCAAGATGATCGCTTCCGAGAGGGCGGTGATACTGCTGTTTGGGACCGCCTGGGGTCTGGAAAAACGAGTGCTTCACGAAGCTGACTATGTTTTGGACCCAATTGAATGCGGTACAGGTTATAATCATCTTTCTGTAAGATCGGCTGCCGCTATTATCCTGGACAGAATTATAAGCAGGAATTGGAACTAGACAGGAGGGCGTATGGACGTTTTAGAAAACCTTGAAAAAGAACAAATGAGGCTTGATATACCTTATTTCAAGCCCGGAGATACGGTGCGGGTGCATGCAAAGATCAAGGAGGGGGAAAAAGAAAGGATCCAGGTCTTTCAGGGCGTTGTTATCCGCAAGAGGAAAGGGAAGACCGGGGCCACTTTCACAGTTCGGAAGGTCTCTTACGGAATCGGGGTAGAAAGAATTTTTCCTCTTCACTCTCCCAATATTGATAAGATTGAAGTTGTGACCAGAGGAAAAGTGAGGAGAAGCCGGCTGTATTATTTGCGCAATTTGAGAGGAAAGGCCGCACGCATTAAGGAAAAAAGGATTTGAATGCGAGAGAATCTTCCCCTGTTTTTCTTGGAACTGGAAACCGTAGTTTTTTCGAGAAATCTTAATTGAGTGCAAAAGCGCATAACCTGCCTCTCTTCCCTCAGAGCAGCTCCATATCGGAAGCGGGTACGCTTTATTACGAATCCCTGGCAAGAAGGGCAGGCTATAGGGTGATAGCCGGCGTTGACGAAGCTGGGAGGGGGCCGCTTGCAGGTCCTGTTGTTGCTGCTGCCGTGATAGTGCCGGATGGAGCCAGACTGGAAGGGGTCAAGGATTCAAAGCTGATGAGTGAAAAGGCCAGGGAAAGGGCTTTTTCTCTCATCATTGAGCAGGCCGTTGCAGTTAGCGTAGGGGTGGTGTCTCACAGATACATTGATGAGTTCAACATCCTGAAGGCCACACTGGAAGCTATGAGAAGGGCGGTGCTATCTCTGGATCCGGAGCCGGAGTTTTTTCTGGTTGACGGGACTTGCCCGGTTCCGGTCTCGATTCCGCAAAGATGCTTGAAAAAAGGTGATCAGTTGAGCCTCAGTATATCCGCTGCATCTATTATTGCCAAAGTTTACCGGGACAGGATCATGCATGCCTACCACGACATGTTTCCTGTATACGGATTTTCCCAAAACAAGGGCTACGGCACGCGGCGGCACCTGGAGGCCATACAGAAGTACGGGTGTTGCCCTCTTCACAGAATGAGCTTCAAGAGAGTACGGTAACTTGACAAGGGAAAGGCTCGACCTGGGAAAGCTGGGAGAGGACCTGGCCTTAAGAAAAATAAGGCGCATGGGTTACAGATGTATTGCCCGCAACTACCGGTGCCCACTGGGGGAAGTAGATATTGTAGCAGAGGAAGACGATACCCTGGTTTTCATAGAAATAAAAACCAGGAGAGGAAGCTCCCTGGGATATGCCAAGGAGGCTGTCAATGCCAGAAAGCAGAGGCAGCTATCAAAGGTCGCTCTTTTCTATTGCCAGGAGAATGGCTGTGCGGATAGGAGGTCGCGATTTGACGTGGTTGCCGTAAACCTAGAAGGGGACCGGGCACGAATCCAGGTAATAAAGGATGCCTTTGAGCTCAGTTATTGAAATGGTTCCAGGGCCTTGTGAAGAGGAATGAGAGGCAAAGGAAAAAATACCATTGCCGGTCCGCACAATCAATTGCCGTCTTTCAAAACGCACAGGCAGCCCAACCAGGGCAAGAGACAGTATCAGGGCAGCGGGACCCTTTACGTGGTCTCCACGCCTCTGGGCAACTTAGAGGACATTACTTTGAGAGCATTGAAAACGCTAAAAGAGGTTGATCTAATTGCAGCGGAAAGCGTCGGGCATACCCGTGGGCTGTGCAATCAATACAGTATAAAAACGAAAACGATACGCTACAATCAACACAACCAGAAAACCAGAACGCCGGACCTTATAAACAGGCTGAGGTCAGGACATAATATTGCTATAGTCACTAATGCCGGGACTCCGGCAGTATCGGATCCCGGCAATTTCCTGATAAGCCGGGCCCTGGACTCCGGTATCAGGGTATCTCCAATTCCCGGGCCTTCAGCAGTAACGGCGGCCATGTCTGTTTCCGGCATGGGCAGCGGCCGATTCCGCTTTGTGGGATTCCTTGCAAAAAGGGCCGGTCAAAGGCGGAAGGAACTTGAAGCCCTCGGCACGGAGACAAGCCCAATGGTTTTCTTTGAAGCCCCCCAGCGCCTTGCCGGTATGCTCCGGGATCTAAAAGATGTCCTTGGAAATAGACAGATTGTTCTCCTCAAAGAGATGACCAAAATATACGAGGAGGTGAGGAGGGGCCGGGTGAGTGAGATTTTGGAAGAGATCGAGGAAGAGACGCCACGGGGTGAGTACACGGTAGTGGTTGCCGGAAGAGAGAAAAGTGAAAAGGAACCCCCGCTTGATAGTGAGATCCTCAAAAAACTGGAAAAACTGCTTGGAGAAGGCACGCTCAGCACCAGGCAGATTGCGGAGCAAGTATCGGCTGAGACACAGATAAGTTACAGAAAACTTTACAAAGCCATACTTTCCCTTAAAAGAAATCCTTCCCTTGCAAAAGGGGATAAACACATAAATCATTAATTCGCAAAAACCCTTAAAGTCAGATGCTTTCGGAAAAGCCCCAGATGTAAGGCGCGCAAATCTGCAGGAATGAGGCGTACATAGAAGTACGCCGCAGTGACTAAAGATGCAGCGCAACGCCGCAGATGGGGTTTTTACGGAAGCATCTAAAATGATTTCAGATGGAGTTAATAAAGAAGTTAAAGATCAATAATGAGCTGGGATTACATGCCAGGGCAGCAGCAAAGATTGTGGAGGTAGCGTCAAAATATAGATCAAAGCTCTATCTCAGGAAAGGGGATCAGGAAGCGGATGGCTCCAGCATCCTTTCCATTCTAACCCTTGCGTGCCCCAAAGGAACCGAGATAGAAGCAAGGGCGGTGGGGGAAGACTCAGAGGCTATGATGGAGGCTTTAAGCGATCTTGTTAACCGTAACTTTGATGAAGAGAAATGACAAAGGATCAAAGAGAAAAACCTAAAAAACTGACTGGAATAGCAGTCTCCCCCGGTATAGTGATTGGAAAGGCCAGGCTGGTAGATAGGTCCAGGGTGAAAATTCTTTACCAGTACCTGATTGACGAGAAGCAAATAAAGTGGGAGGTGGAGCGATTTGAAGAAGCGGTAAGGGCGGCAAAAAAACAGATCATTGCGATCAGGGAAAAGATGCCGAAGCAAATTCAGGAGCACTCTTTTATTCTTGATACTCACTTGATGATTATGGACGACAGCATGTTTCATGATGCAACAGTGGAGACGATCCTGAAGGAGAGAATCAATGCTGAGTGGGCCCTGAAAAAATCGTTGCAGAAAATCAATAAACTTTTTGCCGAAATAGAGGATGAATATGTCAAGGAACGCGTAGTGGATGTGGAGTATGTTGCGGAGAGGGTTCTAAGGTGCCTGGCAGGCAAGGAGCAGGAGAGCCTTTTTGAGATAAAAGAGAGGGTTATAATTGTTGCCCACGAATTGTCCCCTGCTGATACGAGTTCGATAGACATTGGCAAGATTATGGGCTTTATCACGGATGTTGGAGGCCGTACATCGCATGCCGCAATAATAGCCCAGTCACTGAGGATTCCGGCAGTAGTGGGTCTTGAAAGTGTCACCTGGGAGGTGCAGGACGGGACCCTGCTGATTGTGGATGGTTACACCGGAGAGGTGATCATAAATCCTGATGACAACCTGATCATACAGTACCAGGAAAAACACCTTGCGCAGAAGGAACTCGAGTCAAGTATTTTGCGCATGAGCCATCTTCCGGCGAAAACGGTGGATGGGTACAAAATAGCTGTCATGGCCAACATAGAGTTCCTGGAAGAAGTGGCAGCCGCAAAGGATCATGGTGCAGAAGGCATTGGTCTTTACAGAACGGAATACCACTACCTGAGAGGTAATGAGCTGCCGGGCGAAGAGGAATTATTCAGTGATTACAAAGAGATGGCGGAACTCATGGCTCCTTACCCGGTAACGATCCGGACCCTGGATTTGGGCGGGGACAGGCTTTCTCCAGGAGCCGGAACAAAGACTGAAACCAATCCAGCCCTGGGGCTGAGGGCCATCAGGTTTTGCCTCAAGAACCCCGATATTTTCAAGACACAACTCCGGGCTATTTTGAGAGCAAGTGCTTATGGCAATATTCAAGTGATGTTTCCCATGATATCAGGGCTTCAAGAATTTCTCGATACGCACGCGATCTTGAAGCAAGTTATGGGTGAACTGGAAGAAAAAGGCATTGCCTTTGATCGGGGGATCAAGATAGGCATTATGATCGAGATTCCTTCCGCTGTAAGCGTGGCTGACATTCTTGCAAAGCACGCGGATTTTTTCAGCATTGGAACAAACGACCTTATTCAGTACGCTCTGGCCATTGACAGGATCAATGAACATGTCGCGTTTATGTATCAGCCTTTTCACCCAGCTATTCTCAGGATGATTCAGCACGTTGTTAAAGTTGGAAAAGAGGCGGGGATCACGGTGTCCCTGTGCGGGGAAATGGCCGGCGACCCCTTGTGTACCTCACTTTTACTTGGCATGGGGATTGACGAGCTGAGCCTTAATGCATGGGGCATTCCAGCAATTAAACAAGTCATCAGATCAATTTCTATGGAAGAGTCGAAGGCTGACTTAGAGCGTATACTTGAGTTGGATACGGCCAAGAAAGTTCGTGAATTCATCGAACAGAGAATGAGCCAATTAATCCCTTACCTTGGTAGAAAAGACCTTAATGCTGAAGAGGGTTCTTTGCGCGGGCGAGCGCAGCGCTGAATGGCCGGTGAATGAAGGAGTTGAGTATTTGAGAAAGTCCGGGAGTGGGTCTTCTATAAATTCTGCAAGTAAAAGGATTGTCTGCCGGAACAGAAAAGCTCCTCATGATTATTTCATCGAGCAAACGTATGAAGCCGGAATGGTCCTGCTCGGCCCGGAAGTGAAGTCTTTGAGGGAGGGGCGCGCCAGCCTGGTAGACAGCTACGCAAGGGTAAAAAAGGGAGAGGTCTTTTTGCATAATATGCATATCAGCCCTTACCCTTATGCCCACCACATTGAGATCGATCCCACCAGGCCGCGAAAGCTTCTCTTGAACAAAAGAGAAATAAAACGCCTGACCGGCAAAACAGAGCAAAGGGGATATTCACTGATCCCCTTAAAGGTATATTTTTCCGGGGGATGGGCCAAAGTGGAGCTGGGGCTGGCTAAAGGAAAGCGAAAGATTGACAAACGGCAGGCGATCAAAGAAAGGGATTTAAAGAGGGAGATGGCCAGGGAGAGAAAAAAGGCGAAATTATTGACTATGGTGTAAAAGGTGCTTATTATTAGTATGTCCCGCACAAATGGGGGCGATCCGGGTTCGACGGAGGTAAGGAAGCTTAAGTTGCATACCGAGGTTCCACCTAGTCTCGTAAAACAGGTGGGTTAAACACAAACGCAGACGATTATGCGTATGCTTTAGCCGCGTAAGGCTAACGTCCCGTCAATCGGTCCTGCAAGGTTGACAGGGGCGCCGGTTCAGCAGGATAGCCGACCTGGCTTACCTGTAGCCAGCAAGGCGAAATTATAACAGGTTAGTTCTGCGGCAACCTGGCCCGGTAGGGACCCGCAGGGCGAACACTTATTATCGGGCTATGTATGTAGAAGCTTAAGTGGATTGCTTTCGGACGGGGGTTCGACTCCCCCCGCCTCCACCAGCCTTCGCTTGGAACAAAGTTGAAAGCGAAGACTGCCGCGACGTAGCCCGAAGGGCGAAGTCGGGCAAATAAAATATATACTTTTCCTGTTTCCAAGCTACGGCTCGGCAAGCCATACAAAAATTTGACTCAATGAAATCTTATTATGTTTACATTTTACAGTCCGAGTCTGAGCCGAAGCATTATTATACGGGTTTTACTGAAAACCTGGAAACACGCTTAAAAGCTCACAATTCGGGTCAAGTCCCGCATACTTGACAATTCAGACCGTGGCGCATAAAAACGGCCATTGCTTTCACTGATCGGGCGAAGGCGCTGGACTTTGAAAAATACCTAAAAAGTCCATCCGGTCGAGCTTTTGCAAAAAAACGCCTCTGATATTCAGGACTCGCCATAACTCGATTTTCGGGAAATCTGGGTAAATTGCTTTCTCTTTCACGCCTTCTTTCTCCGTTTTCTCAGATCTCACTTTCGGACCTCGTCCGGTTCGAGACACCTTTTCCTGTAGCTTTTGCTCTGCAATTTCCTCCGTAAACCGCTCGACAACCCTGGCGATTCCGTCAAAGAGGTCGTTGATGCCCATGGTAAAACCTCCTGATTATCCACCTGCCTGCCGAGGCCTCGGCGCAGGCAGGTTCTCTGCCCGTGCTGAGCCTGTCGAACCTAGCCTATACCTACCGGAGAGACAGAAAAAGTGTCGGTAACAGTTTGTGTTCTCGATGTTTTCTCCGGTTTGGCGTTTGCTGAGAGTTACTTACCGGGTGAGTTGGTGATCTGTCAGAGTTTAAAGGATTTTTCCTCTTGCACGTGACATGGCACCTGTTATAATATCCCCACTGTAATTGTTAAACAGGCTGGCACCCTATGGTGAGTTGGCTGATAGGGGAAACCCTTTCCAGCCTTCAAAGCAGCCAACAGCCTCAAAAACCACGACAATAAGGATCCGAAAATGGCCGACAACTCACCGACGTTCCCGGAACTGGTCAAGGAAGTCCGACGGCAGCTTGGCATCAGCCAGGAAGAGCTGGCCCATGAACTGGGAGTCAGTTTTGCCACCATCAACCGCTGGGAAAACGGCAAGACCACGCCGTTCAAGCTGGCGCGCGGTCAGTTTGATGCCTTTTGCAAGAAGATGACAGCTCAAGGGAAATTACACTTGGGAAATAGCAGTGAAAAATAGGTACAAGCCAAGGGGCTGCTTATGAGCGAACCCAACAAAACACCAGAGCAGATTGCCCGTGACCGTATTGACCGGATGCTCACTCAAGCCGGGTGGTCAGTACAAGACAAAAACCAGATCGAATTTGGCCGTGCCAAGGGCATTGCGGTGCGGGAATATCTCACTGATAGCGGTCCAGCGGATTATGTGCTTTTTGTTGAACGCAAGCCCATCGGCGTCATCGAGGCCAAGCGCCCCGAAATGGGTCAGAATATCAATGTGGTGGCAGAACAGTCTGCAAAATATGCCACGGCCAACCTGAAATGGATCAAAGACAATAAACCTTTGCCCTTACTTTACGAGAGCACCGGTGAAATCACGCTGTTCCGCGATGAACGCGATCCCAAGCCCAGATCTCGTGAGGTATTCTGGTTTCATCAGCCGCAGACGCTGACTGAGTGGACACAGCAATCCCAAACCCTGCGCGCCCGCCTGCAAAAACTGCCGTCCCTGGCAACCGATGGGCTGCGCAAGGTACAGGTCGAGGCGATCACTCGCCTTGAAGAATCCTTCAAGGCAGGCCGCCCTCGCGCCCTCATCCAGATGGCAACCGGCGCAGGCAAGACCTTCACGGCCATTACCTCTATTTACCGCCTGCTTAAATATGCAAATGCTTCCCGCATTCTTTTTCTGGTGGACACCAAAAACCTGGGCGAGCAGGCGGAACAGGAGTTTATGGCCTACCTGCCAAGCGACGATAACCGTAAATTCACCGAGCTGTATAACGTGCAGCGCCTTTCATCCAGCTATATGGCCGACTCAAGTCAGGTGGTTATTTCAACCATTCAGCGTCTTTACTCTATCCTCAAAGACGAACCTCTGGACGAGGCCGCGGAGCTGGAACACCCGGCCGAACACCGGCTGACCCGCAAGGAGCCCCTGCCGCAGATCACCCGTGAATTGCTGGACGCGGTTGACCCGGACCGCATCGACCAGAAGGCCCGGCAGGAAAACAACCTGCCGTCCGATGCCGAACCGGACGAAGAACAGCGAAAACAGGCCGCCTCGACCCTGGCGAAACAGGCAACAGCCGTGTTCAACGGCGAACTGAATGAAATGCTGGAAAATATCCGCCGCAGTCACGAGCAGGTGATTGACAACCAGAACATTGACAAGCTCGTCCGGGCAGAATGGGATGGCGACGCCAGGGAAAACGCTGAAGAACTCACCCGGGAGTTTGCCGACTTTCTGCGGGAGAACAAAGATGAGCTGCTGGCGCTGCGCATCTTCTTTGAGCAACCTTTCCGCCGCCGGGAAGTCACTTTCCAGATGCTGCAGGATGTCTTGGAAAAGTTGCGCACCGACAGGCCTAAGTTGGCCCCAGTCCGTGTCTGGGAGGCTTTCGCCATGCTTGATGATGTCAAGGGCACATCGCCCGTGAGCGAACTGACCGCCCTGGTTTCCCTTATCCGCCGGGTGACCGGCATCGACGGCAAGCTGACCCCGTTTTCAGAAACCGTGAACCGCAATTTCAAGACATGGATCTTCAGGCGCCACCAGAGAGCCGGAGAAAAATTCACCGAGGAGCAGATGTCCTGGCTGCGCATGATCCGCGACCACATTGCAGCGTCCCACCACCTGGAACGGGACGACCTGGAACTGGCGCCCTTTGACGCCAACGGCGGCTTGGGGAAAATGTGGCAGCTCTTTGGCGAGGACATGGACCGGATCATTGACGAGATGAACGAGGTGCTCGCGGCATGACAAGTTCTTTGCCATATCCATGGATGCAAATCTCATTGGAAGAGATTGCAACAGTAGTCCAGGGGCAGAGCCCTCCGGGACACTCATACAATGAGAGAGGGGAAGGGTTGCCATTTTTTCAAGGAAAAGCAGAATTTGGTGAGATATATCCAATTATCAAAAAATGGTGCACTCTTCCTAAAAAAGAAGCATATCCAGGCGACATTCTCTTCTCTATAAGAGCCCCTGTAGGTCCAACCAATCTGGCCAATGTTCATTGTGCAATTGGACGTGGTCTTGCAGCTATTCGTCCCATGGATGATATGCCTTCTAAATATCTTTTATATTATTTGAGATATTCCAATCGAGGTCTTGCAGCACAAGCAACGGGAAGCACATTTCAGGCTATTAGCGGTAAGTTACTATGTGAATATCCTGTTATGGTAGCCCCCCTCCCCGAACAACACCGCATCGTAGCCAAGATCGAGCAGCTATTCTCCGAGTTGGACAAGGGCGTGGCCGAGCTGAAAAAGGCACGCGAAAAGCTGGAGCTGTACCGCCAATCATTACTGAAGGCCGCCTTTGAGGGCAGGCTCACGGAAGCATGGCGAAAGGAACACGCAGACGAACTTGAATCCGCCGATGAACTGCTGGCCCGCATCAAGGCCGAACGTGAAAAACGCTACCAGCAGCAACTGGACCAGTGGAATCAGGCGGTCAGGAAATGGGAGGCCCAGGGCAAACCCGGCAGGAAGCCAACCAAACCCCGCAAGCCCAAGAAACTGCCGCCGCTCACCAAGGAAGAACTGGCCGAGCTGCCGGAATTGCCGGAGGGGTGGGTGTGGTTCAGGGTAGCACATTTATGTGAGGTTGTTCGTGGCGGCTCACCAAGACCAGCAGGTGATCCGAAATACTATGGTGGTAACATTCCATTCCTAAAGGTGGCTGATATAACGGGAGACACAAATCCGTATTTGGAAAGTTTCACTTTTACGATCAAGGAGGCAGGACTTACCAAAACCAGATTGGTAAAAGCAAATACACTTTTGCTCTCCAACAGTGGAGCTACTCTTGGGGTTCCTAAAATTTGTACATTTGAAACTACTTTTAACGATGGCATAGCTGCATTTTTGGGTGTTGATGAAGATATTCTGCTTTATCATTACTATTTTTGGATGAGTAATACACGAAAGCTTCGTTCCGTTAATCAAGGTGCTGCCCAGCCTAATTTGAACACGAATTTAATCAAGGAGTATCTATTTCCTGTTTGCTCAAAAGCAGAAATGATAGCTGTAGCGGATAAATTAGACCGCATATTTTCCACCATAGAAAATGTGCAGAATACTCTGCAGAGAGAGCTAAGCAAAGCCGAAGCCCTCCGCCAATCCATCCTCAAAAAGGCCTTTTCCGGCAGGCTGGTGCCTCAGGACCCCAATGACGAGCCTGCCTCGGAGCTCCTGAAGCGCATTAGGGCGGAGCAAGAAGCCTGTACGGGCACGGCGCGCCGGTCGCCCCAACGGAGGCAACGCAAATGACCTACCGCCCTCCCTGCACCGTCACACCGGCCATCGAGCGGATGCTTGGTAACATCTGCGAGATGGTGGGCCGTCTTTCGCTTCCGGCCCAGGAAGACGACCTGCGGCTGCGGCGGATCAACCGCATCCGCACCATCCGGGGCTCTCTGGCCATCGAGGGCAACACCCTGTCCGAAGAGCAGATCACCGCCATCATGGACGGCAGACGGGTGGTTGCGCCACCTCGTGAGATACAGGAGGCGCGAAACGCCATTGAAGTTTACGACCGGCTGGAAGATTGGGACCCTAACAGCGAAACAGATCTGCTTTCGGCTCACGAAATCATGATGCGGGGCCTGATGGATTCTCCCGGCCGCTACCGGAGCGGCGGGGTGGGAGTCATGGGTGGAAATGAGGTCATCCATGTTGCTCCGCCCGCAGGCCGGGTGCCAATTCTGATGGGTGATCTTTTCAAATGGCTCCAGCGCAGCGAACGCCACCCCCTGGTGGCAAGTTCGATTTTTCATTACGAATTCGAGTTCATCCATCCCTTTGCAGACGGTAACGGCCGCATGGGACGGCTATGGCAGACCCTGATCCTCACCAGATGGAAACCCATTTTCGCCATCACTCCTGTGGAAAGCATGGTGCATGCCCGTCAGCAGGAATACTACGAGGCCATTGGGGAAAGTACAAAGATCAGCGACTCCGCGCCGTTCGTGGCGTTCATGCTCGAAGCAATAAGTGAGGTCATAGGGAATATCGGCAGCGACCAAGCAGCCGACCAAGTAACCGACCAAGTAAAGGCATTGTTATTGCTCATGGGCGGAGAGTTCATGTCCGCTGCGGAAATGATGACCGGACTTGGACTTTCGCACCGGCCGACCTTCCGGAAAAATTATCTGCAACCGGCTGCTGAAGCCGGATTTCTGGAGATGAAATATCCTGAGAAACCAAAACATCCTGGGCAACGCTATCGGCTGACAGCAAAAGGCAAAAGAATGAAGGCATTACTGGGAGAACAGGCACCATGAACACCGGATCCATAGTTCAAAAAATCTGGAGCTACTGCGATGTCCTGCGGGAATTTATCGACTTGTACAATCCGGCAAACCGCCATGAACGGAAAGAAACCTGGCACCCAGAAAAGAACCCGGAAGGCCGCTGGCGTAAGTTCAGTTACAAAGAGATTATCTCCCGCGATAAAACCAGCCTCGATATTTTATGGCTGAAAGACGCCAACCTGACTGACCTAGATAACCTTCCGGAACCGGAAGTTCTGGCAGAGGAAATCGTCGAAAATATCGAAGCGGCCCTGGCAAGCTTTCGGGAGGTCGCGGATGAACTGAACGGCGAACATCGATAGCGAAGAATCCGGAAGGCAAAGAGCGGAACTTTCTGTGTTGCTATCGATGTCTATGACAAAAATACGAGAAACCCATAGACAACTCATGGATTTCTCGTATGAAATCAAGTCGAGGTTGGTAACTACACCGATGAGTGTGTGCTCAAGACTCAGGTTATGACACCACCGCGTTTAATTGTAAATGGTCGTGATAAAGTGAGCCAAAAATGGTCGTTTAAAAATGAGCCACTCTAGAAGGATCCTGGGAATAGTGGTATGTTGCCAGATTTAATCCCAGGCTGAGATAGGA
>JAFDEF010000094.1 GCA_019310485.1 Deltaproteobacteria bacterium | reverse complement strand
ATTATGGGATGGTTTCTCAGGCTCAATGTGGGTCTCTATACAGCAGGTAATCCCACCTTTTTTACCGGGAATTTACCCTGGGATTCTACTGCGAAAATATCCTGGGCTGAGACAGATTAACGCCATAACAAAGCATCTCATAGCTTATTTCCTCCTTCTTCATCTAACGATAGAACTCAGACGCCTGAAAAAGCAACAGCTTTTTCAGGTCGGCTGTAGTGACTTTTTAAAATTTATTTTTAATTACTATATCCCAACGATCTTTATGCTCTTGTATATCCTTAAGCCAGATTGCACAATGATAACTATTAATATTTTGGGGACTTATTCTTCCTTTGTAGGTCTCTTTAAAGTAATCTTGTAACCAACCCATTCTGAAAATATAAAATTCATCTTCTCCTAATTCTTCTCCTATTTTTACAAAAATACAGATAATGTTCCTATCAAGTGTTGTATTAATACCTTTTACAACTTGTCGATCATGTTGCACTTCTATTATTAAAAATTTGCGCACATCAAATTGCCAAGAAGTTTTTCTTATAGCTTTCACCTGAAATGACATTAATTTTCCATTGCAATATCCCACAATATCAATATCTGGAACATTACCAGAAAATGGAGATGCAAAAATACCTCTTCTCGCAAGCTCAGCTGTTACTAAATGTTCTCCAATTTTTCCTGTTAATTGAATCTCTTTGCCTGTTGCCATTTAAGTATTTTAATAATTTTAATAACGCCGCTAATCAGCCGCGCGGTTTTTTGCGTCGGCTGAATTAGCCTTGTTAGCGTTTCCTTTATTAACTAGGCCGAGTTCCTCAAGAGCTTCTATTTGAATCCTTCGAACAAGATCTTCTGGCAATAGACCCCCTTCAAGTTTGTCAGGATTTGGAACAGCTTTTATTAGCTTTTCAAGGACGAGTTTACAATAAGAGTCCATTTGTTCTTCAGTCATTCCCAATATTGGGACATTCCCTTTACATCCTTCGAAAAATGCCATCTTATTTTTTTCTGTCCAACCATTCTGATTAAATATTTTAATATCATTTCCACTTGTTAAGACATAAATTAGCATCAAAGCAACAATGACTTTTATAATTTGTATTGTGAATAAAGTCCCCCATTTCATTTCCTTGTGAAGTTTCGCATAAACCTCACCGACTTCTCCTGTTAAAATACGCTTTTTCTGAACTCGATAGGTACGAATATGGAAAAACGAGGAGTAAATCACACTCCCCAAAAGCCATATCACAGCAACCCATCCGATAACTGAAAACATATTTCTTTCCTATTTCTTTACGCTAACAAGTTATTGTATAGTTTCTGGATATCTGCCATATTAATCTAAGATAAGCATATTTGAATTAGATTGACAAGGAATTTTTTTCTGTGATAGATGCTTTTCTAACTGGATATCGCTCAGCCGTTAAAGCTATACATATGAGGATAATATGCTCAAAATTCCACCTGACATTCAACTCTCATATAAGTCCTTTCTTGAAGAAAAAGGAGTCCCACTCGAATACCGGCAACATTACTTGAAGTGGCTACGATATTATCTCGATTTTTGCCACAAGTATCATTTTGACAGAAGGAGCCCTAAAAGTCTGGGGCCATTTCTCCAGAAGCTGGCCCAGAAAAGACAGACAGTCCAACAGCAGCAACAGGCCCGTAAGGCTATTGAATTATTCCATGATCTAGGGACCCAACAGGAGGGGTTAAAACGCGGGAACAAGGCCTTCGCAAAGCAATCAAATACTGCCAAAGAGGGAAAAGGCGTGGTCCGGGGTAAGAACATCGGCACTTCATCCATCGACTCTTCAAAGACCGGGCAGGCGAATGGATCAACAATATCCGCTTCTGAATCCAGTTACAGGCGAAGGTATTCCAGGCTGAGAGCAACAGTGACGCCCGCAGGGCATTACCCTTTGCCGGCGGCGAAAACCAGACCCTGGACAGGGGTCGAACAGGGGCCGAAGCCTGCCGGAGCGGATTGGCGCAAGATCTATGATAATCTGGAGACGGCCGTCAGGGTGAGGCATTATTCCCCAAGAACCTTGAAGGCTTACAGGAACTGGACCCGGCAGTTCCAGACCTTTACGAAAAGCAAGGACCCGGTCCTGGTGGACGTTGATGATGTCAAAAGGTTTCTCAGCTACCTGGCGACAAAAAGACAGATTTCCGCTTCAAGCCAGAATCAGGCATTCAACGCGCTCTTGTTTCTGTTCCGCCATGTGTTTGGAAAGGGTTTCGGCCGCGTTGAGGGCGTTGTCAGGGCAAAACGCAAGCCCTATATCCCGGTTGTCCTCTCAAGGGAGGAAATTGACAAGATTATCGGGGCCATGCACCATCCCTATGACCTAATCGCCAAATTGCTTTACGGCTGTGGCCTTCGTCTTTCCGAGTGTCTCAACTTAAGGGTCAACAATTTCAATTTTGATGCCGGGGTTTTGACCGTCCACGACGGCAAGGGGCAAAAGGACCGCACGGTTCCCCTGCCGATGACCCTGGTTCCGGATCTGAAAAAGCAGCTTGAATTGGTGACTAATCAACATCAAGAAGACCTTGAAGCCGGCTATGATGGCGTGTTCCTTTACGGCCAATTGGAGAAAAAATACAAAAATGCTCCCAAGGAGCTGGCCTGGCAATGGTTCTTTCCTGCGAAGACCCTGACCTTTGTTCCGGACACGAGAGAATACCGGCGTTACCATATCCATGAAACGCGTTTTCAGAGGTGGATGCGGAGGGCTGTGAGAAAGGCACGAATCCCCAAGCGTGCTTCGGCTCACACGCTTCGCCACAGTTTTGCCAGCCATCTTTTGCAAGCCAACTATGATATTCGGACTATTCAGGAACTGTTGGGGCACAGTGATGTCAGAACCACCATGATTTATACTCACACCATCCAAAGCGTCACCAAGAAGGATGCTAAAAGCCCGTTGGATTTCTGATGCGGGCAACATGGTGCTCTTACAGGAGGATGGAAGGATCGCGACTGTAAGTCGCTCCTACAGGAGGAGGGGACGGCGACATGCTCGCCAAAAGGAAAGTGACGAGTCACGAGTGACGAGTGACGAGAAGAAAAGAACAAAACCAACCAAACAAACGAGATAAACGGAAGCAGGGCCCGACCTTCAATATTCAAATAACTTTCCTCTCCAATTGATAACCCAGTTCCTTTGCCATTTTCCCTCCTCGGTCACCTTTCTCTTTTGAGGTGACGGATGCCGTCTTTGCCGGCCACTATCACGTCCGAGGCAAGCCCCAAGAAGAGACCGTGCTCCACGATGCCCGCCCGCTTGCAGAGGTCAAGGTCCAGTTTTTCCGGTTCCTTGATAGGGCCGAATCGACAATCCAGGATGACGTTTCCCTGGTCCGTCTCATAAACCTTACCATCTCCTGCCTTTCGGAGATTCGCTCTGGCACCCAGTCTCTCGATATAGGCCGCCTCCAGGGCCGCCTTCTGCTCCAGCAACGATCGCTCATTCATCCCTGTCTCCTTTTCTCATCATCGCTTCACCGCCCGGGCCAACCTCTTCAATCCTGCTCCAACGTCTTCGAGGTGCAATCGGATCACCTTCCTTCCTGCATCCACAAGGGCCTGGGCCATCTTGAGAACCCCGAAACTGATGGAGGAACCCTCTTTCCCTGCCTTGTCCGGGATCGATATGTCCGGGGCATTAATTAGGAGAGGTTTATATCCAGAAAAAGCCCGGTTCCGGATTAAGCTTTCAGCTCCTGGCCTTGACGTGCTATCCATACTGCACCTCCTTTGCCTCACATGAAACTTCTGCCAATAATTGACTTTCAACAAAAGACTTTTTATCCTTTTTTTTCTTCAACCTCAAGCAAACATT
>JAFDEF010000061.1 GCA_019310485.1 Deltaproteobacteria bacterium | reverse complement strand
AACAGGATCTCTGAGGCCCTGAGAAAAGGGGTTGAAGAGGGGGTATTCCCGGGGGCTTTAGCCTTAGTGGGCAGGGAAGGGAAGGTCGCTTTCTTAGGGAAAAGTGGGTACCGGAGCCTGGTGCCTGAAAAAGCACTGATGCACAAAGATACCATCTTTGACATTGCCTCTTTGACAAAGCCTCTTGCTACCACGCTCGCCACGATGAAGCTGGTACATGAGGGCAAAGTGAGTCTTGACCAACCACTTGCTGAGATAATAGGTGGTCCCCTGGGCGAAAAGGAGAACCTTACACTGCGATTGTTGCTTTGCCACTCAGCGGGTTTTGCTGACTGGAAGCCTTACTACATGGAGCTTGTAAAGTACGGGGAGGAACGAAGGAAAAAGGTGGTAAGGGAGTTGATCATTCAAGAACCTTTTGCATACACCCCTGGTAAAGGGTGCCTTTACAGTGACCTGGGCTTTATGATCCTTGAGTGGGTTATTGAAAAGGCGGCAGGGGAAAGCCTGAAGGATTTTGTGGAAAAGCACTTTTACGGGCCTTTGGGTCTTAAAAGAACATTTTTTGCAGTGAATAACAGTGCACCAAAGTACGGCAAGGAGCAATTTGCGGCCACAGAGGAATGTGCGTGGAGGGGGAGGGTGATCCTGGGGGAAGTACAGGATGAAAATGCCTTTTCACTCGGCGGGTTTTCAGGACATGCCGGTCTTTTTGGTAGCGCGGAGGAAATTTTTGCTGTTGCAAATCTTTTAAGAGAACATTACCTCGGTCTGAGGGATGATTTTTTTAGCCCGTATATTGTCAGGGAATTTTTCACACGACAAGACATTGTAAAGAATAGCACGTGGGCTCTTGGCTGGGATACTCCATCTCAGCAGGATTCGAGCTCGGGTAAATACTTTTCAGGGACGAGCGTAGGACACCTTGGATTCACGGGCACATCGCTATGGATGGACCTGGAGAAGGACGTGGTCGTGGTTTTGCTAACGAACCGGATTCACCCCACAAGAAACAACCAAAAGATAAAGGCTTTCAGGCCACTTTTTCACGATATAGTCATGAGGGAGATTGGCGCAGCCTAGCCAATAGGATTTAAAGCAACAGAAGGGGGATTTAGTGGCAGAGATAAGAAGCACAATGGACATTATCATGGAAAAGACCAAGGGTCTTACCATGTCTGAGGAGGAAAAAAAGGCGCTTAAAGAGCAGGAGCTTCAGAGCAAGGTGAGGGGGCTTATTCAAAAGTTGACTGACGGTGCTCTGAACCTTGAAAAAGTGGCCGCTGAGATGGCCTCTATTGCAGAGAAGGATAGAGACCTGGCACATGAGATCTTGAGAGACGAAGTGCTGGCACGAATTCAGCCGGGGGGTGAAAATGAATCACTTGTTCAAATCCTGGAACTTGTGCTTGGGATTGATAGCGCTGCCGTGAAAGCAAAAATAGGTGAGTGGAATAGGGTCTTCCTGGAGAAAAGGGGGGCCAGGGAAAAGGAGCTTCAAAGGGAGCTTGAGGAAAAAGGGATACACGGATCAGCAGTTGTGCCCAACCTTGGAGCAGACCCGGGCTGGGCTGAGGCCAAGTCTAAAATAGGGCAACGACTGAAAAAAGAACTCGCCTCATTGATTGAGCGGTGAGGGAGTTTAAATATTGATCACCTTGTCGGCAAGTTGCATGGCAGTAACGATATCAAGCATATTCGTGGTCTCGCCAACCAGCTTCTTGTCAAGCAGGTTAAAGTAGGTTAGGCATGTGCCGCAGACCAGGATCTTCAATCCGCTTTTTTCATATTCCTTCAGTACATCAAGAACTTCGGATCCCTGAATCGTGAGTTTCACTCCGTTGTTTACGAACACCAGGCGCCACAGTTCTTCCCCCATCTCTTTAAGGGTCGTAACGAAGCTGGCGATCAATTTCTTGCCAAGTTCATCGTCACCATAGCCCATGCGGTCGGTGGCGATCATGACCATGATTTTCTTCTCTTCTGTTTCTGGCTTTTCTTCCGGGGGAGTTTCCGGGGGTTTCGCACCAGCCTCCTTTGTGCCAATGATATGGAAATCACCATCCTTTGTTGTAACCGTGGTTCTAAAGTTCTGCGATTCAAGAAAACGTGTCACGTTTTGTTTTGAAGCTTCGCTGTCTACTATAACGCTGATGGTGTCAGGGTGTTCCTGCTCTATGGTCTCTTTTGTTTTAAGAACCGGGGCAGGGCAGGCAAGCCCCTTGCAATTAAGAGCCTTCTCCATGCTTCCTCCCTCCTTTCTACTTGTAGATGCTTTTACTCCACTACGATTCTCTCCCTGGGCTCAGGGACTACATCTCCAATAATGGCTGCCTGCTTTATCCCTTTTTTCTCCAGGGCTTCAAGCAGCGCATCTGCTCTATCCGGGGCAATGCATATAAGCAAGCCCCCTGATGTCTGAGGATCAAAAAGGGCATCCTGCACGAGGTGGTCCACTGAAGGAGAAAAGTCAACCATGCACTCGCGAAACTCGCGGTTCTTGTAAGCCCCTGCGGGCAACAGGCCCATTGAAGCGTAGTTGAGCGTTTCTGGTAGTATGGGCACATCCCTGGAAAGTAGCCGGACCCCCAACCCAGAATCAACGGTCATTTCAGCAAGGTGTCCAAGGAGACCAAAGCCTGTGATATCCGTGCAGGCGTGCACCGGAAAAGCCTGCATTACTTCAGCAGCATCCCTGTTAAGTGTGGCCATAAGCCGGGTGACCCTCTCGGTGATTTCTGCCGATGCCAGTCCCCCCTTTATGGCAGTGTTGATTATTCCGGTACCAAGCGGCTTGGTTAGGATGAGCCTATCTCCGAGTTTTAAATTGCCTTTCATGAGAACCCGCTCCGGGTGGATGAAGCCTGTTGCAGCCAGACCGTATTTGAGCTCGCTGTCCTCAACGCTGTGTCCGCCAACAAGCACCACATCCGCCTCACGCATCTTGTCCAGCCCTCCCTGCAGAATCTGGCGCAAAACGGATATGTCCATCTCGCTGATAGGAAAAGCAACAAGGTTCATGGCTGTTTTTGGGGTTCCGCCCATTGCGTAGATATCGCTCAGTGCATTAGCTGCTGCTATTTGTCCGAACCAGTAAGGGTCGTCCACTATTGGGGTAAAGAAATCCACGGTCTGTATGATCGCAAGATCATCAGATATCTTGTACACTCCAGCATCATCCGCTCTTTCCAAGCCCACGATCAGGTTGGAATTTGTCGGAAATTCCAGCCCGCAAAGTGCTTTGTCCAGGTCCCCTGGAGGCAGCTTAGAAGCTCACCCTGAGCCCTTGACTGTTTGGGTGAGGCGGCGGCCCTTTAAATCAGGCATTTCCCCTTTTCCCCTCTACTGTTTTGAATTAACCGGGGTGATTCGCTGAAAACTGCAGTAGTGAAATCCATTTCAGCTCAGCCCGGAAAGAATCAAAAGTTATATTTAAAAACTTAATTTGTCAAACTGGAAATTCCGATACTTAATCTACGATTAGAGCAGCAAAAGCTATAGAGGGGTATGGTGGAGGCTCTGAAAGGGTTGAAATTCAATGTTGACAGGATTGGATTATTTTAATATGGAATATTCCAAAATGTCTCAAGTCGTCAGGTCCAGGACCGGATCTCTGGGTCGGATCAATTTTTTGGCAAGAGAGGGTTATGGAGGAGAGTAAATGGCCAATAAGTTCAAATCTTCTGCTAGACTAATACCGGTAGATGAAGCTGTTGGAACAGTTCTTGCCCACGATATTACGGAAATAAGGCCCGGCCAGTTCAAAGGCCCTGCCTTCAAAAAGGGATATATCGTCAGGGAGGAGGATCTGGAACACCTCAAACGGCTTGGAAAGGAGAATCTTTACGTACTCAGCATTGATCCAGGTGAACTCCACGAAGATGACGCCGCAGTTATGCTGGCGGAGGCGCTTTCAGGACCCGGGATAGTATTTGATCCCAGGCCTGCGGAAGGGAAAATAGGCCTTAAGGCTGAGTTTAAAGGACTTTTAAAGGTGAATGAAGAGGCCCTTACTGATTTCAACATGGTGCCCAATGTGACCTGTTCTGGGAGGCACAACAACACAGTTGTTGAAAAAGGTGACATTGTTGCCGGCACAAGGGCCATTCCCCTTGTTATTGACAGGAAAGACGTGGAGCAGGCAGTGGGAGTGGCCAAAAGTGCTGGTGGAGTATTCTGCGTAAAGGAATTTGCGAAGCCTGAAACAGGCCTTGTTGTGACAGGCAGCGAGGTGTACTCGGGCAGGATTGAGGACAAGTTTGTCCCGATCATCAGGAAGAAACTCAAATACTTTGAATGCCCTTTAAAGGAAGTGGTGTTTTGCCCTGACGACAAGGATAAGATAGAGAGAGAAATTAGAAAATTTGTAGAAATAGGGCTGGGAATGATATTAGTTGCAGGGGGCATGAGTGTTGATCCTGATGACCTGAGCAGATCCGCCATTGTTGATGCCGGCGCCCAGGATGTGGTATACGGGAGCCCTGTACTGCCCGGGGCAATGTTCTTGTATGCTCACTTCGGAGACACCCCGGTTATGGGACTTCCGGCCTGTTTGCTCTATTACAGGGCAACTGTATTTGACCTTATGCTGCCAAGGGTTCTGGCCGGTGAGAAGATAACGAGACGTGATCTTGCCCTGATGGGGCACGGTGGGCTTTGCCTGAACTGCGAAAAGTGTCATTACCCGGTTTGCCCGTTCGGCAAATAAGGACCGGGAATGGAGAAGGTCCTGATAGGAGGGAGAGTACGGAGCGTGATGCCCCGGAACTGATTTCTTGAGAAATGAAGACACGGGCAGGGACAGAACAAGTGCTTCTGGGGGCTCTTATGAGCGGGGCCAAGCACGGCTATGATATCGCGGAGTACCTTGAAGGTGTGCTTGGCTCCACGTGGTCAATTGGGACAAGCCAGCTCTACAGTTTACTGAAAAGACTTGAGAGAGAGGGGCTTGTTCGCTCTACGGTAATGCCTCAGAAGAGTCGGCCTTCAAAACGCGTTTTTTTTATAACAAGGCGGGGCAGGGAAGCGTTTAAAGCCTGGCTTCACAGGCCAACAGAGCATGTCAGGGACATGCGCGTTGAGTTTCTGGCCAAGCTTTTTTTCATAAGCAAGTTTTCTCCAGGGAGCGGTAAGGAACTGGTGGATGTGCAGGTTCAGGTGCTGGAAGAGACAAAGCGCAGGATAGCTAGCGCACGCAGGAAAGAAGAGGATCCGTATGCTAAACTTGTATGCGGATTTAAGCTTGCAACGGTCAATGCATGGCTGAAGTGGCTTGCGCATCAGGCTAGGGCTTTTGTTGAAAAGAGCGGGGATTAGGGGGGCTTGGCGGTAATTTTTTGCACGTGAAGTGTTGCGTCATTTCCTTTGAGGTCTTCTTTCAGTATCCTTCCTTCATTATGCTCAACAACTTTCCTGATTTTAGAAAGTTTCTCTTTTTCCACAATGAACTCAAATGACGCTCCGGGCGGCATTAAGCGAAGACATAAACTTACGTCCAGGTAAGCCCTTCAGCAATCTCCGCGGTAATCGACTATCTTGCCCGCTATGTTTTCGTTATCTTTCATGAGATGTCTCCAGCAAAAACTCAACCATTACCCTGCAAAGGGGAGAGGCATGTCTCCTTTTATCCCGCACCAGGTAGAATTTCCTGATCAGGGGCAATTTCTTTATTCTCAGTGCCTTTAATGTGCCTGCTTCTAGCTCTGTTTCAAGTGCCCTTGAAGAGATCACGGAAACGCCCAGGCCCGCTTTTACCGCTTCTTTTACGGCAGTAGACGAGCCGAGTCTTGCGACAATCTGGAAATCCTCAAGTCCTTCCTGGAGAAGCCCCCGGATGTGTTCTTGCAAAATCTTGAGCGTGCCTGATCCGGCTTGCCTTATAATAAGAGCCTGTCCTTTTAGTTCTTCAATAGAGACCGATTTTCTCTTGGACCATGCATGATCGGAAGCCACTGCCACTACGAGCTCGTCCTTCCAGAGCTCGTTATTTGCGGCTGCCTTGTTGGTACTCTTGGACCCTATGATGCCCAGCTCCAGCTCTCCTTCAAACACCCTGGCCTCAATTTGCGCGCTGGGAGCAATATCCAAGGTAATGGCTATGTCAGGGTATTTGTCCCGAAATCGGCCTATGACTTTTGGAAGAATGTACTCGCCGGGTATTGTGCTGCCGCCGATATGGATTTCCCCTCGCTTAAGGCCAAGAAAGTCCTCAAGCTCCAGGCAGGCATTTTTCTTCATACTCAGCAAGGCAAGGCTGTGCCTGTAAAGAAGGTTCCCGGCCCGGGTGGGCACAACAGTTCTGCCCAGGCGGTCGAGAAGCTTTGTTCCAACATTGTTTTCAAGCGTTGCTATTCTTTCGCTAA
The DNA here is from genome assembly GCA_019310485.1 of Deltaproteobacteria bacterium. Lineage (GTDB taxonomy): Bacteria > Desulfobacterota > DSM-4660 > Desulfatiglandales > HGW-15 > JAFDEF01. Next base: position 9,214 of record JAFDEF010000061.1, on the reverse strand, counting down.
CAGATGCCTGGGCAAGATAGACAGCCTTTGCTGCCTTTGAGAAGCTTCCAAGCTCAACAACCTTCTGGAAGATCTCCAGCGAACGCAGATCAAAATCAACCCTGGGTTGTTTTTGAAACTGAAGTTTGATCCTAGCCAAGAGCGCTTGCCCCCATTAAAAAGAGTGGTTGTTTTGGCATCAAAAAATGCGCGGTACCGGGAGGCGAAGTGGCAGCGCGCTTTTGATTTAGACTGACTCAGGTTCCCGGACAACTCACAAATATGGAAACCAGAGCCTTTCAATTGTATCAAAATTAGCCCTCACGTAATCTCTTCCTGAGACAATGTCACCATGCCCAGGAAGCAGGTATTCGGCATCAAGAAGGGACAGCCTCTTGATGCTTTGCTTCAGCTCTTCGCCGCTTCCTCCGGGCAGATCCGTTCTGCCGATACCCTGGTTGAAAATGACGTCCCCGGAGATAAGTACTTTTGTATCCGGGAGATAAAGGCAGATCGAGCCTGGAGAATGGCCCGGTGTGTGAAGCACATTAATAAGTGTTCCATCCGCGTTTAATTCCCCTTCTTGCAACAGGATCTGGGGATCAAAATCCGAAAGTCCCATTTCAGCCCCATAGTGGGGGGCCACCCTCCGTATAAATTCAAGCTCAATTTGGCTAAAGGCAATCAAAGTTGAAAAGGGGAGGAAGATGCGGATAGCCTCCATGTGATCCGGATGCGCGTGGGTTATGATAACCAGGTCTATATCTTCCGGGCTAAGGGAAAGGCGGGAGAGATCGTCCCTTACGTGCCCGAAAGCGTGATAGTGGCCGGGATCAACAAGAATTTTCTTCTCAGCATCAATAAAGTAAGTGTTTGCATTGTTTGTCATAGGATCCATCCACAAAAAAGCATGGATATTCTTTGTTACATTCATTTGTATTTCGGTCTCCTTTTGTATGTTTTGATGGTCTTTTAAAGTGTCTACCCTGGGAGTCACTATGAGCTCAGCCGCGGCGCAGGCCTTTATCAGCGTCCACAACGTCTTGAAGTGTGGTCTGCGTGAAAATGGTTCTCATAGCTTCAAGAGCCTTGCCCCAAACAGGGCGGATAATGCAATTTCGTGAGTTCTTACAAGCCATTTCGTCAACCACGCAGTCTACAAAAGTGAGCTTGGATTCAAGAAGCAAAAGAATCTCCCACAAGCTGATCTTGTCTGGAGGCTTGGAAAGCATGTGACCACCCTTGGGCCCTCTCATGCTGGTAATCAGCTTGGCTTTTTTGAGCGGGATGATCAGTTGCTCGAGGTACTTGACAGGGATGTTTTGATTTTTTGAAATCTTGGAGGTCGTTATCGGACCTTTTCCATAATTTCTTGTCAGCTCAAGCATGAGCCTGGTTCCGTACCGGCCGCGTGTGGATAATTTCATGATAAACTGATCCCCTGGTTTTGGTTCTTATCTGGTTCTCCGACATGCTCCTAGCAAGCCGTTTGCTGAGAATGGCAGAATCGCCCTAAGTCCTGGAAAATGAAGAGTATCCGGGGGCAGCGTGAATGTCAAGGATTTTGAGATGCTTGCAATTCAGGTAGCTGGTCGAGTATCATGAAAAAAACTGGGTAGTGACGCGTGTGTGCCATGGAGAAAAAAAGTAGTGAAATAGAAAAGTGCTGCGCAAGGCTTGAAGTTCCTACCGATGAAGAGTTGGCTGCACTCAACGCGCTTCGAAAAATCAAGGAACGGGTAAGGGAGCTCAAGAAGAGCATAAAGGCACTTTCTTCTGGGAAAGGGGAACAAGAAAAAGAGAAAGTGAAAGTTCTTGAGAGCGAGCTTTTCGAATTACGCGCTCAATGGGATGAATGGGAGAAAAAGAGAAAAGAGGCTGCCAGGCGGAGAATGATGATGCTCGGACACGAAAAGCCCCGTTAGAGTCGCGCTCTCTCGCTATCTGTAGATGGCATCAGAATTTGACTTTAATCTTGTAACCAAGCCCTCCAGGGTTGCTAATTCGACTGTTTCAGACATTGTTGATTTATTAAGATTGACTTGTTTTTCGGCGTATTTTATTGAATAGAAAACTTTTTGCTCAGCATGGAGGGATCCAAGATGAGAGTCAAACTGTCGATTTCCCGCTTCTCGCTTGCAGCGTTTGTTGTTGTTTTCCTTGCTCCTTGTTTCGCACTCGGTGCAGGGGCCAAAGAGATATACACACTGGATGACAGCATAGCGGAAGCAATGGCCAATAGCTGGGAGATACGCGCCAAAGAAGAAAGAGTTAACGAAGCCAATTATGCCAAGAAGCAGGCCAGGGCCGAGTTCTTGCCAAAGCTTGGAATGAGCTATGGTTACACAAAGGAGAGCGAGGCCAAAACCTTAAAACTGGGCACCCCTAGGCCGATAGGCTCGAAAGACAATTACCAGTGGAAGGGCATAATAACGCAACCCGTGTTTACTGGATTTCGCCTTCTAAGTAGCTATGAACTGGCAAAACTAGGCATAGATCAAGCCAAGCTTGATCTTGAACTGAGTAAGCTTGATCTTGCACTTCGAGTCAAGGAGGCTTACTTCAACATTCTTGTTTCAGACAAGGCAGTCGAGGTGGCGAAAAAAGATGTTGAGGCAAGGGAGTCAAGCTACAAGGTTGCCAGTAATTACTACAGGGTCGGCATGATTCCGGTTAACGATCTTCTGCAAGCCCAGGTTGAACTCGCTAACGCGAAGCAAAACCTTGTAAAGGCTGAAAACGCGTCGAAAAATGCAAGAGCGGCCTTCAACACGGTTCTCTCCCGCCCGATAAATGAGCCTGTTGAGGTGGAGGACATACTAACTTTCAAACCCATTGTCGGTAAGTATGATGATTACGTAGAGCAGGCAATGGAAAAGCGGCCGGAGATAAAGGCCATTAATGTCCGAATCCAGCAAACCGAGCAGCAGATAAGGCTTGCCAAGAGTGGAAATTACCCCGAAATTGGCATCACCTATCAGTACATCAAGGAAGGAGATAGCCCCGATGTTTCAGGCAGCCCTTACCATGATGCAAGCAGATGGGAGGCAATGGCTGTTGCCTCATGGACCTTTTGGGAATGGGGTAAGACTTACTATTCTTCAAAAGAAAAAGAAAGTGCCAAGAGAGAGCTGATTAAAACAAGAAAGTCCCTGGAGGATAAGATCAGCCTGGAAGTGAAGCAGGCGCTCCTGGATCTTGAAGAAGCAAGGAAAAACATACCAACCACAAAAATGGCCGTGAGACAGGCTGAAGAAAATGTCAGGGTGAGTGCCGAGAGATACAAGGCGCAGGTAACAACCATAACCGAGGTGCTTGATGCGCAAACGCGCTTGAGCCAGACAAGACTGAACTACTACCAGGCACTCTACGGCCACAATCTGGCTAGGGCAAGGCTGGAGCGAGCCATTGGAATTTACTAGGAGGCTGTCGGAAAACGCCCATCTGCCATTCGACAGGCTCATGGCCCTGAGCATAGCCGAAGGGCTGCCTTATTCTTACCCTTCGTCATTGCGGCGTACCTCTAAGTACGTATCATTCCGCAGTGTTTCGCCTCGCTGAGAACAGCGGGATGAGCATTTTCCCGCAGCCTCCGATGGGCCCAGTTTTCCAACGAGCTCCAAGTAGCGTGTTGGAGAAGTGAATTAGCCTCGTGGCAAAGCCGGATTTAGACTTTGTACTTCGCACACTTCGGCATGGAGCAAAAAACTACGGGGCAAGGAAAGGGAAAAACCAGAAGACAACTTAATGATTCAGCTTTTTCACGTCACCAAGAGGTTTGGCGCTAACGTAGCTCTTCAGGACATTAGCTTGAGGATTCGCAGAGGTGAGTTTGTCTTCATTAGCGGGCCGAGCGGAGCTGGCAAAACCACCTTGCTCAGGCTTATGTTCGGTGCCGAACGACCATCCGAGGGACAGATTCTTATCGACGGGATTAACTTAAACCGCATAAGAAGAGTCAAGCTTGACATGCTAAGGCGAAGAATAGGATTTGTGTTCCAGGACTTCAAGTTGCTCAACCGAAAAACGGTGTTCCAGAATGTTGCCCTTGCCTCCGAGGTGCTTGGAGAACGGCAGTCAATAACAAGGAAAAAAGCCCATCAGATCCTAAGAGCGGTCGGGCTTTCTTCCAAGGAGCAAGCATATCCACTTCAGCTATCGGGCGGAGAGCAGCAAAGGGTGGCAATAGCGCGGGCCATGATAAACAACCCTCTTATCCTTTTTGCTGATGAACCCACCGGAAACCTGGACCCTGAGATCACCAAAGAGATAATGATTCTGTTTCGAAGCATCAACCTGAGGGGAACTACCGTCGTTATAGCAACACACAGCAGAGACTTGCTTGAGAACACCGACCAGAGAATCGTTACCCTCAACAGAGGGCAAATAGTTTCATGAGCGAGGGTTTACTGCCATGAGGTTATGGGTGCGCTATTTTCGTTACGCATTTGCGAATATTTCAAACAACAGGCTGGTGCACGTAGTGAGCACCGGCACGATAACAATAACGCTGCTGCTGTTTAGTGCGTTTGTTCTGTTTTTTGCAAATATCGACAACTGGGTGCTTGAATGGGGCCAGTCGCTGTCCATGTCTGTTTATCTTAAACAGGGAGTTGATGAAAAGGCAAAACAGAAAATCAAGTCAGTACTTGTCGGGATACCAGGCGCCAAACTGGAGAGGTTCGTATCAAAGGAACAGGCCATGGAGGAGCTGAAGGAAACGTTGGGCTCTCAGGCCGGGCTCCTGGATGGGCTTAACACAAACCCCCTGCCGGCATCTTTTGAAGTGGCCTTTGGCGCACCTGAGCGGGCAGGTATTGACATCGAGAAAATAAAGAAAAAGCTTGAAAACATGCCTGGTGTGGATGAAGTGCAATACAGCGAGCAGTGGCTCAAAAGATTTGAAGGGCTGGTTTCCATGCTCAGGATTGCAGGCCTTGTAGTGGGGGGGCTCCTGTGTGTGGCTGTACTATTTATCATAACAAACACGATAAGGCTGGCCATTTATTCCAGGCGTGATGAAATAGAGATCTTTAAGCTGGTGGGTGCGACCGATTGGTTCGTCAAAGTGCCTTTTCTTATAGAGGGATCGCTCCAGGGGGTTTTGGGTGCAGTAATCGCCCTGGGAGTTTTGTTTTCAACATATTCTTTGCTTTCTTCAAAAACAATTCAGGTCTTTGGCTTGCCCCTGCTGCATCTGGTTTTTCTGCCCAAGGGGCACGTGATATTCATCATCTCCCTTGGCTTGGTTTTAGGGCTCATGGCCAGCTTTATTGCCATTGGGCGCTTTTTTAAACTTTTTTATTACTAGCGATGCAGGTGAAGATCATTGTGGCATAAAAGTCCACGCGCCAGAATAAAATCCCTCCCTTTTATGCTTTTCCTGTTTGCGCTCCTCTCAGCTTTCTTGTTTCTTGGTCCAGGACTTGGGGGGCCTGAATACGGGTTATTGGCTTCGACACCTTCAGCTTCAAAAGATCAGATTGAAAAAATTGAAAAGGAGCTTTTAAAGGAAAAACAAAAATTCTTGAAGGTGGGGGAAAAAGAGAAGAATCTGCTGGCGCAGCTTTCAGAACTTGAGAGGCACATTGAGCTAAGGAAAAAAGCGCTGAGAAAACTGAGGAAGGAGATCCAACAGGGAAAAAAGGAACTGGAGGAGCGTCATAAAAGGATAAAAAAGCTCGAGCAATCTTCAAGTACAGTTGAAAAAAGAATAGGTCAGAGACTTGACGCGTTTTACCGTTACGCTAGGAGGGCTTACCTCAAACTTCTCGTCTCTTCTGCTGATATTGAACAGCTAAGAAGGCGCTTCAAGTATCTTAGATTGATTATGGAAGGTGACAGGCGTCTAATTGAGAAAGTGTCTTCAATCAAGCAGAAAGAACAGGAGGAAATTTCACTGGTTAGAAGAAAAATTGCGGCTATTGAAAAGATGGAAAAGGCAGAATCGGCACAAGCTCTGGCCCTTAAGCAAGATATGGACAAAAGGGTGATGCTGCTAATGAAGATCCACCAGGAGAAAGAATTTTACAGAACTGCTGTCAAGGAGCTGGAGCAGGGCGCAGAGAACATGAAAAGAACCCTTCTCAATCTGGAAGGGAAGAAAAAACAGAGGGGTGAGCTTCCATCCGGGTTTTCCAGTTCAAAAGGGAGGATTCCGTTACCAATACATGGTAAAATTATAAGGGCAAAGGATGCTTACGGGGTTCCTGTTCCGGCTCATAAGGGCATATTTATAGAAGGACCATCAGGAGCAGAGGTAAAGGCTGTCTATGATGGTCGGGTGGATTTCTCCGGATGGCTGAAGGGATACGGGCAAGTAATAATCATAAATCATGGCTCCCGATATTTCAGCGTTTGTGCTTTGTTGGCAGAGAGAAAAAAGTTTGAAGGAGATATGGTAAAAAGAGGAGAAACAATAGGCTTGCTCGCATATTCAGGGCCCTCGTCGCGCTCTAGACTTTATTTCGAAGTAAGGAAGGGGGCATCAAGGCTGGATCCGGCAAAGTGGCTAAAACTTCATTGACCTTTTTGAAAGGGTAGGTGTATTTTTATTTACAGGGAGCAAGAGCCGGTCCCAGTTGTTAGTTGAACTATCGTGCCCTGCTATCAAAGATACCTGGGGCAGAGAAGGAGCAGTACAATGCACTTAGGAAAAAGAAAACTTATTGTGAATATTGTCCTGATATCTGCCGTGATCGCCGGGATCCTTTTGTTTAATGGGAGTGATCGGAGGGTAAAGGCTGGGACAGGAGATATTTATAAGAATATTGAGATATTTTCAGAAGTACTTCGTCAAATTGAGAAAAACTACGTGGAACCAGTGGATTCCCAGAAACTCATCTATGGTGCGATAAAGGGGATGGTGCGCACCTTGGACCCACATTCTTCGTTTATGGCAAAGGACGAATACCAGGAGTTAATGATCGAAACCAAGGGAACTTTTTCCGGGGTGGGAATTGAAATAACGATACGAGATAATGTGCTAACAGTGGTTTCACCAATAGAAGGGACACCCGCTCAAAAAGCCGGAATTCAGGCTGGGGACAAGATTATTAAGATAGACGGCAAATCGACGAGAGATATGACACTGACGGATGCCGTCAAGCATATCAGAGGGAAGAAAGGCACAAAGGTCAAGTTGACAATTATGCGTGGAGAGGAAAACAGGCCCCTTGATTTTGTTCTCATCCGTGATGTGATCCCTATAAGGAGCGTGAAGAGCTACTTACTGAAACCAACGATAGGTTATGTTCGGATCTCCAACTTTCAGAGCAAAACCGGTAAGGAATTGACTTCGGCTCTCGACAAACTGGAAAAGGGAAGAAATTTGAAGGGATTGATTCTGGACCTCAGGAACAACCCGGGCGGCCTCTTGTCCCAGGCTATTGAAGTTGCAGACCAGTTTCTTGATTCAGGGCTAATAGTGAGCACCCGGGGAAGAAATTCCAGCCAAAATATGCGGGTATTTGCCCACAAGCTAGCAAAGGAGAGGGACTACCCTATTATTGTGCTTGTTAATGGCGGAAGCGCGAGTGCTGCGGAGATTGTTGCAGGCGCCCTGCAGGACAACAAAAGGGCTCTTATCCTGGGAACCAGGACCTTTGGAAAGGGCTCGGTGCAGACGATTGTGCCACTCTCAGATGGTTCAGGGCTGAGACTGACAACGGCCAAATACTACACACCAAGTGGACGCTCCATACAGCTTAGCGGGATCAGTCCAGATATTGAGCTTGCATATCTACCTCCCTCCAAGGAGAAAAAGAAGCGGGAGTCAAGTTTCATTCGGGAAGAAGACTTGGAAAGGCACATGCCCGAAGAAAAACCTCAAAAACAGGGCGAGGAGAAAGAGGGTGAAATTAAAGTTGACAAGCAAGTAAAAATGCTTATTGAAAAAGATAACCAGGTTCGCCAGGCCCTTCAGCTTCTTCAAAGTTGGGACATTTTCACTCGGATAAGGGCGCATACCAAGGCTGCAAATTGATATATCCATGGAGAGAAGAAAAGTAAGTTTTTGCCCACCAGGAAGGGCAAGAGAGGAAATTTTGTGACAGTTTTTACTTTTGGCACTTGAAAACTGTGCAATCAATAATTATATTGGTTTTAGTTCTTTTGCATATCTGGAAAAAACAACCATAACAAGCTATTAAGCTTTTCGGCGACAGCGTGAACTCTGAAGCGGCATGACTTAGTGGAAAGGCAGCATTAGGGTTAGCGGTTTATCTCTCTGGAATAACACGCCATTTTTCTACCTGTTATTCAAGACTTTTGAGCTAAAAAAAGAAAAATTTTTACTTGACTTGTGTAGAAAATGCTGTTTAACTTGAAAGTCTAGCTCGAATGAAAACATTTTAGATTCGAGTTAAGCAAGAGGGTCAGTTTGCTCTTTGAAAACTAAATAGTGACGTGCTGTGCAGGCTCATAGAAAAAGAGGGACAAAAGTCCCACCAGTTTAATTGGAGAGTTTGATCCTGGCTCAGAATGAACGCTGGCGGCGTGCCTAACACATGCAAGTCGAACGAGAAATCAGGCACTCAGGCAACTGAGTGCCGGAGAGTAAAGTGGCGCACGGGTGAGTAACGCGTGGGTAACCTGCCCTTGAAACCGGGATAACATCGCGAAAGCGTTGCTAATACCGGATACTGTCCCAAGAACTATGGTTCCTGGGATGAAAGGTGACCTCTCCGTGGAAGTTGCCGTTCAAGGAGGGGCCCGCGTACCATTAGCTTCGGTCCAGACTCCTACGGGAGGCAGCAGTGAGGAATTTTGCGCAATGGGGGAAACCCTGACGCAGCAACGCCGCGTGAGTGAAGAAGGCCTTCGGGTCGTAAAGCTCTGTCAAGGGGGAAAAAAGTCCTGCAGTGAATAGTTGTAGGATCTGATGGTACCTCTAGAGGAAGCACCGGCTAACTCCGTGCCAGCAGCCGCGGTAATACGGAGGGTGCGAGCGTTGTTCGGAATTACTGGGCGTAAAGAGCGTGTAGGCGGTTTGGCAAGTCAGATGTGAAAGCCTTCCGCTCAACGGAAGAAGTGCATTTGAAACTGCCATTCTAGAGTATGGGAGAGGAGAGTGGAATTCCCGGTGTAGAGGTGAAATTCGTAGATATCGGGAGGAACACCTGTGGCGAAGGCGACTCTCTGGACCAATACTGACGCTGAGACGCGAAAGCGTGGGGAGCAAACAGGATTAGATACCCTGGTAGTCCACGCCGTAAACGATGAGCACTAGGTGTAG
>JAFDEF010000020.1 GCA_019310485.1 Deltaproteobacteria bacterium | reverse complement strand
CCGTATCTCGCATTGGCATCCTCCTTCGAAAGAATTGGCCAATGCGATACTACAACACAGGAGTAAAATTAACCACAATATATAGATTCACCCACGGAAAACTGTGAAGGACCAAATAAAATAATGGCAAAGCTGAAAACACCACAAAAGGTGTGATGCCACCTTCTTATGATGAGCTTCACAGATGGGGCATCCAGAGGAGTTCCCGAGGAACAATCTTTATCTTTGAGAGGTGTAAGATGAGGGCGGTGGTGCAGAGAGTTAAGAAGGCAATGGTTAAGGTGCGTGGGGATTGTGTTGGAGATATAGGGAAGGGCTTGCTAGTATTTCTGGGCGTGGGACAGGAAGACTGCGAGGAAGACTCAGAGTATCTGGCAGGGAAAATAGCGAATCTAAGGATTTTTCCTGATGACAACGACTTGATGAATCGTTCCCTGTTGCAGACAGGTGGAGGTGTGCTGGTGGTCTCGCAGTTTACCCTCTGGGGGAACTGCCATAAAGGCCGGCGCCCCTCTTTCAGCCGGGCAGCGCCTGCGGAGAAAGCCAAAGAGCTTTACCTTAAATTTGTCGGGGCGCTCCGGGGAAAGGGGGTTAAGGTGGCCACCGGCATTTTCCAGGAACAGATGGAAGTCCACCTTATCAATGACGGACCCGTGACCTTACTTTTAGACAGCAAAAAAACTTTTTGAAAGGGCCTTTGCTGGGAAAAGGTACACAAGAGGTTTTGCGCCGGGACGGTCACTTCGTTTTCATGCTGAAAACTCCATCCCAGTCAGGAGGCGGGGGATCTATTTTGAGATCAAAACAGCGCTGGATATAAAGCTTCGCGGCTAAAAGCTCTGGATCCTTTGCAAGGACCTCCTGAAAGCTTTCCACGGCACTATCCCATTCCTGTTTTTTGTAGAATTCGAGACCCTTATGAAAAAAATTCACTGCTTCTTTCCTGCTTCCGGGGATATTATCCTTTCCAAGCAGCTGGTAGATCTTAACCGGAACTTTTTTGCCTTTTACCCTCACGCTGTCAAGCTCCATGCAGAAAAAGTCGTCCTTTACCCGCTGGTAAGTAGATTCGCTGATGATAATGTTTGTCTGGTAACTCTTGTTGGCCCCTTCGAGCCTGGAGCCAAGATTGACCGCATCCCCCATGACGGTATAGTCAAAACGCTGCTGTGATCCCATGTTGCCAACCATCATGACCCCTGTGTTAATACCAATCCCGATATCCAGGGGTGTCTTTTGTTCTTTTATCCATTTCTCGTTAAGCTTGCCTAAACTCTCGATCATCTCAAGCGCTGAATTACATGCCCTTTGAGGGTGATCAGGAAGCTCAAGGGGGGCTCCGTAAATGGCCATGATAGCATCGCCCATGTACTTATCAAGGGTTCCTTCGTACTTAAAAACAATATCCGTCATTACGGTCAGATACTCATTCAGCAGGCCTACCAGTTCCTCAGGGGAGAGGGATTCAGAGATCGTGGTAAAGCCCCTGATATCGGAAAAAAGCACGGAAAGGTCTTTCTTGTCACCTCCCAGCTTAAGCCTCGAGGGATCCTTGAGCATTTCATTCACGACCGATTTGGATACGTAGTGGCTGAATGCCCGTTTGATTTTCTTGCGTTCCCGTTCCTCGGTAAAGTAGCGGTATATTGTCAGGGATATGTAAAGGAGCAGCAGAGCCAACAAAGGATATACAATATTTATCCAGAGGGCTGCATGCGTGAAAAGCCACTGAGCCAGGTAGATTTGGAGACCGAAAAGGGCTGAAACAAGAAAAACTCCCTTAACAGCACTGAGTCGGGGAACCATTGCACCCACCAAAATAGCGAACGCAAGAATGCACAGTGCACCATAAATGCTGGTCCACTTGGGTTTTTTCAGGAAAGTTTTTTGCAGGATATTGTCAATAGCCGTGGCGTGGACTTCAAGGCCGGGGTGCACGGATGAAAATGGTGTGTTCCTCATATCGTATATGCCCACTGCCGTGCTGCCGACCAGAACGATTTTGTTGTTAAAAGTGCCTTTTGGGACTTTCTCGTGCAAGATGTCCGTTAAGGGGTAATGAGGGAAAGTTTTTTCGGGCCCAAGATAATTTATGAGCATCTGGCCGTTTTCATCAGTCGGGATAAACTCCTTGCCCATCATGATGCCTTCAACGCCATAGGCAGCCACTTTCAAAATCAGTTGAGGACGGCCGAGATAGTTCCATGTTGACTCGATCGAAAGCGGGGCAAAGATATCATGCCCGCACTTTATAGCCAGGGGAATCCATCTGACCACGCCGTCCTGATCAGGAAGCATGTTAAAAAAGCCCGTAGAGTGGGCTGTCTGGCTTAGAATTTCAATATTGGGCTGAGGGGCATAGGCGTGAATGAAAGGGTCAATTTGCATTCGTTCCTGTTCAAAAATCGTGATAGGATATTTGCTTGAAGCAATTTTCCTTAATCTTTCATTCATCTCTTTTTCAGTGATGCTGAAGCCGAGATCGGCCTCGCTCATGTGAAAGAAATACCCTAGCACCACTTTTGCGCGAGAGCGCATTATGGATTCGGCAAGCTTTTTGTCATTGTCACCCTCCAGTTGGATCTTCCGCAGAAAGGTTTTGAGGCCTTCATCGTCAAGATGAGAGGCCCCAATTTCCCGGTCAAGGCGATTAATGAGCTCGAGGTTTGGGTTTTTGTCAGGCTCGGCAAAAATAATATCAAAAGCGATTACCTTTGCCCCATCGCGCGAAAGAATATCAATCAGCCGCGCAATTTTCGCCCTCGGCCACGGCCAGCGGCCTTCCGCTTTTATGCTCTTTTCATCAATAACGGCCAGGACTACCGCAGGTGAGGGGGGCGTGGTCCCCCTGGACCTGAATCGAAGGTCATAGGTTTTCAATTCCACAAGATCGAGGAAGGGAACTCCTACGAGAAAAAGAACCATGACAAGGGCGGTCATGTAGATAGTTATGGATGTGGGGTTCAAGGAAGTCAGAATTCGTGCCAGTTTTTTCATTAGTGTGCCCCCCGGTAGTCGGGCACTTTCAGTATGGTCAATGCCCGGTCTCCAGTTTAGGCTTGGTGCTGATTGGGTAAGAGATAAAGCTTATCCGCTTGACTGTTGCTCATACCATAATTAGTCGGTGCGCTAGAGAAAGTCAAGAATCCGACCCTCTGGCTGCAATTTATGTTGACACTACGGGGGCCCATTATTAGGTTTTGATTAGTATATTGACTTTGACTGGTGAGGAGGTTCTTCCCCGGCACTGAAGAGAAAAATCTGAAGGGTGATGATTGCTAGTTTCAGGGGGGGTAGCCTCAGGTGCTAGGTTATGAAAAGGTACGTACTTGCCGTAGGGGGATCGGATTCTTCAGGTGGTGCTGGTATTCAGGCTGACATCCGCACAATAACCAGCCTGGGAGCGCATGCTTTTACGGCGGCAACGGCTGTGACTGCTCAGAATTCCCGCGGGGTTTTAGTAATCCATCGGGTTCCTGCACGTGTCGTTTTAGAACAGATTCAGGCTGTACTTCATGATCTAGCACCTGATGCTGTAAAAATCGGAATGCTACTTAGCGGAACAACTGCCAGGGAGGTTGCAAGAGTTGTTAAGCGAAACAAACTTTCCTGTGTTGTGCTGGACCCTGTTCTCAGGGCCTCAACCGGCAAAGCGCTGCTTGAGCCTGCTGCTTTGTCGGTCTTAAAAAAAGAACTACTGCCGGTGGTAAGTGTGGTTACCCCCAACCTTGATGAGGCACAGGCGCTTACCGGCAAAAGAGTCAAGAACTTGAAGGACATGGAAGAGGCCTCGAAGTTTATAAAGGCTATGGGACCCGATGTGGTGATTACAGGAGGGCACTTGAGCAAAGAATGCGTAGACTTATTCTACGATGGAAAAGAGTTTCACCGTTTTCGATCTTCGAAGATACGGACAAAATATACGCATGGAACCGGATGCGTTTTTTCCTCTGCCCTGGCCACATTCCTGGCATTGGGGTATGATACTTTTTCTTCGGCAAAGAAAGCGCATGATTTTACAAGGCAGGCCATAAAGGAGGGGTACCCCAGCGGCAGGGGAACGGGAACTCTGTGTCCTGAAAAGGCGGCCGGCACTCTCTGATCAAAGGTCGCTAAGAGTTTTACTGGACACCCTGTGTAATTAGAGTATAGTGGTATAGATATAGAAAAAAGGAATTAAAAGGGATCGTTTGAAATGACTCAACGCGAAAAAGCAATTGACGGAATTGTTACCCCCGAGATGAAAGCAGTGGCGGAAAAGGAGCATGTCGAGCCCATGTGGCTCAGAGACCGGGTTGCCGAGGGCAGGGTGGTTATTCCGGCGAATCTCGGGCACGGTCGGTTTTCACCCTGTGGAATCGGAGAAGGACTCACGGTCAAAGTAAATGCAAACATTGGGACCTCCTCTGATAGAGCCGTCCTTGAGGAAGAGATAAAGAAACTGGAGGCTGCTCTTGGTGCAGGCGCGGACACGGTAATGGATCTTTCAACTGGCGGGGATATCAGCTTTTTCAGGAGAAAGATCCTTGAAAAATGCCCTGTCCCTTTGGGAACAGTTCCAATCTACCAGGCGGTGGTTGAGACTGTAAATGAAAAGGGGGGATTGATACACCTCACCGTGGATAAGCTGTTTGATGTCATTGAAGCCCAGGCTGCTGACGGGGTTGACTTTATCACTGTGCATTGCGGGTTGACGAGGGCTGGGCTGGAAATGCTGAAAAACCAGGGTAGAATCACGGATATTGTAAGCAGGGGAGGTGCTTTCCTCACAACCTGGATGCTTCACCATGACAGGGAAAATCCACTCTACGAGAATTACGACCGGCTTTTGGAGATAGCCAAAAAGTATGACGTGACCCTCAGTTTGGGCGACGGTTTGAGACCTGGGTGTCTCGCAGATGCAACGGACAGGGCTCAGGTGCACGAGCTGATGACCTTGGGCCAACTCACCCAGGTGGCCTGGGAGCATGGAGTGCAGGTAATGATCGAGGGCCCAGGGCATGTGCCTCTTGACCAGATAAGGGCCAATGTTTTGCTGGAGAAGAAGTTGTGTCATAATGCCCCATTTTACGTGTTAGGTCCCCTGGTAACTGATATTGCAGCAGGCTACGACCACGTGGCGTGCGCTATTGGAGGGGCTGTGGCCGCAGAGGCAGGAGCTGACTTCCTGTGTTATGTCACACCCGCAGAGCACCTCTGTCTGCCTAATGTTGAAGATGTAAGAGAGGGGGTCATAGTGACAAAGATTGCAGCTCACGCCGCTGATATAGCCAGGGGCAACAGGCTTGCAATACAAAGGGACAGGGAGATGTCCATAGCGAGAAAGAATCTGGACTGGGATTCTCAGCTGAGGCTAGCGATTGACCCGGAAAAGGCGAAGCGACTCAGGGAAGCAAATCCTCCCTCTGAAGAGGATGTCTGCACGATGTGCGGGAAATATTGTGCTATAAAGACTGTCAAAGAGTATTTCAAGAGCTGATGCTTCTGAAACCTAGGGGGCAGGGAGTGTTATTTGCCGAGGCAGAATTGGCTGAAAATCTTATCCAGCAAGTCATCGGTTGTTATTTCGCCGGTAATTTCGGCCAGGGCTTCCAGGGCACTGTTAATATCCATTGCTATTATTTCAAGAGGTAAGCCGTTCCTTGCGTTTTGAGCAGAGGTTTTGAAAAACTGGCCTGCTTTTTGAAGAGCTTGTTTGTGCCTGAGATTGGGGGCCACGGATAAAGAAGTGGCAATATCAGTATCCGGGCTAAGGATCAGGTCCCTGATTGCTCTTCGAAGATCATCAATCCCCTCTCCTGTTAGTGCCGATATTCTGACAACCTGTAAGCCCTCCAGCAACCCGTCTAATCTTTCTTCGCTTATTTTGCCAGGAAGGTCGCTCTTGTTTAAAAGGATCAGGCTTTTCTTTTCACGTGATTTGGAAATGAGATCCAGATCATCCCTGTTCACAGGGCGGCTCTGATCAATAACGACAAGGGCCAGATCAGCCTCAGCCCATTTTTTATGCGTTAAGCGGATGCCTATTCCCTCCAGCCTCCCTTTCACTTTCCTAAAGCCAGCAGTATCAATAAGGCGAAGGGGTAAGCCTTCTATGTAGATGGTGGACTCAATGACATCCCTTGTTGTCCCAGGGATAGGCGTTACAATAGCGCGCTCTTCATTTAAGAGTCTGTTCAAAAGGCTTGATTTCCCGGCGTTGACCCTGCCGACAATCACGGTGCGTATACCCTCCATCCAGATTTTTCTCTGCACATAGGCAGCCAGGATTTTTTCAATGGGTTCGATGAGTTCACCTTCTATTTTGTCAGCGGTTTTGTCCCTGGGAAGAAACTCCACTTCTTCATCCGGAAAATCTATCGCTACTTCTATGCTGGCGAGGATTTCCAGTGCCTTTTCTCTCAGTTCTCGGATTTGAGTTCGAAGCCCGCCCTTTATTTGCTCTGATGCAAGTTGCAGGCCTCTCTCCGAGTGCGAATTTATGAGATCCACTACTGCTTCAGCCTGGGTTAGGTCAATTCTGTTGTTCATGAATGCCCTGTAAGTAAATTCCCCGGGTTTGGCCAGCCTGGCCCCCTGATTTAGGATGATTTCCAGAACCTTGGCAAGGAGAAGATAGCCGCTGTGGCAGTTTATCTCGACAACGTCTTCCCTTGTATAAGTGTGAGGGGCTTTCATAAAAGAAATGAGGACTTCGTCCAGCACCCGACCAGAGGCAGGGTCTTTTACATGGCCCAGGTACAGCCGGTGGCTTTCAAAGGTTTGTATGTCTTTTTTAGGGCAAAAAACTTTGCGGGCAATCTCCAGGGATCGGGGGCCGCTTATGCGTATGATGCCGATTCCGGCCTGCCCTACGGGCGTGGCAATGGCAGCAATCGTATCCTCGCTGGAACCATTCTGAATCATAGGATAAAAAAGGCGTCAAGTCATTTACAGTCTTAAGGCATAAAAAATGAAAGATGTGATTTACCCCGCCCGCAGAAGGCCACGGCTTTAGCCGGGGATGAATACGGTTAAGGGCGGGCCCGCCTGTGGGGCTCCACTCGGATCATAAAGGTTTCGCTTTTGCCAAATCCTCCATTTTTTCGCACGGGGATCAATGCCCCGTGCGAAATTGGCACAGAAGATTACTTGTTTTTGGGGATGATGACGACTTTCTTAAGAAGCCCCTCACCTCGACTTTTCGTGTCCAGATCCTCGTCGTTTTTAAGCGCGAGGTGTATTATCCTCCTGTCGTGTGGGTTCAGGAGATTTGTTGTAACAGGTTTCTTGGTCTTTTTGGCCTTTTCTCCCATCTTGAGAGCGAGTTGCGTCAGAGAGTCTTTTTTTCTTTGCCTGTAGTTCTCAGAGTCCAGGACGATGTTCAATTTCTTGTCGAGGGCCTTGTACACGATTTTATTCACTATGAACTGCAGTGCATCCAGGGTCCTTCCCTTGCGGCCAATTAGCAAGCCGGAGCGATCCCCTTCTATGTGGAGATTAATTCTGCCGTTACTTTGCTCGGCCCTGACAGTAGCCTCTACGGGGATAAGGGCCAGAATATTACTTAAAGTTTCCTTTGCAAGTCGGGTGCCTTCTTCTATATCCGGTAGCCTGTTAACTCGCACTCTGATTTTTGCCTTCTTGCTCCCGACCAGTCCGAAAATGCCTGCTGATCCCGGTTCTATTACATCAATACGCAGGTCTTCGACGGGCAAGTTCAATTCACGTGAGGCATTTTCAATTGCTTCTTCGGTGGTTTTTCCTTCAAATTCGTATGTTTCCATTTCTATCCTCCAAGACCTAAGATAGTCTTTTAACAATTCGATATTGCTGTCCTATTGAAAGGATGTTGTTCACAAGCCAGTAAAGCACCAGGCCGGAGGGGAAATTGATGAACATAACCGTGAAAATTATGGGCAAAAACATCATGAATTTGGCCTGGGTCGGATCTCCCGGTGTGGGAGTCATTTTTTGTTGAATATACATGGAAAGGCCCATAAGCAGTGTCAGCACCGGGATACCATAGGGGGGCGACATAAAGGGTATCTTAAACGGGAAATGGAATAGCCGATCAGGGGCAGACAAATCGTTTATCCAGAGAACAAATGGAGCGTGTCTCAATTCTATAGACCCTCCCAGAATTCTATAAAGTGCAAAGAAAACGGGAATTTGAATGATCATGGGAAGACATCCGCCCATTGGATTAATCTTGTAAGTTTTGTAAAGCCCCATCAACTCCTTGTTCATCTGTTCTTTGTTGTTTTTGTATTTTTCCCTGATTTTGGCCATCAGGGGTTGCAATTTTTGCATTTCTTTCATTGACTTATAGCTCTTGTGGGTGAGAGGCCAAAACAGAATCTTGATCAGGACCGTGAGCAGTATAATGGAGACACCGTAGTTATGAATATACTGATTGAAAAACCTCAAAACATATAAAAGTGGCTTAGCAATGATATCTGTCCAGCCGAAATTGATGGCAAGATCCAACTTTTTACCGAGCTGTTTAAGTATGGTCAAATCCCTCGGTCCAAGGTACAGTGTGAAACGGGAAGAAAGTTCGCCTTGAGGTTTAAGAGAAATGGGCGGGGCGGTGTAGGTTGCCACCAGATCACCCGAGGGCAGCGAACGGCCGGAAAAAACCCCCTCGCCAGGGTTGTCGGGGATAAGGGCCGTGATAAAATAGCTCTCCTCATAGGCAATCCACCCAATGTGACCGGAAAAGGCCTTTTGCTCTTTTTTGAGCTTTTTTTGTTTTACCTCCTTTAGCTTCCCATTAAGAAGAAGGGACAATCCGGTAAATGAGTAATACCTCTTGGTTTTGCTGGCAGGGATATTCTCTATTGATACGCTAAGAGTCCCCTCCATGTTTTTCTCTGTAGGGTTTGAAAAGCTCACAAATAATTCAATAGGGTATTTATCAGGGTAAATGCGAAAAGCCTTCTTTATGGAGACACCTTCATCCGTTGTAGCTGTAAAGACCACATCCTGCGGCTTTGAATCAGGGCCAAGGACCAGGGAATCTGCGTTTGTATGGTAAAGAATCTTGGAACCATTCTGCCCTGGCCTTGTACCAAAGCTTATATCTAGAAAACCTCTGGAGTCCTGCCCAGGATGTACAAGTTCCACGAAGGGTGAGTTTGGATCAGCTGTCACATGATATTTCTTGAGCTTGAAGCTTTTCAGAGTAGCTCCTGCATTTGAAAAAACTGCCTTATACAAAGGAGTTTCAACTGTTACCAGCTTTTCCTTGCTTTCCGGTGCCGGGGTGAGGGCAGAGGGGGCCGGCTTTCCAGCCTCTGCCAGCGGTTCCACTTGAACACCGGGCGTTTCAGCAGGCCTGGCCACTCCTGTGGCTGGTTTTTCGGGCTGCACCTTTGGAGGTGGCTGTTGTTTCTTAGGTGCATACATGTACGACCAAATCAAAAGTATCAGAAAAGATAACACAAAGGCGATTATAGTTCGTTTTTCCATTCAGAAAACCTGGTCTCCACTCTGCATATTGATAATTTCTTCGATCTCAACTGGATTCGCAAACCAGTGGTCCAATGAACGCCCTTTTATGGCAGAGGATCGTACCCTCCGGGATGAAACGGGTGGCACTTGCAAATTCTAATTAATGATATAATGCCTCCCCTGAAAATGCCATACCTTTTGATAGCAAGGCGGGCATAGGTCGAGCACGTGGGGTAAAAACGGCAGGAAGGGGAAAAAGAGGGTGATATGAAATTCTGATATGCGGCAATAAGGGCTATAGGTATATACCTAGGATAATACACCAAAATCCTTTTCCAAGAAAAATCCATCTAATTCCTCTTTTGCTTTCCAGTAATTCAGCTCACCAGCTCCTTTTCTGGCCGAAATAACCACGTCATAGCCACGAGGGAAGTGGGTCTTATTAAGTCTGTAATAT
Organism: Deltaproteobacteria bacterium; assembly: GCA_019310485.1. Taxonomy (GTDB): domain Bacteria; phylum Desulfobacterota; class DSM-4660; order Desulfatiglandales; family HGW-15; genus JAFDEF01. The sequence continues at coordinate 72,898 of JAFDEF010000020.1, read as the reverse complement.
TCTCTGATTAGCCGTTTGACCCTATTTCTGATTACTGAATTTCCCGTCTTTTTGCTGACCGCAACTCCCAGTCTCGTAATGCCCAGCCCATTTCTTGAAACAATGATCAGGAAATGCTCCGTAAAAAACTTCTTCCCCGCCCGATTTGCATTTACAAAGTCCTTTCTTTTCAATAACCTCTCAGTCTTTGGGAATGAGGAAGAGGGCATAAATATTATAATGCTTTCTAAAGGGTTAGGACAACAATTATACTGTCAGACGTTTTCGTCCCTTGGCCCTTCTGCGTTTGAGGACCTTCACGCCCCCGTTTGAACGCATTCTTGCCCTGAACCCATGCGTGCGGGCCCTTTTTATGTTACTAGGTTGAAATGTTCTTTTCATAGTCTATTGCACCTCAAGAAATAGGCATAAATTTTCTTTTAAGCAAAAAAATCTATCCATGTCAAGACCATTAAATTATCCTTTATTCTGCCTATATGGCCATCGCCGGCACCTCTATGCCTGCGATCAACTCCACAAACAGGGCTGCCTTAAACCTTTTACCTCACCCCTCCAGCCATTTCCCCCATGATCTCCCTGAATTAAATGGCAGAGCATCAGCCCAACCCAGAGAAGAGCCGCCCAGGAAACCATTCTAGCCTCAGAGAACTGAGGAATTGATGGCTCCCATGGTTTTACTGGTTGACTTTACCTGCAGTTATTCTGGATAATTACTGCTAAAAGTTGAGACTTATGAAAGGAGACAATTATGTTACTGGATCCTGTACTGGGTCTTTTTTCAAATGATCTGGCGATTGACCTGGGAACAGCAAATACCTGCGTGTATGTTAAAGGCAGGGGCATAGTGTTGAGCGAGCCTTCTGTGGTGGCTGTGAGGAAAGATGCCAAGGGCGGTAGCAAGGTTCTGGCAGTGGGCAAGGAGGCAAAAATGATGCTTGGGAGGACGCCAGGCAACATTGTTGCAATTAGGCCCATGAAGGATGGCGTTATTGCTGATTTCGAAGTCACTGAAGCAATGCTCCGTCACTTTATACACAAGGTACATAATCGCAGGAGCCTGGTGCGGCCACGGATCATCATCTGTGTTCCCTCAGGTATCACTCAGGTGGAAAAAAGGGCTGTGCGTGAATCAGCGGAGTCTGCGGGCGCAAGAGAGGTCTACCTCATAGAAGAGCCTATGGCCGCGGCCATAGGGGCTGGGTTGCCCATTACGGAGCCAAAAGCCAATATGGTGGTAGATATTGGAGGTGGTACCACAGAGGTGGCGGTGATTTCACTGGCCGGAATAGTCTACAGCAAATCGGTGAGGGTTGCTGGCGATAAAATGGATGAGGCCATACTCCAGCATATAAAAAGAAAGTACAACCTTCTGATCGGCCTTTCTACGGCAGAAATCATCAAGACTACGGTGGGAAATGCCTACCCTACCGACCAGGTGGAAACAATTGAAGTCAAGGGGCGTGATTTGGTTACAGGTATACCAAAGATTCTTACAATAGATTCCGATGAGGTTCGAAAGTCCATCTCAGAGCAAGTCGAGACGATCATAGAAACCGTGAGAATCGCATTGGAGCAAACGCCGCCGGAATTGGCAGCTGATATAGTTGATACTGGAATCGTCCTGACTGGCGGGGGTTCTTTGCTCAAGAATTTGGACATCCTCTTGAGGGAAGAAACAAAGCTTCCCATCACGATCACGGAAGACCCCCTCTCCGCAGTAGTGCTTGGTTCCGGGAAGGCACTGGACAACCTTTCTATTTTAAGAGAAGTGACAATTAAGTGAGTTAGTTTTCTTTGGGAGCTTAACAAGGTAATCGTTGACACCAGGACGAATTAAAACTTTTTGGATATGGATCGTTTTCCTCTTTATTGCACTCTTCTTGGTTTCATCAAATTTGGGCAAGCACCGATCGTGGAATCCTGCTGAGCAGCTCCTTGTCGAAGTGGCAGCGCCTATTCAAGAATTAAGTTACAAGACGGTAAAGAGCGTAGAGGGTATCTGGTTAAAGTATTTTGCCCTCGTGAATCTGCGTAGCCAGAATGTCAAGTTGCTAAACGAGATAAATAAGCTAAGGATGGAGAACGATCGCTACCGAGAGCTTGTGTCGACTAACAAGCGACTCAGAGAGCTCCTCCAATTCAAGAAGAAGATTCATTGGCCAGTGGTGGCTGCTCAGGTAATTGGCAGAGATCCTTCCGGATGGTTTGAATCAATTATAATAGATAAGGGGAAGAGTTCGGGTCTCAAGGTAAATATGCCTGTGGTCAACTCCAGGGGTGTTGTAGGGCGACTGGTTTCGGTATCGCCAAATTATGCCAAGGCCCTTCTCATTGTTGATCAAAATAGCGCTGTAGACTGCCTTATTCAGCGCTCTCGGGAAAAGGGCATTCTAAAAGGCCTTTCACTAAAGCTCTGCGAACTGGACTACGTGGTCAAGAGAAGCGACGTGAGGGTAGGGGACAGGGTCGTTACTTCCGGGATGGGGCGTATTTTTCCAAAAGGGCTCCCTGTTGGCGAGGTCACTGAAATTGCCGACATTTCATGGAAGTTATTCAAGGATATCAAGGTAAAGCCTTTGGTTGATTTTGCGAAGCTGGAAGAGGTTCTGGTTATCCTTAAGGAGGATCCGTTATTAAGCCAAGCCAAGAAAAAAGAATGATTATCCCCATCATTGCCTGGGTTATATCTTTGTTTTATATTTTGAACAAGGGTAACTTGATAAAAGGTGGCGGTCCGGGCTTTCTGGATATAGACCTGGTAACGATTTTCATGTGTTATCTGTTGGTTCGCCACGGAAGTACTGCTGCCGTGGTTTTTGCCTTCGTCCAGGGAATCCTGATTGATGTTTTTTCAGCAGGGTTGCTTGGAATGTCGGCTTTGCTTTATCTGATAGCCTTTTTCTGTGTATATTTCGGCTGCCGCTTACTGGATCTCCTTTCTCCAAGAGGTCAGGTTATACTGGTGGCATCAGCGGTTTTCTTAAGACGGATTGTTTTCGTGCTTATTTTGGAAGCCTTTTCCTTAAAAGTGACCCTGTCCTTTTCTTCTATTACTTTGTTTGCAATATCTGCAATTGCAACGGGGATAGTAGCAGTCCCGGTATTTGTAGTTTTCGATCGCCTGGAAAGAACTCCGGCGCGCAGGGTATAGCAAACGTGTTCTCGAGAATGTAGAAGCCCCGTTCTAATCAAAGTAGCTGAGGGTCTCAACACGGGTGCGGGGACGCCCGGCAGAACATAGTCTAACGGGAAGTTTAACCATTGAAACGATCAGGCTTTGATCCAGTCTCAGCAGAAGCATTTAGCAAGCGTTTTAGAATAGTGGGATTCTTGATCATCGCCGTCACAGTTGCCCTGGTAATGAGGCTTTGGCTGCTTCAGATAGTCAACGGGCCTTCATATAGAATCCAGTCTGAAAACAATCGGATTCATCTCCAGGATATACCTTCTTTGAGAGGGTTGATACTGGATCGTAACGGCCGGCTGCTTGTGGCCAATGAACCATCTTTTGACCTTTACGTCATACCCGAGGAAATCCAGGATCCGGTCAAGCTTTTTTCCAATTTAAGATATCTGGTAGGAATTATTCCAGAGCAAGTTGAGAAGAGGCTGGACGGGAATAACCTGAGATATCCTTTCAAGCCGGTGCTGTTAAAAAAAGACATCACTTCCGAACAACTTGCGCTAGTGGAGACACATCTATTCAACCTGCCGGGGGTGCTTATTCAGGTCAGACCCAAAAGGCACTATTTATTTGGGCCCTCCGCCTGCCACCTGATAGGCTATATGGGGCAGATCAGTGAAAACCAGCTCAAAAGCGGGAAGTATCCGGAGAACAAGGCAGGGGATCTTATCGGAAAGTGCGGTGTGGAGAAAAAATGGGAAAAGTACTTGAACGGCCTCAGAGGAGGAGAGCAGGTTGAGGTGGATGCTGCCGGTCGAACACTGAAGGTTGTTTCAAGAAAGCCTCCGGTACCGGGGCAGAATATTTTTCTCACCATTGATAGTAAGCTTCAGTTTTTAGCGGAAAAAAACCTGAAAGGGAAAAAGGGCGCTATTGTGGCAATGAACCCGAACAACGGAGAGGTCCTGGCAATGGCGAGCAGCCCGACATTTGACCCGAACAGGTTCGTTGCAGGCATAGACAGAACCGAATGGAATAAAATGGTCTCGAGTAAGGACTATCCTCTTCAAAACAGGGCCATATCAGGGCTGTATCCCCCAGGCTCGGTTTTCAAGATTGTTGTTGCACTAGCAGGACTGCAGGAAGGTCTGCTTGATCCTGAGGAAGAAGTTTTTTGCAACGGTAGATACAGGCTGGGAGACCATACCTATCGGTGCTGGAAGAAATGGGGCCATGGAGAAGTTTCGCTTCACAGGGGTCTTGTCGAATCATGCGATGTATATTTCTACACCATGGGAAGGCGTCTTGGCATCGATAAAATGGCCTATTATGCAAAAATGCTGGGTCTTGGGAGGCCAACCGGGTTTGAGCTGGGTTTTGAAAAGCAAGGGTTGGTGCCAACTAGGGAGTGGAAGCTTAAAAGATGGGGCATACCTTGGCAGGCTGGTGAGACAATTTCTATGGCCATTGGTCAGAGTTTTTTGCTGGTCACGCCTTTGCAGATGGCAAGCATGATATCGGCCGTTTTTAACGGGGGATATCTTTACAGGCCGAAGGTCATTGAAAGAGTCGGTAAGAATGGAAAGGATGTCTACCATTTCAAGCCCGATCCCATGGGGCACTTACAAATAAAGGAAGAAAACCTAATGCTGGTCAGAAAAGCTCTCATTGGTGTGGTCAACGAGCCTCATGGCACCGGGCGGAGGGCAAGGTTAAAACGGGTGATTGTGGCGGGCAAGACCGGCACGGCTCAAGTAATAAACCTTGAAACAGAGAAAGGACTCGGAAAAAAAGCGGACCTTCCCTCTGGGCTGAGGGACCATGCATGGTTTGTGGCCGTGGCGCCCGCAGAGCATCCTGTCCTGGCCCTGGCAATACTGATCGAAAACGGCGGTCACGGGGGAAGCGCAGCAGCGCCAATAGCGAAGAGATTGTTTAAAGCTTACCTGGAGGAAGGCTAGCAGGTGTTCCAACGCGTTTCCTAACAAGGGGGCCGGAGAATGTGTTCAGGAAGAGGTGAAATATGTTTGATAGGCGACTGCTAAAGAATTTTGACTGGATTCTTCTGCTTTTGCTCATAATTATTTCCGCCATTAGCGTGCTCAATCTGTACAGTGCTACCTATCCCCTGAGGCAAGCCGGCGGGTCAGTGATTTTTATGAAGCAGATTTACTGGTTTATTATCGGATTCGCTGCTTTGCTATTCATGACAACCTTTGATTATCACCTGCTTGGTAGGCTGGCTTATCCAGCCTACTTCTTCGCTTTAGCCTTGCTCATAGTGGTCTTGCTAAAAGGGGAAGTGCGCTCAGGTTCCCAAAGGTGGCTAAGCCTTGGCGGGGTGATGTTTCAGCCGGCAGAGCTGATGAAAATAGCCCTCGTTATCGCTCTAGCCAGGTTTTTCAGTGAACACGACCACCCTAACGGATACAGGCTGCGGGACCTGTGGCGGCCTTTTCTGCTCATGGCGCTGCCGTGCGGATTAATTATAAAGGAGCCTGACCTTGGAACAGCCCTGACCATTGGGATAGTCTGCTTTTCAGTGATTCTTTTCGCCAAGGTAAGGTTGAAATCCTTGTTGATTCTTGTTATCGGGGCCTTCCTGGCAGCCCCGTTCATCTGGGTTAATCTGCAGGAGTATCAGCAGAAGCGGATCTTGACTTATCTTAGCCCGGAAATGGATCCCCTTGGAGCCGGCTACCATATTAATCAGTCGAAGATTGCAATAGGCTCCGGCCTGGTATGGGGTAAGGGTTTTCTGCAGGGAACCCAGACCAGGTTGCATTTTTTGCCTGAGCAACATACGGATTTCGCTTTTTCCGTGCTGGCGGAGGAATGGGGATTTGCAGGATCCCTGATATTGCTCTTGCTCTATCTATTTTTGATGCTGTGGGGGATAAACATAGCAAGAACCTCCAAGGACAAATTCGGGGCTCTCATATCTCTGGGTGTTGTTGCCATCATATTCTGGCAAATGGCAATAAACGTAAGCATGGTGACCGGGTTGCTGCCCGTGGTAGGTATCCCGCTTGTTTTGTTTAGTTATGGAGGCTCATCTATCGTCTCAACCATGGCCGGAATGGGCCTATTGATGAATATCAGCATGAGACGCTTTATGTTCCAGTAAGAAGGCAAGGGCGCACATTGCGCTTCTGGGCTGCGTTTGGCGAAGCTGATTTTGCTTGCAAAGGTATTCTCATTATGATAGTTGTTTTTGCTGTTTGTCGCATAGAGAGTGATGAAAAAAACTAACGAAATCAATGCCTTTTTGGGAGAGAATACCGAGTTTGAAGGAAAGCTTTCTTTTAAAGGCGCAGTCCGCATCGACGGTCGTTTTAAGGGAGAAATTCACTCTGACGGTACTCTTGTTGTGGGTGAGAAAGCAGTGTTGCACTCCGACATTAGGGTCTCCTATGTGATAATTAGCGGTGAAGTCCACGGGAGCATCGCAGCCGAGCGCAAAATTGAGATACATGCGCCGGCCAAAGTTTTCGGCAACATTGACTGCCCCCTTCTTGGGATCGAGGAGGGTGTTGTTTTTGAAGGGGAGTGCAGTATGTCAGCGAGGAGGGAACTTAGCGGAGTGGAGGAAAAGGAAACTGCTACAGAGGGTTAAGTTCAAGTAAGAAGGAGAAGTTTTCGAGAATTCAACAAAAAAACTTTGACAAAAAGAATTCTCTTCTTGTAAAAGCGATATGCTGAAAGGGAAGAGGTTCCATGCTAAAGCTTGATTATACGCTCATCATCCAGATAATTAACTTTCTCTTTCTCTTATTTGCTCTGAATCTCGTTCTCTATAGACCGGTGCGTCGAATATTGAGCCAGAGAAGAGAGCAAATGGACGGCATTCAGAACCAGATTGGGACCCTGCAGAGCAAATCGGAGCAGGTCGCCAAGGAGATCGAAGAAAATGTGGTCGGTGCTACGAAAGAAGGACTCCGGGAAAAAGAGACTCTCAAAAGCTCCGGATATGAATACGAAAGAGGGATGTTGGCGGAAGCCAGTTCTCAGGCTGCTCAGAAAATAGATCAGGCGAGAAAGGAGATTATGGAATCAGTACTTAATGCGCGCCACTCACTGGAAAGAGAGCTGGCGGATTTTTCTAAAGAACTGGCTGAAAAGATTCTTGGAAGGAGCATTTGATGCTTGCAAGAATTGAGAAAAGCAGGAAATTTCGGTTCTTCGTCATATTAGCAGCCCTTTTCTTTTTGCTTTCTCCTCTTTGCTTTGCCGCCGAGGTGCATGAGGGCAGGGATCGGAAGGCAGACTTGAAGGATCTCCTCTACCGTTTTATAAATTTTGCCCTTATGCTGGTTATCCTCATTTGGGGGCTGAAGAAAGCCAGAGTCAAGGATTTTTTCTCTTCAAGGAGCGAAGAGATAAAAAAGAAACTCGATAGTCTCAAAAGGGGCAAGGAGGAGGCTGAAAAAAGGTACAGAGAGATAGAAAAGAAGCTCCAAGAATTTGAGAAGGAGAAGGAGAATATCCTGGAGCGGTTCAGGAAAGAAGGAATTGCGGAAAAGGAAAGGATTATTGCTGAAGCCAAACAGAGAGTGAAGCAAATCATAGAGCAGGCGGAGCTTACTATTGAGCAAGAGATGAATTCTGCAAAGGAAAGGCTAAAAGAAGACGTTGTGGATTTGGCAGCTGAAAAAGCCCAGCAGATAATATCAAGGAAGATTACTGATAAAGATCAAGAGCACTTAGTTAATGAGTTTTTAGAAAGGGTGGAAAAGATACATTGATAAGCTCAAGGCTTTCCAAAAGATATGCAAAGGCTCTACTGAGTATTGGACAGGAAGATGGCAATTTTGAGCGCTATGGCAGAGAATTGAATGATTTTGCCCGTTTGTGTCGGGAAAATGAACAGCTATTGCAGGCCATTTCCAGCAAGGTTTTTACCTTGGAGGAGCGAAAGGGTATTCTTCGTGCAATTCTGGACAAGAGCGAGTATTCAGATGTGATAAAGAACTTCCTGAATCTTCTTGTGGATAAGGATAGAATTGCGGGAATCCAGGAAATCAGCGACTATTACGGAAGACTCACAGACGAAGTTTTGAACATTGCTCGAGCGGAAGTGATAACACCACGGCCTTTGAAAGAAGATGCCACAGAGTCTCTCGAAAAGGTGCTTGAAAGCTTTACTTCCAAGAAGATCAAGATGGAGATCAAGCAGGATGAAAGCCTTATTGGCGGTATTGTTGTGAAAGTCGGCGATTTGGTTTTGGACGGGAGTATCAGAGCCCAACTTGAGGGGCTTAAAGAATCATTAAAAAGGGGTGAGTACAGATAATGGAAATAAGAGCAGAAGAAATCAGTCAGGTGATCCGCGGCCAGATTAAGGATTATGAAAGAAGGGTCGAGATGAGTGAAACTGGGACAGTTTTGTCTGTTGGCGATGGTGTTGCTCGCGTTTATGGTGTTGAGAACGCCATGGCCATGGAGATGCTCGAGTTTCCGGGAGGAATCTACGGCCTTTGCCTTAATCTTGAAGAGGATAACGTCGGTGTTGCTATTATGGGAGACGATACCGGTATAAAGGAGGGAGACACGGTAAAGCGAACCGGGCGAATCGCTCAAATACCGGTAGGCGAGGCTGTTTTGGGCCGAGTGATGGACAGCGTGGGGAATCCGCTGGATGGAAAGGGACCAATTGAGGCCAAGGAGTACCGCAGAATTGAAATGGTGGCCCCTGGCGTGATTGCCCGTCAGCCGGTGAGCGAGCCCATGTACACCGGGATCAAGGCCATTGATGCCATGACCCCGATTGGCAGGGGACAGCGGGAATTGATAATAGGTGACCGGCAGATAGGGAAAACAGCCATTTGTGTTGATGCTATTATCAACCAAAAAGATACCGATGTCTTTTGTATTTATGTGGCAATCGGCCAAAAGAAGTCGACGGTAGCCCAGGTTGTGGATGTACTCAGAAGACACGGTGCGATGGAGTACACGACGGTTGTCTCCGCATGCGCAAGCGACCCTGCCACGCAGCAATATATTGCCCCGTATGCGGGGTGTGCAATAGGTGAATATTACAGGGACAAGGGTCAACACGCCTTGATTATTTACGATGATCTTTCCAAGCAGGCCGCGGCATATCGCCAGGTATCGTTGTTGCTGAGGCGGCCACCCGGCCGTGAGGCATTCCCGGGAGATATTTTCTACAACCACTCCAGGCTGCTTGAACGCGCTGCAAAGTTAAACGATGAACTTGGGGGAGGCTCTCTGACGGCTCTGCCGATCATAGAAACACAGGCAGGCGATGTCTCGGCCTATATTCCTACCAACGTTATTTCCATTACAGACGGACAGGTGTACCTAGAGCCCGGTCTGTTTTTCTCAGGCGTAAGGCCTGCCATTAACGTGGGGCTTTCGGTCTCGCGAGTGGGAGGCGCTGCGCAGACAAAAGCAATGAAAAAAGTTGCTGGAAGCCTTCGCCTCGACATGGCCCAATTCCGTGAGCTGGAGGCTTTTGCCCAGTTTGGGAGTGACCTGGACAAGGCGACTCAGCGTCAGCTTGAACGCGGTCGAAGATTGGTTGAAGTCTTGAAACAACCTCAGTACCAACCTATGCCTGCTGCAAAGCAAGTAATGATTCTATTTGCGGGCGCTCAGGGTTACCTGGATGAATGGCCGGTTGAATCTATAGGAGACTATGAAAAACAAATGCTTGACTTTATGGAAAGCAGACACAGAGAGCTCCTGGACGAAATAGAAGAGAAGAAAGACATAGATGATGAAATGGAGGAGAAGCTGAAAAAGGTCCTTGACGAATTCAAGACTCTCTTCCATCCAGGTACCTGAAAGTTGAAGTGAACATAAGAGGATATAAATGGCAACCTTAAGAGATATCCAGCGCAAAATAGCTGCCGTCAAGAAAACGAGACAAATTACGAGGGCCATGAACATGGTGGCCGCAGCGAAGTTGAGGAGCACTCAGGGCCGAATGGAAAATTTTGAGCCTTATGCCGAAAAGTTTGCAGAAGTTCTCGGAAGTCTGGCAAACAGATTGGATCCCGAAATTCATCCCTTGCTTGTGAGGAGAAGCAGCATATCCAGGGTGGAATTGCTTCATTTCACCGCTGACCGCGGACTTTGTGGAAGCTTTAACACGAACTCCATCACGAAAGCTGAACAATGGGTTAAAGATCAACAGGCAAGAGGCGTTGAGTGCGCCCTGACCCTCGTGGGAAAGAAGGGAAGGGATTATTTTCGAAAACGAAATTTTAATATCACCGAAGCACATACCAACATTTACGGCTCCGTGGATATATCCTTTGTAAATAAAATGACCGGAGCCTTCATAGAGAGATTCTTGAGGGAAGAAACAGATGAAGTTTACATGATTTATTCCCGCTTTGTGAGCATGGTGAAGCAGGAGCCTACTCTGGTTAAGCTGCTTCCCATTGAACCACCCAAAGTGGAGGAGAAAGCAGAAGAGGCCACAGACTATCTTTGTGAGCCAAGCGCCGAGGAACTGCTGAAGGATTTGCTCCCTAAACACATAAGTGTCCAGATTTTAAACGCATTTCTCCAGCAGGAAACCAGCGAGCACGCTGCACGCATGGCTGCAATGGACAATGCCAGCAAGAATTGCTCGGAAATGGTGGACAATTTGACGCTGGTCTACAATAAGGCCAGGCAGGCTGCGATCACTGCGGAGCTGATGGACATAGTGGGGGGTGCTGAAGCCCTTAGGTGAGTGGTTGCCAGCGGGGAGTGTCGTGGGATTTCCGGGAGCATGCCCGAAAAAGCATTTGGTGTACACCAGAGTGAAGCAATTTAAGAGATCAGAGATTAATTTAAGGAGGTCTTAATCGAGTCATGAAGGAGGGGAATGTAAGACAAGTAATGGGTCCCGTGGTTGACGTGGAATTTCCTGAAGGCGAGCTACCGCCTATTTTTACGGCCTTGCTTATAACAAATCCTACTATTGATGACACTGAGGACAACCTTGTTGTAGAGGTTGCGCAGCATCTTGGGGATAATGTTGTGCGAACCATTGCAATGGACATCACGGATGGTCTTGTTCGTGGCATGAAGGTAAAGAACACGGGTAAGCCGATCATGATGCCTGCAGGAGATCCCACTCTCGGAAGGGTTCTCAATGTTGTCGGAAGGCCCGTTGATGGGCTTGGCCCTGTCAACGCAACGGAATTTTTACCCATTCATCGACATGCTCCAGAGTTCGTGGAACAAGATACCTCTGTAAGGGTTCTCGAAACAGGGGTCAAAGTGATAGACCTGCTTGTGCCATTTCCCAGGGGTGGGAAAATGGGCATGTTCGGCGGAGCCGGTGTTGGAAAAACCGTTGTCATGATGGAAATGATCCACAATATTGCCCTGGAGCACGGCGGAATAAGCGTTTTTGCCGGTGTTGGAGAAAGAACCAGGGAAGGGAATGACCTTTATCTTGAAATGAAAGAATCAGGCGTTATCAACAAGGCGGCTCTTATATACGGACAGATGACGGAACCACCGGGGGCGCGGGCGCGGGTGGCACTCTCTGCCCTGACAGCTGCTGAGTACTATCGTGATGAAAAAGGGCAAGATGTACTTCTTTTCATAGATAACATCTTCCGCTTTACTCAGGCAGGCGCCGAGGTCTCAGCGCTCCTGGGCCGCATTCCTTCTGCAGTTGGCTATCAGCCGACCCTGGGGACCGACCTTGGGGAGCTGCAGGAGAGGATTACCTCGACCACCAAGGGCTCTATTACTTCTGTTCAGTGCGTATACGTACCTGCCGACGACCTTACGGACCCTGCACCTGCCACAACTTTTGCCCACCTTGACGGAACAGTGGTGCTTTCGCGGCCTATTGCCGAACTCGGGATTTACCCTGCGGTGGATCCTCTGGACTCCACTTCCAGGATTCTGGATCCTGCAGTTCTGGGGGAAGAGCACTACCAGGTCGCAAGGCAGACACAGCAAATTCTCCAAAAGTATAAGGACCTTCAAGATATCATAGCCATTCTCGGTATGGACGAACTCTCTGATGAAGACAAATTGACGGTAGCTAGGGCCAGAAGAATTCAGAGGTTTCTTTCCCAGCCTTTTCATGTGGCGGAAACATTCACGGGTACGAAAGGCGTGTATGTGCCGGTAGCGGAAACTATAAGGGGATTTAAGGAGATTATTGAGGGAAAACACGACGAGTTGCCTGAGGCTGCCTTTTATATGGTGGGCACTATTGACGAGGCTCAGGCAAAAGCGGAAAGAATGGCTGCTGCAACTTAAGCAGGGGTACTAGGCAATGGGTAAACTGATTTTGGAAGTAGTGACACCGGCCAGGCGCGTGGTAAAAGAAGAAGTGGATATGGTTGTCGCACCGGGAACAGAAGGCATGTTTGGGGTTTTACCGGGGCATATGCTTTTTCTCTCCGGAATTGTTCCGGGCGAGCTCTCTTATAATTCCGGGTCTGAAAGAACATATCTAGCAGTCACAAATGGATTTGCGGAGATATCGAATGACAGGGTCTCGATTTTGGTAGATGCTGCCGAAAAGGCCGCTGATATAGATGTGGAAAGAGCCAGGCGTGCGATGCAAAGGGCAAAAGAGCGGCTTTCCAAGCAAAGAGGAACAGAGGAGATAGATTTTAAAAGAGCAGAGGCTGCGCTCCAGAGAGCTATGGCCAGAATCAAGGTGGCAGAAAAAGCTGCCTGATTGTTGTGTAAGTGTTTGTAGTTTAAAATAAAAAGGCAAGCCGCGGGCTTGTCTTTTTTATTGACCTTTCTTGACTCAAGAGATAGTATACAATAAAAAGTCTGGAGAAAAAGCCATTAAAGGACGTGGAAAGCAACTGCCAGGAAGCAGGGACAACTCTTGCTACAGTAGGTAAGCAGAACAATGGAGCAGGCGGAAGAAATGAATCATTTTGACAAACTCGAAGAGAAAGTGGATTCTCTTATAAAAATTGTTGGTGCATTCAAAAAAGAAAAAGAATCCTTGATTGAAAAAATACAGATTCAAGAGGAAAGAATCTCCGACCTCAGCAAAGAGCTCGAGAACCTGAGGGCAAGCCGTGACATGGCGAAACAGAGAATTCTTTCGCTCCTTGAGAAAATTGAACAGCTGGAGATCTGAGAAATCCCGGCTGGAAACAAACGACAGAGCGCAATCACCGAATAGGCTTTAAAATGGAACAGATAAGGGTAAAGATTCGTAACCACGAGTACCTTATCTTGAGTGAAGATGACCAAGGGCACGTTAATGAAATTGCCGAGTATGTGAACAAGAAATTGAAAGAAGTCGAGGAAAGCGAAGAGGGGCTTTCTGAAAAAAAGGTGGCTATACTGGGCGCTCTAAACATTGCCAGCGACTATTTTAGGGTTTTGAAAGAACGAGACGAAATATTGAACAAGATTCGGCAAAGAACCAAGACACTCATATATAATATTGATTCTGTGATAAACGAATAGCGTAGTGTTTTTCACGTAGAAATCTAGTCGCTGGGTAAGAGTCCGGCAAGCAGATAGACGCCTGAATGGTAAGAAAAAGAGGACTAAATACGCTAAGTCAGACTTATTGATACTTAGTTTTCCTGAGGAGCATTGTGTGCTTTATGCGGGAAATAAGAAAAGATATTAGACGAGGCTCTATCAAAAGGTGGGATTCAGGTTTCCGGCCTTTTGCTTTCGCCTTTACACTCCGAATAAAATTAGTTCCTCCTATGCTCTTACCTTTTCTGGCTGTCTATTCTCGAGATTAGTGGCTTTCTGAAGAAGCCCGAGAAAGAGAATAGCGCTTTCTTTTCAGCAACTGCAACCGCCGATTTGATGTACCTTTTATCCGACTTCCAAGAAAGCCACGGTTTTGCACATGGCGGAAGCGAAGGCGGGCTATTAGCTGGGGATGACTCCGGGTTTGCTTGTGGGCTTGGATTCAACACAAGGGCCTTTCTCCCTTGTTAAGACTATATCGAAAAAGGATGGCATACCATGTTAGTGGTGAAAATTATTTTACTGATTCTGGCGGGGCTGGGAATAGGCATTTTGATCGGATTTTGGGCCCGCAAAAGAATCGTTGAAAACCAGTTTGACTCCATAAGAGATTATTCGAAAAAGATTATTAACGAGGCGCATCAAAAAGCAAAGACCATTAAGAAGGAGGCTGCCCTTAAGGCCAAGGATACCTTCTATCAAATGAGACTGGAGTTTGAGAAGGAAACGGAGGAAAAAAGGGAGCAGTTACAGAGCCTGGAGAAGAGGCTTTTTAATAAAGAAGAGAATCTTGATAGAAAGATCGAACAGTATGAACAAAAGGAGAAGGAGCTGTTCAGGCGAGAAAAGGAGATAGAGAAAGCTGAAGCCAACTTGAGATCAAAGCAAGCTGAGTATGATGAACTGCTCGCAAAGGAGCGCCGCGAGCTTGAAAGGGTTGCAGGAATATCGCGTGAAGAAGCCAAAGCCATATTGATCCGCTCTATGGAATCTGAGGCCAGGCATAGCGCTGCGAAGGTGCTGCGCAAGATCGAAAACGAGACGAAGGAGCAGGCGCAGAGAAAGGCTCAGGAAATACTGGCCCTTGCCGTCAAAAGGTACGCAGGTGACTATGTGGCCGAGAAAACCGTTTCAGTAGTAAGTCTTCCCAATGAAGAAATGAAGGGGAGAATTATAGGTCGAGAAGGTCGCAATATTCGCGCTATTGAAGCTGCTACAGGCATAGACGTAATTATAGATGACACGCCTGAGGCTGTGATACTATCTGGTTTTAACCCGGTTCGCCGTGAGGTGGCAAAGATTGCTCTGGAGAGACTGATTGATGACGGGAGGATTCATCCTGCACGCATAGAGGAAATGGTAGAAAGGGTGAACAGAGAGATTGAAGCAAGCATAAAAGAAGCCGGCGAGCAAGCCACTTTCGATCTGGGCGTGCACGGTATAGACCCTGAGCTCGTGAAGTTAATCGGGCGGCTGAAATATCGCTCAAGCTATGCGCAGAACGTGCTTCAGCATTCCAGGGAAGTGGGATTCATTTGTGGCATGATGGCAGCAGAGTTGGGTCTAAATGTGAAAAAGGCGAAAAGGGCTGGTTTGCTTCATGATATCGGCAAGGCGGTTGATCACGAGATGGAGGGTCCCCATGCCCTGATTGGGGCAGAACTTGCCAAGAAATACGGGGAGTCGGCAGATGTTGTGCACGCCATTGCAGCTCACCATGAAGAAGTTCAGCCTGAGACAACTCTTGCTGTTCTGGTTCAGGCTGCCGATACGCTCTCGGGCGCTCGGCCGGGAGCCCGGCAAGAAATGCTCGAATCTTACGTAAAGAGGCTCGAAGATCTGGAAAAGATTGCCATGTCTTTTGAAGGAGTAACAAAATCTTATGCAATCCAGGCGGGGCGGGAGATAAGGATCATGGTCGAGGAAAAGAGCGTTGATGATGATCATGCCTTTCTTCTTTGCAAGGACATCGCCAAGAAGATAGAAAAAGAGTTGAGCTATCCAGGCCAGATCAAGGTGACCGTCATCCGGGAGCTAAGAGCCGTTGATTACGCTAAATAGTTCAAGCAGCACTAAGCGTTGGGTGTCTTTTACTGATCATACAGTGTTTGAGTATACAGCAAGGATATTTGCGAGTCGAAGCACTCAGTAAGTTCGGATAAACGAGAGTCTCTCATGGAAACAATCTTGTACAACAAAAAAGGGGAGCCTGTTGCTTATCTCACATCAGATTTCAGAGAGACCATATACCTGTGGGAAGGGGTACCAGTAGGGTATATGCACGAGGGGGAACATGTTTACGGAATTAACGGCCGGCATCTGGGATGGTTCAAAGACGACATTTTTTACAATAATGAGGGGGAGAGAATAGGCTTCACTTTTTCAACATGTCCCGTGTCCGTCGCAAAGCGGCCAGCTAAGGGCAATAAGTCTTTTGCGGACGAACCTCGCCCAAGGTGGAGCGTTCCACCATCACCAAACTTCGGCTTCAAAATTGCCGAAGGCGAACTGTCGGATTTATTAAAGGAGGGCCTCGTTTCCCGCCAGAAGAAATACCCGGGAAAGGAAGAGCCTCATGAGAAGAAATCTTGACAGTCGAGACCTTATAAAACCCTTCCCGTACGTGATCGGGTGCGAGATTTTAGTGCTCGCTTTGTTTCTTCGAGGCCTTTGATGAAAAGAGGGCATTTTGCAGTGGTCCTTTCTATTCCCGGGCTGTTCCAAATAAGTTAAGAGTGATACATGAGAACAAACAAAGGCTAGTCAAATCCCTGAGCATTCAATGTTTAAAGACTGATGCATGCCGTGCCCCAACCGGCCTTTACTATGCTTTTGTGATCTGTTGGCGATTTTATGGAAAGTGAAAACAAGATTTTGTATCTGGTGGATGGGACCTCCTACATACATCGTGCCTACCATGCGATAAGACACCTTTCTAACTCAAAAGGCTTTCCGACAAATGCAATATTTGGTTTTACAAAAATGCTCTTGAAGCTGATTGAAGAAAAAAAGCCCGAATATATGGCTGTTGTGTTCGACGCCAAGGGCCCCAATTTCAGACACACCCTTTACAAAGCCTATAAGGCAACACGGCCGCCGATGCCTGAGGAACTCGTGGTGCAGCTTTCCTATATCAGGGAAATAGCGGAGGCTCTGAAAACAGAGGTCCTTGAAAAAGAAGGCTTCGAGGCTGATGACGTCATAGGGACTCTGGCCAGGAGGGCAGAGGAAAAGAGTTTTGAGGTAATTGTTGTCACAGGCGACAAGGACTTCAGGCAGATTCTCTCTCCCAAGGTATCTTTGTGGGACACTATGAAAGACAAATTCACCGATTATGAAAGCCTTATAAAAGAGTATGGTGTGCAACCGGGCCAGATGGTTGATGTTATGGCTCTTTCAGGTGATCGATCGGATAATATTCCTGGTGTTCCCGGAATAGGGGAAAAGACGGCTTTAGAGCTGATAAGAAAGTTTGGAAGCCTTGAAAATGTTTTCGAGAAACTCAATGAGATAAGGAAAGAGCGTTTGAAGCAGAACCTACGAGCTTCATACCCTGATGCAATGCTGAGCAAGAAACTTGTTTCAATAGATCTATTTGTGCCAATTGAAAAGGACGTTGAAGCTCTCAAGCTTGGTGAACCGGACAGGAGGAAACTGGCCAAAATTTTCCACGAACTCGAATTCAAAGAGCTCTGGGACCGTTTTGCATCCAGGGAGAAAAGCGAAGGGAGAAAATATAACTTATGCCTGTCCATGGACGCACTGCTCTCTTTAAAGAAGATGATAAAAGAGAAGGGCATAGTCTCGGTTGATACCGAAACAACGAGTAAGAACCCACACCGTGCAGAACTTGTTGGAATATCTTTTTGTTGTGAAAGCGGTGAGGCTTACTACCTGCCACTGGCACATCAATATCCCGGGGCACCGCGGCAGATAGAACGCAGAGATGCTTTGAGGGTTTTAAAAGAAATCCTTGAAGATGAAAAAATTGCCAAAATAGGGCAGAACATAAAGTACGATGCACTGGTGCTGAGGCACCATGGAATCGAACTCAAGGGGATTTGTTTCGATACTATGGTGGCTTCTTATGTAATCAATCCAGGTCTGCGACAACATAACCTTGCCTACCTTGCTCACCAGTTCCTTAACCACAGGATGGTTTCATATAAGGAATTGACTAAGAGCAGCAAGGGCCGCATCAAGTTCTCCCAGCTTGATGTGAAAAGAGCCATGGAATATTCCTGCGAAGATGCAGACATTACGTTTCGCCTAATGAATGTTTTGAAAGAAAAGCTTCTTTTGGACGAGAACCTTGATCTATTTGAGAATTTAGAAATGAAACTCCTTCCAGTGCTTATTGATATGGAATGGCAGGGGATCAAGGTTGACCGAGCATTTCTGGAGGCTATGTCCCATCGTTTTTCAGAGCAACTAGGGCACATTGAAAAAGAAATTTATGCTGAGGCCGGGATGGAGTTCAACATTAATTCACCCCAACAGCTCAGCTTCGTTCTTTTCGAGAAACTTCAGCTTCCTCCTCAGAAAAAGACTTCCAAAACCGGGTCGTATTCAACTGACGTGAAAGTGCTGACCAAGCTGTCTGCTCTGCCATACAGAATTCCGAAGCTTTTGCTGCGCTACCGAACGCTGTCCAAGCTGAAGTCCACCTACCTTGACGCTCTTGTGAAAATGGTTGACCCTGCTACAGGTCGTGTGCACACCTCCTTTAACCAGACTGCCACGGCCACTGGCCGTCTGAGCAGCAGCGAGCCTAACCTTCAAAACATCCCTGTAAGAGGGGAAGAAGGGAAAGACATTCGTAAAGCATTTGTAGCCAGTGAAGGCTGCTACCTTGTTTCCGCAGATTACAGCCAGATTGAGCTCAGGGTATTTGCGCACTATTCCAGAGATCCTGCCTTTATAAGGGCATTTCAAGAGAATGAGGACATACACGCGCGCACAGCCTCCGAGATTCTTGGAGTCGCTGCAGAGACGATAACTCCTGAAATGAGACGAATTGCCAAGGCTATCAACTTTGGAATTATATATGGGATGGGCGCCCAGAAACTAAGTGATGAATTGGGCATAAGCCTTGGTGAGGCAAGGAATTATATCTCAGCTTACTACAAAAGATACCGGGGGGTTGGTAAATATCGAGAAGAGACGATAGCTTTTGCGCGTGAAAAGGGATACGTGCTAACTTTGTTTAACAGGAAAAGATATCTGCCGAACATTCACCACAAGAACAGGGTCTTGCGGGCAGAAGCTGAGCGGATGGCTATAAACACCCCCATTCAGGGAACGGCGGCGGACTTGATCAAGATGGCCATGATTAGCATTCACGCCCGGTTGGCAGAAGAGAATCTGGGGGCCAAAATGGTGTTACAGGTGCATGATGAGCTCGTGTTTGATGTCCCCGAGGATGAAGTCCCACTGGTTTCAGAGTTGATAAAGAAGGAAATGGAGGGAGTGTACAAACTCGAAGTACCCCTGCGGGTTGACATACATGTCGGTAGGAATTGGGGAGAGGCGCATTAAAGGGGCGATTCAGCAAGGCGCAGGATGGGGCCGGGTTGTTGAGCGAAGCTTAAATTGATCTTATTGTCGAGTCAATTCTTGAAATGTGAAGGAAAGTTGGAATTGAAGAAGCTATGGACATAATAGTAAAAAACCTTATAATAGGAGAAAAAGTTGACCGAAGGACTTGAGAGATTCTCAACTTTGCACAGGATATAGGTAATAAATCATGGCCAAGTCAGAAACAAAAACAGAAGCTGAGAGGTATTATGTTGGGATTGATGCAGGCTCTGTCAGCATTAACTGTGTTGTGATCAATCAGGATAGAAAGGTCGTTTTCGAGCTGCCGTACAAGCGCCACCTTGGAAAGGTGGAAGAAGAAATTCTGTCGCTCATTCCATATCTTTATGAAAAATTCGGGCCGGAGCGTATAACAGCGATTGCTTTTACGGGCAATCATGGAAAGACAATAAGCGAAAAGGTAGGAGCTTTTTACGAGTTTGAAACGATAAGTCAGGTCCTGGGAACTCTTTTCATGAGGCCTGATGCCAGAACTATTATAAGCATGGGAGGACAAGATACCGCTCTTTTTCAAATCAGTCACAGTGAAAGCGACTGGGAGCTGGAGTATTTTAACACCAATGGCCCATGTGCGTCAGGGACAGGTTCCTTTATCGATCAACAGGCGCAGCGCCTTGCCACATCGATCTATGATTCAGAAGTGGACATCTCCCAGGATCAGATTGACAAGATCCTGGCTGACTTTATTGAACTCGGCCTACGGAGCCGGAAGCCGGCCAATGTTGCCTGCCGCTGCACGGTGTTCACTAAATCAGATATGATCCACCTGCAAAACAAAGGAGAGAAGCTTGAGGACATTATCTACGGCCTTCATGTGGGTAATGCCAGAAATTATATGAGCACGATTGTATCGAATCGCGTTCTGGAAGAACCCATTGTCTTTATCGGCGGGCTCTCGATGAATAAACTTCAGGTGCGCGCATTCAAGGCGTATTTCCCCGATTTGATCGTTCCGGAACGTAACACTTCGGCGGGTGCCCTAGGTGTAGCACTCCATGCCTTGGATACGGGCGTGGAGAATCACCCCGATATTGATGCTTTGAAGAAGTCGGAATCTTTGGCGAACCTAGCTCTACCTACTGCGGCGAGACTTGAGCTCAAGGAAACTGTTTTTCCGGAGGATAACGAGGTAAGTAAAAGAATGTTGACCTCAAGGATGCCCGTATACCTGGGAATCGACATTGGATCAACCACAACGAAATATGCATTGATGAGCGAGGATCGCGAGATCATCCACAAGAGCTATGTTCACACGCAGGGAAAACCTATCGAAGTAACACAGAAACTGTTGAGAACTATAAGAGATGAGGTTGGAGACCGGATCGAGATCCTTGGTGTTGCTACTACAGGATCAGGCCGGAACGTGGTTGGAGATTTCTTGAATGCCGATTTGATCATCGACGAGATTACCGCCCATGCGCGAGGTGCGGTTGAGATAGATGCCTCAATTGACACTATTTTTGAGATAGGAGGTCAAGACTCGAAGTACATATACATAGCCAATGCATATCCCCTTGATTTTGACATGAATAAGGTGTGCGCAGCAGGCACCGGTAGCTTTCTTCATGAACTCGCAAACAAGTATGGAATTAATATCGTTGGCGAATTTCAGGAAATAGCACTCTCCTCTGAGCGCCCTGTAAAACTCGCAGAGAGATGCACTGTTTTTATGGAATCAGACCTGGTATCGTACCACCAGAAAGGGGTTTCAAAGAAGGATCTTATAGCTGGCCTCTGCTACGCTATTGTCCATAACTATCTGAACCGGGTAGTGGGGAAAAGGAAGATAGGCAAGAGAGTCATGTTTCTTGGCGGCCCGTCCTTGAACAAAGGAGTGGTGGCTGCCTTTGAAGATGTCCTCGGACGCGGCCTTGTAGTACCCAAGCACAGAGAAGTGCTGGGTGCTTATGGAGCAGCAATCAGCCTGCAAGAAAAAAAGATGATTGATAAGAGCAAAGATACAACATTTAGGGGCCTGGAGAGTGCAATAAACGATAGAATGAAATACACGGAAAAGGTCTGCAAGGCTGATCCTAAGTGTCACAACCAATGCAAGCTGAAAATATATGACTTTGACGGACGGAAAAGTATCTGGGGTGGAGAGTGCGGACGTTATGAAATAGTGAGGGGCAAAGGGAAAAAAGAGAAGAACTATTTTCAGATGAGAGAGCTGATATGGAGGGACCATCTCTCAGGGGTGTGCAATGAACTGGGAGAGGGGCCGTTGATGGAGGTTGACGGCAGGCCAACCGTGGGAATGCAACGTGCGCTTTACACGCTTCAAACCGGGGTACTCTGGGCTCATTTTTTTGACAGGCTTGGTTTCAGACTTGTACTGACGCCTCCGACTGACAGCCGGATCTCGAGCTCAGGCATTGAAGCCGTGACTGCAGAGACATGTTACCCAGTAAAGGTATCGCATGGTCACGTGAAAGAACTTGTAGGGCGCACAAGCTACTTGTTTCTCCCCAGCATCGTTTCAATGCCGACACCCGAAGAACATGAAACGGGCTTTTACTGTCCCATGGTGCAGGCAAATCAATACATGCTGAGAATTGCGCTGGATCTAGAAGAAGACAAGCTTCTGAACCCTATCGTTCACCTTAAATACGATGCCTCAACTCTGGCAGTGGAGCTGAGCGAGCAGCTCTCAAGAAAGCTGGGCCGCAGCAGGGCCCAGATCAGGGAGGCGGTGGAGTACGCGCTTGAAAAACACCAGGCTTTTATGCAAGAGATGTTCCGAAAAGGCAAGGCTATTATTGATGCCTATGACCCTGAAAAGCCGCTCGTAGTGGTTACCGGTAGGCCATACAACCTATATGATGAAAGGCTAAACCTGAGGCTTGGTCTGAACCTTTCTAAGATAGGGGTGGCAGCCTTGCCAATGGATTTTCTGGATGTGTCTTTCGTGGATCTTTCTGACTTCCCCTCAATGTACTGGGGATTTGGGGCCCAAATACTACGAACGGCCAAGTTTATAAAAAGCCGCCCCAATTTTTTTGGCCTTCACATGACCAATTTTAGTTGCGGTGCGGATTCCTTTATCGAACACTTCTACAAGTACATAATGGATGACAAGCCCTATCTCATCCTGGAGCTGGATGAGCACAGCGCGGTGGCCGGCATGATGACTCGACTTGAGGCCTTTGAAAACGTGATTGAAAACACCATGCAAAAACTAAAATCAGAACTTTTCAGAAAAGCATCTAACTGAGGGAGAAATGGAAGCAGAAACCAGGCAAACTTTTCAGTCTCTTTCTCAAAAGGTGGGCCGGTTCAGGGTCCGCGACAAGATCTTCCTGATTCCCGAGATGAACAGGATAGGCTGCCATCTTCTGGCAGGCACTTTCAGGGGTTTTGGCGTTAATGCCGTTGTGATGAAAACCTATGCAGGCCTTGACCTGGGCAAAGAGTTCACCTCTGGCAAAGAGTGCTTTCCCTGCCAGGTAACTACAGGTGACATACTTCTGTTTATGAAAAAGGAGAAAGAGAGGCTGGGGGAGCGTTTTGACCCGGAAAACTACATCTATTTTATGCCTGAGGCTGACGGCCCTTGCCGCTTTGGGATGTATAACAAATATCAAAGGATTGTTCTTGACTCCTTTCCGGAGCTTGAGAAGTTAAAGATCGGTGCTCTTACCTCAAAGAATTCATATTCTTTAGAAGGTATGTTTGACAAAGAGCAAAGCAGACAGTTTAGAAAAGTTGCATATCTCTCGGTAGTAGTGGCAGATGTGCTGGACAGGCTTTTGTGGAGGATAAGGCCCTACGAGAGAAAGCCGGGAGAGGCGGATCAATTCATTGAAAGAGCCATGGCGAAAATGTCTGATGCTTTTGAGACTTTGGGTCCTGAGGGTGACTTTGACGGCATTCTTGAAAAACTTGAAGAAATCGTGACGGAAGGAAAATCCATTATTGATCCCAGTATTCCGCGAAAACCTCTTATAGGGGTGGTGGGTGAAATTTACCTCAGAACTCATGTTCATGCAAACCAGGATATCATAAGAGTGCTTGAAAAATATGGGGCCGAAGTTGTCAACGCTTCCATCGCGGAGTGGGTCAACTATACAACTTACGACAGGATGAGAGAGGCCAAGATAGGAGTTCGGCTGAGCCTTAAGCAGCTCAGGATCAACGAGATGAAGAAATATCTCAAGAAAATACTGGGCTATGGTGTCGATCTTTCCTACCAACAACTTAAACAAAAAAAGGTGTACAAGAGGGTCAAAACCCTTATCGAGCTCCCTGAAGATCACCGCCTGGCCCACCTGGAAAAAATTCTGAAAGAAGACAACATCTACTCTTTTGATGTTGGCACTGAGGCTTGTTTGAGCATTTCAGGTATGATCGAATACGCGCGGGAGGGATATAACGGTGTGGTCAACGTATATCCTTTTACATGCATGCCAAGCACCATCACCTCCTCTATTGTTAAACCCATCATGAACCGCATGAAGGTTCCTTATCTGGATGCACCCTATGACGGCTCATATCAACCGGGAAGAGAGGCAGCCATAAGGACTTTTATGTATCAGGCTCAGCAGCACTTCAGGCGGAATGGAAGGAAAGACCTCAAGGCCAGATGAAAAGAGAAACAAAGATGCTCATTAACGCAGTTGAGCCTGAAGAATTCAGAGTGGCTTTCGTAAAAGAGGGCCTGCTGGACGGATTTCAAATCGAGACATCCACTGCCGAGCAAAAAGTCGGGAACATATACAAAGGTGTGGTTCAAAAAATCGAACCAAGGCTCCAGGCATGCTTCGTGAATTTTGGATCAGACAAGAACGGCTTCCTGGCTGCAACAGATGTCCACCCTGAATATTATAAAGAGAGGAGCAAAGTTGTAGAAGGGCAGGGAATCCCGCCTATTGAGAAGGTTCTATCCAAAGGTCAGGAGCTTCTTGTGCAGGTCACAAAAGAGATGCCTGGACGGAAGGGTGCCCAGCTTACCACTTATATCTCGCTTGCCGGCAGGTTTCTGGTTCTTACCCCGGGCCGGAGTGTTCGCGGTATCTCCCGGAAAATCGAGGATGAGGAAGAAAGGCAAAGGCTCAAATCCATTTTAGCAAAATTGAAGCTGCCTGAGGAAATAGGGTGCATTGTCAGAACAATGGCTGCAGGCCAGAGCAAGAAGGATCTCTCGAAGGATTTGAGCCGGCTCCTGAGAATGTGGAAAAGGATAAGAGACCAGGTAGCAGAGGCTCCGCCATTCTCCCTGATCCATAAGGAACAGGACATTTGCCTGAGAACCCTGAGGGATTATTACACGGACGATGTTTCAGAGATTCTGGTTGATGACAAGGAGACCCTGTCCAAGATCAAAGAGTACATGAAAGTTATTTCACCCAGGGATCAGAGGCGAGTAAAACTTTACAAAGGCAACCAACCGATCTTTGACTATTATAACATTGAAAAGCAAATAGAAACAATATACAGCAACAAGGTGGAACTCAAGTCAGGAGGCTCTATCGTTTTTGACACTACTGAGGCGCTTTATTCGATCGATGTGAACTCGGGTCGTGGAAGGACCGGAAGCGATGTTGAGAGCATGGCCTTTAAGACAAATATGGAGGCTGCGAAAGAGATAGCCAGACAGCTTAGGCTTAGGGATATTGGGGGACTCATTGTTATTGACTTTATTGACATGAAGGACCGGAATCACTTGCGACAAGTAGAGCGCGCCCTTCGTGAGGAGTTGAAAAAGGACCGTGCAAAAACAGATACCTCTCACATTTCCAAGTTCGGATTGATGGAACTGTCCAGGCAGAGATTGAGGCCTTCGATCGAATCAAGGAGCTACCAGACTTGCCATTTTTGTAACGGAAGGGGGCTGGTAATGTCCGTGGAGTCCGCAGCCTTGTCTTACTTGCGCAGAATTTGGGTTGGTGCTTCCAAGGGAGACGTGAGAACAGTGAATGGAACGCTCGCTGCAGATGTGGCGGATTACCTTCAGAATGTAAAGAGGAAAGAGCTGGCTGAGATTGAAGAAAGATATGGTGTGAGCATAGTCCTTCAGGAAGACCCCTCACTGCCCCGTACAGGGGGCGTTATTGATTTTGTTAGAGAGGAAGAAGACGCCCAGTAATTTTGATAAGAGAGACTTTCCTACTTATCCCACGCCTTTTTCATCAGGGCGTGGATTTTTGATTTTGCAACATGGCGACTTTAGTCACACTAGACAACGTGTCAATTCGGTTGAAGGGAAAAGTTTTCCTCAAAGATATCTCCTGGCAGATAAAAGAAGGGGAAAACTGGGCCATTCTGGGCCCCAATGGGTCAGGAAAGTCAACGCTGGCAAGGGCCCTTACAGGCACCCTACCCGTGGTTAAAGGAAAACTTGTGCACCATTTTCTGGACAAGGAGCCCAATACTACGTCCGCTGGGGTGGAGCACTATTTTGGTTACGTGTCCCTTGAGTTTCAGCGAGAGCTAATGGAAGCAGAGCGCTTTAGGGAAGAGTGCCGTGATTTTAGCGGCAGGATTGACGAGATTACTCCCGTGAGATCCATCCTGGAAAGCGGGATGAGTGGAGTTGGCAACGAAGGTGAGAAAAGACAAATCTTGGAGCAACTTGCAAAAAAGCTTGGAATCAAGCACTTGCTTAATAGGTCCATAACGAGGATTTCAACGGGCGAAATGAGAAAGGCCATTATTGCCCGGGCTCTTATGAAAAACCCAAAACTCTTGATACTGGATGAACCCTTTGACGGCCTGGATCAGTCATCTCATGCATCGCTTGCAAAGATGATCAATGAGTTGATGTCTAATCACAGCCAGGTGGTCCTGATTACACATAGATTTGAAGAGATGCTTGATGGAGTTTCCCATGTTCTGTATTTGAGAAACGGCCGTATTGGTGCTTCAGGCAAGAAAGAGGAAATCTTTACCCCGGGGAATGCAAGAAAATTTTACTTATTTAGGGAGACAGGCGCGAACGCTGTGTCTCCGGCTCCTGACGAAATTTACCCAGGTGCAAAGGGCGAACACAGTATATCGGCAGGAGCGGGGGATAGGCCGGTAATTGAAATAAAAAAAGCAACAGTAAAGTATGGATCACGCATAGTGCTGGATAATCTGGATTGGACCGTTAGGCCTGGAGAAAAATGGGCTGTACTTGGCCCGAACGGTTGTGGCAAGTCAACTATCCTTAAGCTAGTCACAGGCGAAAACCTGCAATCGTACGCTAATGATGTTTTCCTTTTCGGTAAGAAAAGAGGAAGCGGCGAGAGTATATGGGATGTTAAAAGGAGAATGGGTGTTTTTTCCTCAGAACTTCAATCAGATTATCCTAAGAGTGTTAAGGCACTTGATGTAGTGTGCTCAGGTTTTTTCGACTCTTTGGGGCTTTACCGAAACTCTGATCGGCGACAAAGGCAAACTGCACTTAAATGGATGAAGAAGCTGGACATTGAAGCTCTTGCTGAAGAAACGTTTGAGATGCTTTCATTCGGGCAAAGACAAATGGTCCTGATTGCAAGGGCCATGGTAAAATCTCCTGAGTTGTTGATACTGGACGAGCCCTGCGAGGGGCTAGACATTGCCAACAGATACAAACTTCTAAAGGTGATTGATGGCTATGGAATGGACGAAGACGCGAGCCTTATCTATGTAACGCACCATCAAGAAGACATCCCGTCCTCCATTACTCACATGTTGAAATTTAGCGACGAAAAATTTATCTCCAGTAAAAGAGAGAAAGCCTGACCTTTTCTGAGCACAATGATGATGTTCCACCTTAACATTACTCAATTCTGTGCTTAATAATTGCGCCCTTGTCCGCGGATTCAGCAAGCCTGGAATAGAGAGCAAGATAACCTTTCTTGAACTTGGTCTCAGGCCTGTGCCATTTGGCAAGTCTGGCCCGGATTACTTCCTCTTGTAAATGGTCGTGATAAAATGAGCCCAAAAGGGTCATTTAAAAATGAGCCACTCTAGTGTTATTTACCTAGCTATCCTGATTGTTTTTACCGAATTGAGCCGACCGGTAATTGAAATTCTTCCAGCTCCCACAGACCGGACAACATTCCACAGAGGAGGTGACTTCGCCATGGCACATAACAGTGCCTTTCTTGTACCTGGTGGAATTATACTTGACTTCTTCTAAACCATAAGCATGATAGAGCAATGAGGTGGACATGGGTTGCTTCCTCCTTTGTTTGGGATACTCAGGAAGATAGCAATCTCCCCACCTCTTTTCAATTATGCGTACTCATTAACCGGATGAACCCAATTTAATCGGTTATCGGGTCCCCCAAATTGTAAGGCGAAAAACAAGCTAAAAATAGCCGTATTTATAACTATATCAGTAAGTTAAAAGATCTGGCTTTTTACGGGCTTATCAATCGTTAATTCCTGAAACATAACACGTAACACCTAAAATGTGATGAATTCGGTTTTTTATGAATTCATCAAAAATATTCCGTGAAATGTGGAAATGGCTAGGTTAGATTTTTAAGGAACAGGATGCTTCAATTTCAGCAAGTGGGAATACCACTGTGTCGCCTCATCAAATTTCTTCATCAATAGGCAGGCCATGAAGGCAGTTCTCGCTGCAGATGCGCTGTTTTTAAGGCTCCATGACCTTTTTGCATGTGCCAGGGCCACTTGTCCATTATTATTCCTCAACTGCCTTGCGGCTCTTCCCAGTTCATATGTTGCAGCCTCACGAATCTGCCGAAGTATGGATAGATCGCATCCGCACCGCAGGCACTTATCGCCGGTCTGACTGGCCTTTTTGCAAGCAGGACATGTTATTTTCATCAATCCTCCAGATAAAAAAGCATATCAGAGAGTGATTCGTTCAGTTCGGCCACTCTTTCTATGTCCCCCCCGGCAATGGCATCCTTGGTTTGCTTAATAAGCGCCTGAAGCTCATAGGCATCTGTCTCATCAATGATATCCATTATCTTTTCAGCCCGTTTGCGAAGCTCCTTGGCCTCTCCCACAAGCCCCTCTCTACTTTCACCTTCAACGGATTTGCCCTGTTGCGCGAGTTCCTCTTCATTGAGCAAGGCGGCGATATTTTTTCTTGCCTTCTGGAGGTCAAAAACACTTCCCGGTTTTCCGGTGTCCATCCTGACCGTTTTTGACAAACCTGTCCTCTTTTCCTCTGCCGTCACTTCCAGGACGCCGTCCAGATCCAGGTGCAGCTTCAGCACTATCTGGTTTCCGGCAGGAACATCGCTCAGGCCATTTATGATAAAATTGCCTATAAATATATTCTCTGAGGCAATTGGTTTTTCACCCTGATAGATCCTCACATCCACTGATTCCTGCCCGTCAAAAAGGGTTGCAAATACCTCGGCCTTGGTGACCGGAAGAGGGGTATTTCGCTTGATAATAGGAACAAACACATCCTCACAAAAATCCCCCTTACGAAAGTCCACCGCGCTGGTTCCAAAGGTGTATGGGGTAATATCCACTAAAACGGAGTCGGTTTCTACACCCCCGATCACGCCGCCCTGTATGGCGGCACCCATGGCCACAATCAGATCTGGACTGATTTCATGCCTGGGCTCTACTCCCACCTCGTTTTGTAGTATTTTGGCGACCAGGGGTGTGCGGGTGGCCCCTCCCACAAGAATGATCTTATCAATGTCGCGGGGAAGTAAATTGGCATCCTTCAGGCACTGGTGAACTGAATGAATGGTCTTTTTTAACAGAGGAGTTATCATAGCCTCGTACTCGGATTTAGAGGCCTCCACATCAAGGTGATGATCGCCATGGATAAATTCTTCCTTAATTGAAACATAGGGCATATCGGATAGTTCCCTTTTGGCCTTTTCCACAGCAGACCACAACCTGTTTCGAGAACGAAGGTCAGCCAACAAATCAACCCCATGCTGCCTACGAAATATCCTGGCCACATGTTCCATCAAAAGGTTGTCAAAGTCATCTCCCCCAAGGTGAGTATCGCCGTGACTGGCCTTCACCTCAACCACCCCATTTTCCACTGTCACCAATGAAACATCAAAGGTGCCTCCCCCAAGGTCATAGACCAGAATAGTTTGGTTTTCCTCCAGCTTGCTGTCATAGGCCAGGGCTGCTGCGGTAGGTTCATTTATGATCCTCATCACCTCCAGGCCGGCCAGGGCACCCGCATTTTTGGTGGCCTTTCTCTGGCTATCATCAAAATATGCGGGGACTGTTATGACCGCCTTTTTTACCTCTTCTCCCAGATAGGCATCTGCCTCTGCCTTCAACTTCTTTAGGATAAGGGCTGAGACCTCTTCCGGGGTTAGGTCTTTGTCGCCAAGCCTGACCTTCGTGTCCTGGCCCATTTTCCTTTTGATGGACAAAATGGTGGATTCCGGATTTGAAACCATCTGGTTCTTTGCAGGCCTTCCCACAATCAATGACCCGTTTCTGTCTATTCCCACGCATGAGGGCATGATCAACTCTCCATCTACGGGGATCACCTCGGGCCTCCCGTCCTTGATCACCGCGATTTCAGAGTTTGTGGTACCCAAATCTATTCCTACAATTACCTCCACTCTTATACTCCTTTCCCTTTTGCTACCTTGACTTTTGCCAGTTTCAGGGGGTAGCCCTTATACAAAAATCCGGTTGAGAATTCTTCTATTACTGTACCCGGGGGGGCGGAATCAGTTTCTTCTGCTTCAACGGCCGTCATGAGGGTGGAATCAAAGGCCTTGCCTAGGGCCTCCACGGGCGTTATGCCCTCACTGCCAAGCAGGGCCTCAAAATGGGCACATAATATGTTAAAGCCTTCCCGTAATTCCTTCCATGCCTTTTGCCAGGAAGTGGCTAAGAAAAGAAACCGAGATCTAGGCGGCCGGTTCAGCCTCTCTTGTATGCGCTTGAATCTTTGGAACATCTCCACCAACGGGAGGTAGATCCGTTTTTTTGAAAGGATATCCTCGGCCTGTTTTTCTTTCTCAAATTCCGAAAGCTTGGCTGAGATCCTCTTTAACGCTCCATCAAATTCAGCCAGGGTCTCACCCATCTGGACAAATGTATCATGACTCCGCCTGCTCGCTTTGCGAAACTCGGCGCTCAGGATACACAATTGCGAAAAGAATGATTCAAGATCCGGTGGTTCGTCATCTGCAGGCTCAATATCCTCAAGGTTGGTAACCTCATTGAGCCAAAGATCAAGATTCTCTCTGATGGTCTTTTGCCATTCCTGGGCGCCGCTGTCCGCCTTTTTTAATACACCCTCATCAGGGTGTATCTCAGGCGTAGTTATTGAATCGCACATCTTCTCAAGTACTCCTTAAT
Organism: Deltaproteobacteria bacterium; assembly: GCA_019310485.1. Lineage (GTDB taxonomy): Bacteria > Desulfobacterota > DSM-4660 > Desulfatiglandales > HGW-15 > JAFDEF01. The sequence continues at coordinate 42,492 of JAFDEF010000020.1, read as the reverse complement.
TTCTTCAAAATTAGGAGGCCTTCTCCCATCTGCCTCTGAAAAATGTGAAATCAAGACCTCAAAGGGAGACCTAAAAGGAGTCTCCCGGTTAAAGAGGTAATATTCCAGGCGGCTTTTTTTATCCTTCAAGCGATCATAGGCATCAGTAATTTGTTTGAATTTTTCGGGATGCTTCTCCGGGGGATAACGTCTTACCAGGTCAAGATAGGCTTTCCTCACAGAAACATCATCAGCATCCACCCCTACCCCAAGGACTTCAAAAGGATTCATTACCCTTCCTCCGGTTTAATCAAAAAGATTTAATTGTGTGGCACCTGAAGGACTATTTCTTTTTTTCCTTTGTCTCCCGGGCCTTTTTTTATTGGCCTCCCTCAACAGATTCTCCACAAATATATCCACCGCTTCATCAAGATCTTCTTCCTCCTCGTCCAACTCTTCATCATGGTTGTCAAAGATGTCACGAACAGAGCCCATTTTCTCTATCTCTTCAATAGTCTTTCTTATCCTGGGGATCAGTTCCTGATCCCTTTGCTTTTGTGCAAGACTCAGGATCCTTTTAAGTTCGTCCAATTCCTCTTCGTCCACAAAGCCATAGAAGGAACCAACCTCTAACTGAAAGCGCACGAAAAGAAAGTAGGGATCATCCGGGTTTTGCTCAAGGGCCTTATTTATATAGCTCCAGGCCAGATCTTCGTCCGTGTTCTGAAGCGCATATTCGACAAACACCCTTGCCTGCGCCTGTGAAAATTCCCCTTTGGCCGTCTTTCGAATATACCTATTAACCCTCCTCTGTTCTTCCTTAAACCACTTGGGAATTGTGCGGGAGGCACGTTGGAAATAAGATATTACATCAGCAAAGGCTATCGCCTTTTCAGGAGAGGCCCGGCCTGAAAACTCCTTCTTTACCCTCTTCTCAATACTACTCATGTACTTGGACGGAACTTGATAGAGCCTTCCAACAAGGAATTTAAAATATAAAAATCTTGGCTCATGACGACCAAGCTCTGAGGCCTTGTCCAACAACTGCTCGGCATCAGTCACATTGTTGTTGAGAAGCTCAAAGGTTGCCCATCGGGCGTACAGATAAGCATGTCCAAGATTGAAATCATCTGAATCTGATTCTCCATACTCCAGTGCCTTGGAAAGAAGGGGCCTGTACTGCTCAACCTTGGACCTCTTTGCATACTCCAGGGCAGCTTTGATACAGCAAACAATTAACGCCTCCCTCACCCTCATATCCAGAAGGTCAAGTTTAGCGGCCCATTCCAGGTACTTCATGCCCTTTATAAAAGCCTTGCGGTCCACACACCTAAGGCCCGCCTTGTAAAGCGTATCCTTATCCTCTGGAAAAAGCTCAATGATTTCATCAAGCTTCTTGTTTATTTTGGATTTCTGCCCCGTCTTTTCATAGAGAGCCAGAAGGGAAAAATGGGCTTGTTTGTTGGTAGGATCAATTTCGAGGCATGTATCATAGCAGTACTGGGCCAGCCGCTCATTATGCACCACGGGCCGCCTTGACGTTGCTCCTCCAGAAAAGGGGAAAAATGGGGGATGCCTGATTACCTCTCTTGAGAAAAGGTCACCAAGGTGGACACAGACAAGCGCTTGGAGATCCCTGTTCTCCCCGTGGACCTCACGATGCCAGCGTAGAAACTCCTTCCAAACCCCCAACACCATGGGATCATCGGCCCCCACATCCTCAAGCCAAAGGCCTATGGTCCGCAGAATCATCAGCTTCTCAGCTCCATCTGTCTTGCCTCTGGCCACCATCTTGTCCAAAAAGTCAATATACCTGTCCGCGTCCCTTTCCTTCATCTGGAAAACCGCATTAAGATAGAAATCCGAAAGGCCCTGAATTATCCCCTGGTCCTCAGAGGGAAATCCCTCAATGTTTCGCCTGACATGGGCATAAGAGTCCCGAAACCGGCCTACCCCCCAAAGATACTCCGCCCTGGGCAACACTGACTCCAGATCTTTCCTTGCAGCCACCCAGCATGCTAGCCCGAGCACATCTGCCCTTTTCTGATACTTCTTCAAGCCCTCCCGACTACCAAGTAGCAGCATATAAGGCTCGGCCGCCTTGGCAGGAATCGACTCGTCAGGCAACTTGCTGAAGGCCTTTTGGGCCTTTTGTTCTTCCATTTTGTAAAAGGCGATCAATCCCTTCACGAACAATTTCCAGTGTGAAAATGGAGAACTCAACGAAACAGCCCTCAAGCAGGCCATTGCCTCTTCATATTTCTCTTCACTCACAAGCTTCAGGGCTGCTTGAACCTGGTTGGCCTCCCTGATGATTGAAAATTGTTTAGGTGTTTTGGCAATATCAAGAGCTTCAAAGGGAAGGACCAATGAATCATACATTAATAGTTTTTCGCCTGATTCAGTTATATTATCATCTTCCTCAAGCAATCGCAGTGCTGCGCAAGCGGCCTTCACGAAATCACCTTGCTTAAAAGAGACAATAAACTCAAGCCAGCCTTTTTTCCCAGTGGCCCCGAGATCGGTTAAATGATCCACCACTTGTTTTGCATCGCTGAATCGACCCTCATTTATCATCTGGAGGGCAAGGCCTTCGTGGGCCGCAATGAGCTCAGGCAGATACTTTTCCCTGTCACGCTTGCAAAGCTCTTTAAGGTAGTCTCTAGCCTGCCGGTATTTTCTAGCCTGCAAGGCATCACTTGCCTTTTTTTCCAAGACCTCTATCGGCGCAGTTTTATTTGGACCTTTTTGTCTTTTCCTTTTCTTCCTTTTTCCCATAAATATATTTCAGATAAGCTTAACCGGTCTGTGCCGCCCCGTGGAGTTAATCACAATTTCCGCGTAAGAACTTGATGAACTCGTAAAAAATTGGGCACTTTCAGGTTGTCCCTTGCTACTTCAATGTGTCTCCGTAATTGCTTCCCAATGCCTTTAACCAATCAAAGCGCTGCCGTCGCATTATGCCAATCCTTAAACATTTAGACAAGTCAAATATCCTTCCCAAATTCTGCTAAGGATACTAACCTCATGCCTGCGCAAACTCTCAGCTCCTCAACCTAACGTCGGAGAATAATTCCCTCAAACAGTGGCTTACCTTCAGATAAACATACTTCCCCTGTATACAATCTTGCCCGCTATTCCACACAGCTTTTCCCTTTATCAGGCAGCGCAACAGCTCTGAACTGGTCTTCTTTCCTAACAAAGAAGCAGGCTACTGTCTCCACCTAAGAATCAGTCCTGGCTGGAGATATCTTGACCCACTTGATTTCAAAATCCTTGGCCAAACCATGAGAGCATTTTATCATTCTTAAAACCATTACCTTTTGGTGGTCACGCTTCAAATGGCAGGATTCTTCGCAATAAATATTGGCTCCTCATGAGAATCTGTGCTCAATGAGGAGGTCTTAATAGTTGAAAGCATGGGCCAAATCCGTTAGTTAGGGTGTTCACCCAAATACCCGGTAACGGAGGTTGACTCATGCTCATAGAAAGTATCGTACGTTTTACTCTTGGAATCAAGGATCATCGTGTAGTTTCCGTCAAATTTGAAGGCAACGAACTGAGGATCAGCCTGGATGCCAGGAAGAGACGAAAACTGCCTTGTGGTCTGTGTGGCAGACGCTCTTATGTTAAGGATAAGCTCAAAATGAGGAAATGGGCTCATGTGTCTTTGTGGGGCATTCCCGTCTTCCTTTACTATCAACCCAGGAGGGTCAACTGCCCAGAACATGGGATTAAGGTGGAGGCAATTCCCTGGAGCTTGGGAAAAAGACCCATCAGTTTTCCCCTTATCACTGTGCTTGCCTTCTGGAGTAGATTGCTGCCATGGGAACAGGTGGCTGGGCTGTTCAATGTCTCCTGGAATACTGTCAGTGCAGCAGTGGAAGCGGCGGTGGAGTATGGAAGGGAGAGGGAAAACTATAAAGGGGTCCGATTCATTGGCATTGACGAGATCAGCAGAAAAAGAGGCCATACGTACCATACCAATGTTTACGATCTTGAACGAAAGCGGCTCCTCTGGAGCGGCGCCCATAGAGATAAAGATTCCTTGCGCCGGTTTTTCCAGTGGTGGGGAAAAGAGCGCACAGCGGGCATCGAGGGAATCTGTTGTGACATGTGGCAAAACTATATTGATGTGATTCATGAGTACTGCTCTGAAGCCGTCACCGTACTTGATAAGTTCCACATCGTCCGACATCTCATAGAAGCTGTGGACAAGGTCCGGAAAATGGAAGCTAAGGCCCTCCAGGAAACTGATCCTCAACTCCTTAAGGGGACCAAGTATATGTGGATCAAAAACCCCTGGAATCTAAGTGACAAACAGAAAATCCGTTCAAGTGAACTCCTCAAGATGAACCTGAAAGTGGTTAAAGCTTATCTCCTTAAAGAACTCTTCAGAAAGCTGTGGAGCTATAAACGCAAAGGGTGGGCAGCAAGGTATCTGAAGCAGTGGTTTTGGTGGGCTACCCATAGTAGATTGAAACCCTTGCGAGACTTTGCATGGATGCTGAGAAATCATGAAGAAGGTATCCTTGCATATTTTGATTTGAGAATTGACAACGGCATAGTCGAAGCGATGAATAATAACGCCAAAGTGATCAGCCACCGCGCACGTGGATATAGGTCTGAGAAAACATTCTCACTGGCCTTGATTCATAGCCTCGGTAAGCTTCAACTACCAATTTGTCAGCACAGATTCTCATGAGGAGCCAGATTATATCCGCCATATATAGTCGCATTCTTAAGGCTGAACTCTTCCTTAATCTTCTTGTTGACTATTCCATCATCAGGTTCTATGCTCAATTTCAGCTGTTTCACGTTTTTCGTGCTCCTCCTTGGGGTAGTTTCTTTGTGATGATTAGCAATTATACCACGGGAGGAGCCTTTTTTATAAGGGTTTTAACACTTAGAACAAAGTTCGTACATAGAATTATATAACCATACTTGCGGAATCCGGGCTTAATAGGGGCAGCTCAAAGCGTTGCAGAGTACAACGGAGTGGCCGGTGCTTCTCACGTTAAAGACAAGATAGTGGAAATGAACCACCTTAATGAAACCCTTTACTGCGGCTGCATTGCCTGTGCATCCGAAGGGCACAGGGAGCCAAGCGGTACATACGCAGTCAACACCCTGCTGGCTAATGTCCACAAGCACAATGTGACCCGTTTTCCTTATGAAATCGCGAGACTTGCTCAGGGTATTGCCGGCGGTTTGCTGGTGACCATGCCCTCGGAGCAGGACTTTAGATCTAAGGTGACCGGTAAGTGGATCGGCAGCCGTGGGATATCTGACTGAATGCATGCATGGCGCAGGCTCCCCGCAGGCACAAAGAATTATGATCTCGCGGCGTATCAACATGGAGGAGAAGAAGAGAGCCGCAAAGAAACTGTGTGGCATTGATGAGTAGCGCTAGAAAGGGGCTCAAGATAGGGCTCAAATACTGTGGCGGTTGCAACCCAGAATATGATCGCGTTAGGGGGGTTGAGCAAATAACTGAAAGACTTCAAGGAAAGGCCGAGTTTTGCCCTCCAGGCAACAAGGATCTTGACATTATTCTGGTTGTTGAGGGTTGCGCAACTGCCTGTGCCGATACAGCTTCCTTTGAAGGTAAGGAAGTAAGGGTTCTGACTGGGCCTGATGATGTTGAGAAGTTTATTAAAGGGATTGAGCCCCTCTTGAAAGAGGAAGTCAAGGGCGGAAGCGCTGATTAAGTCATGGTAGTTACGGGTATATTTTCTCCTGCCAACACCGGCTCTCCCTGGCCCGCAAAAACGTGATCTTTCTTGCTAATATTCCTCTCCATGCTTTCGCAAATTTCAAGGATATTTGTATGCCTCGTATCCTTCTCTAACTACCCGCTAAAAGAAGTCTAGCCCATGTGGTCTTGACTAAATCCAGAGCTCTCCTTGGACCATGCGGGGCAAGCCTTACTTCATGTACATGATTGATCCGGGCTTAAAACAATATGGACACTGCTAGCGTCATGGACTATAAAAATTATAAGCAAGAGAGTCCCAGGATGATGGGGTATGCGATGGTTTTTGTGCACGCTTTGCGAAGAGGTCTCGCCGAATTGCTTCGCAATCGGCGGGACTTAGTGGTACGACATCCCGCCCGCCCTTAACCGCATTCATCCACGGCTAAAGCCGTGGCTTTCTGCGGGCGGGGTAAAGGCAGAGGTAGAAACCGGGTAGGAGCCATGTTTAACAATATAATTTATTTCATAGTGGTCTTGCTTATTTTCAATATAAGCTATCAGGAAACCGTCCCCAAAGAGTCGCTCGCTTACACCGTCCTTATGCTTTCTACTACGTGGGTAGTCTTTGGCGTTTACTGCCGCCTTGGCTTTCAGAGGCTTGAAGAGCGGGCAGGAGAAGAGGATGAAAGGGGACGAAGCCCGGTTGCAGAATATCACGGGCTGGTCCTGAGGCTCTCGATTCTGGCAATCTTCTTGTTTGCGCTAGACGTGTATTTATTTCATCTAAAGTATTGGGTTCAGATTATCCCTGGTTTCAGAACATTTTCTGTGCTCCAAGGGCTGGCAGCCATTGGAGTCTTTCTCGGTTACCTGGTGACCATTTGGTATTTTTCTCACTCGGCTTATGTAGCCGTTTTTCACACCGTAATTTCCAGAAAATCGCTAATCATTTCAAACTTCAGGTTGAATGCGCCTATCCTTTTCCCGTGGTTTGCCATCTCGCTGATTTATGACTTCATATCGCTTGCAACAGGGATAGGCTCATTGCGTTTTTTTGCCACACCCGCGGGAGAGCTTATTTTTTTTGCTGCTTTTCTTGTGCTTCTTATGGTTTTCCTGCCTCTTATTATCCAGTACTTCTGGGGATGCAGGCCTTTCGCCCCATCTCAAAAAGTAAGAGAAGTGGAAAATTTCTTGAGGGAAAAGGGCTTCAAGTACCGAGGCCTTCTTAGGTGGAGTGTTTTCGAAGGCCGCATGATGACAGCCGGCATCATGGGGTTTTTGCCAAGGTTTCGCTATATACTCATAACAGATTCTCTGATGGAGATGCTCGGTACGGAGGAACTCAAGGCAGTAGTGGCGCACGAGATGGGACATGCAAAGTATCGTCACATGTTTTTATATTTTTTCTTTTTCCTTGGGTTCGTCGTGTTGTCCTTTGGGCTGTTTGATATTTTTTTCTATTCCCTTGCGACCCAGCCGTACTTCAGCAGCGTGATTGGGGGATCCAGGCCACAGGGCACGAGTCTTTTTTACCTATTGCTCTCCATTCCTATATTGCTGAGTATTTTTTTCTATTTCCGCTACTTGATGGGATTTTTTATGCGCCACTTTGAACGTCAAGCTGATCTTTACTCGGCCAGAGTGATGGGCACACCACGTCCTACGATAAGCTCGCTGGAAAAGATCGCCATGTTGAGCGGTAAAATCAGGGACCTGCCGAGTTGGCACCATTTTAGCATAAAACAGAGAGTGGAAACCCTGTGGCGCCTGCTCGAAGATCCATCTTTGGCAAAAAGACATAGCAGGTTTGTAGCCGTCTGTTTCAGCATTTACCTTGTGTGCATGATTGGCGCTGGATATTTTCTTGATTTCAGCCCTCAAAAAGAAATGATCATCTTGGGGTTGGTGGCAAAAAGCGTGGAGGCCAGTGTAGAGAAAAATCCACAAGACATTGAACTAACTGAGAGACTCGCCTTCCTGTATCACGAGGCAGGGAAATACAATAAGGCTATCAAGGCGTATGAGAAAGTAATCAAAGTGGACAAGAACAGGGCAATTGCCTTGAACAACCTGGCCTGGCTCCTGGTTACAGTGCCAGAGAAAAGGCTGAGGGACCCCGCCTGTGCACTCGTTCTGGCTGAAAGAGCGGTGGCTCTCCAAAAATCTCCCATTTTCCTGGACACCCTGGCGGAGGCCCTGTATGCTAACGGAAGGGTTGCAGAAGCGGTCAGGGCTGCCAGGGAGGCCCTCTCCCTTGCAAGAGAACGAAAATCTTACTATGAAAAACAACTGAAAAGATTTTCAGCACACCCGGGAGGAAAAAACAATCTCCCGTAGTACACCACTCAGCAAATCTTCTAGCTGCAAGTCGGCATACGAGCAAAATGGATGAACAGAACATATTGAGGCTGAAGGGTGGGGGAAAAGAAATCATACTCATCGGGACGGCCCATGTCTCTCAGGAAAGCGTAGAGTTGGTAACAAGGGTTATCAATGCAGAAAGACCTGACACTGTCAGCGTGGAACTATGCCAGGCAAGGTATGAATCCCTTGTGCAAAAGAAGAAATGGCAGGATACTGACCTAATAAAGATAATAAGAGAAAAAAAGGCCTTTCTTCTCCTGTCAAACCTTATGTTTGCAAGCTTTCAGAGGCGAATTGGCCGGAAACTGGGTATCCGACCGGGCCAGGAAATTCTCGCTGCCGTTGAGGCTGCGCACTCTGTTGGGGCTTCTATCTATCTTGCTGACCGGGACATTCGCATTACCCTGTCAAGGACATGGCGTCTTATGAGCTTTTGGTCAAAAATCAAGCTTCTGGGGCAATTGATAAGCACTATTTGGGAGGTGGGCGATATCAGGGAAGAAGACATTGAAGAGCTTAAGAAAAAAGATGTTCTTGAGGCGCTTATTTCTGAAATAGGGAAGAGCCTTCCAGAACTTAGGAAAATTCTCATTGACGAGAGAGACCAGTACATGGCGTGCAAGATCCAGTCGGCACCCGGGCAAAAAATCATTGCCGTTGTTGGAGCCGGGCATGTGCCGGGGATTCAAAAATACTGGAATGAGCCTGTTGACCTGCTCCCCTTAGAGCAAGTGCCTCCAAAAGGGAGGTTTTCCTCTGTGCTGAAGTGGGCTATTCCTGTTCTTATTATAGGTATCGTTGTGCTGGGGTTTTTCATGTCCGGCAAGGTGAAAGTTGCTCATATGGTGAAGTGGTGGGTTGTTGCCAATGCCAGCCTCTCCGGTGCCGGGGCAGCACTGGCATTAGGGCACCCCTTAACCATTCTTGCCGCTATTCTTGCTTCACCCCTTACATCGCTTAATCCAATGATTGCAGCCGGATGGGTGGCGGGGCTTGTTGAGGTACTTGTGGCCAAGCCGAAAGTGAAGGACTTTGAAACCCTGGCCGATGATATCTCTTCGGTGAGAGGATTCTGGAGAAACAAGATTACGCGTATCCTGATGGTTGTTGTTTTTACGAATCTCGGCAGCTCGGTAGGTACTTTCGTTGCTATCCCCCTGATGCTCAAGGTATTAACCTAACTATTACCCACAAAAGGCTTTTTTTCAATCTGCGCACTGCCCCTTCAAATACAAAGCTCATTTCAGCTAGGTCAATCCGTGGGTAACTCTGCGGGATTGTAGGTGAGGTGCGCCACAGTTTGCGACCCCGTAATCTCCTGGTTTCGTTGGTTTCACGCTTCAATATGTTATTCTTAGATTGTAAACTGGTTAGTGCCAAATATTGATTTGGAGCGGGACTGTGGGTTCATTGACAGAGATTATCGTTTTTGCTAGTATTTTAGACATAACTATTTTTTCTTCAGGCTCTGATGTTAGGGACTTTTGGGATGCTGGGAAATTCTAGAAAACACAGGGGAGCCAGCGATTAGCGCAAAGAATAGAGCAGTACTGAGTAGAAACGGATTTAGCCTGATCGAAATATTAATGGTCGTGGCCATTATTGCAGTGCTTGCCGGAATTGCAATCCCGCAACTATCCAGACACAGGACCAGGTCTTATAATACATCTTCGGTTGAGGACTTAAAAAATGCCGCAATAGCACAGGAAGCGTATTTTGCGGATAAGCAGCAATACTGCGCAACGCTGAGCGCTCTCATGAGCCACCCCTACAATTTCTTCACCAGCAATGGGGTTAGATTGGGAATCGTTTCAGCCAGCAAGACCAACTACCTGATGACAGCCTCTCATTCCTCCGGAAATGTTGTCTACACTTTGCCCGGTCCTGGTGGCAGCGTGGTTCCGTGAACATGTAGTTTAGCGAATCCTTTTATTTTTTTCCGCAAGACAGGCGTGCGTCACCTTTGTTGCCGGCAAACGGTTAAACAAAATGGAAGCGTAGAAGAAGGAATTGCTGTGAAAGACAAGCATTACCTGGGAATTCTCGGTATTATAATATCTATTATTGGATGGGTTGTCTTGGGTGCCAATCATTTTCCCTTTGTATACATGGTTGTTGCCCCTCAATATGTGAATTCCCTGAACGCGCTTGAGCTAATGGAGCAGAAAGGGCAGGTATTGAAAAAAGGGGACAGGGGGTTTCAAGAGATCTCCGAGGTCATTGAGATACTGATGGCCAGAGATCTTACCCCTCAGATCACGCAGATAAGGCCCTTAAGGGGCGGGGGAGATTTCCTGACACTTCCAGCGCCAAGCAAATTCGCTAACAGGCTGAGGCTTGAAATAACATTTTCAAATTCAACGAAGCAGGTCTGGGATATAGAGGGGATCAGGAGAGCCATCAAGAGGAGATATCTCACCCTTGATGTGTTTTTGTGGGGGAGCGTTGTGTTCGCAGTGGGCTTATTGCTCAGCTTGATCTCCTTACTAATAAAGGAAGAAAAATAGAATTGACTTTAAGGATAATTTAGTAATAAAATTTGTAAATATAGATTATTATTGGTTGTTTTGTTAAAATATCTCCAAGAAGGAGAAGGGGATATGCAAAGAATTTATGTCATGAATGGTCCTGATAAAGGACGCTCTTTCGAGATCAAAGCAAATGCAATCAGCATAGGGCGTGCTACTGAAAACGATATTCAATTAAACGACAGGTCGGTCTCTCGAAGGCATGCGAGAATTTTCAGGCGCGGAGATAAGTATTTTGTTGAAGATCTAGAAAGCAAGAATGGAACCTTCGTTGACGGGCTGCGCATAAAATCAGGTACAGAATACGAAATAAAGGAAGGGGTCCCTATAGCCATTGGCAAGACCTTTTTCTCCCTGGGTAAGGCCTATCCAGAGGATGTGCTGGCAATATTAGATTCAGTTGACCTTTTCAAGGAATTGGAAGAAGAAGGCGGGGAGGTTGCCATAAAAGACAGGCCTATGACGGCTCAAAAAAACATGGAACTGATCTATAAAGTCTCAAATGTTTTGATGCAGTCTCTGAACATAAAAGAAGTTCTGGAAAGAATCCTGAATTACATAATGGAACTGTTAAAGCGAATTGACCGCGGAGTCATCATCCTGACTAACAAGGAGACAGGAGAGATTTCAGATGTAATATCCATTTTTAAAGGCGGGGACCCTAAATCCGGTGTTCCTTACAGCAGAAGCATAGTGAATCGAGTCATGAAGGAAGGCAAGCCGATCACCATGCTGGACACTTTTACCGAGGATGAGGCGGATCTCTCAGAGAGCATAAAGATTAAAAGGATTAGATCTATTATGTGCGTTCCCCTGATAAGCAAGTCAAAGGTCAGGGGAGTGATATATGTTGATTCCGTGAAGAAACCTCATGGGTTCAGAAAGGAGGATCTGGACCTCCTGACAGCGTTGAGTAGCCCGGCCGCTGTTGCTATTGAAAATGCATTCCTCGCCAGGTCCGAGAAAAAGACGCCTGCCCGTGTCCAAACATAGAAGATCCCAAGTTTCATCTCATTGAAGAGTAAGCCGGGTGCTCCCGGTGCGCGACAGCCTCTAGTTCAGCTTGACCCCATTGTGGTGGCTATATCCTTTTGAAGGAAGCAATGCAATAACTACGACTGTCAGCAAAGGCAGAAAAGCCAGTAAGGAAAGGACAGGCCTGATTGAGAGCACGTCCGCTGCCTTGCCGGCAAGGGGGGTCATCATCCCGCCCGTTCCAAAAGCCAGCCCCATCATCAAGCTTGAAACCATGGATTTGCCGCGCGGTGCAAATTCTTGGGCCGTTGACACTCCTACCGGAAGTGTTGCTAGAAGGAAAAAGCCTGCAAAAAGAGCGCCCAGATGTATCCACCGCCCGGGAAGATGCAGCATCAGGAGCAGGCTGGGGGTTGCCAAGGCATGGGAAACATAGAAGATTGGCTTGTACCCGAACCTGTCGGAAAAATGCCCTGCCAGGAGCCCGCTGCCTGCTCCTGCAACAGTAAATATAGATACAAAGGCCCCGATTGAAACAAGGGAATAACCCTTCTCAGAATAGAGAACGGGCGCAAAGGTCAAGAACGACTGGCCCGCAAAGGCTCTCAGAACCATCACTACCCAGAGCAGCCCGACCCACTTCCATACGCCTCCGAGCGCTTCTTTAATAGAACCCAGGAAACCAAAACTACTCAGCCCCTCACCTTTCGGAGCAGGGACCAGTCTAAAAAGAAGAATCATTAGCGGCAAGCCGATGACCATGGTAAAAGGAGAAGCCTCCAGGCCAAAGAAGCGCACAAAATAGGTAATAAAGATCGGGCCTACGCCAAAGGCAAGGGTCCCGCCCAGCGTGAATACGGACATGGAGAAACTGGGGTGGGAACCTGCATAGGTTGTCACCAGCCCCGCAGAAGTGGGATGAAACATTGCTGAGCCCACGGACCCCAGCGATATGAAGATAAGCAAAGTCAGGAAGGAGGGTGCGATTCCCACCAACGGAATAAAAAGCATAGCAAGCAACGGACCACCAAGCATAAACACACGAGTTCGGTAGTGGTCTGCAAGGTAGCCGGCTGAGGGCTGGACAACAAATGCGAAAAAGCGACCTATTCCGGCGATCAGGCCCACCTGCGTCATTGTAAGCGAGAGCTTTTTCACAAATACTGGAATCAAAGGGTTTACAAAGGAGGCATAGAAATCTCCGGTGAAATGTATAAGGGCAAGAGCTAGAATTGCTTTGATGTCTGCATCTCGTTCTTCCAACGGGTAGCCTTTCTTCTTTTTCACCAACGAATTTGGCCCTATCTTCAATGGCCCCAGATTAAGACACCGCCCGCGATACCCATTTGCGGCCAGGTTCCAAAAGCTGATTAGTTAATCGCAGTGAGTCTTGGAAGTCAAGAAGATATTTACCTGCTGCGGGTAGCATCATCTCCGCTAGAACTAAGCAGAAAGCAGTTCCCTTTGTTCTTCGGCTCTAGTTGATATCATATCGATAAAATTATGAATTGACAGTGAAGAGGCCTTCTACTATATTCGCTGCTATCCTGATTTCGTAGAATCTTCAGGCAGCAAAGTATATGCTTTGCAGAAGAAGAAAACACAGCCACTTCTGGAGCATGGAGCGCGTAATTTGTGATTTCGGAGGATTTAGCCTTGATGAGTTTGAAAATGGATGACCCGGATGTATATCAGGCGATCCAGAGTGAGGTTATCCGAGAGAAATACACCCTTAACATGATTGCATCCGAAAACTATGCCTCGCCAGCTGTTATTGAAGCTCAGGCCAATGTGCTGACCAATAAATACGCGGAAGGCTATCCTGGAAGGAGATATTACGGTGGCTGTGAATATGCAGATATTGTTGAGGAGTTGGCCATTGACCGGGCAAAAAAACTTTTTGGGGCTGAATATGTCAACGTCCAGCCCCATTCCGGATCACAAGCGAACATGGCTGTGTATTTTTCATTCCTCAAGCCTGGGGACACGATTCTCGGCATGGATCTTTCCCACGGAGGCCACCTGAGCCATGGGAGCCGCGTCAGTTTTTCAGGGTCCTTTTTTGACAGTGTGGCTTACGGGCTTGAGCAGGGAAGCCAGATTATTGATTTCACACAGGTCAGTGATCTTGCCAAAAAGCACAGGCCGAAAATCATTATCGCCGGTGCCAGCGCTTACCCGAGAACCATAGATTTTGAAAAATTCCAAGATATCGCCAGCAGCGTGGACGCTTACCTCATGGCTGACATAGCACACATTGCAGGGCTTGTGGCCGCGGACCTTCATCCATCGCCCGTGGGGGTAGCGGACTTTATAACCTCTACAACCCATAAAACTCTGAGGGGCCCTCGGGGAGGGCTGGTACTGGCCAAGGAGCAATATGGGGCAAAACTGGACAAGGGGGTATTTCCAGGCATTCAAGGTGGTCCCCTCATGCAGATCATAGCTGGTAAGGCCGTGGCATTCGCTGAAGCTTTGAAACCGGAATTTAGAGCTTACCAGCAACAAGTAATAAACAACGCAAGGGCGCTTGCCGAAGGGCTGACAGCCTCCGGCTTTGAGCTTGTTACAGGCGGCACGGACAACCATCTTTTGTTGATTGATCTCACATCTAGGGGGATTAGCGGCGCTGAAGCAGAAATAGCTCTGGGCCGGGCAGGAATCGTTGTGAACAAGAACGTTATCCCCTTTGACAAGAAAGGTCCGAAAGTTACCAGCGGGTTGAGACTGGGCTCTCCTGCGCTGACTACCAGAGGGATGAAAGAGAAGGAGATGAAAGTGATCGCGGATCTAGTAGGAAAAGTGCTTGAGAAGCCCTCGGATGAAAAAAACATAGAGAAGGTGAAGGGGATTGTCCTGGAACTCTGCCGCACATTCCCGATTTATGAACACCTGGAGCAAAAGGAAGGCTGGCAGCCACACATAGTGGTATCATAGGGCATGAAAGGAAGAATTTATTGCCAAGACCATCATGGCCAGAGTACTTTATGGCAATCACCAAGCTGGTTGCCGAGAGATCTACTTGTCTTCGACGAAAGGTAGGGGCTATACTGGTAAAGGATAAAAGGATCCTGGCTACCGGTTATAATGGCGCACCCTCGGGTTTGAAACACTGTGAGGAGGTAGGGTGTTTGCGGGAGAGCTCATCAATACCTTCAGGCACCCGTCATGAATTGTGTAGAGGTCTTCACGCGGAACAAAATGTGATTATCCAGGCAGCATATCACGGCATATCTATCAGGGGGGCAACTCTGTATTGTACCAACAAGCCGTGCGTTATATGTACCAAGATGATAATCAATGCGGGGATCAAGAAGATTTACTATGAGGAAGGGTATGATGATCCCCTCTCGGACCAAATGCTCGCTGAGGCGGGTCTGGAAACTGTGAGGTTGAAGATATGAAGTGTCCGTACTGTTCCATGATTGAGAATAAGGTGATTGATTCCCGGCTAAGCAAGGACGGCAGGACCATCCGCAGGCGAAGGGAATGCACTGCATGCGGCAGACGATTTACCACCTACGAAAAACTCGAAGAGATTCTTCCCCTTGTGGTAAAAAAGGACGGTAGGCGAGAGCCTTTCAGCAGGGAAAAGATTATAGAAGGGATCAAGAAGGCATGCCAGAAAAGGCCGGTTAGTATTACCAGGATAGAGGAATTTGTGGATTCTCTTGAGCTGTACTTTCAAGAGCTTGGAAAGAAGGAGGTAGAAAGCAAGGAGATCGGAGAAAAAGTCATCAACAGTCTCAAAGAATGGGATGAAGTTGCCTACGTCCGGTTTGCTTCAGTCTACAGGCAGTTTAAGGATATTAGCGAGTTCATGGCAGAGCTTGAGGAAATCCTGAGGTCGAGAAAGGAAGGTGGGGAGCAGGGCGGCAGCAGGTAGCCAGGTATTATGCCTGGAGAAAGATCAGGGCGTAAGGTGGACGGGCATCACGAAAAATTTATGAAAGAAGCTCTTCGCCTGGCAAGGAGAGGCCTGGGCAGAACTTCGCCTAACCCTGCAGTGGGAGCGGTTGTGGTACGCGATGGGAAGGTGATTGCATCCGGATACCACAAATATGCCGGTGGAGATCATGCCGAAGTAGAAGCACTGTCAAAACTGGGAGGCAAGGCTCGAAGGAGTGACACCATGTATGTTACGCTCGAGCCGTGCCATCATCACGGCAAAACGCCTCCCTGCACAGAAGCAATCCTCAAAAGTGGACTTGGGAAGGTGGTTGTTGGAGCAAGAGACCCGAATCCGGCAGTAAAGGGAGGGGGAAGCGAGTTTCTTGCGGCCAAGGGCGTGGAGGTTGTAACGGGGATACTGGAGGAAGAGTGCCGGCGCCTGAATGAGTCTTTTTTTAAATTCGTAACGAGCGGCACGCCTTTTGTAAGTGCAAAGTGCGCATTGACCCTGGACGGCTGGATAGCAACATCAACCGGTCATTCCCGCTGGATTACGAATGAAAAGTCACGTCGATTTGTGCACCGCCTTAGAGACGGTGTCGATGCGGTAATGGTGGGGGTGGGAACGGTGATTGCCGATGACCCAATGCTTACCGTCCGCCTCGGGAATCGAAACGCACAGGATCCTGTCAGGGTCATCCTTGATACAAACCTCAGGATTAGCCCGGATGCGAAAGTTCTGAATATTGATTCCCCTTCAAGCACGCTGATAGTTGTGGGAGAAGGAGTGCCTGAGAATCATCTTAGAGCGATTCAAAAAGATAACGTTTCAACGCTGATTTGCCCGAAGAGGGGAGGACGGATAGACCTTAACACCCTTATGGGACTGCTGGGTCAAAGGAGCATTAGCTCGGTTCTTCTGGAAGGTGGGGCAACGCTAATGGGTGCGATGCTAAGGGAAAAGCTGCTGGATAAATTCTACATTTTCAAGGGAGCTAGAATACTCGGCGGAGATGACGGTATTCCGATGGCGAGGGGACGGGGGGCGGAAAGCATGGATCAGAGCATCCGTATCAAAGATGTCAGTGTCAGAAGATTTGGAGATGACGTTTTGATAGTAGGTTATCCTGAGTACTTTAACCCCACCCGCAGAAGGCCACGGCTTTAGCCGGGGATGAAAGAGGTCAAAGGCGGGCCGGATGTCGCAGCACTAAGTTCTGCTGACTGCGAAACAATTCGGCGAAACTAAGTGATGGCGCCGGCTTTTCCATGGGACTCCATATGGGTGAGAGAAACTAGAGATGTTTACCGGACTTGTCGAAGGTAGAGGCAAGATAAGAGATGCCATTCGAAGGGGAAAGGATATGCGACTTACGGTTTCCCCCTTGCTTGACATGTCTGACTTGCAAGTTGGGGACAGCGTATCTGTGGAGGGGGTTTGTCTTACAGTGACGGAGGTGAATAAGGGCTTTTTCAGCGTGGACGTTTCAAGTGAAACCCTTTTGAGGAGCACACTGGGTTTGGTTAAACAAGGTGATGAGGTAAACCTTGAAAGGTCGTTGAAGGTAGGAGATCGGATTGGGGGCCACCTCGTCTCCGGCCACGTGGATGGAGTCGGAAAGATAGCCGGTAAAGAAAGGGTTGGTGATTCCTGGGCCCTAAGAATCGAGATTAAAGAAGATCTGGCCAGATACATAGTTAATAAAGGGTCCGTAGCGGTGGACGGCATAAGCTTGACTGTAAATCGGTGTGACGGCTCAGATTTTGAAGTTAACATTATACCGGAGACGGCAGCGGTGACGGGTATTTTGAAAAAAAAGAGCGGGGACCTTGTAAACATTGAAACAGACATTATTGGAAAATATGTTGAAAAATTTCTTTCAAACCGTGACTCAGTTTATGATCAGGCGAAAGGTTCCCGTATTGACGAAAAAATGTTAAGGGACTACGGTTTTGAGGACTGATAGTCTTTGTGTGACTTGGTCAAAAGCGGTGGGCTCCGTTTTGCGCGCACCGCTTGGGCGGTAGATGAGTAATTGTCGAGGCCGAATGGTCTTTCCAGATCAGGAGATAAATAAAGAATAAGTTTGAGATCTAAATATGGGTATTTCCAAAATAGAAGATGTTATTGAAGATTTGAAGCAGGGCAAAATGATCATTCTCGTTGATGACGAGGGCCGGGAAAACGAGGGTGATCTAACGATGGCTGCTGAAAAGGTAACACCTGAGGCAATCAATTTTATGGCTAAATATGGAAGAGGTCTTATTTGTCTTTCCCTGGCCCCGGAAATTGTGGACAGGCTGAAGCTTCCGTTGATGGTTCATGACAACACATCACCTTTCAAGACTGCTTTTACGGTTTCAATTGAAGCACGAAACGGCGTAACAACCGGTATTTCAGCAGCGGATCGCGCTCACACAATCCTTACAGCCATTGCTGATGACGCAAAGCCTGAAGACCTTGTCCAGCCAGGGCATGTTTTCCCTTTGAGGGCGAGGCGCGGTGGAGTTCTTTTCAGAACAGGGCAAACAGAAGGGTCCGTGGATCTGGCCAGGCTGGCAGGCCTGAAACCTGCAGGCGTGATATGTGAAATCATGAATGACGACGGCACAATGGCCAGAATGCCTGACCTGGAGAAATTTGCTGCAAGGCACGGGCTGAAGATTGCCACCGTGGCTGACCTTATTGCGTACAGGATGCAGAATGAGTCCTTTGTGCACAAAGTGGCTGAAACCGTCCTTCCGACACCTTACGGGGAATTCAAGGCCATCGCCTTTGTTAACGATATCGATTCCTACGAGCATCTGGCCCTTGTCAAGGGGGAGATTCACCCTGAGAAGGAAGTGCTGGTAAGGGTACATTCTCAATGCCTTACTGGCGATGTGTTTGGGTCATATCGTTGCGATTGTGGGTCCCAGCTGGAGAAAGCACTCGAAATGGTTGAAAAAGAGGGCCTGGGCGTTATCCTGTACTTACAGCAAGAAGGCAGAGGCATTGGCCTTGCAAATAAGATCAGAGCTTATGCCCTGCAGGACCAAGGAAGAGATACGGTTGAAGCAAATGAAGAGCTCGGATTCCAGGCTGATTTGAGAGACTACGGGGTTGGCGCACAGATCCTTTCTACACTTGGGGTAAGAAAAATGAGGCTCATGACGAATAACCCCAAAAAGATCATCGGGCTCCAGGGTTACGGTCTGGAGGTTGTTGAACGCGTGCCCATTGAAACGGAACCAAGGCCGGAAAACCTGAAATATCTGGTGACTAAGTGCGAAAAACTGGGTCACCTTTTGAACTTGAAGAAGTAAACCCCCTGGAATTTCGCACAGGGCATTGAACTCCGTGCAAAAAAGCGGAAGAAAACTTTATTTACCAGCCCCGTGCTCCCGCCCGGGGCAATCCTACGGGGTAAACCTCTATTTGAAGTATTATCTCTGGGGCAAGCAAAAAACCAGTGGCGCTTCGGTATAGCAAAAGAACCATGGGCAAAGAAATCAAACAAAGAACCGAGAGGTGTTATCCCATAATGGTCTTTTTTTATCTAACACAGACTGAGAGGTGTTCACATGCTCAAAACAGTTGAAGGGAAGGTCTCGGCAGAAGGTTTGCGTTTTGCCATTGTTGTGAGCAGGTTCAACGATTTCATCAGTTCAAGATTGATGGAAGGAGCCATGGATGCTCTGGTTCGACACGGAGCCAAGGAGGATCAAGTTTCCTTGGTCAAGGTCCCGGGAGCATTCGAGATACCCTTGGTTGCAAAAAAGCTTGCGGAGAGCGGAAATTACGATGCTGTCATTTGCCTGGGGGCGGTAATCAGGGGATCCACTCCCCATTTTGATTACGTGGCAGCGGAGGTATCCAAGGGGATAGCGGCAGTGGCTCTAGAATCCAAGGTGCCGGTCACATTCGGAGTGTTAACAACCGATAATCTGGAACAGGCCATTGAAAGGGCTGGATCCAAGTCAGGCAACAAGGGGTGGGATGCCGCCATGGCAGCCATGGAAATGGCAAACCTGTTCAAAGAGTTGAAGTAACTGATCTCGCTTTTTCTACCTCCGGGAGATTTCCTCGGCAGAGGGTCCGCCTTTTGGAAAATTGAGGTGATGGCTAAGGGTTGTCGGGGCCCGAAGACCTCACTTTGACAAGTCTCCAACAACGCAGGGTTTCTTTAAGGGGCTATGGGAAAAAGACGTCGTGCCAGAGAGCTGGCTCTTCAAGTTCTTTTTCATATGGAATTCAATCAAGGCGATCCAATGGAAAGCTTTGAGCTTGTTTGTAACAGCTTCGGTTCGCCGGACTCGATAAAGGCTTTTTCCATCCAGCTGGTCTGTGGTGTTTGCGAAAAGAAGGAAGAACTGGATCAGATTATCAGCAAGGCTTCGATAAATTGGAGAATTGAAAGGATGTCCAGAGTGGACCGAAACATTCTAAGAATTGCCGTATATGAGATTCTATTTATGGACGATATCCCGCCAAAAGTTTCTATTGACGAAGCTGTTGAACTGGGGAAGAAGTATGGAACAGAGGAGTCAGGGGCTTTTGTTAACGGGATTTTAGATAAAATATATTTACAGCTAGAATCAAAAAACATGGAAGGAGAGGCTGGCTGATCTTTCGAGCCCTCCTGCTCGTGGTAGTCGAGGGCTTGGGATGCTGCATGATGGAAGAAAGATGAAATACAACCCCAAAGAGTTGGAACTGAAATGGCAGGCCCGCTGGGAAAAGGAGGGCTTGTTCAAGGTTACTGAGGATCCGGAAAAGGAGAAATACTATCTTCTGGAGATGTTTCCATATCCCTCCGGAAAGATACACATGGGTCATGTGAGGAACTACACGATAGGAGATGTGGTTGCCAGATACAAGAGGATGCGCGGCAAAAACGTGCTTCATCCAATGGGATGGGACGCCTTCGGGCTTCCCGCTGAGAACGCTGCCATTGAAAATAATAGCCATCCGGCCAAGTGGACATATGAAAACATAGAGAATATGAAATCGCAACTGAAGCGGATGGGTTTCAGCTATGACTGGGATCGAGAGCTTGCCACCTGCGACCCCGAGTATTACCGGTGGGAGCAACTAATTTTTCTCAAGATGCTTGAAAAAGGCCTTGCTTATAAGAAAAGAACCTTTGTCAATTGGTGTGATGCTTGCCAGACTGTGCTGGCCAAGGAGCAAGTAGAGAATGGTCGTTGCTGGCGGCATCCTGAGCAAGAGGTGACCATAAAGGAAATGGACAGCTGGTTTTTCAAGATTACCAGCTATGCTGAGGAAATATTGGAATATTGCGACAAACTTCCGGGATGGCCCGAGAGGGTACTGACCATGCAGAGAAACTGGATAGGCAAGAGCCACGGGGCCATCATTCGGTTTCCGGTGGCGGGCTCGGAGAGCGTGATCGATGTCTACACCACAAGGCAGGATACTATTTTTGGGGCTACTTTTCTGTGCTTTGCGCCCGAACATCCAATGCTTAGAGAGCTCGTCGCGGGGGAACCGCAGGAAAAAGAAGTCCTGTCTTTCATAGAGCGAACACTCAAGGTAGACAGTTTTATCCGGACGGCGGATTTTTCAGTTAAGGAGGGTGTTTTTACGGGCAGATACTGCATTAATCCTGCTACAGAGGAAGAGATCCCCATCTACGTTGCAAATTTTGTTCTTTTCGATTACGGCACTGGTGCTGTCATGGGTGTCCCTACCCACGACCAGAGAGATTTTGAGTTTGCCAAGAAGTATGAGCTTCCTTTGAGGGTTGTCATAAAGCCTCCGGACCGTGACCTTACTGAAGAAACCATGGAGGAGGCATACGTGGAAGAAGGTATCCTTGTCAATTCGGGCCCTTTTAACGGAATGCGCAACGTTGATGCGCTCGAGAGTATTGCTGACTATCTTGAATCAAAGGGCATGGGTTACAGGACCGTCAATTACAGGTTGCGCGATTGGAACATTTCAAGACAAAGATATTGGGGTGCTCCCATACCGGTCATATACTGCGATAGGTGTGGTACTGTCCCTGTTCCTGAAAAAGATCTTCCCGTGGTGCTGCCCCTGGATCTGGAAATGAGGCCGAATGGTGGGTCCCCCCTGCCTTTTGAGCCCTCTTTTTTTGAGACAACCTGCCCGGTATGTAATGGCAAGGCCAGGAGGGAAACAGACACGATGGATACATTCGTTGAATCCTCCTGGTATTTCGACCGCTATACATGCCCTGATTATGACAGAGGGCCGCTGGATCATGAAAAGGCCGATTACTGGATGCCTGTTGATCAATATATAGGGGGCATAGAACACGCGATTCTTCACCTCCTTTACTCTCGTTTTTACACGAGGGTGCTGCGCGACTTTGGCGAGCTGAAGGTGGATGAGCCCTTTGCAAATCTCCTGACTCAGGGAATGGTATGTAAAGAAACTCAGGAATGCCCCAGGCACGGCTACCTTTATCCCCACGAGGTGAGGGACGGAAAGTGTGTTCATTGTGGCTCAGAGATAATTGTGGGCAATAGCGTCAAGATGTCTAAGTCGAAAAAGAACGTCGTTGATCCCGAAGAACTCATCGATCGCTACGGGGCGGATACGGTTCGCATGTTTTGCCTGTTTGCTTCTCCACCGGAGCGCGACCTGGAGTGGAGTGATCAGGGGGTGGAGGGCTCCTTTAGGTTCTTGAATAGGGTTTGGCGCCTGGTAACTGAGAACCTCGAAAACGTACTTCACGTACCTGTCTATGGCGGAAAGGAAGAACTTTCAGGGAATCTGAGGAAGCTTCACAGAAAATCTCACCAGACCATTAAGAAAGTGACGGCAGATATTGAAGATCGCTTCCATTTCAACACAGCAATAAGTGCAGTTATGGAACTTGTTAATGAAGTTAATCAGTATCTCTCTGGTTCTGGGGAAAAGGATAATCTTGCCTGGGCGGTGATAAGGGAGGCCATAGAAGTAACGGTGCTACTCCTTTCCCCTGTTGTCCCACATATTTGCGAGGAGCTCTGGCAAATGCTTGGCCACAGGGAGAGCTTGCTGACAGTGTCGTGGCCGGAGTATAGTGAAAAGGCTCTCGAGGTGGACAAGAGGCTCGTGGTTTTGCAGGTAAATGGAAAAGTGAGAGACAGGATCGAAGTGCCAGCTTCGTTTGGCAGGGACGAAATTCAGGCTGAGGCATTAAAGAGCAAAAGAGTTCAGAGTTTTGTCGCCGGGGCTCAGATTAAGAAAGTCATCGTGGTGCGTGACAAACTTGTAAACATAGTAGTTTAGGGGTAATGTGAATCCTTGGTAATTCTGCGAGGAGAGGAAATGGTTTCTGCGTCCAAAAGGTTTTTTTTTCTTACCATTGGCCTTTTCTTCTCCAGCTGCCTGGTTTCAGCCTGCGGCTATAGCCTGAAGGCGAGTGGCGAACCCGTTGGCATAGAATTACAAAGTCTTGCCATACCCTTGGCAAAAAGTACCTCCTCGCACCTTGGGTTTGAATCAACATTTACGAGGATAATCAGGGAAGAATTCATAAGCCACGCAAGGGTTCCCCTGGTCTCTGAAAGCAGGGCCCAGGCAGTGCTCCTGGCAAGTATCCATGATATCCATACTGATGTTTTGGGCTATGAATCACGGCAGCAAAACGTGGGAGGGCGGACTGTAACATACGCTGTTACAAACAGGTGTCAGCTCAGGGTCAGGCTTAGCGTAAAACTGGTGGATAGGAGAAAAGGAAAAGTGATATGGCAGGAAGATGCGATGGAGGATAAAGCCAGTTTTGCTGTTAGCGAAGACCCTCTTGCCACGCGCTATTATCGGGACCAAGCTCTTATGGTTGTAGCTCGAAGGCTGGCCAAGAGAATCTACATGAAAACAATGGAAAGGTTTTAATGGCACGGGCGTTACTTCCCGAGGAAATTCTCGACCTCATAGACGAGGGGCGTCTTTCCCCATATTACTTGTTCCATGGCGAGGACGATTTTCGCATTGAAAGGGCCCTCAGGAGAATAAGAGATGCGCTACTAACTGAATCTGCAAGAGATTTTAACCTGGAGATTTTTTATGGAGGTGAAACTCAGCCTGAAGAAATTATCGGGAGTGCGCGCTCAGTTCCTTTCTTGGCGAACACTCGGCTGATAATTGTGCGAGGAACGGAGAAATTCGATACAGAAAGTCTAGAAAAATTTCTGCCTTATCTTGAACGCCCCTCCGATTCCACATGTGTCATATTTGTCTCAGACAAGCCGGACTTTAAGAGAAAATTCTATAAGAAGCTTAAATCGCTTGGTGTCGCATTGCCCTTTAAACAGCTCAAAGACAGGGACATAGTTCCGTGGATTCAAAACACGGCCCAAGAGATGGGTTTGAAACTGGACACGAAGACCTGCTTTTATATTCTGGAACTTGTTGGAAACTCAACAAGAGATCTTTACGCTGAACTTGAGAAAGTTCATTTGAGGTACGGAAACAGCGCAGACATAGAAAAAGTGAAAGAACTTGTGATCCACAGTCGCATGTACAGTGTTTTTGAACTGGTCGATATGGTGGCTGAAAAGAACTGCGGCAAATCCCTGTCAGCCTTGAACAGGTTCCTGGAAGAAGAGGACAAGAAATTCGGGCCTCTTCGCATCATAGGCATGTTGAACAGGCAGATCAGGCTTCTGTGGCAGACCAAGACGATCCTGGATAAAGGCGGAAGCCAAAGGGAAATTGCCGGAAAACTCGGTCACGTAGGCTTCCTGGCCGGAAAGTTGACCCGGCAGTCCAGAAGATGGACTGCCGGTGAATTTGAAAAGGCTTTGGCACTTCTCTATGAGGCTGACCGGTACCTCAAATCGGGCTCAAGGCCGCGGCCGGTTCTTGAAAACCTGATTATTACTCTATGCGAATAGGAATGCGCTGGATGCCCACAGCCTTCTAGGCAGCTTTTTCCTGTGTAACCTTGTTTACCTGTCGGGCAAGACGAGAAATAATCCTGGAGGCCTTATTCCTGTGGATGGCTCCCTTTGAGGCGGTTTTTTGAAGCACAGACGTAGCCGTGGGCAGTAACTCTCCTGCGCGATCGCCGTTGCCCTCTGCTACAGCAAGCCTAACTTGCTTGACGGCTCTTTTCGCCTTTGTTTTGTGGCTCAGATTTCTTAGCCTTCTGGCCTTGCTCTGTTTTGCCCTTTTGAGGGCTGATTTATGAGTTGCCAAGTTTCGATCTCCTTTTGGAAGAGGCTGTCTTAAAGGTTGATTTTTAAGTGATCATCAATTCATTGTCAAGATAAAAACTTCGCGTGGAAAATACTGAAATCCAAATCTCTGAAAAGCAAAGTGTCAGCCATGCGGCTGGTACCGTCGGTTTTTTCACTTTTGTGAGTCGTGTCATAGGCCTTGCTCGCGATATTGTGATAGCTAGGTTCTTTGGTGCAGGAATGGCTGCAGACGCCTTTTTCGTAGCCTTTCGGATTCCAAATTTGCTGCGCCGCCTGTTTGCAGAAGGCTCCCTTACGATCGCGTTTATCCCTGTTTTTACAGAATACCTGACCCAGAAATCCAGGCATGATGCATTTGAGCTGGCAAGGGCGGTTCTCACGCTTCTCTCCATACTCCTTGCTTTGGTTACGGTGCTGGGGATCTTGCTTTCTCCGTGGATCGTTAGGCTTCAGGCATTTGGGTTTGGCGGGGCAGGAATGAAATACGATCTTACCGTTTTGCTAACCCGTATCACTTTCCCTTATATTTTCTTCATAAGCCTTGTGGCATTCTTTATGGGGATTCTTAACTCTCTGAGACACTTTGCCGCCCCGGCAGCAGCCCCTATCTTTCTTAATGTGGGGATTATCGGCTCTGCCTTCTTGATTTCTCCTCATCTTTCCCAGCCAGTAGTAGGAATTGCAATCGGTGTTATCATCGGAGGTTTCATGCAGCTTGCGCTTCAAATCCCATGGGCTCTCAAGAAGGGGTTTTCTCTGGTTCCCATTTGGTATCCTTCACATCCGGCGATACGAAGGATTGGGCTGCTCATGCTTCCTGCTGTTTTTGGTTCAGCTATTTACCAGCTCAACCAGTTCATGGGGACTCTTCTCGCCTCTTTTCTGCCGGAGGGAAGCGTTTCCTGGCTCTATTATGCTGATCGACTTGTACAATTTCCACTGGGAGTTTTTGCAATTGCTATCAGCACAGCAGCTTTGCCTTCGCTTTCAAAGCAGGCTGCCAACAAAGATCTCGACGATTTCAAAGACACTCTGGGACATTCCCTGAGACTCGTGCTTTTCATAGCGATCCCATCCACGGCAGGGCTTGTTACGCTAGGAAAACCAATTATACAGCTTTTTTTTCAAAGGGGGGCGTTCAGCGCCTTTTCAACCACAATGACCAATATAGCTCTTGTTTATTATGCCCTGGGCCTTTGGGCTTTTTCAGGAATCAGGGTGATGGTCTCTGCTTTTTATGCGCTGCAGGACACCAAAACACCGGTAAAGGTGGCTGCAATTACAATAGTGGCAAATCTGATATTGAGCCTTGCCCTTATGGGGCCTTTAAAGCACGGTGGCCTCGCACTTGCTCTTTCCGCAGCATCGTCTTTGCAGCTTTTCCTTCTTGTGTGGCATCTGCAGAGGAAGTTGGGTAATCTTAGCCTCGGGCCTGTTATTGAAACTACCTTAAAAAGCTTGTTGGCTTCTATTGTTATGGGGGCAGGAATCTACATTTTGTATTTGAAATGGGTTGCGGCGAGTGGCCCGATGACTACCTTGGCATTGATGGGTAGAGTTTGTGGGCTGGTTCTTTTTGGTGCCCTCGTCTACTTTGCTCTAAGTGCGATCATGCGGTGTAAGGAGCTCGCCACAGTGCTGGACATGTACACGCCCATTGTCGGAAAATCCAAATAGGGCCCCCCAACTATGCCCGGTGTTTAAAGAATTGGCCACAGGCAGGCCCGCCACATGGTGACGGGCTTGCCTGCGCGTGCAGACCATGGGCGGACAGAACAGAAGATGATGGCTTGATGCTGGATCAGGTGCGAAGTTAGTGCTTTACAAACGGTACCAATGCATGCAAATAATAACCTATCTTTGGTGCATTAGCTCCTATTCTTGAAAACCCGATTTCCCTTTGGTACTTTTGAGTTAAGTCTTAGAAAAGGAGACACTGATCCAGCCTCTGGACCTGATCCAGCAGGCAGGAAGTCCTATTTTAGCGGAGGAGATGATGGAGAATAAAGTTATCAAGCAAGGCTTGACATTCGATGACCTTATCTTAATACCGGGGAGGTCTTCTGTGCTGCCTGCTGAGGTTGATGTGAAGACAAGGCTGTCGAGGAATATCAGCCTCAACATCCCGATTACAAGCGCGGCCATGGACACTGTGACGGAATCTCAGACAGCCATCACAATGGCGAGGCAGGGCGGAATAGGTTTTGTGCACAAGAACATGAGTATAGAAAGACAGGCCCTTGAGGTAGAAAAAGTAAAAAAGTCGGAGAGCGGGATGATTGTTGACCCTATTTCCATTGAGCCGGACCGGAAGCTTTACGAGGTCCTGGAAATAATGAGCAAGTACAGGATTTCGGGAGTGCCGGTTGTCAAAGATGGTAACCTGGTAGGCATCATCACCAACAGGGATCTGAGGTTTGAGACAAACCTGGACCAAAAAGTTGAAACAGTAATGACCAAAGACAACCTGGCGACTGCCAAGGCGGGCATTACATTGGAAGAGTCAAAAGCCATTCTCCACCAAAGAAGAATAGAAAAGCTTCTGGTAGTGGATGATGACGGCAAACTGATAGGGCTGATTACGATCAAGGACATTGAGAAAATAAGGAAGTATCCCAATTCCTGCAAAGACGAGCTCGGCAGGTTGAGGGTCGGCGCTGCTGTAAGTATCGGCGGGGACATGGAAGAAAGGGTGGAGAGACTGGTGGCTGCGAATGTGGATGTGGTGGTCATTGACACGGCCCACGGGCATACTGAAGGGGTTATTAATGCTGTGCGCAATACTAAGAAGAAGTTTCCCGACCTAGAGCTGATCGCTGGCAACGTTGCAACCGCTGAAGGGACCATAAGCCTGATTGAAGCAGGAGTTGACGGAGTGAAAGTTGGGGTGGGCCCCGGCTCGATTTGTACGACAAGGGTTATTGCCGGTGTAGGTGTTCCCCAGATGACGGCAATTACGGACTGTGCCAAGGAGGCCAAGAAGTGGGGAATCCCGATTATTGCGGACGGTGGCATCAAGTATTCAGGAGACATAACCAAGGCCCTGGCAGGTGGGGCTGATTGTGTAATGATAGGCAGCCTTTTTGCCGGCACGGAAGAGAGCCCCGGCGAGACGATCCTTTTCCAGGGCAGGACTTACAAAGTTTACAGAGGAATGGGCTCTATAGAGGCGATGAAAGAAGGAAGCAGGGATCGATACTTTCAGGAAAGTATTGAAACCAACCAAAAGCTTGTGCCTGAAGGCATTGTGGGGCGCGTGCCTTACAGGGGATCCCTGGCAGATACTGTTTACCAGTTGGTCGGTGGTTTGCGGGCAGGCATGGGGTACCTGGGCTGTCGTAACATTGGGGAGCTTCAAACCAAGCCAAGGTTTATGCAGATCACCGCTGCCGGGCTCAGGGAAGGGCACGTGCATGATGTTATTATCATAAAAGAGGCCCCCAACTATATGCTGGAGTAACAATAAACATGCCGGACGACTTGTATGCTGAAAAGATCCTGATTCTTGATTTCGGCTCCCAGTATACGCAGCTGATTGCCAGAAGAATCCGGGAGGCGCAGGTTTACTGCGAGATCCACCCTTTCAACATGGGCCTTAAGGGAATAAGAGCTTTTGCCCCGAGGGGGATCATTCTTTCAGGCGGGCCGGCGAGCATATACGACAAGGATGCTCCTGTAGCTGATAGAGAAGTCCTTCACCTCGGTGTGCCTGTGCTCGGGATCTGTTACGGCATGCAGTACATTGCCCACGTACTTGGAGGAGAGGTAGAGAAAGCTGACCAGAGAGAATACGGTAGCGCCCTGATCAAAGTCGTGGATAGCAGTGACCTTTTTAGCGGCTTTGACAGGAGCAAGGAGGAAATGGCGTGGATGAGTCACGCTGATAGAATCCGCAGGATGCCTGAAGGCTTTTCCGCCCTGGCCAGCAGCAAGAACAGTCCTGTGGCTGCAATGGCTGATGCCTCCAGGAGAATTTTTGGGGTGCAATTTCACCCCGAGGTGGCCCACACGCCAAGAGGAACGCGGATTTTGAAAAATTTCCTGTTCAAGGTATGCGGGTGCAAGCCGCTTTGGACCATGAGTTCTTTTGTGGAAAGAACAATAAAAGATCTGAAGGAAAGGGTAGGGAAAGAGAGGGTTATTTGCGGTATCTCCGGAGGGGTGGATTCCACAATAACAGCGGTTTTGCTCCATAAAGCCGTGGGCGGTCAACTATCCTGTATTTTTGTGGACAATGGCCTCTTGAGGCAAGGAGAAGCAGAAGAGGTTATGGAGCTTTTCAAGGGGCTTTACCACATGGATGTCCACCAGGTGGATGCCTCCCAGCATTTTCTCAATCATCTTAAAGGCGTAACCGACCCGGAGGAAAAAAGGAAAGTCATCGGCCGGGAATTCATATCGGTTTTTGAAAAAAAGGCCAGGGAGCTCGGCAAGGCCAAGTTTCTTGCCCAGGGCACCCTTTATCCGGATGTCATTGAAAGCGTATCGTTTAGAGGGCCATCTGCCACGATCAAGAGCCATCACAACGTAGGAGGACTCCCCGAGGTCATGAACCTTGAGCTCATTGAACCCCTCAGGGAGCTTTTCAAGGACGAGGTTAGACTGGTGGGAGCAGAGCTCGGCCTTTCAAGAGAAATCGTTATGCGTCAGCCCTTTCCCGGCCCCGGGCTGGCGGTCAGGATACTGGGAGAGGTGACGCGCCAGAGGCTTGAGATACTGAGGGCTGCTGATTCTATACTTCTTGAGGAAGTCAGGCGAGCTGAGCTGTATGAAAAAGTCTGGCAGTCATTTGCAGTTCTTCTCCCAGTGAAAACAGTCGGTGTTATGGGCGACGAGAGAACGTATGAAAACGTGATCGCGCTGAGAATCGTTGACAGCCTTGATGCCATGACCGCCGACTGGACCCGTGTTCCTTACGAGGTCCTTGAAAGAATCTCCAACAGGATCATTAACAATGTAAGGGGAGTAAACCGGGTTGTCTATGATATCTCCTCGAAACCGCCCAGTACCATCGAATGGGAATGATTTCTTGGCCCCGGGCACCACCATACATTTAGAAGCCCATTGGCGAAATTTCTTGACAGATGAGCCTGATTGGTCTATCAGGGTTTTGTTATTGTTCTGTATTTTTCTTCCCCTGTTTCACCCTCCTTCAGGAGAAGGGAATGTGGTTCCCTAAAAATACCCCCGCTCTAATCGGGGCCACACATCTAAAAGCGCTTTCCTTAAGGCTCCATGTGCTTTTGAGGAACAATGGAGCCTTTTTCGTTTAACCGTCAGCCATTCCGGATTTGGAACAAATTTACACACATAATCTGCAACAAATCGCTCAGGAGGCTGCTCAATGCAGCTTGTCATCAATACCCCCGGCACTTTCATTACCCAAAAGGATGAATGCTTTCGACTGAAGCAGAAAGAAAAGCGGTTCGACATCTCCCCTCTGAAAGTTGAATCCATCGTCGTCTCCAACCAGGCTATGATAACCACACAGGCAATTGCGCTTGCCCTTGAACACAATATTGACATGATTTTCCTTGACAGTTTCGGTGAGCCTATCGGCCGTATCTGGTTCTCGAAAATGGGGAGTACTGCGCTTATCCGCAGGAAGCAGCTGGAAGCAGCCTCAGGATCCATGGGCCTTGCACTCGCCACGGACATGATCAGGCAAAAAATGGAGAACCAGGTGGCATTCTTGAAGAAACTTATGTATGCCCGTCCAGGGCGGGAATCCGGCTTTCACGGTCATATCGCCACCATCGAACGCTGCATGTCGGATCTTTCCTTAGCTGCTGCCTATTCCGGCGAGGCCCGGAACTACCTTATGGGACTAGAGGGAACTGCAGGCCGTGCTTACTTTCAGTGCATCTCAAACATCATGCCGGAGAAGTATCGATTTGATGGGAGGTCACGCCGCCCCGCAAGGGACCCCTTTAATGCAGTTCTTAACTATTGTTACGGTATCCTGTACGGGCTCGTTGAAAAGGCCTGCATCCTCTCCGGCCTTGATCCATACATCGGATTTTTGCATGCTGATAACTACAACAAGAAATCTCTTGTTTTTGACCTGATCGAGCCATTCCGCATTTACGGAGAACAAACTGCAGCCTATCTTTTCACTGGGAAGAAGATGAAAGAGGAATACTACGATTCAAAGGAAGGAACCGTTTCCTTGAACCAGAGGGGGAAGCCTGTAGTGGTAGAGGCTATGAACAAACACCTGGACGAGACAATCCGGTACCGCCGCCGGAACGTCAAACGCCGCCACATTATGCAGCACGAGGCCCACCGCCTTGCCAACATCCTCCTTGAAGATGAAAAACAGAAGAAGCCTGATTGGCTCGAGATAAAGGAATTCTAATAGCGGAGTAAAGCATGTCAGTTCTCGTTTGGATCATCTACGATATTGTGGAAGATAATGTCAGGGCAAGGGTAGCCAAGACCTGCAAGCAGTACGGTCTTGAACGGGTGCAAAAAAGTGCATTCCTGGGAAAGCTCAAGATGAGCCGATTTGACGAGCTTTCAGAAAAATGCCTGGACCTAATCAACGAGGACGAGGACAGCGTCTATCTTTTCCCCTTTTGCCAGGATGATTTCAGGAAGATCAAGGTCCTGGGCCAAGGGTTTGACAAAAAATTGATCAATGAAGAAATATTATCAAAGTTTTTCTGATCTGTTTTATTCGCGGCAACAATCCTTGCCAGCCTCCCGAGTCTGTATATTCGAAAGTAGATACAACCGAGAGAGGGACTTTTGGTTTGACAAATCGAAAAAGTAGGAATATATAACAAAGTAAGGAAATCAAGCATATCAGTCGGAGTGTGAAATGTATGCAAAAGTATCAAGAAAGGGTCAATTAACAATACCTAAGCCCATAAGAAAAAAACTCAACATTGAAAATCAGGGAGGGGTGTTGTTTCTGGTTGAAGGAAACGAGGTAAAGCTCAAGGGGGTGCCGGGGGCACAGGCGGAGATGCTGGCGGGAAGTCTAAAGAAGTACGCCAGGAAGTACGTTCCTTTAGCTAAGGTAAGAAAAGAGATAAAGGGAAAAATCTCAAATGAAATCGCCAAAGAAGGTCTACCTGATTGATACGAATGTTGTCCTCAGATACCTATTAGGGGATCACCCGAAATTCAGCCCCAAGGCAGCGGCATTTATGTCAGATGTCTTTGAAGGCACAAGAAAGGCCGAGATACCCGACGTTGTTATCGTTGAATGTGTCTATGTCATGGATAAATACTACGGGGTTCCAAAGAATGAAATTGTAGAGAAATTAAGCGGGATTCTGAATTTTTCTGGAATTGTAAACCCTGACAGATCAAGAATTCTCGAGGCGCTTCTCAGATATTCCAATTCCAGTGCTGATATTGTGGACTGTATTCTTGCCGCCCATTCCTCTCCGGCAAAGATCGTTGTTTCGTTTGACAAGGACATGGAAAGACTGAAGGCTGTCTTTGAGACATTGTAGAACTATACAAAATTTTTCTTCAGAATTTGAAAAATTCCTAAGCTTGTAAGCGTACTTGAAAAAACAGGGCGACAGAAACTGGAAATGAGGAGGTGAAATGATCCAAGAGGTCTACGAAAAGGTATATGGCATAAAGAAGCCTTATAAATATCAAAGAGATGTTTTTGAGAAAATACAGAATTATAAAAATCCCGTATTACTTAAGGCTCCAACGGGTTCTGGAAAGACTGAAGCGGCTATTGCGCCGTTTTTATTGCAATTTCTGGAGGATAAATTTCTTATTGCCCCAAGGCTCATATACGTTCTCCCGATGAGGATAATGGTAAACAATATCGCAGATAGGATCAGGAAATATGCAAAAAAAATTTCACCTTTTATTTCTGTAGAAGTTCAACATGGTGATGTGCCCAATACCCCGTTCTTCATATCGGACATTGTGGTTACCACCCTTGATCAGTTTCTATATGCCTTTGCAAGGACAGCTATTCTGGTTGGCAAGCATATTGATATTCCCGCGGGCTCCATAGCGTCCTCTATCGTCATTTTTGACGAGGCGCACATGTACAGAGACGAATTTACATTTTCCATAATGAGGGCCCTAATGGAGATCTTAGGGAAAAGTCATGTTCCCTTTGTGGTAATGACGGCAACCATGCCTGAAGCCCTCGAAAAGTCTCTTTTTGAAAACAGAGAACTTTTTTCGGATATTGAAAAAATTATAGCTGAGGTAGATATCCAAAGCGAACTAGAAGTAACTATTGAGGATATGCCGCTTTTTTCAAATGAAAAGATGAACATTTCTGATGAACTTCTAAACAAAGTGAAAAATAAGAAAACTCTCATCGTTGTTAACCAAGTAGGAAGAGCCCAAAAGGTATATGAGGAGGTTAAGGAATTTCTTGATCTTGATGATGATGAAATTGTCCTTTTGCATTCTCGCTTCACAAAGGTCGACAGAAAGAGTCATGAACAAAGGGCTGTTTCCCTTGTTCCTCATAAAGATGGAGGTAAAATTGTTTTTCCCGAAGGTATTGGGGTTGTTGTTTCGACACAAGTTCTTGAAGCGGGACTCGATTTTTCAGCAGAGCTTCTTATCACTGAGCTAGCCCCAGCAGATGCTTTGATTCAGCGGGCCGGAAGGTGTGCAAGATACGAAGGTGAAAAAGGGGAGATGATTATTTTCAATGTGGAAAGGGAAAAAGGACATTTACCGTATGATAAGTCGCATATTGAAAGCACGTTCAACTGGATGAAGGAGAATCCTGATTTCAATTTAAAGCACTTTTCCGAAACTTGCAAATTTGCCGATATACTCAATTACAGGGCAAATGACTTTGAGGCTAGCGAAACCCTTGTTGATCTTTATGAATGTGTCTTATACGCTGATACAGTTCCCAAGAATATCCAACTGAGACAGAGCAAGCCTATCACGCTTGTAGTTGTTGACCCGTCTATTGGTCGTGGAAGGAAAAAAGAGGATAGATTGAAGGATGCTTTAACTAAAATTGCCATGGGAGACAATTCAATAAGTGTGGATTTTTCGGTCGGGTGGTCAATGCTTAAACAGAATATTTTGACTACAAGATTGGATTTCAACAATGAAAAAGACCTCTGGGAACCTAAAGAAGTAAGAGGAGACATTTTGCCTTTTAAGTATTATCTTCTTGATAAGACATACTATGATCACGCTAAAGGGGTAATCTCAAATGTTACCACATTCGTTGTTTAGTTCTCCCAAGGAACTCTATGTCGCGCATATCTCAAGATGTAGAAGGAATTTTGATACCATTTTCCCAAAGTTTTGTTCAGCAATCATAAGGGTATTTAACATCAATCATGGGAAATGTGAGCCTGAATTTCTAAGGGGGCTTTTTTCAAGAATGATAGATTTTCATGACCTTGGAAAACTCACCAAGAAATGGCAAGCAAATCTGGGAACTGGCAGTAAATTGCCCTCCCACGCCACTATCGGTGCAGCTTACTTATGGCTGACCCTTCCTGAAAATTTCAGAAACCCTCTAAGCTTTGCCGTTGCCATACATCATACCGATAGGGGTGTCCTTGGGGATAACATAGAGCGGCCGGATGTACAAGCCATATTGGAAGGCATTGTAGACCATGTTGGGAGGGTTGATTGGGATTATGGAGTTGAATATCTGGACAGCTACTTTCCTAAAGATGCTTATGAAGTTGACATCTACACCCTGAAAGATATGGCAAACGGGCTTCGCATTTGGGCTAAAGGCTGCTCTTTGTTAGAACAGCATCAGAGAAGACTGTGCGCCTCACTAGCCCATCATATTCTCAAGCTATGTGATATCTCAGCAGCAAGTGAGAGATCCAAATTTGAAAGAGCAGATCATAAAGCTCTTTATGGCGGCTGGCTAATGGTCGAGAATATAAAAGATTTCGTGGAAAATATAGCACGGAGAGATAGAGTGCGCCAATTAAGGCAAGAACTTGCCAGATACGTCGAACTACTTCAGGAGCAATATCGCCCGGAAAGAATCATTCTTTTTGGCTCCTTGTCAAAGAACAAGACAGGGGCTTGGTCAGACATAGATTTGGTTATTATCAAAGATACTGAGAAGCCCTTCCTGGATCGAATCAGGGAAATTTTCATGCTTCTTAGGCCTAAAGTGGGTGTAGATTTCCTTGTCTATACGCCAAGTGAATTCGAAGACCTTTGCAAAACCAGACTTTTTTTCAAAGAAGAGATCCTTGCCAAAGGGGAGGTGATATATGAGAGAGGAGATTGACAGATGGATCGAGTTTGCATCTGAAGATCTTGAAATGGCGGTGCTTGCATGGGAGCAGAAGATTTATAATCAGGTATGTTTTC
Source organism: Deltaproteobacteria bacterium (assembly GCA_019310485.1). Classification (GTDB taxonomy): domain Bacteria; phylum Desulfobacterota; class DSM-4660; order Desulfatiglandales; family HGW-15; genus JAFDEF01. The sequence goes on along the minus strand of JAFDEF010000020.1, from coordinate 7,587 downwards.
ACTCCCAGCAATGTGTAGAAAAACTCTTGAAAGGTTATATACTTTTCACCGGCAAATTGTATCCTAGAAGCCATAAGGTAGCGGATATCTTGCGCCTGCTGCCCGGAAATGCCTTTAGTGACATGCATGAGGAGCTACTCTTGCTAGACAGGTTTTATGTGACCACCCGTTATCCTGATGCATTACCGGGAATGCTTCCAAGCGGAATGCCCTCGGAGGAAGATGCCAGAAAAAGCTTGCAAACGGCAAGACTAGTATTTGATCGTTTAAAGGGGGAAATGGGGGAAGTATGATTACTCTGTATACGCCTGCAACAGGGTTTCCGGACTTAGAAGCAAAGATTGCTTATGGATTGGCACGGGTAGGTTTGGAAACATACGGGGTGGACAAAGTAACAATCCAAAATGACGGCGGATTCTACAAAGTCACCTTCTTAGATGAGGGAGAGACTGACCTGCTTGATCAAAACTTCAATTTGCTTTGCAGAAGACTGCTTTCCTCCCCATTCATCCCTTTCAATACCCCTGGAATAGGAGGAAGAAGTGCGAACAGTATAGCCCTTGATGAAGATCAAATTTTTTCCTTAAAGCAATATCTCTCGATCCAGCATGCTATTGCAAACAGGAAAAACGAAAATGTTTGCAAGCATAAATCTCGATCAACCGGCAATGTGATCGGGCTCACAGCCCTAACCTCTTTCCATAACAAAAGAGATGGACTAGATGTCATAGCCCAACGCAAAAACCCGAGAGATAAGTCTTCCCCCAAGCTACCCAGAAGGCCCACAAACCCAAAGAACATTTGCAAATCGTGCGCACTCCTTGCACTACTAGGCACTTGGTATGCTTCTTTTGTTTTTAATGTCGCTGATCGAGAAGTTATTTCTATCCCAATCCCGAGGGGGAGGGTTAGAGGGACCAAACTCAGGGAATTGTCCGCCCTCCAGCACCAGGTAAGAAGACTCTGGATAAACCAAAAAGTCCCTCAATCCCTCATTCCATTTATGTTCCTGGGTCAGATTCCTTCGTCTGCGCGTATATTGGATGGCTTTGATTTATTTATGGCTACTCTTAGCGGTGGCGGCTCACGCGCATACCGCGTAGATGGCATTTTTTTGATTACTATAGATAGCTATTTAAAATTCTTACGAGCAAATTCATACAATATTGCGTCTATTGAGAATATGAAAAGAAGGGAGGCATTTGGAGCACTTCAATGCCTAAATGACATAATCTATTATGGAAAGAAGGATGTGCTGCCAAAATTCGCCCGCCTTTATTGCCAACAAACATCGTCAAGAGATAACAAGTGGATGAGTATGCTATATCCAGAAACAGCCTTTTACCTTTTGAAGGAGGTAGCTATGATAGACCCTGGGATAATTCAAAACGAAGCAATTGCGAGTCTTGCACGGACTTTGAGATACTTTGTTAGAGAAAAAAAGTATGGTTATGCCGATAGCATTAGAAATGCAAGAAAGGAATCAAAGGATTTTGAGGAGACTGTAGCGAAGATGCTCAGGGAAGCAAGGCTGAGGCTTGAACAGAATGAAAAAATTCATCTTCCGACAGATGATGAAATGAAAGAAATATTCAGGCTTGCTGATAAAGATTTTGATAAAACCAAGACAGCCTTGGTGATTCTGGCATTTTCCTTTCAGGCACGATCCGAAGAAAATATTGAAACAGAAAAGGAGGTACGACATGCTTAAATTCCTATGTTTCGCAGTGAAAACTCAGCTGAACGTACACGATCTAAATAACGAGGCGGTAGCCGGGAACGTTACCGACATTAGAATCATGGAGTTTCTGGACGAAAAGGGACAGAGACAAGAAGCCCCTGCTGTTTCCGGAAGGATGCTGAAGCATTGGCACTGCGAAGCCTTCAGACACCTGATAAATCATGGGGCTTACAAAGATGTTCCTTTGTGCGATGGGTGCAAAGTGGGGGAGCCAATCAGGCCAGGGGAAATACGCGATGGGACTTTGAGACAGGTGGCTAAGTCTGAGAGTGATGCTGTTACTTCTTGTGCTGTGTGCGATGTCCATGGGTACTTAATAGCCAGACAGGCTGAGGGGGAGCAAGAAGCCGGAACATCAGCCAGAAGGACAACAAGGGCGATGTTTTCATGGCTTATGCCTGTCTTGGACAAAGAGGCTATCTCCAGGCAAGTCATACACAATAGGGTTTCCTCGGATCCAGGGACAATGATGCCTTTTAGCAAAGCCTATGCGTCTGGATTTTATGGTTTTATTTCCGCCCTTGACATTGACAGAATAGCACTTATCGAATCAAAACTCGGAAATTCAAATCCTTATGCTATAGAGGATGGCACGGGCAGGAAAGATAGAATCAAGGTAGCGATCGAAGCCTATCGTTATCTGATCTCGGGGCATTTGGGTGCCTCTCTCTCTCATGCAGTTCCTCATGGAAATCCTATAGAAGTCCTTGTTGCTTATTCCGAAAGCGGACCTCTTCCCTTCCCGGTCTCGCCAATGTATCCCGATTATGTGCCGAGAACAGAAGGTCTTATGCCTGCAGGGACAACTTTACTGTATTGGGGGGACGGCATGCCTTCAAAAGCCAATGTCAAAAATACCATAGACGATATTTTCAGTGAGCTAATAGGGAGAGTGGGTTAACAGGATGAAGGCGCTGGTTTTCAATGTGATAACTAATTCTTTATTCTCTATTAGAATTCCATTTACCTGGCAGTCTGCGCTGACATATCCGATCCTGCCGCCCTCTGCCATTATAGGAATGTGTGCAAATGCCTTGCAGCGATACAAGAATAGTGCACATCCGTTAGTATGTCTTGACCTACTTGAAGATGAGGTAGCTTGGGCAGGGTCAAAATGCCTAACGCCGTGCGTTACTAAGAGCTACATCACTTCTGCAATGGTCAAATGGGAGGATAACCTGGGAGGCAAGTTCACTAATGCGCTTGGTAGAGAATATGCCTATTCGAGATCATTGCAAGTGGTAGTTATCTTCAATGGCGGCAATATAGTGGGTGAAGTAGGGAAAGCCTTGAAGGTTACTCCTTTGACCTGCGGCGATACTGAGTCCCCCATCTCCTTGCTCGATGATGTTCATATTAAAGATGTATTTAGAGCCTCCGCTTTAAATCGTGTGAGAACAGAATATCCGGTTCCTTTTACAAAGGACACGGATATAGTTGACGGAAACGGGAAGACCTACCTAATGCATGAGAGATGTAAAAAAAGAGACAGTAACCACCCTATGAGAACTTACATGATTCCCCTGAGGGAAGAACGAAAGATTTTAGTGCCCTCATTCCTAACGGTCCATATTACCAACGAGAAACCCTTTGAGGTTGAAGGCACAGGGTACATTATTACAAGATGACGGATACAGTATGAAAGTCAAAACTATAGCCTTAACCTTTAAATGTGAGAAATTTGTTAGAGCAGATGCGAACAAGCTGAGGGGCTATTTTGCTAGTCGATTTGGAGAATTTGATCTTGTCCATCATCATATCAATGATAAGTTTTTTTATAGGTTTCCCCTGATTCAATATAAAATATTGAACAGGGCGCCACTTGTGCTCGGAATCAACGAGGGCGCTGATTTACTCCAAAGGATTCATGAAGGTATCTACCACTTAAGGATTGGTCAAAAAGATTATGAAATAATAGAGAAAACGATTTCACTAAAGACGGATGATTTTGGCATTTCAGGGAATGTCAGCACTTATTTATTTTCCTACCCCTGGCTTGCCCTTAACGAAAAGAATTATGATAAATATCTGAGGCTGGGAAGCCAGGCAAAAAAGAAAAAGCTGCTAGAAAAAATTCTTGTTGGGAATATCCTCTCTATGTCAAAAGGACTGGGATATACCGTCCCTGCCCCAGTTGAAGCCAAGATTATCAACATCAAGGAAGTGGAGACGTCTCTTAAAGGCAATCCCATGCTCGGATTTCTCGGCACCTTTTCTGTGAATTTTGAAATTCCTGATTACTGGGGCATTGGTAAGTCTGTGTCACGCGGATTTGGTACCGTTAAAAGGATAGACAAGCAATAATTTGTAAGGGCACATGAAAAGACCGGATGTTAAATCTTTGTTTCGGGCTTCCCTTTTTTGGGATGCAGATCAGATCGATCCAGTTGTGCATGCTCCTTATGTCATAGGCCGGGTCTTGGACTATGGAGACAAAGAAGATGTCCGGCGGCTTATGGAAATGTACGCGCGTGAAGATATAGTGGCCGTGATCAAAACAAAGAAGGGATTGTTTCCTAAGACCGGAAAATATTGGGCCGTTAAATTCAGCATTCCCCTTTCTGAGGTACCATGTTTGAACAAGTATTATCACAAGAAGCCATAAAGGCCATTGAGGACCTTACTCCTAGCGTGGAAAATTTTTATCTTGCAGGAGGCACGGGGCTTGCCTTGCAATTGGGACATAGGAAATCCAATGACCTGCATTTCTTTACGGACAAGATGTTTAATGTTGACGCAATTCTTTCTCTCATTCAGCCGGATAAGATCTTTTTTACAGATCTGGGCACGGCGCACTTTGAAGCAAGGGGTATTCGAGTTTCCTTGCTCTACTACGAGGTGCCGCTTATTTATCCTACTCTATCATGGCGTGGTGTCAGGGTAGCTGAATTAAGAGATATCGCAGCAGAAAAGATAAAGGCCATATCCCAAAGGGGGTCTAAGAGGGATTTTATTGATCTTTATGGTGTAATAAAAATGAGCTGCTCTATTTCTGATGTCTGCGATACTTTCAAACGCCGTTTTGAGCACTCTGAAATCAATTACTATCATGTGGTCAAAAGTCTTGTTTTCTTTGAGGACGCTGAAAAGGAGCCTTCTCCTTTGATGTTGAAGAGCGGGGAAGATTGGCATTGGGATACCATCAAATCCTTCTTTGTTGATAACCTGGGGCTTTTCGAAAAGGGTCTTGATGTGCGCTTATAACCACAATGTCAAGATCAGATAGTTGAAGGATCATCATGAGCACTAATGCTCTTATAACAAATAAGGTGGATTCTGAATCCAATTATTCAATCACGGCCAGCCATCTCCTGGAGTACCTTTTCTGCCCGAGGTTCACCTACTTTGAGTATGTGCTGGCCATACCGGAACATCAGGAGAAAAGATATAAAGTTGAGAAGGGTAGAACCATACATGAAAAGATACGTAAGATGAATCCGGGTTACCTGAGGAAAAAACTTGGGGTCAAGGAGAAAAAGTTGGATGTATACTTGGCGAGTCCTTCGGGCATCCGGGGTATCGTTGACGAGGTCCTCTTTCTGGACGATGGGACCGCTGCACCTCTTGATTACAAGTATGCTGAATACAAAGATAGAACCTTCAAAAACCATAGATTCCAGTTGGTCTTTTATGGCCAGCTTATCAAGGATAATTTCCGGGTTTCTGTTACGCGCGGATTCATTATTTACACTAGGAGCAAGAACAAGCTTATCGAGGTGCCGATTCATGAGAGGGATTTTGATGCTCTGGAGAAGATAATCCGGGGGATCCTGGAGGTTATACGGGATTGCCGGTATCCCAAACCGACCCGTTACAGGCGCCGCTGCTTGGATTGTTGCTACAGAAATATTTGTGAAAAGAACATTTAGTCAGTTTTTTATTGTAAGGTCAGTAACATAACTTGACTCTGGCGGCTTGAAAAAGGATGGAAATGGCAGCGGTTGAAGATAAGGAGGGCCAATATTCCTCTTCGAAAAAGTCATTAATGAACTAGAATCACGCTGAAAATTCGACAAATAGTGTTGATGGGAAGGTTCCATTAAAACAAGGATTGAAACAATATTGTGGTTTAAATATCCACTTGGGCCACCTTCGTTGATGGGAAGGTTCCATTAAAACAAGGATTGAAACATCAGAAACCATACACAATCTATGTCCATACATGGGTTGATGGGAAGGTTCCATTAAAACAAGGATTGAAACGTCGGTACCTCTATGACGAGCAGCTGGCACTGGATCGTTGATGGGAAGGTTCCATTAAAACAAGGATTGAAACATAAGACAGGTATGAGCATGTCTTCCACTTCTGGGTTGATGGGAAGGTTCCATTAAAACAAGGATTGAAACAAGTAAGTTCTGCCAGCCTCTCTGATTCTTAACCAAGTTGATGGGAAGGTTCCATTAAAACAAGGATTGAAACCTGTAATCCTTTTAAGCTGGATAATCGCCACCGAACGGTTGATGGGAAGGTTCCATTAAAACAAGGATTGAAACATACTCCAAACTATTCAATTTCCTTTTCCCTTCCTAGTTGATGGGAAGGTTCCATTAAAACAAGGATTGAAACATTTAATTCGTTAAAAGGATAATCACGGTGGGCCACGTTGATGGGAAGGTTCCATTAAAACAAGGATTGAAACTTAGAACACAATTCAGCAAATCTTATGTGATGTTTGTTGATGGGAAGGTTCCATTAAAACAAGGATTGAAACTGGTAGCAAGAAGAGATATAGCGATTAGGCCCCCTGTTGATGGGAAGGTTCCATTAAAACAAGGATTGAAACAGCATCTCGTGGGGCTCTAGGAATCGCCCACGCTTGGTTGATGGGAAGGTTCCATTAAAACAAGGATTGAAACCGTATATTTCGATTTCTTTGGATCGCCGGGGCAGCGTTGATGGGAAGGTTCCATTAAAACAAGGATTGAAACAGCATCTCGTGGGGCTCTAGGAATCGCCCACGCTTGGTTGATGGGAAGGTTCCATTAAAACAAGGATTGAAACACGTGGAAAAATCGGTGACATCATCACTGGTAGGAGTTGATGGGAAGGTTCCATTAAAACAAGGATTGAAACTCCACTTTCCGAATATCTATCTCGTCCAGGTATGACAGGTTGATGGGAAGGTTCCATTAAAACAAGGATTGAAACATCTTCTCCTTTCTCATAATTTCGTCATACTCTGGGGTTGATGGGAAGGTTCCATTAAAACAAGGATTGAAACCTGAGGCATCCGAACGAGAGCCTGTAGACACTTGGCAGTTGATGGGAAGGTTCCATTAAAACAAGGATTGAAACGAAGGGATGGTTAGGTCATCGTTGATGGTCCAGGTGGTTGATGGGAAGGTTCCATTAAAACAAGGATTGAAACCTGGATACCACTGTAATACACATTAACAAGTTTTCGGGTTGATGGGAAGGTTCCATTAAAACAAGGATTGAAACAGCAACACAATAGAAGTAGCAGGGAAGTGCAGTAGTTGATGGGAAGGTTCCATTAAAACAAGGATTGAAACTTTTAACCACTTATTTTCCCTCCTTTTCTGTAGTGGTTGATGGGAAGGTTCCATTAAAACAAGGATTGAAACCCCTCACTTCTTCCAGCTCTTTCCTAGTCTCTGTCCTAGTTGATGGGAAGGTTCCATTAAAACAAGGATTGAAACAATATCATTAATTCCTTTTAATATCTCAGATTTTTTGTTGATGGGAAGGTTCCATTAAAACAAGGATTGAAACTAGTGTCATGTCATACTTGTAATGTCGTATAGGATATGATATGTTTCTTCATAATCAACTCCTATCTCGGAGGATCGAGTATGAAGAAATTTATTGTAACCCTGACAGAAGA